>NZ_JBIMEY010000001.1:0-981671 GCF_051262655.1 Nesterenkonia maliinae | reverse complement strand
GTGTCACGGAGGGCCCGGTAAAACGAAGGGGAGGGGGTGTTGGAAAGTGTTGAACTATGTTTGAATGTGATCGACACGATCGTGAGTGGAGAGGGGAGCCCATGCTGGCAGCACAACGCCGCGCCGGGATCGTCTCCATGCTCGACGCCTCCGGTGCCGTGAGCGTCAACGAGCTTGCGTCCCACTTCGAGGTCTCGGACATGACCATCCGCCGGGACCTCGACAACCTCGCCGCCCAGGGACTCATCGACAAGGTCCACGGGGGAGCGGTCACCCCCGCGGAGACTGCCGCCTCCCAGCCTCGGCGCACCGAAGAACCGGGCTTCCAGGCGAAGTCCGCACAGCGCCGCGCCGAGAAGCAGACCATCGCCGTCGAGGCCGCCACCCTGGTGCAGCCGGGGATGTCCATCGGGCTCTCCGCGGGCACCACCACCTGGGCGTTGGCGCATCGTCTGGTCGAGATCGCCGAGCTCACCGTGGTCACCAACTCCCCACGGATCGCGGAGATCTTCCATCGCTCCGCGGAGCAGCCGACGGCCGAGCGCGCCTCCGCGGGGCAGACCGTGATCCTCACCGGGGGAGTGCGGACCCCCTCCGACGCGCTGGTCGGGCCCCTCGCGAACCAGGCGCTGCGCTCCCTGCACCTGGACCTGGTGTTCCTCGGAGCCCACGGATTCGCCCTGGACGCCGGGTTCACCACCCCGAACCTGGAGGAGGCCGAGACCAACCGGACCTGGCTGGGCACTGCGCCGCGCGCCGTCGTCCTGGCCGATCACAGCAAATGGAACACCACCGCCCTGGGCACCTTCGCCGAGCTCGCGCAGATCCACACACTCATCACCGACACCGGGATCGACGACGCCGCCGCGGATGCCTTGCGCGAACGCCTGGAGTCACTCGTCCTTGCCGAACCCACTGAGACCAGGAGTCCCCGATGACCACCCCCGCCAGCGGCCCCGACAGCTCTGCACCCGCACCCGCTTCCCCCGACGCTCCCACGCCCGCGCCTGCGCCTGCGTCACCGGCGCCGAGCCTGCCGGCCGCACAGCGCACCCGCGCCCAGCTCGCCGACGGCCGCGAGATCATCTTCTTCGACGACGAGCCCCAGCGTCGCACCGTCCAGGACCGGCGCGAGATCTCCCGACCTGTGGGCGGCAACGAGATGCGCTACGACCCGCTGCTGCGCGAATGGGTCGCCATCGCCGCGGCCCGGCAGAACCGCACGCACCTGCCCTCCACCGACCAGTGCCCGCTGTGCCCCTCCACGCCCGAGCGGGCCACCGAGGTCCCGCAGAGCCAGTACGACGTCGTCGTCTTCGAGAACCGGTTCCCCTCCTTCCGCGGCGACGTCCCGATCCCCGAGGACCTGCTCAGCACGACGACGGCGGCGCAGGAGGCCGCCGGGCTGCGCCAGCCCGGCTCCGGCCGCTGCGAGGTGGTCTGCTTCACCGATCAGCACACATCCCAGCTCGGAGCTGTCAGCGTGAGGCGGATGCGCACCGTGGTGGACGCCTGGGCGGACCGCACGGCCGCGATGCTCGCCGAGCCCGGCGTCGAGCAGGTGTATTGCTTCGAGAACCGCGGCGAGGAGATCGGGGTGACGCTGAACCACCCGCACGGGCAGATCTACGGCTACCCCTTCATCACCCCGCGCACCCGCACCCTGCTGGACTCCGCTGCGGACTACCGTGCCCGCCGCAACGCCGACCTGTTCACCGACATCCTGGCCAGCGAGGTCACCGACGGCCGGCGGATCGTCGCGCGCACGGAGCATTGGACGGCCTTCATCCCCGCCTGGGCGCGCTGGCCGGTGGAGCTGCACATCTACCCGCACCGCGCGGTGGAACGGCTGCCCGAGCTCACCGACGCCGAACGCGATGACTTCGCCGCGCTCTACCTGGACCTGCTGCGCCGCGGAGACCTGCTCTTCGACGCGCCCCTCCCGTACATCTCCGGCTGGCAGCAGGCGCCCGCGTCCGCAGAGCCCGGGCTGATGCGGCTGCACCTGCAGCTGTTCTCCATCCGCCGGGCAGAGAACAAGCTGAAGTACCTGGCCGGCTCCGAATCCGGGATGGGCGTGTTCATCAACGACATCGCCCCGGAGGAGACGGCACGGCGACTGGTGGCCATCGGGCCGCAGACGGCAGAATCAGACACGGCCGAAACAGGCTCGGCCGAAACAGGCGCGGCAGAATCAACGAGCACCACACGCACAGCAACACCCACCGACACAGAGGAGACACCATGAAGCTGCTGGTCACCGGCGGTGCCGGGTATATCGGATCAGTGGTGGTGCAGCGGCTGCTCGCCGAGGGCCACACCGTGGAGGTCCTGGACAACCTGAGCACCGGCCACGCCGACTCGCTCCTGGAGGGCGCGCGCTGGCACCAGACCGAGCTGCTCCAGGTCGGTGAGATCCTCGACTCCAGCTTCGACGGGGTCATTCACCTCGCCGCCCGCTCCCTGGTGGGGGAGTCGGTGAGCCATCCGGAGCGCTACTGGCACGGCAACATCGTCGCTACCCTCGCCCTGCTCGACGCGATGCGCTCAGCCGGGGTCCGCCGACTGGTGTTCTCCTCCACCGCCGCGGTCTACGGCGAGCCCGCCGGATCCAGCATCGCCGAATCCGATCCGACCATGCCGACCAACCCCTACGGGGCGTCGAAGCTGGCCATCGATCACATGCTCACCGCGGAGGCCCACGCCCACGGGCTTGCCGCGATCAGCCTGCGCTACTTCAACGTGGCCGGCGCCTCCGGGGCCCTGCGCGAACGGCACGACCCGGAGACCCATCTGATCCCGAACCTGCTCAAGGTCGCCGCGGGGGAGAAGGAGTCCGCCAGCATCTTCGGCACGGACTACCCGACCGAAGACGGCACGGCCGTGCGCGACTACATCCACGTGCTCGACCTGGCCGAGGCGCACCTGCGCGCCCTGGAGGCCGCAGAACCCTCGACCCACGAGATCTACAACCTGGGCACCGGCACCGGCACCTCGGTGCGGCAGGTCATCGATGCCGTCCGCGAGGTCACCGGAGCCGAGGTCCCGGCCGTGGAGGAACCGCGCCGCGCGGGAGACCCGGCGGTGCTGGTGGCCTCCGGAGCCCGCGCGCTGGAGCGGCTCGGCTGGACCCCGACCCGTCAGGTCCGCGAGATGGTCGCCGACGCCTGGTCCGCGCTGGGCCACGAGGTCGAGACCCCGGCCCACGGCGCACCCACCGCGGATCCGGCTTCCGCAGCCACAACCCCTGGAACAACAACCCCCGGAGGCACTGCATGAACTCAGAGCACCTTTCGCTGGCCGAGAAGTTCCAGGCCGGCTACGGCCGCCCCTGCAGCGGGATCTGGGCCGCGCCCGGCCGGGTCAACCTGATCGGGGAGCACACCGACTACAACGGCGGCTTCGTGCTGCCCTTCGCCCTGCCGCAGGTCAGCGAGGTGGCCGCCGCTGTCCGCGAGGACCGGATCGTCCACGTGCGCTCGCTGCTCAACGGCGAGACCGCCGAGTTCAGCCTGGACGGGCTGGCTCCCGGCGTCGTCGAGGGCTGGGCCGCCTACGCCGCCGGGATGTTCTGGTCGCTGGAACAGGGCGGGCACATGCTTCCCGGACTGGATCTGCTCATCGACTCCACAGTGCCCATCGGTGCGGGGCTCTCCTCCTCGGCCGCCCTGGAGTGCTCGGTGGGGCTCGCCGCCACCGAGCTGGCCGGCGTCGCCCTGCCCGCCGCGGAGCTGGCCCGTCTCGCCCAGCACGCGGAGAACGACTTCGTGGGCATGCCCTGCGGGATCATGGACCAGATGGCCTCGGTCGCCGCCGAGGCCGAGCACGCGCTGCTGCTGGACACGCGCAGCATGAGCACCGAACAAGTGCCCTTCACCCTGGTCGAGGATGATCTGGCGCTGCTGGTGATCGACTCCCTGGCCGAGCACCGGCTGGTCGACGGGGAGTACGCCGCCCGCCGCGCCCAGTGCGAGGCCGGCGCCCGGATGCTGGGGGTGGCGAGCCTGCGCGAGCTCAACGACGACGGCGTCGCGCCCCAGGACCTGCCCGCGCGGCTCACCGATGAGGTCATCCTGCGTCGGGTCCGGCACGTGCTCACCGAGAATGCGCGGGTCCTCGCCGCGCGGGAGGCGCTGCGCACCGGCGCCTACGCCCAGCTCGGTGAGATCCTCACCGCCTCCCACGCCTCGCAGCGCGACGACTTCGAGATCACCGTGCCAGAGACCGACACCCTGGTGGAGACGCTGCTCTCGGCTCCGGCCTCGGTCGATGTCCAGCCCGCGCTGGGCGCACGCCAGGTCGGCGGAGGCTTCGGCGGCTGCGTGATCGCGCTGATCCACGCTGACTCCTTCGACGGGCTGCTCGCCGCCGTCCAGGACAACGCCCGCCGGCACGGCTTCACCGAGCCCACCGGGTTCCTGGCGCACCCCTCAGCCGGCGCCCGCCGCCTCGCCTGAACGGTCTCGTGCCCCTGCGTTCTACCGGGTATTACGTGAGATACCGGGGCCGCGGCTCGGCCGGTGAAGCACGCAGGGCCCGGTAAAACGCGGGGGGAAGGGTTCAGCGGCCGGCGGCGGCGTTGCCGGCGGCGTGGGTGAGCGCCTCCAACGGGCCGCGGCGGCGCAGCACGAAGCGCAGCAGGCCCGCACCGAGCGCGCCGACGATCAGGATCAGCGTCATCTGCATCGGTGAATATTCGGTGAGGAAGGTCAGGAAGTCCGGCACCGGGGTGCCGCGCCAGAAGTGGAGCACCACCAGGTGGGCGACGTAGAGGGTCAGCGGCATCGCGCCCGCCCCGATCAGCGGGGCCAACAGCCAGCGCAGCTTCTCCGCGACCAGCAGGCACAGCCCCAGCACAAGCATGGACGTGCCGATGGTGTGGATCAGATCCATCGTGGAGCCCTGATGCGGCGTGGTCAGGAGGAACCAGAGGTCCTCGGTGACCAGCGGGACCTGGAAGGTCCCGACCATCAGCTCGGCACGCATCTCGGGGCTGGACCAGCCGTAGCGGGCGGCCAGCTCAGGCACGAGCGGGGACTGCCAGAGCATCCACAGATGCACCGCGTAGCTCAGCGCCGCCAGTCCGAGGCCGACGACGGCCAGCCTCAGCGCCGTCGGGGCCCGTTGCAGCTGAAGCCGACCGATGGCCATGCCGGTGAAGAGGTAGGCAGGCCACAGCAGCAACGGGTAGTACCCGGTCAGTGCCAGATCCATGCCGAGCAAGGACGGGGTGAAGAGGTCCGCGACGCCGGGGGAGTGCCACAGCCGCCAGGTGTCCGGGAAGCCCTCCCAGGATCCGCGCAGATCATTGTGCAGCCACCAGAACGCCACGGGTGCCGCGGCGACCCACGCGCCGGCCAGCGCGAAGAGCGGCACCGCGCCCAGACGCAGGAAGGGCAGCGCCAGCAGAAAGAGCAGCCCGTAGTGCACCAGGATGATCGCCACCCCGGAGTTCAAGGAGGCCACGACAAGCCCGATCAGCACGACGATGACGGCGCGCATCGCAATCGCCTTGCGGTCACCGGCGAGCTGCGCGCCGGCATGGCCCCGGCCGGCGCCGCCGCTGAGCAGCGAGAGTCCCACTCCGGCCAGCATCGCGAACAACGCCGACGGTCGACCGGTGAACAGCAGTCCGGCCCAGCTAGCTTCCTGACCCGACTCGGTGATCGTGGGCAGCGCGTGGACGGTCATCATGCCCAGAAGCGCGAGGCCGCGAGCAGCATCGACTCCGGAGATGCGCCGCGTGCGGAGGGAGGTGGTGCCAGCTTTGTTCACAGCACGTACGTTACTGCCTCCTCGGTGCCGTCCCATGCGAAGACTCCACGTGGGAGCGTCCAAGACTCCCCGAGTGAGCGTCGAGGACTCCTCCAAGCGTCCGCGCGGAAAAAGTTTCGCTCCGGCTGCAACCTTTTCGGCACCCCGACGGTAGTTATGGTGTGAGCACAAAAAGTGATCACCATCACTGCCTTCAGGCACCCTGAAAGGACATCGCCATGCGCAAGTCACTTCCACTCGCCACCACCGCTCTGGTCGGTATGGCCATCGCCGCCACTGCGGCCCCCGCCTACGCCGACGAGCACGATGCCTCGGCCCACCTCTCCGTGCTGCACGCCGTGCCGGATCTCCCCGTGGACGTCTACGTCAACGGTGAGCTGACCCTCGATGACTTCAACCCGGGTGACCTGGCCGGTCCGCTCGAGCTGCCCGGCGGCGACTACTCGGTGGCTATCACCGCCGCCGACGCCGAAGACGATTCAGATCCGGTGCTCGGTCCCGTTGATGTCTCCCTCGAGGCTGGCGGCAACTACACCGCCGCCGCTCATCTTGACGCTGACGGAAACCCGACGGTGACCCCGTTCGTGAACGACACCTCAGAGCTGGCCGCCGGTGAAGGTCGCCTGACCGTGCGCCACGTCGCAGCTGCCCCCGAGGTCGACATCTGGGCCAATGGCGAGGTCGCCGTCGAGGCGCTGGCCAACCCGGACGAGGCATCCCTGGACCTCCCCGCCGGCACCCTCGAGGCAGCCGTCTCCCTTACCGGTGAGTCTGATCCGGTCCTCGGCCCGGCTGATGTCGACGTCGCCGAAGGCGTCAACACGATCGTCTACGCCTGGGGCTCCGCGGAGGCCGGCAACCTGGCCCTCGCCACGCAGACCGTCGACGCACACCACTCCGCACCGGACGGTGTGCCCACCGGTAACTTCGAGGTCGCGGCCGGCCAGTCCACCGCCGGCTGGGTCGCCGGCATCGGCGTGCTGGCCCTGATCGGGGTCGGCACCGTGGCCATGGGTGTCCGCGCCAAGAGCCGCGCCTGAGATGAAAAACCACCGTCGTCGCCGGCAGGCGGGTCACACCGCCGGCCTGGCCCTCGTGCTCACCGCTTCGCTGGCCGCAACAGGGTGCGCCATGGGATCTGCGGAGAGCTCCGAGGGCCCGGCGGCGACGGTCTCGGCCTCCGGAGAACCCCAGGAGCCTTCGGCGTCATCCCCTTCGCCGGAGGCCCCTGGATCTCCGGAGGCCGCTCCATCCGCACTGAACCCGGGGTCCGTGCCGGTGCAGCCAGCCGATCAGGGGCAACAGGAGCCCACCCCTGAGCCGGTCCAGCTGCTCTATCCGGAGATCGATGCGGATATCCCGGTTGAGCCGCGCGGCGTCGCCAGCGATGGTCAGATGGACATCCCCGACGACGCCGCGCAGGCTGCCTGGTACGAATTCGGCAAGGCGCCGGCCGATGAGGTCGGCACCACAGTCATCTCGGCCCATGCCGGTTCCGTGGAGACGCCGGTCGGTCCCCTCTACGCCTTGAAGGACTCCCGCCCCGGCGAGGAGGTGACCGTCCTTGACGAAGCCGGTGTCGCCCACCACTATGAAGTCACACAGGTGGAACAGCTCGGCAAAGACGGTCTGGACTTCGCTCCGTACTTCGAGCGGACCGGGCAGCACCGTCTCGTGCTGATCACCTGCGGGGGTCAGTGGATCGATGAACGCGGCAGCTATGCGGACAACGTCATCGTGGTCGCCGAGCCCCTCGACTGAGCGGGCGACGTTCCTGGTTTCGCCGACCCTGTCCCTGCACCCCGACCGAGGAGACGCTCTGGATCAGCAGCACCTTGCGATGCGCTTCGCGGCCGGGGAGCCCGCAGCGATGCAGGACCTCTACCGGCAGCACTCGGCCTTCGTGTTCTCCCTGTGCATGGCCGCGCTTCGGCATCGGCAGGACGCCGAAGACGCCACCCAACAGGTGTTCACGCGTGCCTGGCGCTCGCGGGACACCTATGACGTCACCCAGCCCACCGGCGCCTGGCTCACCGGGATCACCCGACGGGTGATCGCGGACGTCTTCGCCCGACGCGAGCGAGACCACCAGGCCGCTGAGGCCGGAGCCGATGCGGCGGTGCGCAACGTGGCGCCACAGCCCGCCGACGCCGTCGTCGACCGGGTGGTGGTGCAACAGAGCCTGAATCAGCTGGGACCGCCGCAGAATGAGATAATTCGCCTGGCCTACACCGAGGACCTTCCGCTCAAGACCATCGCGGAACGCCTGGAGATGCCGCTCGGCACCGTGAAATCCCATGTCCACCGGGGCCTGGCACGAATGAGACAGAGTCTGGAGGTGCACATTGACTGAACAGCCTTCGTCACGCGACGGCTTCGGCACCAACGGGCACCTGACAGACGAGCATCTGGCCATCCTGGCCGACCCTCGACTCTCCGCAGCCGACGGCGCT
Organism: Nesterenkonia maliinae; assembly: GCF_051262655.1. Classification (NCBI taxonomy): domain Bacteria; kingdom Bacillati; phylum Actinomycetota; class Actinomycetes; order Micrococcales; family Micrococcaceae; genus Nesterenkonia; species Nesterenkonia maliinae. The sequence continues at coordinate 973,443 of NZ_JBIMEY010000001.1, read as the reverse complement.
GAGTCCGAATCCGCCCACCTCGAGTCCTCGACCGAGCCGCTTGGCGCCGCTCAGCGTGAGCACCTCGCGCTCTGCGTTCCCTGCCGCGCGGCCTTCGAGGCCACCGAGCGCGCCCTGGTGGCTCTGCGTGATCCGGCCGCGATCCTCGAACCCCCTGCGGAGCTCTGGGATCGAATCGCCGCCGAGATCGCCGCATCCTCAGATCAAGACCGAGATCGAACCCGGGACCAGAGCTCCGACCAGATCTCTGACCAGACTCCCGACCAGCGCCGCGGCGTCGCCACGGTCACGCCGTTGAACCCCCAGGACCGACCCCAGGACCGCCGGAGGGACCGACGCCGGGCCCCGGGTTCGGGGCGCGCTCGTAGCGACGGCGGGCAGACGTCGCGCAGCCGTCTCTGGATCCCGCTCGCCGCAGCCGCCGCCGGCGCGGTGCTCGGCGGCGCGGCGGTTGCCGCACTGCTGGGCCAGGACGACGCACCTCAGATCGAACCCCCGGTGGCGGGACCGACCGTGCTCGGCGACGCCACCCTGGAGCCGGTGGCCGCCGAGGACTTCACCGGCCGCGCCGAGATGGTCGAGACCGACGCGGGCGATCTGGAGCTGACCATCGAGATCTCCGCCGCCCCGGATCCGGAGGCCGGCTACTTCGAGGTGTGGCTGCGCGACGAAGACGGGTCCCAGCTCATCTCGCTCGGCGCCGCCACCGCCGGGTCCAACACCTTCAGCGTCCCCGCCGGCATCGACCTGAGCCAGTATCCGGTGGTCGACGTCTCGCACGAACACTTCGACGGCGACCCCAGCCACAGCGGCACCACTTTGGCCGCAGGTCCCATGGAGGACGCCGAGAGCTGACCTCCCGCCGGGGTCACGGCGGAGGTCAGCTCTCGGGTTCCCGCCCGTCGCTCGCCCGGCGGCGGAGCCCAGGCGGTAGGCTGTTGCCCATGGCAAGCGACAACGAGCCCACACACGAATTCGATCCGCACCTCATGGAGGGGCAGGTTCAGCACCCGGATCAGACCGACCCGTACTTCGGGCATCTGATCACGGCGATGGTGACCCCGTTCACCCCTGACGACAAGATCGACTTCGACGCCTTCGAGGCACTCGCCGTGCGACTCGTCGATGAAGGCAACGACTCCCTGGTGGTCTCAGGCACCACCGGCGAGACCTCCACGTTGGAGGACCACGAGAAGGAGTCCCTGGTCCGCGCGGCCAAGTCCGCCGTCGGAGACCGGGCCAAGGTCATCGCCGGCACCGCCACCAACCACACCGACCACGACCTGCTCATGGCCAAGCGAGCCGAGCGGGCCGGAGCCGACGGTCAGCTGGTGGTCACCCCGTATTACAACAAGCCCAGCCAGGACGGCGTCTTCGCGCACTTCACCGCGGTGGCCAACGCCGCGGACCTGCCGCTGATGATCTATGACATCCCCGGCCGCACCGGCATCCCGATCGCCACCGAGACGATCCTGAAGCTCGCCGAGCACCCGCACATCATGTCGCTCAAGGACGCGAAGAACGACATCACCGCCACCACCGAGGTGCTGACCAAGACCGACCTCGAGGTCTACTCCGGCGATGACCAGAACGTGCTCGCCTGGATGGCCATGGGCGCCGCCGGCGTCGTCTCGGTCACCGCCCATGTGGCATCCCCGACCTTCCGTCGCATGATCGACGCGGTGCTCAACTACGAGCTGCGCGAGGCCCGCATCGCCCACGGCGAGCTCGGCCCCGTCATCCGCGCCATGATGACCCGTGTCCAGGGCGCAGTCTCCTGCAAGCAGGTGCTGAACTGGCTCGGCACCGGCATGCACCCCGGCGTCCGCCTGCCCCTGGTGCAGGCCAATGAACTTGAGAAACAGCTGATCATCGCCGACCTGCGCGAGGCAGGCTGGCAGCTCTGAGCGAGGCGTCCGCACCGGACGCCCAGCCAGGGCAGACATCGCAACCACAACATTATTGAGATCCCTACCCGGATCTCTCGAGGAGGAAACTCACCTTGGCAGCACAGCGCCTCATCACTCCACCGAAACTACGCCGCGGCACTCTGCGCACCGTCGCCCTGGGCGGCCTGGGGGAGGTCGGGCGCAACATGACGGTCTTCGAGATCGGCGGCAAGCTGCTGATCGTCGACTGCGGCGTCCTCTTCCCCGAAGAGGAACAGCCCGGTGTGGACCTGATCCTTCCTGACTTCAGCTACATCGAGAATCGGCTCGACGACGTCGTCGGTCTGGTCCTCACCCACGGTCACGAGGACCACATCGGCGCCGTCCCGTACCTGTTGCGCAAGAAGCCCGACATCCCCCTGATCGGCTCCACGCTGACCCTGGCCTTCATCGAGGCCAAGCTCGCCGAGCATCGGATCAAGCCATATACCCTCGAGGTCCAGGAGGGCGACGTCGAGGACTTCGGCCCCTTCCAGTGCGAGTTCGTCGCGGTCAACCACTCCATCCCGGACGCGCTGGCGGTGTTCATCCGCACCGAGGCCGGCACCGTGCTGCACACCGGCGACTTCAAGATGGACCAGCTGCCCCTGGACGGCCGGATCACCGACCTGCGCCACTTCGCCAAGCTCGGCGAAGAGGGCGTGGATCTGTTCCTCACCGACTCCACCAACGCCGACGTCCCCGGCTTCACGACTCCGGAGAAGGAGATCGGACCGACCCTGGACCAGCTCTTCGGCACATCGAACCGACGGATCATCGTCGCCTCCTTCTCCTCCCACGTGCACCGCGTGCAGCAGGTCCTCAACGCCGCCCACGCGCACAACCGCAAGGTGGCCTTCGTCGGCCGCTCCATGGTGCGCAACATGGGCATCGCCTCGAAGCTGGGCTTCCTCGACGTCCCCGAGGGCATCCTGGTGGACATGAAGAAGGTGGACAACTACCCCGACTCCGAGGTGGTCCTGATGTCCACCGGCTCCCAGGGCGAACCGATGGCGGCGCTCTCGCGCATGGCCAACGGCGACCACCCGATCCAGGTGGGCGAGGGCGACACCGTCATCCTGGCCTCCTCGCTGATCCCCGGCAATGAGAACGCGGTCTTCCGCGTGATCAACGGGCTGCTCAAGCTCGGCACCGATGTGATCCACAAGGGCACCGCGAAGGTCCACGTCTCCGGACACGCCTCCGCCGGTGAGCTGCTCTACTGCTACAACATCGTCGAGCCCAAGAACGTGATGCCGGTCCACGGCGAGACCCGCCACCTGATCGCCAACGGCAAGCTCGCCGAGGAGACCGGGGTCCCCAGCGACCGGGTCATCCTCGCCGACGACGGCACCGTGGTCGATCTGCACAACGGCGTCGCGCAGATCGTCGGCCAGGTCGAATGCGGCTACGTCTACGTGGACGGCTCCTCCATCGGCGAGATCACCGACAACGACCTCAAGGACCGCCGCGTCCTGGGCGAAGAGGGCTTCATCTCGGTGGTCGTAGTGGTCAACCGGCAGACCGGCAAGATCATCTCCGGACCCGACATCCACGCCCGCGGCGTCGCCGAGGAGGATCAGGTCTTCAAGGACATCAAGCCGAAGATCTCCCGCGCGCTGACTGAGGCGATCCAGGACAACAAGGAGCACACCACGCATCAGCTGCAGCAGATCGTGCGCCGAACCATGGGCTCCTGGGTGGCGCGCAAGCTGCGCCGCAAGCCGATGATCGTTCCGGTGGTCGTCGAGACCTGATCCTCTTCTCGACACCGTCACACCGCTGGGCCTCGCATCACGCGGGGCCCAGCGGCGTCTCCGGCGGTCTCCGGACCACCGCTGTGACCAAGTCGAAAGGTGTGCCGATCGGTGACCGGACCCGGCATCGAGGGTAGGTTAGCCAGTATGGCGACACGTACTTCCCCCTCGCGAGCCGCCAGCACCAAAGGAAGCAAGACCTCCAAGAGTGCTGCCGGTCGCGCGACGACGTCGAAGAATCCCTCCGTTCCACCAGCAGACGCCCCGCGTGGGAACCTGCTGGCCTCCGCCGCGCGCGGCTTCTGGCTGGCCCTGGCCACGCCGGTGGCCTCCGCCGTGCGCGGGATCGGGCGGCAGGTGAAGATTCACCCCGACGATCGCCGCGACGGCGCCGGACTGGTGTTCTTCCTGCTCGCGCTGCTCACCGCGGTGGTCGACTGGTGGGGAGCCCGCGCCCTGGACCACTGGGCGTTGAACCTGGTGCACACCTCCACGGCGGGAACCTTCGGCTGGGCCTCGGTGATCCTGCCGCTGATCCTCTTCATCGCCGCCGTGCGCTACTTCCGCGCACCGCAGGACCACGGCGGCAATGCCCGGATCGCCGCGGGCAGCGCCATCATCCTGGTCGCCTCCGCCGGCATCGTGCACCTGGCCAACGGTCTGCCCACGATCAACCAGGCCTTCACCATCGGCGAGGACGGCACCTTCACGGCGCTGCTGAACTCCGGGGGAGTCATCGGCTACCTGGTCAGCGTGCCGTTGGCCTCCCTGGTGACCCCGTATCCGGTCTGGGCGCTGCTGATCATCGCGCTGCTCTCCGGACTCCTGATCCTCACCGACACCCCGCTGCGCCGGGTGCCGGACCGTGTCGCGGTCGCCAAGAGCTTCATCGTCGGGGAGCGCCGCGAAACCCTCGAGGACCCGAACCTGCCCACCGGTGGAGCCGCTCAGCGGCAGGATTCGGCGCAGAAGCCCGGCCAGAAGCCCAAGCGCCAGTCAGCCCCGCCCGCGCCGTCGAAGTCCGACGACGACGCTCCGGCCCGTCCGCGCCGTGCCGCCCGGCACGCCGAGGCCACCGATGAGGCCCACCCGAAGAAGTCCCTGCTCTCCAAGATCATGGGATCCAAGCAGAACACCGAGGACTCCGATGCCGAGTCTTCGGACACCGAGTCCTTCGGGCATGAGGATCACGAGGCCAGGCGCGCCACCGAGGGCGCCTACGAGGATCCGGTCTTCGACGAGTCCGAGGAGGACTCCTTCAGCTCCCCGGCGGTGCCTGCCGGCGTGCGTCGCCCCACCGCCCAGGAGCGCGCGATCCAGCGCGCCCGGGACAAGGCCGACTCCGCCGCAGCCGCAACCGCCGCAGCAGCACCCGCCGTGCCGCCGTCGGGCGTTCCGTCCTCGGCCGGACTGAAGCGGAACCCGAACCCGGAGGCGCCCGCTCCGGCCGCCGCGATGCCGGTGCGCTCCGAGCAGCTCACCCTCGGCGGAGACGTCACCTACACGCTTCCCGAACAAGGACTGCTGCCCTCCGGTCCACCGGCGAAGGAGCACACCGCTGCCAATGACGAGATCGTCCACGCGCTGAACCAGACCTTCCAGCAGTTCAAGGTCGACGCGCAGGTCACCGGGTTCTCCCGCGGCCCGACGGTCACCCGCTACGAGGTCGAGCTGGTCCCCGGCACAAAGGTGGAGAAGGTCACCGGGCTGGAAAAGAACATCTCCCTGGCCGTGGCCTCCAACGAGGTCCGCATCCTCTCGCCGATCCCGGGCAAGTCCGCCATCGGCATCGAGATTCCGAACAAGGACAAGGAAGTCGTCGCCCTGGGCGACGTGCTGCGCTCCAACGCCGCCCGCAAGACCGAGCACCCGATGGTCATGGGTGTGGGCAAGGACGTGGAGGGCGGATTCGTCGTCGCAAACCTGGCGAAGATGCCGCACCTGCTCGTCGCCGGCGCCACGGGCGCGGGCAAGTCCGCGTTCGTGAACTCCATGGTCACCTCGATCCTGATGCGCGCCACCCCCGACGAGGTCCGCCTGGTCATGGTGGACCCCAAGCGGGTGGAGCTCACGGCCTACGAAGGCGTCCCGCACCTGGTCACACCGATCATCACCGACGCCAAGAAGGCCGCCGAGGCGCTGCAGTGGGTGGTCAAGGAGATGGACAACCGCTACGACGATCTCGCCCACTTCGGCTATAAGCACGTGGACGACTTCAACAAGGCCGTGCGCAACGGCGCGATCCAGCTCCCGCCGGACTCCAAGCGCGACCTGCGCCCGTACCCATACCTGCTGGTCATCGTCGATGAGCTCGCCGACCTGATGATGGTCGCCCCGCGCGACGTCGAGGACTCGATCGTGCGCATCACCCAGCTCGCCCGCGCCGCCGGCATCCACCTGGTGCTGGCCACTCAGCGCCCCTCGGTCAACGTGGTGACCGGCCTGATCAAGGCGAACATCCCCTCCCGGATGGCCTTCGCGACCTCGTCCTCCACCGACTCCCGGGTGGTGCTGGACTCCGTGGGCGCCGAGAAGCTGCTCGGACAGGGCGATGCACTGTTCCTGCCTGCGGGCCGGCCCAACCCGATGCGCGTGCAGGGAGCCTGGGTGAACGACTCCGAGGTCCACGCGGTGGTCGAGCACGTGAAGTCCCAGCTCAAGGCCCAGTACCGCGAAGATGTGGTGCCCGAGAAGGTCTCCAAGAAGATCGACGAGGACATCGGCGACGATCTCGATGTGCTGCTCCAGGCCACCGAACTGGTGGTCACCACGCAGTTCGGCTCCACCTCGATGCTTCAGCGGAAGCTGCGCGTGGGCTTCGCCAAGGCAGGACGCCTGATGGACCTGATGGAGTCGCGCGGCGTGGTCAGCGCCTCGGAGGGCTCCAAGGCCCGCGACGTGCTGGTCACCCCGGAGGAGCTCCCCGGACTGCTGGCGATGATGCGCGGCGAGGAGCCGCGCGCCGCGGCCCCGAGCGAGGCCGCGCCCGAGGCGTACGACAACACCGGGATCGAATACGAGCCCGGCCAGTCGGTCCAGACCGCCCCCAACGGGGTTCTCGGCGCGCGGGAGCCGGGTCAGGCTGCAGCGCCGAGCGCCGGCTACGCCGAGTCTGCCTACTCGGTGGCCTCCGGACACTCCGCCGCGTCGGCCCACTCGGCCCCCTCGGGGCATTCGACGGCCTCAGCAGTCTCGGCCGCCTCGGCGCCAGATGCTGCCGGCTATCCCGGCACCCAGCCCACCGAGATCCAGCCGGTTCAGCCGCGCGAGGGCAGCGACTACGCCGCCCACGGCCAGAACGAGCCCACCCAGACCGCCCCCACCCATGCTGTCGGGCAGCGCCAGGTCAGCCGGGCCTCGCTCTCCAGCGCCGATCTGATCGCCCGTGACCTCGCCGAACGCACGGCGGCCCTGCCGCAGGCGAGCGACTATCATGACGGGCACGACTCCACGTCCGGCGAGGACATGTGGGAACTGACGGGACGCTGAGAAGCTCATGACTGACACACCCCGCGAACGAGCCGCAGAGGGCGGGCAACGGACCGAACCGCCGCTGCTCAACATCGCCAACGTCCTGACCATGGTGCGCATCGCGCTGGTCCCGGTCTTCATCTGGTTCCTGGTCCTCGACACCGAGGGCCAGGTGTTCGGTCCAGGATCCGTCGAGGCCAGCAACGGCGGCTGGCGCTGGGCCGCAGCCGGGGTCTTCGCCCTGGCCGTGCTCACCGATAAGATCGACGGCGACCTCGCCCGCTCCCGCAACCTGGTCACCGACTTCGGCAAGATCGCCGACCCGATCGCGGACAAACTGCTGATCGGCGCCGGGCTGGTCATGCTGTCGCTGCTCGGTGAGCTGCCCTGGTGGGTGACCATCGTGATCCTCGCCCGCGAGCTCGGGGTCACCGTGCTGCGCATGGTCGTGATCCGCTACGGCGTCATGCCGGCCTCCCGCGGCGGAAAGCTCAAGACCGTGCTGCAGTCCGCCGGTCTTCTGCTGATGCTGCTGCCGCTGGTGGTCTTCGCCGGCTGGCTGGCCGACGTCGCTTTCTGGATCATGATCCTCGCGCTGGTCGTCACAGTGGTCACCGGATTCGACTACCTGTTCTCCGCGATCAGGATGCGCCGCCGCGTCCGGAAGGAACGCGCGGGTGCCGCCGATCCCGCCCGAGATCCCGACCATGACTGAAGCCTCCGGGGGGCTGGGAACGCTCTCCGGCGACGCCGGAGAGGTCGCCCGCACCGCCGAGCTCCGGACCCAGCCGCGCACCATCATCCAGGGCCTGGGCCACCGCGGACTCACCCTGGCCACCGCCGAATCGCTGACCGCCGGGGGACTGTCCTCCCGGATCGCGGAGGTTCCGGGCACCTCGGTCGCGCTGCTGGGCGGCGTCGTCGCCTATTCCAGCGCAGTGAAACGTAATGTTCTCGACGTGGACGCGGAGCTGCTCAGTGACCGCGGCGCCGTGGATCCCGACGTCGCGGCCGCGATGGCCCGAGGCGTCGCGTTCTGCACCGGAGCCGATATCGGCATCGCCACGACCGGCGTGGCCGGACCGGAGCCCCACGGAGGCAAAGACGTCGGCACCGTCTATCTCGGGCTGGCCTGCAGGAAGAGCGAGGCCGAGCGGCTCAGGCTGCGTCTGCCCGAGGGGTGTGAGCCCGCCGCCGCCGGCCTCGGCCCAGAGACCTCCGAGACGTGGCTCTCCGGTTCGCTGCTGCTGGATCTGACCGGGGACCGCGCCGAGATCCGCGCCGCCTCGGTGGAGGGCGCTTTGAAACTTGTCGAAGACTTCTTGCTCACCGAGCCTCACGGCATCGGGGATCCCGACTAGAGTAGAGACACATTAGGACCTGCAGCCACACCGGGAAGAAAACACCTGCGAAGACCGTTGACCACAGGTGGAACATACCGAAAGAGGAGTGAGTCCATGGTGAGACAACCAGTCACCGTCAACGGCGTGACCCGATGGAAAGATATGGACGTCGACGGCACTGCCACGACCCAGCCCCGAGAGTCCAAGGGAGTGGTCCTGCGCCAAGAGATCGGTGACGTTCTGCGCAGCATTCGTCAGGCCGAGGGCCGCACCCTCCGAGACGTCTCCCACGATGCGCGAGTGTCCCTGGGATACCTCTCCGAGGTGGAACGTGGTCAGAAGGAAGCCTCTTCGGAGCTGCTCGCCTCGATCTGCTCCGCCCTGGAGGTGCCGCTGTCCACGATGCTGTCACAGGTCGCGGAGCGCATCGCCACAGCTGAGGGCCTCCACGTCCCCGACACCGTACCTACCGAGTTCCAGCGCGAGTTCGGCGGCGGAGTCGTTCCAGATCGCGTGCCCGACGCGCTGACCCGCGAAGAGCTGGCCCGCAGCGGGTCCTGAAGGTTCTCAGGTCTGAAAGCTCGGGTCCAAGAGGTTCGGCTCCTGCAGGCTCAGGACGCAAAGCCACCGGCAGCCTGCGCGCCGACAGAGCAGGGGTATCGACGTCCGGGGACCACCGGAACCTGCGCATGAGAAGTCATAGATTCAGCTTGGGAGGGCGCCTCATGGGCTGCCCTCCCAAGCTGTCCTAGACTGTTGCTCATGGAAAGCTTCGATCGACGCGCCAAAGTCCACGAGCTGGAGCAGGAGTTCAACCGACTCTTCGTCCGGCGCCGATTCAACGCCTTGCAGCTGGCGCGTCAGATCGACTCGGAGATCGAACCCGCGTCCTACTCCGTGCTCGCGACGCTGCAGCAGATGGGCCCGCAACGCATGACGGCGATCGCCCGACACCTCGGGATCGGCAAGCCGACCCTGTCGCGTCAGCTCAGCACGCTGGAGAATCGCGGATTCATCGAGAAGGCCACCGATCCCGATGACGGCCGTGCGCAGATGGTCTCGCTCACCGAAGAGGGTCGCGCCCGGCTGGAATCCGCCCAGGGGGACAGGGCCGAGCGATACCTGCAGATGCTTACGCCGTGGCAGGAGCAGGAGATCGAGACGCTGTCCCGGCTCCTGGCCAAGCTCAACCAGTCCTATACCGAGTTCGACGCCGAGCACGATCCAGCGCTCGCCCAGGGGTCCACCGTCCCGGCCGCTGTGAACGTTGCAGAAGACAAGAGGGTCTCTTGAGAGAAAGCCGCTTCTGGTTCCTCATGGAGGGCGAGTTCGGACCGAACTACGCCCACGTGCTGGCCGATTCCTTGGTGCTGAGCAAGTACCAGCTGACCGTGAAGTCCTCGCTCGAGGCCGGGGTGAGTCCTCGCGACGTCTGGGACGCAGTCTGTGAGCAGCAGGATGTCCCCGCCGACCGTCGGCTCGGGCGAGACATCGTCCCCAAGAGCTGAGCCTCGCCGACCCGGTGGCCGCCCCGACCGTCGCTCGCTGACCCAGGGCGTCGCTCGCTGACCTGGGCGTTGCTGTCTGTCCGGGCCGTCGCTCGGGCGGGCGGACACTCGCCGGTCGGTGTTCTGTCGTGGGGGCGCCATCGGAGCGGACACGCCGAGGACGGCAGTCGAAGATATGTTCGACTCGATGCGCTAGAGTTTTCCCCAGAAGGCCCGTACCGCGGAGTGGATTCCATCGGATGCACATCGTCTGCCCGTGCACGTGGGCATGTCAGAGGGTCCGCCTAGTCTGGCACCACATACATACAACGAGTCATCGAGGTGAATCATGGCAGTCAGCAAAGATCGTGAGAAGGCGCTTGAAGCAGCGCTTGCACAGATCGACAAGCAGTACGGCAAAGGTTCGGTCATGCGCCTGGGTGATGAGACCCGGGCCCCGATCGAGACCATCCCCACGTCGTCGATCGCCATGGACGCCGCACTCGGCATCGGCGGCTTCCCGCGCGGGCGCGTCGTCGAGATCTACGGCCCGGAGTCCTCCGGCAAGACGACCGTGGCCCTGCACGCGGTGGCCAATGCGCAGAAGATGGGCGGCATCGCCGCCTTCATCGACGCCGAGCACGCCCTGGATCCCGTGTACGCCCAGAAGCTGGGCGTCGACACCGACGCGCTGCTGGTCTCCCAGCCGGACACCGGTGAGCAGGCGCTGGAGATCATGGACATGCTGGTCTCCTCCGGCTCCATCGACATCGTGGTGATCGACTCCGTCGCCGCCCTGGTGCCGCGTGCCGAGATCGAAGGCGAGATGGGCGACTCCCACGTCGGACTCCAGGCGCGCCTGATGTCACAGGCGCTGCGCAAGATCGCCGGTCGGCTCTCCCAGACCAAGACCACTGCGATCTTCATCAACCAGCTGCGCGAGAAGATCGGTGTCTTCTTCGGCTCCCCGGAGACCACCTCGGGCGGCAAGGCGCTGAAGTTCTACGCCTCGGTCCGCGTGGACGTGCGTCGCATCGAAACCCTCAAGGAGGGCACCAACGCGGTGGGCAACCGCACTCGCGCCAAGATCGTGAAGAACAAGATGGCCCCGCCGTTCAAGCAGGCCGAGTTCGACATCATCTACGGCGAAGGCATCTCCCGCGAGGGCGGTCTCATCGATGTCGGAGTCGAGAACGGCCTTGTGAAGAAGTCCGGCGCCTGGTTCACCTACGACGGGGACCAGCTCGGCCAGGGCAAGGAGAAGGCGCGCACCTTCCTCAAGGACAACCCCGACCTTGCCGATGAGATCGAGCGTCGTATCCGTGAGAAGCTCGGCCTGATCTCACCGCTGGAAGAAGAAGGCGGACCGGCCCTCAAGGCCGTCGACGGCTGATAGGAGGTCGCCATGGGTGATCAGCAGCAGAAGATCGAAGCTCTGCGGGCCGCCATGACGAGCATCCAGGAGCGGGATCCGGACGCACCGGTTCCTGACTTCCTGGTCGTCGACACCTCGGTGCCCGAGAAGCCTCCAGAGAGCACATCGACAGGCCCGGCCGGTGCCGCCGGCCCCAGCGACCCCGCAGCCTCCTCGGCCGCCACAGGCCCCGAAGAGGAAGACCCCGAGGAGGAAGACCCGGAGGACGAGGACGCCCAGGGGGAAGACCCTGAGGCCGAGGCGTCCGATGCTGATGAGTCGGCACCGGGCGACGTCGGGTTCGCCAGGCCCGTGTCCGAGGAGTTCGACTCCGGACCCCTCCGGTTCAGCGCCTCTCCTGAGGCTCGCCCCCTGGTGGACCCCAATCCGGCCCCCGACACGGTCGACGCCGAGATGGACGGCCCCGGCACTGACGAGGCTGAAACTGACGAGGCTGAAACTGTCGAGGCTGAAACTGTCGACCTTGGCACTGCCGATCAAGACCCCTCGAAGCGGACCTCGTCCGCCCCACTCGAGATCGAGCACGATGACGACGATGTCCCTGCGGGGGCTATGGCGGGAGTCAGCCCCGAGGAACAGTACGAGAAGGCTCGCGCCGTGGTGCTGCGCCGACTCACCGGCTCCCCGAAGTCCCGGCATCAGCTCGCCGTGGCCTTGAAGGAGAAGGACTTCCACCCCGAGGTCATCACTCGCGTGCTCGATCGAATGGAAGAGGTCCACCTGATCAACGACGTCGAGTTCGCCCAGACCTGGGTCAGGGGCCGTCATGAGCTCAAGAACCTCGGCAAGTCCGCACTGCGCCGTGAACTGCGCGAGAAGGGCATCAGCGAGCACGTGGCAGCGGATGCGCTGGAGCAGATCAGCGCCGAGGACGAGAGCGAGGCGGCGCGCGAGCTCGTGCGCCGCAAGCTCCAGGGCAAGACTGTGCCCACCGGCCCCAGCCCCGAAGAACGTGCCGAGCGGGACAAGCTCACCCGCCGGTTGGTCTCGATGCTGGCCCGCCGCGGTCACTCCCCGGGCGCGGCCTTCCAGATCGTGCGCGAAGTGATCGAGGCCCACACGGACGCGTAGAATCCTCAGCAATGAGTGATGCACTGATGGACCGCGCCGAGACCACCGCACCGGACCGCCCCCGCGCGGAGGACGGTGCCGCCGTCGTCGACCCGTCGGCGCGCCTGCGCACCTACGAGGTGCGCACCTTCGGCTGCCAGATGAACGTCCACGACTCGGAGCGGATGTCGGGGCTCCTCGAAGAGGCCGGCTACGGACCAGCCGAGACGGGCACCACCCCCGATCTCGTCGTCTTCAACACCTGCGCGGTCCGGGAGAACGCCGACAACAAGCTCTACGGTCACCTGGGAATGCTCCGTCAGACCAAGGCCGAGCACGAGGGTATGCAGATCGCGGTCGGCGGCTGCCTGGCGCAGAAGGACCAGGAGACGGTTCAGAAGAAGGCCCCCTGGGTCGACGTCGTCTTCGGCACCCATAACATCGGGTCCCTGCCCACCCTGCTCGAGCGCTCCCGTCACAACGCCGAGGCCGAGATCGAGATCCTCGAAGCCCTCGAGACCTTTCCCTCGACGCTGCCGACCAAACGCGAGTCCGTGCACTCCGGGTGGGTGTCCATCTCGGTAGGCTGCAACAACACGTGCACCTTCTGCATCGTGCCCTCCCTGCGCGGCAAGGAACGCGACCGCCGTCCGGGGGAGATCCTCGCCGAAGTCCGCGCCCTCGTCGCCGACGGCGCCGTGGAGGTCACCCTCCTGGGACAGAACGTGAACACCTATGGGGTCGAGTTCGGGGACCGCGGGGCGTTCGCCAAGCTGCTGCGCGCCTGCGGGCAGATCGACGGACTCGAACGAGTCCGGTTCACCAGCCCCCACCCCGCGTCCTTCACCGACGACGTCATCCACGCCATGGCCGAGACTCCCAATGTCATGCCCCAGCTGCACATGCCGCTGCAGTCCGGGTCCGACAAGGTGCTCAAAGACATGCGCCGGTCCTACCGCTCCAAGAAGTTCCTCGGAATCCTGGAGAAGGTGCGCGAGGCGATGCCGCACGCCGCCGTCACGACCGACATCATCGTCGGCTTCCCCGGAGAGACCGAGGAAGACTTCGAAGAGACCATGCGGGTCGTCGAAGCGTCGCGCTTCTCCTCCGCCTTCACCTTCCAATACTCACCACGCCCCGGCACCCCGGCCGCGACCATGGACCATCAGGTCCCCAAGGAGATCGTGCAGGAGCGCTTCGAACGCCTGTGCGCGCTGCAGGATCGCATCGGCGCTGAAGAGAACGCCAAGCTCGTGGGCACTTCGCAGGAACTCCTGGTCACCGCCGACTCCGGCGCAAAATCCTCTGAGACCGGTCGGCTCAGCGGACGGGCCCGGGACAACAGGCGCGTGCACTTCGCCGTGCCCGACGGAGCCCCCGCGCCGCGTCCCGGAGACTTCGTCACCGTCACCATCACCCAGGCAGCAGGATTCCACCTGCTGGCCGACCCGAGCGGACCTGCCGAGTACCAGCTTCGCCGCTCTCCCGCAGGGGACGCATGGGACCGCTGGCAGGCCGACTCCTGTGGCGTCGGCACCACCCAGGTCACCGGATCCACCCCGACCGCAGTCTCGCTCGGCATGCCCACGCGGCGCCCCGTCGCCTGATGACTGCCGTTCCAGACGCAGGTCAGCTCTCGGCGGCGGAGGTGGGCTCGACGTCGTCGACACCGCCGCTGATCGTTCTGGTGGGACCGACCGCCTCCGGCAAATCGGCGCTGGGCATCGAACTCGCACAACGCCTCGACGGTGAGATCATCAACGCCGACTCGATGCAGCTCTACCGCGGGATGGACATCGGCACTGCCAAAGTCAGCGCAGAAGAGGCCGGCGACGTCCCCCACCACCTCCTCGACGTCCTCCACGTGACACAGGAGTCCTCGGTCGCAGACTTCCAGGACCAGGCCCGCCGGATCATCGGGGAGATCCGAGACCGGGGCAAGACCCCCATCATGGTCGGCGGATCAGGGCTCTACGTCCGCGCCGTCATCGACGTGATCGAGTTCCCGCCCACCAACCCGGAGCTGCGCAGCCGACTGACGCTGCGACTCGACGACGAGGGGGCCGCCCCGCTGCGCCAGGAGCTGCGCGAGCTGGACCCCGAATCCGCAGCCGTGATCAAGGATGACCGACGCCTGATCCGCGCCCTGGAAGTCGTGCTGCTCACCGGCCGGACATTCTCCTCCTACATGCCGCAGCGGGCCCATGAACCGAGCCTGGAACCGGTCGTGCAGATCGGACTCGACGTGGACCGCACCCTGCTTCACGAGCGCATCGCACGTCGCGTGCAGCGCATGGAGGACCAGGGCCTGCTCGATGAGGTGCGCACACTCGACGGCGCCGGTCTGCGTCGCGGACGCACCGCCTCCCGCGCCATCGGATACCAGCAGTTCCTCCAAGTCCTCGACGGCGAGCTCACCAGCACGGACGCGATCGAGGCCACCACGGTGGCCACCCGCAAGTTTGCCCGCAGACAAGAGACCTGGTTCCGCGCCGACCCGCGCGTCACCTGGCTCGCGGCACCCGCAGAGGACCTGGTGCAACAGGCGTTGGAAGCTATCACCCGACTTCGGCGTTGAACACCAGGACGGCTGGCGCATCGGCGGCGGACGTCCTCAGCATCGACGAATCCCGAGCATCGAACCCCAGCAGCAATGAAGGAGAACCGCGTGGCTCATCACCTCACCGGCCTGGAAGCCCTCACCGGCACCACCATCACCAAGGCCCATGCCACCGGCAATGACTTCGTCATGCTCTCCGACCCCACGGGGGAGCAGGCCCTCGAGGCGCACCAGGTGGCCGCGCTCTGCGACCGGCACCTGGGGATCGGCGCCGATGGAGTCATCCGCGCGGTCCCGGCGCATCTGGTGATCGGTGACGCCGTCGTGTCCCGGCTGCTCGCCGAGACGGCCGAGCTGAGCAGCACCGACGACGCCCCACTGTGGTTCATGGACTACCGCAACTCCGACGGCTCGGTGTCGGAGATGTGCGGCAACGGCGTGCGCGCCTTCGCCCACTTCCTGATCGCCGAGGATCTCGTGCAGCTCAGCGATGGGCAGGAACTGCCCGTCCTGACCCGAGCGGGTCTGCGCACCGTGCGCAAGGTCCCCGAGGGCTACGCGATCGGCATGGGCGTATGGTCCTTCCTGGACCCCGAGCAGGCCGCCTCCAACGCCTCGGACGCGCTGGTCATCGCCGCCGGACTCGATGAGCCCCGGCCAGCCCTGAGCATCTCCATGGGCAACCCGCATACCGTCGTCGCACTCGGGGATGAAGCGACCCTGCATGACCTGAACCTTCACGAGGCGCCGAAAGTGGACCCGGTTCCGCCGGCAGGCACGAACGTCGAGTTCGTCGTGCCGGCCGAGCCGCTGGTCACCGAGGATGAGGACGGCCAGGCCGTGGGTCGGGTGCGGATGCGCGTGCACGAACGCGGCGTCGGGGAGACCATGTCCTGCGGGACCGGGGCCTGCGCCGCAGCCGCCGCGGTCCGCGTCTGGGCCGCCGACGACAGCGTCAATCTCTGGAAGGTCGATGTCCCCGGCGGACAGGTCACTGTCCGGTTCACGGCCCGCCAAGACGGCGCAGAGGACGTGGAACTGGCAGGTCCGGCAGAGCTCGTGCTCACCGGAACGCTCGCCTGAGCCGCTGAGCCGCTGAGCCGCTGAGAGTCGCCAGACCTGCAGCCCGGCCGCGCAGGCGTGGTCAGTCGCGGGTGATCCGCAGCAGCCGGAACCCCTTCGCGGTCTCGGCGCGGGCGCTGGAGAACTGTCCCGCGGTGCCGGTGAGCATCGTGGTGATCCAGGCCAGCAGCGAGTCCGCCCCGAGGTTCTTCTGCACGACCAGCCAGGCGGTGCCTTCGGGGCTGAGCCGGGGGAGCCAGTGCTCGAGGAGTCCATGCAGCACCTCCTTGCCGACACGGATCGGAGGATTGGACCAGATCGTGTCGAACTCGATCTCCGCGGGCACATCCTCCGGAGCCAGCACGCGCACATTGCTCAGCCCGAGTGCTGCCGCGTTCTCTGCACAGAGGACGCGGGAGCGTTCGTTGACATCCACCGCCCAGACCGTGGCCTCCGGGGAGCGCATCGCCAGGGTCAGCGCCAAGGGCCCCCAGCCGCAGCCGATGTCGAGCAGGTGGCCCTGGCTCGACGGATCCGGAGCGTGCTTGAGCAACACCGCCGTGCCCTTGTCCACCCCGTCGGGGGAGAAGATCCCTCCAGCGGTGGCCACGGAGACCTCGTGCCCGTCCAGGGTGACGTTGACCGTGCGGCGGGTGAAGGGCCCCTCGGGGGAGGCGGAGAAATAATGCTGGGAGTTCACAGGGTGAATCGTAGTAGACTCTCCTCTATGTGGATTCACCTGACGTACTCCCGCCCGCGCGGTTGAGTCACCCCCTCACCATCTGGCCGGCGCTCTGAGCCGGCAGTGTCGTTCGCCCGCCACCGGTGTTCCCCTTGAGGATCACGCCGCTGCGATCCCTCTGCGGATCCGCAGGACCGGCTGAGCACACATACTCCACACCCCTCGAACAAGCCCCGCTTGATCTCCACAGCGGACCCGCGCACTTAACCGTGTCCGTGGTCGAACGTAGGATGGAGATCCACGGCGGGCAGGGCCAGGCCGAAAACTGGTCCTAAGGAGATCATGACCAAGCAGAATCACACGCCCGAAGCTTCAGGCGAGACCCCCGAGGACTCCACGGCGTCAGACGCACAGCAGTCCTCCGTCGATGCGACCATCGAGCGGATCCTGGCCGCTGACCGCGCCCGCGAAAGTGCACCGGCGAGGACCACCCGATTTGAAGCCGAGCCCAGCTTCAGGCGTCGCGGCATCCTCGGCGAGCAGGCTCGCGAAATCGCTGGTGAGACCGCACACTCGGAGTCCGACGGCGAACAGTTCGAACTTCTGGAACGCCGATCGCTGCGCCGTGTCGATGGGCTCTCCACCGAACTCGAGGACGTCTCAGAGGTCGAATACCGGCAGCTGCGCCTCGAGCGCGTCGTCCTCGCCGGGCTCTGGGGCGAGGGCACCGTCGCCGAAGCCGAATACTCCCTGCGCGAGCTCTCCGCGCTGGCCGAGACCGCCGGTTCCACCGTGCTCGACGGCTTCCTGCAGCGTCGCGCCAAGCCCGACCCCGGAACGTTCTTCGGTTCCGGCAAGGCCGAAGAGATCCGCGTCGCGGTGGCCGAGCTCGGCGCCGACACCGTCGTGGTGGACTCCGAACTTGCGCCCTCCCAGCGCCGTGGCCTGGAGGACATCGTCAAGGTCAAGGTCATCGACCGCACCGGCCTGATCCTGGACATCTTCGCCCAGCATGCGAAGTCCCGCGAGGGCAAGGCCCAGGTGGAACTCGCCCAGATGGAATACATGCTCCCGCGCCTGCGCGGCTGGGGCGAGTCGCTGTCCCGCCAGGCCGGTGGCCAGGTGGGCGGCGCGAGTGCCGGCATCGGCTCCCGCGGTCCCGGTGAGACCAAGATCGAGCTGGATCGCCGACGGATCAATGCGCGCATGGCCAAGCTGCGCAAGGACATCGCGGCGATGAAGCCCGCCCGTGACGCCAAACGGGCCAACCGCAAACGCAACGCCGTGCCCTCGGTCGCGATCGCCGGATACACCAACGCAGGCAAGTCCTCGCTGCTCAACCGACTCACCGACGCCGGAGTCCTGGTGGAGAACGCGCTGTTCGCCACCCTGGATCCCACCACCCGCAAGGCGGTCACCCCGGATGGGATCGGCTACACCCTCTCCGACACCGTCGGCTTCGTCCGCCAGCTGCCCACGCAGCTCATCGAGGCCTTCCGCTCCACCCTGGAGGAGGTGGCCGACGCCGACCTCATCCTGCACGTGGTCGATGCCTCACACCCCGAGCCCGAGGGTCAGATCAGCGCGGTCCGCACCGTGCTGGCCGAGGTGGACGCCCACGAGGTGGACGAGATCATCGTGCTCAACAAGGCCGACGTCGCCGACTGGGACGTGGTGGAACGTATCCGCCGTCGTGAGCCGCACACCATCGTGGTCTCGGCCCATTCCGGAGAGGGGATCGAAGAGCTGCGCGAACTCATCAGCAGCTCCATTCCGCGCCCGAGTGTGCCGCTTGATCTGATGGTGCCCTACGCGCAGGGTGACATCGTCTCCAGGCTCCACGCCGAGGACGCCGAGATCCTCTCCACCGAGTACCTGGAGGAGGGCACCTTGTTGAAGGTGCTGGTCCGTCGGGACCTCGCCGGAGACCTCGCCGAGTTCCAGGTCCAGGCAGAGCCGACGCCTTGAGCGTGAGCACCAGCCGTTCAACGGGATACCGGGAGACGACCGACCTGCTCGAGCGCGCCGTCACCGCGATGGGCGGGGTCAAGCGCGAGGGACAGGTGACCATGGCCGAGCATGTGGCGATGGCGCTGCGCAAGCGTCGGCACCTGCTGGTCCAGGCGGGCACCGGGACGGGCAAGTCGCTGGCCTACCTGGTGCCTGCCGTGGTCCATGCCCTGGATGCCGAGAAGCCGGTGCTGATCTCCACCGCCACGCTGGCGCTGCAGGCCCAGATCATGGGCCGAGACCTGCCCCGGCTGCTGGAGAACATCGCCGAACATGTCGAGCGTCCGGTGGACGTCGCCCTGGTGAAGGGGCGTGCGAACTACGCCTGCAAACACAAGATGGACGGCGGCTTCCCCGAGGACGACGACGAACAGGCGCTCTTCGCCTTCGCCGATGAGCCCACCGGCGGGGTCACCGCCTTCGAACCCGGCTCCCAGCTGGGCAAGGAGATCGTGGCGCTGCGCGAATGGGCGCAGGTCACCGAGACCGGTGATCGCGACGACCTTCCCAACGGGGTGACCGACCGGGCCTGGCGCCAGGTCTCGGTCAATGCCGTGGACTGCATCGGCCCGCGCAAGTGCCCGATGGCCGCAGAGTGCTTCTCCGAGCGCGCCCGGGAGAAGGCCAAGGACGCCGACCTGGTGATCACCAACCACGCGATGCTCGCCATCGACGCGTTCGAGGGTCTCGACGTGCTCCCGGAACACGACGCCGTGATCGTCGATGAGGCCCATGAGCTCGCTGACCGGGTGACCTCTGCGGTCACGGCCCAGCTCTCCGCGCAGATGATCAAGGCCGCCGCGTCCTCCGCCCGGCGGCACACCGCCATCAACGTCGAGGCGCTGCAGAGCTCCGCGGTCGCCGTCGAGGCAGCCTTCCACCGGGTCGACTCGGGGCTTCTGGCCCGCGGGCTGAACCCGCAGCAGCGCGAGGCCGTCGAGCTGGCCCGCAACGCTGCACGGACCGCACTCTCGGACTCCAAGCCCACCGGCGACGCCGAGGCCGACCCCGGGCGCAGCACCGCCAGGTCCCGGATGCAGGCCGTGCTCGACACGGCCAACCGGATCCTGGAATCCCCGGACACTCCCGACGTGGTCTGGCTGAACCGACCCGGCGCCTTCGTGCCGGGACGCGGCTATCAGGAGGCTGACCTGGATGAATCCCCGCTGATCTACGTCGCCCCGACCTCGGTGGCCGGACGGCTGCGCGAGGGGCTCTTCGGCGATCGCACCGTGGTGCTGACCTCCGCGACGCTGACCATCGGGGACAGCTTCGACCCTGTCGCCGGGTCCCTGGGTCTGGCGGGGGAGAAGGCCCCGGCCTGGGACGCCGTGGACGTGGGCAGCCCCTTCGACTACCCCAAGCAGGGGGTTCTGTACGTGGCCAAGCACCTGCCGCCGCCGTCGATGAAGACCGCCCAGGCCCAGCGCGACGAGCTGGCCGGGCTCATCGAAGCGTCCAAGGGTGCGACCCTGGCGCTGTTCTCCTCCCGGCGCGCCGCCGAGGAGGCCGCCGAGGATCTGCGGCAGCGCCTGGACATCCCGATCCTCTGCCAGGGCGACTCGACCATGTCCTCGCTGGTCCGCGCCTTCGCCGAGGACGAAGAGACCTGCCTGTTCGGCACCATGAGCCTCTGGCAGGGCGTAGACGTCCCCGGGCGCTCCTGCCGACTGGTCGCGATCGACCGGATTCCGTTCCCCCGCCCGGACGACCCGCTGGTCAGTGCCCGCAGCCAGGAAGTCACCAAGCACGGAGGCAACGGGTTCATGCAGGTCGCCGCAACCCACGCCGCCACCCGGCTGGCCCAGGGCGCAGGGCGACTGATCCGGACCGGCGAGGACAAGGGAGTGCTGGCCATCCTGGACTCACGCCTGGCCACGGCGCGCTATGGCGGGTTCCTCAAGCAGTCGATGCCCGACTTCTGGCCGACCGTCAACGGGGACCTCGCTCGAGGGGCTCTGGCTCGGCTGGCGGAACGAGACAAGTAGCTGGACCTCAGCTTCGGCAACCGCCTCCCCACAGGTGACCACCGAGCATCGGCAGCAGCATCAACCAGACGCCCACGCTCAGGGGGCGCTTCGATCAACACCTCGGGTGGCCCCAGGAGGCACACAGACCATGCAGCATCCCGAACGCACCAGACGCCCACGCCTCGTGCACGCCTTCTGGGTGCTCACGGCAGCGCTTACGCTGGCGGGCTGCGCCGAGAGCACCGAAGATGACCCGGCTCAGCCTGCCCCCGACACCGCACAGCCTGACACCGGGGAGCCTGACTCCACGCAGCCCGGCACCGCGCAGCCTGATGCCGGCAACGAGGCAACCAGCCCGGTGGAGACGGACGAACCTCAGTCGACGCAGTTCACCATCGCTGGCACTGGGGACATCCTCATCCACGGTCCGCTGATCGACACGGCAGCCGCGCTGGCCGAGGACGCCGACTACGCCTTTGCGCCGATGATGGGCGGAGTCCGAGACCTCATCAGCGGCGCCGACCTCGCGCTCTGCGGGCTGGAAGTGCCGATCGCTCCAGAGGGCGTGGAGCCGAGTGGATACCCGGTCTTCGCGGCCCCGCCGGAGCTCGCCGGAGATCTCGCCGCGGTGGGCTTCGACGGGTGCTCCACCGCCAACAACCATTCCTTGGACCAGGGAACGGCCGGTGCGGAACGCACACTCGAGGTCTTCGACGCCGCCGGCCTGGGACATGCGGGCACGGCACGCACCGAGGCCGAAGCCACCCGACCTCAGCTCTACACGATGGAACGCGGCGGGCGAGAGGTCACCGTGGCTCACCTGGCCACCTCGATGCTGCACAACCAGCAATACCGGCCGCAGGACGATGAACTGTGGCGGGTCTCTGATGTCAGCCCTCAGGAGCTCACCGATCAGGCGACGCAAGCCCGGGAGGACGGCGCCGACATCGTCGTCGCGTCTGTTCATTGGGGCGAAGAGTATGTTGACGCGCCCAATCAAGAGCAGCGCGAGTACGGTGAGCAGCTCGCCGCCGATGGCGCGATCGACGTGGTCTTCGGCAGCCACTCGCACACCCCCCAGCCGGTGGAGCAGCTCGACGGTGGCCCGTCGGACGAGGGCATGTGGGTGGTGTGGTCCATGGGCAACTTCCTCTCCAACCAGGACGAGGCCTGCTGCGTCGTGGAGACTGCCAGCGGGACCGTGGTCTACGCAACGGTCGAGGCCACGGATGACGACGCACGCGTCACCGGGTTTGACTGGCTGCCCGTCACCGTAGATCGAGGCCCCACCGATGAGGAGCTGCACCGCGGGATCTGGCCCTTGCAGGAACTCGCGGAGGGCGACGTCCCGGAGCGCGTGCAGCTCAGCGAGCGGACCGTTGACGAACGATGGTCGCGGCTCCTGGACGTCATGACCGAACAGAACCTTCGTGAGCACCCACCCACCCCCACGGGTGCGGAACCCACGGTCGTGCCGCGCGGGGACTAGGCGGCCGCCGAGATCTCCAACGGCTCAGAGGCTGCGCAGCACCGTGACGACCTTGCCCATGATCGTGGACTCGTCGCCCAGGATCGGTTCGTACTGCCGGTTCTGCGGCAGCAGCCAGACATGTCCGTCGCGGCGCTTGAGCGTCTTGACCGTCGCCTCGTCATCGAGCAGCGCGGCGACGATGTCACCGTTCTCCGCGGTGCTCTGCCGCCGCACGACGACCCAGTCGCCCTCGAAGATCCCGGCCTCGATCATCGAGTCACCGCGGACCTGGAGCATGAACAGCTCGCCCTCGCCGGTGAGCTGCCGCGGCAGGGGCATGATGTCCTCAACCTGCTGATCGGCCAGGATCGGTCCACCGGCGGCGATCTGTCCCACGACGGGGATCTCAGAGATCCTGCTGTCCGACTGTGTGCGGTAGCCCTGCAGGTCCACCACGGAGTCGCGAGCCGCAGCTTCGGCCTCCTGGGCCTGTTCGCTGAGCACCGGGGCGCCGGCTGAGTCGCGCAGCACCTCCATGGCGCGCGGCCGTCCGGGAACTCGTCTGAGGTAACCGAGCTCCTGCAGGCGGGCCAGCTGGTGGGTCACCGAGGACAGCGAGGCGAGTCCGCAGGCGTCGCCGATCTCTCGCATGGACGGCGGGTAGCTGCGCTCGGCCAGCGACTCCTGGATGACGTCGACGATCTGCCGCTGCCGATCAGTCAGTCGCGGCGCTGCCGATGAGTCCTTGGTGTTCTGCGCCATTGCTGCCTCCATAGTTGTGCCGAGCCGTCCGCCGCATCCGCCCTGTGTCAGCATCCATGTCAGACCCTGCTGATGGACTGTTCACAGTGAGATTCGCTTCGAAGATCACTTCGAACTTGGCGCTCAGGTTACTCGAAATCGTAGAGAGATTCCATTGATTCTGCGGCGAGTCTGGTCAAGATTCGAAACTATGTGCTAGAAATAGTACACACGTTCGAATGAGAGGTTCTTCCCCATGAGTACAGCACAGCTTGCACTTGCACCTGTCGACTCCGCACCGGCTCCGGCAGTGCACCTCACTCGCCGCGGTCGCTTCCTCCTGCTGGGCCTTCCGGTGCTGGCAGCCCTGGCCATCGCGCTGCTCGGAGCGCTGATGCTGGCCACCTCGCTGCTCAATCAGGCACAGGCGTCATCCGGTGATGTTCCCGGGGTGGACGCCCAAGTCGTCACCATCGGCGCGGGGGACACCCTGTGGAGCGTGGCAGCTTCGGTGGACTCTGACGAGCACACCCAGGTGCTCATCGGTCAGATCGCCGAGCTCAACGATCTCAACGGTTCCGAGCTCACCCCCGGCCAGGAACTCTTCGTCCCGGTCGACTGAGTCGACTGACCAGTCCCGTCCGGGCTGCCCCTCTGGGCCCCCGGCTCGGAGCCCAGATCAGCACGGCCCGCCCGGCTAGAATGTCCCGGTGACTTCATCCCGCTCCCGGAACCTGTCCCGTCTGCCGCTGCGTGAAGAGCTCCAGGGTCAAGAACCCTATGGAGCCCCGCAGCTGAGCGTGAAGGCGATGCTCAATGTCAATGAGACCACCTACGACGTCCCAGCAGACGTGGTCGACGCCATCGGCAAGGAAGTCCGCGCCGCGGCCGCCCAGCTCAATCGCTACCCGGACCGGGAGTTCTCGGTCCTGCGCCAGAAGCTCGCCGAGTACCTGAACCGAGACCTCGCCTCCGAGGGTGAGCCGGCTGAGCTGACCGACGAGCACATCTGGGCGGCCAACGGCTCCAACGAGATCATGCAACACATCCTGCAGGCCTTCGCCGGCCCCGGCCGTTCGGTGCTCTCCTTTCCTCCGACCTACTCCATGTACCCGCTCTACGCCCGAGGCACCTACAGCGAGTACATCGCCGGCACCCGCGCCGAGGACTTCACCCAGACGCCCGAGGATGTCGCGGCGCAGATCCGCGAGCACCGCCCCAATGTGGTGATCCTGTGCTCCCCGAACAACCCCACCGGCACCGCCCTCTCCCTGGAGACCGTGGAGGCGGCCTACGCCGCGGCACAGGAGTCCGACACCATGGTGGTGGTGGACGAGGCCTACGGCGAGTTCCGCCAGTCCGGAACCGGCTCGGCCCTGGCCCTGCTGCCCGGACGGGAGCGTCTGATCGTCTCGCGCACCATGAGCAAGGCCTTCGCGCTGGCCGGGGGTCGACTGGGCTACCTGGCCGCGGCCCCTGAGGTCACCGACGCCATGCGGCTGGTCCGGCTGCCCTATCACCTCTCCGCCGTGACCCAGGCGACCGCCGTCGCCGCCCTGGACCACTCGGCCACGCTGATGGCCAATGTGGAACGGATCAAGGAGCAGCGCGACCGCATCGTCACCACCCTGGAGCAGATGGGGCTGCACCCGGCGCCCTCGGACGCGAACTTCGTGTTCTTCGGCGGACTCACCGATGAGAAGGCCGCCTGGCAGCACCTCCTCGAGGACGGCATCCTGATCCGCGACGTCGGCATCCCCGGACACCTGCGCGTGACCGCCGGCACCGAGGAAGAGACCTCGGACTTCCTGGCCTCACTCAAGCGATTCATCACCAGGACCACCGCGTAGACTGAGACGTTGGCGTACCCCACCACCAAGCAGGAGTTATGGGAGCAGAATTGATCTCCGGGCGCATCGCCCAGATGGAACGTGTCACCAGCGAGTCCAGCGTCAAGGTCCGGATGGACCTCGACGGGACCGGCACCTCGAACATCAGCACCGGTGTGCCCTTCTATGACCACATGCTCACCGCACTGTCCCGGCACTCGCTGATCGACCTCGACGTCGAAGCCTCCGGCGACACCCACATCGACGTGCACCACACCGTCGAGGACACCGCCATCGTCCTGGGCGAGGTGCTGCGCGTCGCGCTCGGGGACAAGCGCGGCATCCGCCGCTTCGGCAATGCGACCATCCCGCTGGACGAGGCGCTGGCCCAGGCAGTGGTCGATGTCTCAGGCCGGCCGTACCTGGTCCATTCCGGGGAGCCCGAGGGGCAGCAGTACCACCTCATCGGGGGACACTTCACCGGATCCATGACCCGCCACGTCTTCGAGGCGATCACCTACCACTCCGGGATCTGCCTGCACATGACCCTGCTCGGCGGTCGCGACCCGCACCACATCGTGGAGGCCCAGTTCAAGGCCTTCGCCCGCGCGCTGCGCGAGGCCGTGGAGTCCGACCCGCGCACCGATGAGATCCCCTCCACCAAGGGTGCCCTGTGAGCGGCAAGCCCGACGTCGTCGTCCTGGACTACGGGTCCGGCAACATCCACTCTGCGGTCCGGGCGCTCGAGCGCGCCGGTGCGGACGTGACCCTGACCAAGGACACCGACGCCGTGCTCAACGCCTCCGGGCTGGTCGTGCCCGGTGTGGGTGCCTTCGCCGCCGTCATGTCAGCGCTGCGCGAGATCGACGGGCCCCGCTGGATCGGACGCCGGATCGCCGGGTCGCGCCCGGTACTCGGCATCTGCGTGGGCCACCAGGTGATGTTCGACCGCGGCGTCGAACACGGCATCCCCGCCGAAGGGCTGGGGGAATGGCCCGGAGAGGTCACCGCGCTGCCCGAGGACGCGGTGGTCCCGCACATGGGATGGAACACCGTGCGCCCACCCGCGGACAGCGTGCTCTTCGACGGGCTCAAGGACGAACGGTTCTACTTCGTGCACTCCTACGCCGTGCAGTCCTGGGACTTCGACCAGTCCATCGAGTCCATGAACCCGCCCAAGGTCACCTGGAGCCACCACGGCACCGACTTCATCGCCGCAGTGGAGAACGGGCCGCTCTCCGCCACCCAGTTCCACCCGGAGAAGTCCGGTGACGCCGGGATGCAGCTGCTGCGCAACTGGATCCTGAGCCTCTGACCCTGCATTCCCCGCGGACCGGAACTCCGCGCAGCCCGACCGCTGCGGTGCACCCGCCAGCCCGTTCCACACCGCCGTCCCGACCCACCAGCCATACCTCCAGCCGAAAGAAGATCCATGACTGAGCCCTCCGCGCCCACCGCCACCGTTCCCGCCCTGGAGCTGCTGCCCGCCGTCGACGTGGCCGACGGCCAGGCCGTGCGACTGGTCCAGGGGGAGGCCGGATCCGAGACCGGCTACGGCGATCCGCTGGAGGCCGCGCTGAACTGGCAGCAGCAGGGTGCCGAGTGGATCCACCTGGTGGACCTCGACGCCGCCTTCGGCCGCGGCGATAACCGCGACATCATGGCCCGCGTGGTCAAGGAGCTCGGCGTCAAGATCGAGCTCTCCGGCGGCATCCGCGACGACGAGTCCCTGGACCGCGCCCTGGAGCTCGGCGCCACCCGGGTCAACCTCGGCACCGCGGCCCTGGAGGACCCGGAGTGGACCGCCCGCGCCATCGAACGCCACGGTGACGCGATCGCCGTCGGCCTCGACGTGCGCGGCGAGACCCTCGCCGCCCGCGGCTGGACCCGCGAGGGCGGGAACATCTGGGACGTGTTGCAGCGCCTCGAGGACGCAGGCTGCCCCCGCTACGTGGTCACCGACGTCACCAAGGACGGGACCCTGCGCGGACCCAACACCGAGCTGCTCGCCCAGGTCTGCGCCAAGACCAACAAGCCCGTGGTCGCCTCCGGCGGCATCTCCTCCCTGGAGGACGTCGCAGCGCTGGCCAAGATGGTCTCCCTCGGCGTCGAGGGCGCCATCATGGGCAAGGCCCTCTACGCCGGGAAGTTCGAGTTCCCCGAAGCGCTGAAGGTGGCCGCAGCCTCCGCATGAGTCTGAACGCCGCCTCCAGCAGGGATCTGCCCGGTCATATCGCTGCGCTGCTGCAGCGTGCACCCCGGGATGCGCAGGGCCGGCCCGCTGACTCCGCCGGGGTCCCGTGGGCGGACCGCGACCTCTCCGGGGACGGCAACCCGCTGCACACCTTCGACGGCGACGACGGCCTCGCCACCGCCGCGGTCAGGGTCGCACGGGAGCGGCTGCTCGCCGGGGAGCTCGACGAAGCGGGGTTCGTCGGGGCCCTGGCCGGTCAGCGGCTGTTCGTCCCGGTGCTCGCCGAGCTGGCCGAGGAGGCCGAACCGGCCCCCGGCGGCAAGCCCGGTGAGCCGAGCGCGCCGGTGGGGGACAAGCAGGCGGACATCACCTTGATCAGCATCACCAGCCGCGACGGACGCCAGACCATGCCGGTATTCACCTCCGTGGAGGCGCTCACGGCCTGGCATGACAAGGCGCGTCCCGTGGCGGCGGAGACCGAGCGGATCATGCTCGCCGCCCTGGCGGAGGGTGCCGAACTTGCTGTGCTGGACCCCGGCGCGGAGCTGACGTTCGTGCTGCGGCGGCCCGCGGTGGAGGCCCTCGCGCAGGCCAGCCGATGGGTACCCTCGTATCAGGACTCTGAGCTGGCCGAGGCGCTGGGCGGCATTCTGGACCTCTGCCCCGGCGTCGCGCAGCTGCAGCTGCAGCCCGGCGACGGCGTCGGCACCCGCACTGCGGCCGGGGACGCGGTGCCCGGCGGCGGAAGCGGTCCGGAGCTCAGCGTCGGGATCGTGCTGGAGCCTGGACTCGATGAGGTCGATGCCCGGCTGGCGCTGGCCAGCTTGCAGGCCGCACTGGGTGACGTGTCGATGTTGCGCGAACGCGCTGACTCGGTCCAGCTGAAGCTGGTTCGCTGAGCCACCCCGGGTGATGCCCCGCTGGAGTCGTCAGGGCGTTGCCCTCAGGCCTGGTCCGCGGCGGCGACAGTGTCCTTGATCTGCTCACAGATCTGGCGCAGCGTATCGGCCTCGGCGTCGTCCAGGGCCGGGTGGAAGAGCTGCCGGATGTGGGTGCCGTGCAGCCGCGAGGCCTCTTCGAAGACGCGGTGCCCCTCGTCGGTGAGCTGCGCCGTCATGCCGCGCCGGTCCTCGGCGTCGGCGAAGCGATCGATCAGCCCGCGCTTCTGCAACGACTTGACCTGGTAGGAGAGCCTGGAGGGAGAGAAGACCATGCCCTCGGCGAGTTCGCCCATGCGCAGCTGGTGATCCTCCGCCTCAGCCAGGAGCAGCATCAGGTTGTAGTCGCTGAGCCGCAGTCCTGTGCTGGAATAGAGTCGCTTCTCCATGCGATCGCTGATGATCGCGGAGGTCTCGAAGAAGGACCGCCAGGCCCGTGCCTTGGGGGAGAAGCCGGTGAGGTCATGACGGCCGCGCTGATCACTCATAGCGGCAGACTCCGAGGTCTCATCGGCCATGTCGACGCGAGGGTCCTCTGTGCAGACCTGCGGTGTCTGCTCCGGGTGGTCACCGGTGGTGTCACTGTGGCCCGCCGTCACGACGCCACCTCTTCTCTGCCCTAGACGACTGATGTTTCGATCAGCCCAGTCTATGTCAGCTGCCTGAGTCGACGACCTCCCCGGTGGCGACATCCACGTAGACCTCCGTGCCGTTGTCCAGCTCGATCTCCCATGTCACCGTCCCGTTTTCGTCGTCCAGATCGGCCTGTTCCGGGGTCCCGCCGCCCTCTTCAGCGGCGGTGCGCAGCGCCTCGGTGAACTCCACCTGCACGGCCTCGGCATTGCGCTGATCATCCGAGTCGATGTCGTCCTCCTGGGTGTTCATGATCTCGAAGCTCTCACGATCCACGTCGAGCTCCCACTCGGCTCCGCCGTCTAAAATCGTGAACTCGTAGTAGCTGCCCTCTGTCTCGAGATCCAGGACGACGGAGTCCGGGTACTCCTGCTCGACGGCGTCCACCGCCTGGTAGAGCGGGTCCCCGTCTGCGGCTGCGGAGTCGTCGGTCGCCGGATCCGCGGTCTCGGACGCTTCGTCCTCGGGGGAGTCTGTGGACCCCTCGGTGGGTTCAGCCTCGGTCGCGGCGGGGTCCGTGGGCTCCGCCTCGACGGTCTCGGTCACTGTCGCGGTGGGCTGGGCGTCGTCGTCCTCGGAGTCCAGCTCGTCGCTGGCGCAGGAGCTCAGCGCGAGCGCGGAGATGGCGGCCACGGAGAGCAGGGCCGAGGAGTTGTTCCAGCGGGAGTTCATGAGCGGGTCCTTCGTTCGGGGCCGGGGGACTATCGACTCCCTATTGGTAGTCCCCTTACCTGCGGGAATCCTGAAAAAGCGAGAGAGGCCTCAGCGCTGAGGTCGACAGCCCTGCCGGCTCGGAAAACTTCCCGCACTCTCCGTCCCAGCCTCCGGGAGGCCCTTTGGCGGCTTATCGACGTGGCCTCCTGTCGGGGCGGGTGAGGGCGGA
The DNA here is from genome assembly GCF_051262655.1 of Nesterenkonia maliinae. Classification (NCBI taxonomy): domain Bacteria; kingdom Bacillati; phylum Actinomycetota; class Actinomycetes; order Micrococcales; family Micrococcaceae; genus Nesterenkonia; species Nesterenkonia maliinae. The sequence goes on along the minus strand of NZ_JBIMEY010000001.1, from coordinate 943,999 downwards.
GTGGGCGAGGTGTGGGCCGCGGCCACCAGATCCCCTGAGATGGGACGGGCGCGGGGCGCGGAGGTGGTTTGGGACACCGGCGGGTCAGTGGCATGGCCGGGAGCTTCCCATAGTTGACGTGGTGTGGCTCATCACGCCGATTCCGGATGCTTCCACCATTGGATGATCCGCGGGCCCTCTGGTCCGATCCACACTGCCCGCCCCGGAGTGTGACGTTGAAGCGTTGGCACCGAGAGCCCGAAGGCCTCTCCCTGAGAGCGGGTCAGCGGACTGAGCACGAAGTTCGCGGCGCCCCCACGAGCTCGATAGGACCACGGAAGTCTGCTGAAGACGTTGAGCTGGGGAAGCGCCGTCGCCAGCACCTTTCCGCCAGACTCCAACCAGGCCTCGATGCTGCGATGCTGCGCGGGGGTGCACCGCTCGGCGTCGTCGATGAGAAGCAGCGTGGCGGCCTCCTCAGTGTGGTTGCCCGATCCGCCCGCCACGGCCAGATCCGCCAAGGTCCAACAGTGCCGTTGAGCGGCGACCAGGCGCAGTGCATTGGTCTTCCCGGTCTGGGCTGCTCCGAGGATCAGCCCAGCCTGCCAGGAGCTGTCCTCGAGCGTGGCGGGAGAGTGGGTGAACTGGTGCAGTCCCAACGACAGTGTTGTTGAATCGGAACCCAGCACTGGCAACCCCACCGATAGTGGCAGGGGATCGACTCTGAGCATCGTAGGACTCAGAGGTTTTTGGTCGCTGTTCACCGGGGGCTCGGTCCTCTGTTCGAGGACTCCAGTCACCAGCTGGACGCTCAGTCCGGGAAGGGGCTCGTCGGCGGATACGAGGACTCCGCGACCGGGCAGGGGATCCGTGGCACGCAGTTTGGGCCATAGGTAGCGGACCTCCTCAGACACCCCATAGGGGAGATACACCTTGCACGTGAGGCGGGAGCCCAGCTTTCCGAGGGCGAGTTCACGGCCTCCCACGACCACCATGCTGAATCCGAACCCAGCGCCTTCATTCGTAAGAAGCCCGAGATCAGACTCCAGGTCTCCGCCGCCCATCAGGCTGCCGGACCGCTGCCAGCGCGAGTGCCCGGACATGACCAGGACCAGCGGGATGCGTTCCGGAGGTGGGGAGGTCCTTCGTCTGGTCACCAGCCGGTGAAGCTGAGTGATCAGGTACTGGGCCTCCTGCAGGTGATCCGTGGTGACCCAGGACCCGATCCGTGGGTGGTGCCGGAACTCCTCCAGACAGTGATCACCATCCAACAGGTAGACGTGGACCTCGCTGGGGTGAGCGAGGAGCTGACGCACCATCGACTGCAGCGCTGCGGTGCCACCGGAGGCAGTCTCACCCAGCACCGCGGTGCCCGCGCCCCCATTCAGGTTCAGCCGCAGCGGCCGCTGCGTCTGCCGGGCCGGGTCGTCGATGAGGCCGAACTGGATCTCGGTCGCGCCCAGCGGAGCACGCAGGATCTCCGGCAGCGGGGGACACAGCGGCGTGTGGGCTCGGCGACTGCTCGTGACCCGAAGATGCCTCTCCAGCGCCTCGACCAGAGCCGGAGTGGAATCTCGCCACCCGATCGCTGGGGGCGCCGGTACCCGTTCGGCGCGCGCCGTGATCTTCGCTGAACGGTCCAGCAGCTGGACTGCCTGGAACGGGCGGGCTGTTTCTCCGGGGCGTTGGATGATTCCGCGGCCCGGCAGCTGCCGTGGCAGATGGGCCGGTTCGGTGGTGCCCACCAGGTCGCGTGCCTCTTCTTCGCTGCGCAGACGCAGGCAGATGATGGTGCCGATGTTCGCGCGGATGTCCGCTGTCACCGCCCCCTGCGGGCGCTGGGTGGCGAGTATCAGGTGCAGACCCAGGGATCGGCCAAGAGTCGCCAACCGCATGAGTTCGTCCATCGCGCCCGGCAGCGTCTGGGTGAAGATCCGGAATTCGTCGATGACCACGAGCATGCGGGCCAGTGACTCGGCGGGGCGGGCTCTCCGAAAATCTGCATAGTCGGCGACTCCGGATTCGAGGAACAGCCGTTCCCGCCGGGTGAGTTCAGACTGAAGGCCTTCCAACGTGCGATCGGACTGGGCCTTTGTGAGATCCGTGACCAGCCCTACCGTGTGTTCCAGCCGAGCCAGGTGTTGAAAGCTTGACCCGCCCTTGAAGTCGAAGAGCAGAAGGTTCAGCTCCCGCGGTCCATATCTCGCCGCCCAGCCCAGGAGCATCGACTTCAGCAGCTCGGACTTGCCGGCTCCCGTCGTCCCTGCCAGCAGGATGTGGGGTCCGTCTGCGACCAGGTCCAGCAGCTCTTCGGCCGAGGAGCCCTGGCCCAGCAGCGTCTCCAGCCTCAGTCGGGCGTTGCCGGGCATCAGTGGAGACGGCAGGGATGCGGTGACGAGCGGCGGGACTCCCGTGTCGGTGCCCGACCCCGAGACGTGGCGAAGGCCCAGCCTGAGGTGTTCGTGCAGAGTCTGCCGGGACAATCCGTCGGGGACCAGTCCTGTCGCGACCCTTCGCGCAGTGCCTGACTCGATCCGGTGAAGTTCTCCGGCGTCAAGGTTCACCCGCCACCCGTCAGCGCTCGTCGGCGGCATCTGCCTGGCAGGCGGAGGTGCTGCTGGTCTTGACGAGATGTCTGATCCAGAAGTGGAGATGACGTGCCATCCGGCGCCGAGCGCGGTCCTGACGGGGCCGGAGTCGAGCGGAACCGGGCTGATCAAAACGGGTGCCGGGGTCGACGGTGAACCGGGTGACCGATCACGCAGCGCGGCTTCCAGTCCCGGCGGCTGCACTACGCCGACGCGCCGATAGTCGCGCAGCTCCGTCGGGTCGAGAAGGTTGCGTACATCGCACGCCCGAGCCCTGCCGAGCGACTCGAGGTCCGGTGCGAGCAGGACGTGAGGACCTGCGTCGACATGATGCGTCAGCTGAGCGAGAATCCAGCGCAGGACGCTGAGCTGTTCCCGGGGCGAGCCTGAGAGCACAGTGTGTTCCGAGCCTAGGAGACTCCACGCCGTGGCGGTGAGGACGCGGGATTCATCCAGAGCCTCGAGCTGTCCGGACTCGCCCGGGCAGTCCAGCTCAGCATCGATTCGCGCCTCACCCACCGTCACGACGACGCCGCCTGGGTCGTGGAGACCGAGCGAGCTCCTCGGGCGTGCCCGTGCTCGTAGAGCTCTGACGGCACGTCCCGGCGTGGGGAACAGAGCCCTGCGCTGGTCGGCCCACTCAATGGACGCCGCGCGCACGGAGCGACGGAAGCGGCGACGCCGGCGTCGCCCATCGAGGAGCGTGATCACAGCGAGGACTGCCGAGGCGGCGCTGAACAGCAGGAAGATCCACATGCCGGTCACGAGCACCAGCACGACGCCGACCGCCAGCGGAGCCAGGGATACCAGCAGCATCGTCCGGTGGCGCCCGGACGGCGGCTGCTCCGTGACCTTCGCCGGGGGCAAGGGCCAGTTCCGTTGAGGGACAGGAGGTGGGGGCTCTTGGACCAGTTCCACGCGGGACCGGCCGAGCCTGACCGGGGCATCGGCGTTCAGCGAGGTCGGGGCCGTCCCGGGACGGGCAAGCTGCACCTGCGTCTTGCTGACCCGGATCGTAGCGTGTGAGCGTTCCAGGTGGGGGTCGTTGATCCGGATATCTGCCGTGCCGCGATGCCGGGTGCCCCGCCCGAGCATGTGGACGCCGCGCGGGAGCCTGACCATCCACCCAGAGTCAGGCCCCGCGCTGATGCAGAGTCGCAGCGGTGGTGCGGATCGGCTGGGCACGGTTCTGGAGGTCGAGGTGTGCAGCACGACGACCATCCCGTGGTGAATGGAGGGGGAGTCGGCGGCATGTTCCTTCAGCGGTGTCCCGTCCAGGACTGCGACCCAGCTCGGGTGGGCACCGCCCGAAAGTCTCGCCCGGAGAGGTGGTTCTGCGCTGACGCTGCGGATCCAGGATCCCAGCGCGTCATCGATCTGAGCCCCACTGGGAGCGGCCGCGCCGTCGAGGAGGATTCGGAGTTCGTGCGGGTGGGTGCCTCCGGCTTCGATCCGCAGCCGATTCCACAAAGTCTCGGGTACCGAGCCTGGAGCGTGCACAACCGTGCAGGAAAGAGCGGTCGGTGGTGCCGAGGTCAACTGTGTCCCTCCTGGTCTGATGCGATTTGGGGCGTGTGCGGGACGCGCGCCCGGGCCGGTGCTGGTCTGAGGCTAGATCCGAGGGAAAGGCTGCTCCGCGACAGGTCGTCAGCTGTGGAGAACCTGTGATCGTGGCCCATTTTCCACAGGTTTTGAACAATCTATGGTCAGGAGCTATCCGGCTGGCTATCGTGATCTCACCACACTGGAATCAGGGACGAGGCCGAGCCTGTGGATGCTTTGACGATCGTTGAAGATGAGGTGCGGGAACAGATCCGGCACCGCGGGCTGGACCCTGCAGAGAACCCGATCGGTGTCCAGGAGCTGGTGGAGGCAGCCGTTGCTGAATACGACCGCCGGTCGATGGTGACCGCCTTGCCGCTGATCGGACCGGTCCAGCAGGCGGTCAAGCACGTCGTCAACGCCGTCGCCGGTTTCGGGGAGCTCCAGCCGCTTCTCGAGGACGAATCGGTGGAGGAGATCTGGATCAACGCCACCATTTGGACATCGCCCCAGGTCAGAGGCTCAGCTGTTGGTCTGAGTCCTCAATGAGTCCTCACCAGGGCTGAGGACAGCGTCCATGAGGCCCTGCGCAGCGGCCCGCGTGGTGTCCTCGCTGGTCTCCCAGAGGTGGCTATAGACGTTCAGCGTGACGGATGCAGACTTGTGCCCCATGGCGTGCTGCACGGTCACCACGTCACAGCCGGCCGCGATGAGCCCGGAGGCGTAGAAGTGTCGCAGACTGTGGAACTTCGTCGTCAGCCCCGCAGCCTCCCTGGTCCGTGTCCAGTGGTAGTCCACCGAGCGCGGCCACGCGGGGCCACCATCTCGACCGGGCATGAACCAACCGTCGTCACCGTAGAGGCCGATTTCGCCCATGTGCTGCGAGAGAATGCTCAGCAGCCCCTCGGGTGCCGAGATGGTGCGGAAGGACTGATACTTGGGCGCCCGGACCTCCAGCGGCAGGTTAGAGCGGCGCTGCACCTGCCGATTCACCTTGATCGTTCGGCGTAGGAAGTCCACATCTGAGCCCTGCAGTCCGTTCACCTCACCGATCCGCAGGCCGGCGAACGCGCCGAGCGCGATCATCGGCTTGAACCAGTCCGGAGACGCGCCCAGGAGCTTGCTCACTTCGTCGGCGGTGGGAATGGTCATCCGCTCCGCCTTCGGCGCCAGGCGAGGCGTCCTGACCCCGGCAGACGGGTCGATGGCGAGGTGCTGGTCTGCGATGGCGGCGCGGAAGATCGTGCCGGCCCAGCCGAGCCGATTCTTGATGGTCTGCGGTGCGAAGTTTTTGGAGTCCATCGCCTTCACCCACACCTCGACGTGTGAGCGCTTGATCTTCGCCAGCGGCATGTCTGAGAACCCGGCCTGCTTCACCACCAGATCGAACCCCTCGCGGGTGCCGGACTCCCAGAGCTGGTGCTTGCTCCACCGGTCATAGAAGCCCCGGAACGTGACCAGGCCGGCAGCGGGGGAGACGTACTTGCCGGTGAGCATGTCCGACTCGACGGAGGTCTTGAATCGCTGCGCGTCCAACTTGCGCGGGAAGTGCTTGGCGTTCTGCTTGCCCGACTCATCACGCCACCGGACGCGCCAGGTGACACCAGACTTGAGAGACCGCCGATCAATACTCGCCATTGGTATCCCCAGAGGCTTCGTAGTTGGTCAGCCAAGACTCTGCCCGAGCTCGATGGATGAAGGACTCTAAGCCACCCTCCACGTAGGCCTCCAAGCTAGACCGCGCACGCCGTATCTCATCCCACACATCGTCCTCGCCAACAAGCTCATCCGATACGTCATCGAGAGCACCAATCGCCTCAGCTCCCTTGGAGAGCAGGCTCAGCGCTCGGTTGATCGCCTGTGTCATGTCATCGAGGCAACCATCCAAGCCTTCAGTCAGATCGAACAGGCCATTGATGGCAGCGACGTGATCCGGGGGAGTGAGCAGGTGGCCCAGGGGAACCTTGAGCGCGTCGGCTATCTGGATAGCTTCACGCAGCTTCAACGGCCGAGACCCGTTCTCCATGCGGGAGAGCGTCGTCTGATGCATCCCCTTCACCCCGCGGTCACGCAGGTAGGTGGCGAATGCGCCTTGGGTCATACCCCGGCGGTCGCGCTCTTTGAGGATATTCCGCACGAAAGCCTGTTCTTGCGCTTGCGTCGGGTCCGTCGATGTCTCTGCCTGTTCTTCGTGCATGTTGTAAGCCTACACCTGTCAGATTGTGTTATGCTCAGTTGTGAGCGCAAAGCTCGCAGAATGAGAGGAGTGAAGCATGAGTGATCCACGCCTGAGGAGCATCGAAGATTTCGCCGAGATGACGGGCGTGCCGGTGGCGACCATCCGGCACTGGCGAATCCGAGGGGAAGGTCCCCCTGCGGTCCGGCTCGGAAAACGGCTCTATTGGAAAGAGCAGGACATCCTCGACTGGATCGAGGGGAAGTTCGAGGAACAGAAGCAGGTGAGCGCATGAAGATCACCCCTGACACAGAAAAGCGGCCCGACTCTCCCGGCAAGGAAAACAGTCAGGCCGCTCCAGAATCAGAACCCCACGAAGGAGAACCGATGATGTCTAAGTCTACAGCTAAGGCCCACACCTTCACCCCTGGCGACCCGGTAGATATCTGGGAGACCACGACCGATGTCGATGGCGAGGTGTACGGCGGTGAACGTCTGGACCTCATCAGCGCACTGATCTTCGGCACCGAAGCTTGCGAGGAGATCGGCTCCGCCCACACCTACACGATCCGCGACGACGAGGGCACAAAGAGCCCCGCGATCAAGGTCTTCCTGACAGATGAGATGAAGCACGTGGCGGAACTGACACTGATGCCGGATGAGCTGCAGCGGATCGGTGAATGGTTCCAGGAGCAGGCGCAGAAGTTCCAGGACGGTGACCGGTGATGGACGACTACCTGCACGTATACCGCCGCGAAGACCTCGCAGAAGCAGTGCTGGAGGACAAGCTCACCGGAGCCTGCGGCGCTGACCTCGAACCGCCTATAACGCAGGGCGGGATACCGATCCGCCCAGCATCGCGATCGCGGGCGATCTGCCTGGACTGCCTGGAGGCGATTGGACCGGACCGGGCGCTCAGCATTCTCCAGCGCCAGCAGTCGAAGGTGAAGGAGGGCGCCCAGTGAGCCAGCTCCTTCACTTCTACGAGAAGCACCGCGTCACCGAAGCCGCCGTCGAAGGTGGGGACGTGCTGGCCCTCTGCGGGGTCGCGGTCGAACCGAGGATCGAGGACGCCCACATCCTCCCGGTGAAGCAGACAAACAAGGACCAGTGCGGACGGTGCTTCACCATCCTCAGGGCCAGAGGAGGCGCATTGCAGCACAACCGCCGCAAGTGGGCACGAACCATGAGTCTCGCCCACGCAAAGGACCCCCAGGAGGGCTGATGGATTCCCGATTCCCCGCGCACTACTTGATGGACCGGAGGGTGCTCAGGACCAGCGCTCCAGCGTTCCGGCAGTTCGTGCTCGGGACGGCCTGGTCGGTCTCCAACATGACGGACGGGGCCATCCCGTACGAGGACTTGCCGTTGGTCACGTTCTCTTCGACGGACTCTGCAGCAGAGCTCGTGAAGCTGGGCCTCTGGAACACGACCAAGGACGGCTACCAGATCGCGGACTTCCAGAAGTACCAGACCTCGGCAGCAGTCGCGGAGGCAGTGCTGGAGAACCGGCGCAAGGCGGATCGGGAACGACAGGCCCGCAAGAGGTCCAAGGAGAAAGAGGACCAAGAACCTACAGAGTCACAGGGACAGTCACGTGATGGTCACGTGACATCTGAAGGAGAGGAAACGCAAGAGCAAGGAGAGGAAGATCTGGGTGCTGGTTCTTCTGAAGAAGTAGACACTCAGACCGGGGAAATTACATCGACCTCGGATTCGGCTCCGATTTCGCCGCCGGACGCTCGCGTTTCAAACGCGACCTCACCGGACGATGGTCGGATCTCAGATCAGGGCAAGTCTCCTGGCCCCTCGGAACTGTGGGGAGATCCGCCGACGAGCTCCGACGGTGACGGTCCCAGGACGTTCGACTTCAACACCTTCCGCAATCCGGAGATGAACTGGGAGGAGTCGGCGTGAAGGTCTGCACAGATTGCGGATATCGCACGTGCGCCTGCGGCTACATCGCCAGCTTGGCCCCTGGTGGATCGTCTGCAGCTTTGGCCCCGGTAGCGGCTCAGATGATGGGCCAGCCTCGACCGCACCGTGGCCCGACTGAAACCTCTTGTCCGTGTCCTGGGTGCTGGTCGCTCCGGGCAGCTACCTGGAAGGTCTGAAATGCCTAGACCGATCGTCAACGCGAACGGCGTAGTCGAGGGGCCTCTGCCCTGGACGCCGGCCATAGATGAGGACCACCTGAACTATCCCCGAAGGAGCGACGACCGTGCCACAGAAACACGACATCGGTTTTCAGAAGAGGGCCAAGAACGAACTGGCCGTGAAGCTTCGCAACGACGCCCGAGCTAACCGGGCCGAGCGGAACAAGCTGCGAAAGCAGAAACAAGAGACCCCTGCATGGGTTGAACCAATGATCTACACCAACAACAAGTAGGAGACACACAATGCCACACCTCCCGAAGAACAACCCCGTCCGCTTCCTGGTGGAGTCCGCAGCCAATGGCCGGAAGCTCACCGAGAAGGATCTCCAGATCTTGAAGAACGCGGACCTGCCTCGCGGTGAATCGCTCGACAGCCTCTCCGGGCAGGTCTCGCGGGCTGCAGAAAAGGTAGCGGCCGCCGGATCTGGCGGGGCGCGCAATGAAGCTATGCGAGTCGCAGAACGGGAATGGGGCAACATCGCCAGCTTCATGACCGAGGACCAGAGTGCGATCAGCACCACCGAGAGCGCCGAACCTGAGTCCCTGAGCTCCATCGGCAGCCGACTCTTCGACCAGTAAGGAACACCATGTACACACAGAACAAACGAACCACGGTGGGCACCAGCACCGGCGACACCCTGCTTCGGTCAGTCGGCAACCTCGAGGACATCGGGGTCACCATCCCGAAGGCCACACGGGAGAAGCTCAGCGAGCTCGAGGAACGACGCCGGGACATCACGGCCAAGCGTCAGGAGAGCAACCCGGAGAGCGCCGCACAGCAGGCAGCACAGGCCCTCGCAGATGGCACCGGCACCATCTCTGACGTGTTCAACGGGGCCGCGGCCAAGACGATCCTCGGAGCAGGGCACGGCAGCGCGGTCGCTCAGATCTTCGAGAAGGCTATGGCGATCAACTCCCGACAGATCCACAAGGAACTCGCGGCCCTCGGTGACACATGGGTCACGAAGATCCTCCGGCCCGAAGTGAACAAGCGTGTGGCGTTCATCCTGAAGGCGTTCAACAGCACGATGGAACTGGACCCGAAGCTGAACCCCACGCAGGCCGACTACCTCCTGCACCACAACGGAGTACCGGAAGCATGGGGAGATCTCCGGGCTCTGCACGACTCAGCCGGACACTTCCGGGCATACCGCGTCATCCCCTCCACCGACAGGCGGAGTGATGACTATGAGTTCACCGGACCCTTCCCCTCCAAGCGGGGGATGATGGCGCCCACCCTGACGTGGTTCCTCTGGGCTGAGCAGCAGGGAATGAAGGCAGGCATCTATACCGAAGCCGAAGCAGCAGCACACGAGGAGGCAGCAGCATGACGCAGCAGGTACGGCTCACTCAGCCCCTAGGTGGCAAGCCCCAAGGCTCCATCATCGACGTGATAGACAGCGTGGCTGACAGTCTCATCAATCAGGGCAAGGCCACACCAGTAGTCAGGCCCAGCAAGTAACCAACAGACCAGGACCACAGCACTCACCATCGGGTCCGGAGTGCTGTGGTCCTTCTGTGTCCACCTGTTAATGTGGAAGTGATGATGATGTCTTCTGACTGAGAGGATTCACCTCGCTTCTTTCCGCATCATCATCAACCATGCAGAGCGGTCGGCGCTGGTGATCTGACACATCAGCGCCGACGCTTGCACGAGATCGCTCACGAAATTGCGAGCTGAAGCGTCGCCAGTTCTCAGACGGTGGGGGGTGCCTCCCCGCCGAAATCTCCCCGCACCGCCGGGTAGCAAATCCTGTAAAGCTAGGTGACTTTGGGGCATTTGAGAGCCATTTGGTGTCGTTTGGTTTTTTGTTCCCCCCCCACGTTTTGAGCCACTTCCCTGTAATTACAGTGATTATCCGTAACGCACTGCTAGAATAGGGTTATGGATAGGGCCTGCAGCGAGTGCGAAACGCCGCTCAATCTGCACCGAGAAGACGCCAAATTCTGCTCTGACGCGTGCAAAATGAGGGCCTATCGCCGTCGCCAACGCGATCTAAGAGCCTTCCCTGAGTCCATGCGCAGGGAATCCCGCTGGGTCCGCAGAACGGGGCGGAAGGCCCCCCTGACGGTGGCAGGACGCAGCGCCTCCGTCACCAAGCCGGAGTCCTGGGCCAGGTACTCCGAAGCACTCCACTCAGAGGCCGGCGTCGGTCTCGGTTTCATGCTCGGAGGCGGGTTTGCCTGCATTGACCTTGACCACTGTTTCGAGGATGGCATCCTGCTTCCCTGGGCGGCTGAAGTGGTGGCCGCGAACCCTGACACCTTCACCGAGATCTCTATGTCGGGGGAGGGCCTGCACATCTTCGGGATGCTCGATGAAGCGAAGGGCGACAAGATCCGGGATGGCCGAAATATCGAGGTCTACAGCCGTGAACGATACATCGCCCTGACCGGCAATCGCTTCAACAGGGCCCCCTTGAAGCTGGCCCCGCTGAGCGGGCCTCTATAGCCGGCGCTTGAGGTGAGCGAGGATCTCAGGCGTGGTGACCAGGACACTAAAGGGAGGGCCGTCAACAGAACCGCGAGGACTCCCGCGTAGCGCAATTGCTTCCAAGGTTTCGCCGGCGTCCAAGCGCTTGGCCAAGGCTGCGGCCTTCTGCTTATTGACGTACCCCGCGGGCCGCTTCGAGCCGTGCGAGCATATGGCGACGGCATTGGAGTCATAAGGGTTATCCGGCTCTCGCAGCAGCGTCACAGGTCGACCCGCTGAGAAGCTCCCGGCTTTCAGTGCGGGGAGGTAGTTGCTGCTTCCGCGGACCCCAAAAGCGAAAATGCCCAGTCGTCGGAGGTTCCCGTTCTTCGGCGGGACTAGATGCCTGCCGCTGTCCGTGACGAGCCACAGCTCAGCCCCACGCTTCGCGAGGTGCAGTGGGGGCATTCCGTCAGGCCCCAGAACCAAGAGCTCTTTAGCAGTCTCCGGACTGATGTATGGGCTCTGTGAACGCTGCCTGGCTCTTGCTACGGGCGGAGGGTTCTCCGGCGCCACCTTATTGCCTTCCGGATTCGGCGCGCTGGACTTGGGCGCACGCTCCTGGCCTGCGCGTCTGATCCATTCCAAGAATCCCATGTGTAGCACCCTCCGTCGGTGTTTCGGGTCAGCCTACAAGTGGGCGAGAAGATGCCCAGCTAAGACCTCCCTATTTGGCTGATATATACCTGCTACTTCCGCGAAATTCCGGGGTTTTCGAGGTACAATTTAGGCATGACTAAACCTCAGCGCGAACCGGGTGACCAGCATGGCTGAGCGCACGATAACGCTCTCGCTTAAGGCCCGCGTAGATGGTCTCGTAAACGGAGTGAAGACCGCGCAGCGAGCCGCCACCGATGCCGGCAAGCAGCTCGACAGCTTCCGCCGGAACAATGAGCAGACGTGGAACGCCGCCGGTCGGGGCGCGATTGCGTTCGGCACCGCAGCGGTGGCCGGTATGGGGTTCGCCGCAAAGGCCGCCAGCGACTGGGAATCTGCCTGGGCCGGGGTGACCAAGACCGTAGACGGCAGCCCGGAGCAGATGGCCGCGCTGGAAGAGGAGCTGCGCAATCTGGCGACCACCCTGCCGCTGACACACGCCGAGATCGCGGGTATCGCAGAGGCAGCGGGGCAGCTCGGCATCGCACGCGAAGACATTACCGGCTTCACGAAGACGATGGTCGATCTCGGGGTCTCCACGAACCTCACCGCTGAGGAAGCGGCCACATCGATCGCTCAGATGATGAACGTCATGCGGACCGCACCGGAGGATGTGGATAACCTCGGCTCGGCGCTGGTCGCCCTGGGCAACAACGGGGCGTCCACGGAGAAAGACATCCTCATGATGGCCCAGCGGCTCGCGGGCACTGGTCAGCTGATCGGAGCCTCTGAGGGTGAAGTGTTGGCCCTGTCGAACACCCTGGCATCACTGGGCATCTCCGCTGAGGCGGGTGGCGGGGCAATGTCGCGGGTCATGCAGGACATCTATACCTCCGTGCAGGACGGCGGGGAATCACTGGAGGGCTTCGCAGAGGTCGCCGGCATGACGGCGCAGGAGTTCTCTACAGCGTTCCAGGCAGATCCAATCGCGGCGGTGGATGCCTTCACCCAGGGGCTTGGCCGGATCGGGGAGGAGGGCGGCAACGTTGTCGGCACGCTCTCCGAACTGGGCATCAAGTCCACCGAGGAGACGCGGGCACTGCTCGCTATGGCCGGTGCCAGTGGGATGCTCGCCGACGATCTCAAGTTGCAAGGTGAAGCCTGGGAGGCCAACACGGCTCTGACCGAGGAGGCCGGCAAGCGTTACGCCGTCACCGAGGAGAGGGTCAAGATCGCCTGGAATGGGATCAAAGACGCTGCTATCGACGCCGGGGCGGTCCTGCTCCCGATGATCGCTGGCACGGCTGAGTCGATCGCTGACCTGGCCGGAGTGTTCAGCAGCTTTTCACCAGAGGCACAGAGCGCGATTACCGTCCTCGGCGGACTCGCTGGCGTCGGCGCGGTGGCTGGTGGCGGGCTCATGTTGCTCCTGCCGAAGATGCAGGAGAGCTCACGGGCGCTCCGCAGTCTGGGCAAGGGCGGCGAGATCGCGGACAGGGGCCTGCGGAAGGTCGGTAAGGGTGCCGCTGCAGCTGGCGCTATCGGCGCAGTCGGGCTCGCCCTGGCGAAGATCGTTGAAGCCGACTACATGAACGATATCGATGACGGGATGGGTCGAGTCAGTGAGACACTGATCGATCTGGCGAATGACGCACCAGGCGCAGGAGTCGCGCTGGATGAGCTGTTCCAGAACATCGACGGCGAAGCCATCACCGGCGAAGTGGACAGCATCGATGATGCGCTGCGCCGGACCTTCGACAAGGACAAGGGCGAGAAGTTCAATGACTGGGCCGAGAACATCATCAACGGTGTGACCGGCATCGAGGGGTCTAGTCAGATCCTCGAAGGCTCCTGGGATCGGATGGACCAGGGCCTCGCGGCCTTGGTCTCCGAAGGCAACACTGAGGAAGCCGCTCGAGCCTTCGCAGAGATCCAAGAGGCGGCAGAGGCACAGGGCGTCTCGGTGGAGCAGCTGGCCGCGATCTTCCCGCTCTACGGGGACGCGCTCAGCGGGGCCGCTGCAGAGCAGAGCACGGCCGCCGGCTCAGGTGAGGAGCTGCAAACGGCTCTCGGTGACGTCGGACTCGCGGCAGACGGCACCGTCGAATCCCTCGGTGACTTCATCGACAAAATGTTCGAGTCCGGGCTGGCGACGATGACTGCCCGTGAAGCCTCGGCCCGGTTCCAGGAGTCCATAGACGCAGCCGACGCGGCAGTGCAGCAGATCATCGAATCGCAGGGCGCAATGGGCGCCACCCTGAACCAGTCGAAGACAGACTTTGACCTCACCACCGAAGCGGGCCGGCTGGCGAACGGGGCCTTCCAGGACATCACCCGCTCAGGGTTCGACGCGGCCACCGCGATGGCAGAGAACGGGGCCTCCCAGGACGAGGTGCAGGGCAAGCTCCGCAGCACCTATGACTCTCTGCTCACCGCGGCGGAAGGGTTCGGACTCTCGGAGGCCAAGGCGCGAGACCTCGCCCGCGAAGTGCTCGGAGTCCCAGACGGCGTCACGGTGGACTCGTGGATGTCCACGGAGGCTGAGAACACGGCGGAGAACCTCAAGGAGAGCATCGACAACGTACCGAATTCGAAAGAGGTCAGTTCGTGGATGTCTGACAAGGCATTCCAGACGGCGCTGGAGACACGGGCGGCGATCCTGGGAATCCCGCCGGAGGACGTGGTCAGCTCTTTCATGTCATCTGCGGCACGTGATGAGGCGGACGCGACCACCGCCGAAGTGCTAGGCATCCCCCCAGGAGCCTCGATCTCGTCTTTCATGGAGGACGACGCGAAGGTCGAGGCGTGGGCCACTCAGGCCGCACTCGACCGGATCGACACTCAGAAGACGATCCGAATCACCACGATCCGCGACTTCGTGCAGGGATCGCTCAACAACGCATCGTCGCCGCTGCCCTCCTGGGCCAACCCTGGAGGGGCGACCGGCGGACGTGCGGGTCGCGACTTCGGTTACCCGAAACTCCGAAATGGCGGCCGGCTCCCATACACGGGGCTCGGCACGGACATGATCCTGGGTGTGAACAGCCAAGGTCGCCCGATCGCTGATGTCGATGACGGCGAGTGGGTGATCCGTGAGCGGTCCGCGAATAAGTACGACAGTGTGCTTGACCGGATCAACCGGGACCACCCTTCCGTGCAGCACCTTGCGGGGTACGCGGAGGGCGGCAGGGTGAACAGCGGGGCTCACCAGGCGCAGCAGATGGTCATGGCGGCGGCACCACCACAGCAGGCGGCAGCGGGAGCGGCTGGCCCGTCCTTAGAGGACATGCCTGCAATGATGAACTCGGCAGTCCGAGACGCAATCCAGGGCGCGCAACTGAAACTCGGCTTCGGACACGAGGCAGTGCTGGCAAAAGTCGTCCGGGTCGGAGAGAAGAAAATCTCGAGGCTGTAGGTGTGGTCTGTGGACACACGGAGTCCTCACCAGGTCCATACACCGGCCTAAACGTCCGGCAAAGATAAGCGTCTACATCCCTTTAGATAAGCGGAAGTAGACAGCAATCAACATCTACCAACACTAGGCCGGGCGTTCTGGATCAACGGTCCCAGCGCCGTGTTCGTGGCACGCGCCGGCCGGTCTGAGCTGACCTCGATCACGATGAGTGAATCTCGCATCCGTGACCTTGTGGAACGGATGCTCAAGAGTTCAGGACGTCGCCTGGACCTCTCCTCGCCATTTGTCGACGCGTCGCTGCCGGATGGTTCTCGGCTGCACGTCGTGATGGGCGATATCACCAGGCGCCACTGGGCGGTCAATATCCGGAAGTTCATCGCCCGAGCCCAGACGCTCGATGATCTGGTCCGTCGGGGTTCCTTGACCGCATCGGCCGCGGACTTTCTGGAGGCCTGCGTCGACAGCGGATTGAACATTCTCGTGTCGGGTGCGACGCAGTCTGGGAAAACGACGTTGTTGAACTGCCTCTCCGCCGCAATCGGCCCCCGAGAGCGGGTCGTCACCGTGGAGGAGATCTTCGAGCTCCAACTCCCGCTTCGCGATGTGGTGGGAATGCAGTGTCGACAGTCCAACCTCGAGGGGGAGGGCGAAATCCCGCTGCGGCGGCTCGTGAAGGAGGCATTGCGAATGCGTCCTGACCGGCTGATCGTCGGAGAGGTTCGCGAAGCCGAAAGCCTCGACATGCTCATCGCGCTGAACTCAGGCATGCCGGGCATGGCCACTGTCCATGCCAACAGCGCCCAAGACGCGCTCACCAAGATCTGCACCCTGCCGCTGCTGGCCGGGGAGAACATCTCCAGAAGCTTCATCCTGCCCACTGTCGCCTCCTGCCTCGACCTTGTCGTGCATTGCGTGCGCGAACGGGATGGAAGCCGCCATGTCGGCCAGATCATGGCGGTAGGGAGCAGGGTTGAAGCCGACACCATCGAGACGACCCTGCTCTTCGACGCCGCCGAGGGTGAACTCGCCGTCACTGACTCCGCGGTCTTTGAGCTTCCCAAGCTCGCACCACAGCACCAGATCCGTTTCGCCAGGACGGGGATGCTGGGATGAGCCTGCTGCTCGGACTGGGACTTGGTTTCGGGCTGCTGCTGGTCTATGCCTCCTTTTGGGAGCGCCCACCCCGAGCGGCAGGGCCCCGATCTCCGCGGCGGGGGAGGGTCCGCAAGCTCCTCGATGAGGCTGGACATCCGAAAGTCCCGGTCACGGGAGTCCTCACGGCCATCATGATCTGTGCGGTGGCTGCGTTTCTGGTCGTCCTTGTGCTCACGGCCGCGATTCCTGTGGCACTGTGCTTCTCCCTGTTCGCCGGCATGGTGCCGATGTTGGCACTGCGTTGGCAGGCGGGGAAGCGGCGAGCGCTCTTGCGCAACATCTGGCCGGACGCCGTTGATCACCTGAGGTCAGCCGTCAGGTCCGGGATGTCGCTGCCCGAGGGTCTCATGCAGCTCGGCGTCTCTGGTCCTGAACCGCTGCGCGAACCGTTCACAGAGTTCGGAAAGGATTATCGCGCGGGACAGACCCTGGGGATTGCACTGGGAAGGCTGAAGCTGCGCCTGGCTGACCCGGTGGGGGATCGGATCGTGGCGGCGCTGGTGATCACGCGCGAAGTGGGCGGCTCGGACCTTGGCCGACTGCTCAGCACATTGGCGGAGTTCCTGAGAGAGAACGCGAGGACGCGCAGCGAGTTGGAGGCTCGCCAATCCTGGACAGTCAACGCCGCGAAACTGGCCGTGGCGGCTCCCTGGATCGTGGTGCTGCTGCTGTCCCTGCAACGAGAGGCCGCCGCGGCCTACCAAGGTGCGACGGGCATGGGGGTCCTCGGCGCAGGTCTGATCGTGTCCCTGGTGTGTTACCGGCTGATGCTGCGCATCGGTGCTCTGCCTCGAGAGGCGCGGGTGCTCGCATGAATGAAGCGATCATCGGGTGGGCGCTCATCTGTGGTCTGTTCCTGGGTCTGGGGCTTGTGCTCGTCCTGCGGGCCCTGCCGATGAACAACCAGCCCAACTTCTCCGCCCGGGTGGCGCCCTACCTGCGCTCTAGGGACTCGGGCTTCGAGCTGTCAGAGCCTGGATCGCAGCCACCGCTAGCCCTGGGAGCCCTGGCGAGGATCCTCACTCCGGTGATCCAGCAGGCCGTGCGGCAGCTTGACCGGTTCAGCCTCGACGCCGAGCAGCTTGGTCACCGTCTCGGGCAGGCGAATTCTCGACTCAGTCCCAATGACTATCGTCTTCAGCAGCTCGGGCTTGGAGTCCTCGGTGCCCTGCTGGGAACGGTGCTGAGCCTGCTCGGGGTCTGGGCCGGAAGCGTCAACGGATTCTCAGCGACCGTCATCGTGCTCGGGCTGGCGGGGCTGGGCGTGGCACTGCGCGACAACCTGCTGACCAGTCAGATCCGTCGCCGACAGGCGCGGATGCTCACCGAGTTCCCGACCATCGCCGAGATGATCGCACTGGCGGTCAGCGCCGGGGAGGGTGCTCCGGGCGCGTTCGCCCGCGTCGGGAGACTGGCGCGGGGAGAACTTGCGCTCGAGCTGACCCGGGTTCTGCACCAGACCCAGGCCGGGACCAGCTTCTCCACGGCCTTGAAACAGATGTCGACTAGGGTCGGATCTGCTCCGATCTCCCGGTTCCTCGAAGGAATCATCGTCGCCATGGAACGCGGCACGCCGCTGGCCGAGGTCATGCACGCCCAGGCTCAGGACGTGCGGGAGCTCGCCCGACGCGACCTCATCGAGACGGCGGGCAAGAAGGAGATCGGGATGCTGGTGCCGCTGGTCTTCGGCGTGCTGCCGCTGACGGTGCTCTTCGCGATCTACCCGGGACTCTCTCTGCTGGAGATCGGGATCTGACCCACCGTTCACCACCGACCACGCAGGACTACCGCACCACCGGACAAGGGAAAGCACATGTCACACATGGAAGAACACCCCCACGAGGCGGCACGCGCCGCAGACTGCCTGCACGAAGAGGAGCGCGGCGACGTGCCGCCCTGAATGCGGCCCTGATACATTCTGCAACAGATTTGTACCTGATACTCTCTGCGGCATGGGACCGGAGCGAGACGAGTCTAAGCGGCACAGTCTTGGCTCGGCGGGGGGTACCCACTCATCCGGCTCTCCTACGTACGCTGTGTTTGTACCCGCACCCGAGAGTGCGCAACGACTTGTCCTGCAGGCGTTCGGTGATAATCATCGACTTCTCCCTGCTAAACAAGGAGACCTGTTCATAACAAGAGATGGTTTCCTCCCGGACACCGCAATCCACCGGTGGGTTTCTTGGTGTGGCGCAACGCTATCGCTAGAGACCCGACGCCAGTACTTCTACGAGATCTCCAAGTTCCTGAACTTTTTGGAGGAGCTCAATGCGACGTGGGAGAGCGCGAGGGACCTGCATTTTGTAGCCTACAGAGACAGCAGGCTGCTTCCAGGGGGTGGACTGACCAATTCCCGTTCCTGGGCCAAATCGTCTTCGGTCATAAAGAACTTCTACAAGTACCAGCTGGCGGTTGGCACCATCACAGCGTTGCCTTACACCGTCGTAGGCTCCCACACCGCGCTTGATATTCGGCATCGTAGCCAAGTGCTACCTCGCCGTGCGCTCTCTATGGATGAATGGAAAGCTTTCGTCCGCCATGGGTTGCAGGAATCCCCCGAGGTGCAGGGGCCTGTGCCGCGTTGGCCTAAACGAGACATCGCAGCTGCGATCTTGATGTTGACGACGGGTATGAGGATCGGTGAGCTAAGCAAACTTACCGTTATGGATCTACGCGACGCCGAAGAATCGGACGGTGTGCTTGAGCTCGGAACTATCTCTAAGAATCAACGCCACCGCATAGTGCGTTTGACGCCGCAAGCTAGAAGGGCTCTCCACGTCTATACGCGGACTGAGCGTCATTGGCAGGCGACCACTCTCAGAGGTGCTGACCACGAACGCCTGTTGGAGGATGACCACTTTCTAGTGACCAAGCACCAAGGAGGTCGAATCACCGGCGGAAGCTCGAGCGGGAAGTGGAGTGGCAGAGCGTCAGATCTCCCCAGAAGACTGCGAGAACGGGCAGTTCTCATCGATGAGGACGGCCGGTTTGAACCAGCTGCGCTCTTTCTTGGAGGGTCTGATGGGTCTGCCATGAGTCCAGATGGTTGGCACAAAGTCTTCCGGCGAGCCAACCAGCGCATGCAAGCCATAGATCCTCAGTGGCGCGCCATTCGCCCACATGACTTGAGGCGAACCTTTGCCAGCATCACGGTAGACGCCGTCATACGAACGAACCGTGCAAGCGAGTTGTCGGATGACCTATCCTTCGGCGCGATTATTGCGCGAGACCCCGTGAGCGTCGCCCAGCGGGCCCTCGGTCATGCCTCTCCGGCAACAACGGCCATTTACCTTGACTCCACGTATCGCTTGCCCCCAGAGCTCAGTTCAGCTTTGGACGATTGGAGTCTAGATTGAAAACAGTGTCCTACTCGTTGTCCGGACGGCCCGAGATCACTCCAACGAGGTCCACGCTACGTTTCGACGGTCCAGGTGGATCACGGCAGGTGTCGATTGCCAGGGCTACTTCTTACTGCGGTCAGCTGAGTGCCGATCTTGCGGAGGAGTGGGCTTGGCACTCGTACCATTCAGACCACTCACTGAATTCAGCATCCGGGTACCGAAGTTCCGTGGCGCAGTTTCTAAAATTTGTAAATGCGAGCACTGAGCACGCGCTAAGTCTTGTCGAAAATGATGACAGGGTTGCAGATCTATTTTATAAGTGGGAGCTTCATTGCACGAATCATTACGGTGGAGATTCTGTTGAAGGAAAACGCACAGTCAACCGTGTGCTGGCAATTCTCCGTTTTCGACGCCTGAACGGGCGGCCCCTGGGGCCCATCATGTCCAAGAGGTCCGAATCGATGGCCGCCTTCGGTGATCGGCATCGGGAGAAAAACCTTCCCGAGTACCCGCGAGATCAACTGCAGCAGATTCTGAAACAGGCCAAAAGTGATGCTCGATCCACCGTGCACCGACTTACGACGCCCCCTGCACAAAGGTTTCCGGAGGGTGGAGACCACTCGGTGCCGCCGGACGTACTTGATCTTCTCGACAGAGCACGGAGCGGGGTGCTTCAGGGTTCTAGTATCAAGCAACTATATGAAAATAATCGGGACCGCATACCCCCCTCCATAAGAGAGTGGGGTGCTGAAATGGGTATCGATGTTGTCCCCAGTGGAAGTCGAGTATGGAGCACTGCAGCCAATGTATTGTATCGCTACGTCAACATCACGGAACTTGATCTTGTCCCGTTCTTTGCGCTGGTTGTCTACTACTCTGGCCTTACAAGTGGAGAGCTGAAGACGATCCGCCGCTCCAGTCTCGAAATCACCGAAGTCGGGATCCGCTTCGAAGTCTTCAAAGATCGTTCCCATACAGGTCGAGAGATAGTCCTGGATCGAGATACAAATCGAACCCTATGTAGTGTCCTAGAGGACGCGGAGCGAGTGACACGGAGTGTCCCTGAGGCGTCACTTGACCATCCCGCCAGTGACTTGCTGTGGTCCTGCTTCTACTTGAGCAATGGAAGACGCCATATCAAACCTGCTGAGTTCCACAAGTTCAGCATTGGTCACTGGATGACGTTAAGGGGCTTGACTCTGCCGGGGCCTCACAAGTTTGATCGGCTCAGAAAAAATCATAAGAGTGTGCGGACTCAAGCGTCTGCCGGTCTGCACGGGGCAGTCGTGGACCACTCGGAGCAAGTATTTCTACGTCACTATGTTTCGACTGACACCCTACTGCGACGATCAGCTGGAGTGGTCAGCGCCGCTCAACGCGATATTTTCGACAAGGTTATCTCTCGGGGCCCGACCGTCATCCCATCTGCGCTCCAGAATGACCATGACACCTCTCCGGAGATTAGAACCCTTGCGCAACAGCGAGACGAACAATCGTCCTTGGATCGCTCATTGAACGTAGGGATTTGCGCTGCCCGGGAAGATGAGCCGTGGGTGAAGAACGGGACCTGTGTTGACCCTGTCGCAAAGTGCATGGTTTGTAGAAACTCTGTGATTTTCGCGGAGCACTTGCCGCAAGTCATCGTCCTGGAGCAGCACTTGGAGCAGCTCCGTCTTGATATGGAGCCCGCTGACTTCCTTGAGCGGTACGGTGCTTCCCTCTCCAATGCGAGAGAAGTCATTTCGATGTTCCCTCAGAATGCGGTGTTGACGGCGAATGAAAAATTGGCGAGGACTGAGGAGCGGCTTTTGGTTCCCTTGGAGATGCACAAGTAGTGGATATGATCGCGCGACCCACGCCCACCGCGACAAGCGTGGAAGGCGAGCGTTCCTCAGAATGGGCTGCGGGATGCTCGCGCTTTATATCACCTTCAGAGGTTGTCCTCCAGTCGATGCTCGGCGAAGAATCAAGTAATCCGGTTATTTTCTCGGACGACACTTGGGACGTAACGGGCCTCAAGAAGAAGCCTTCACCAATGGATCGGGTTCTCCTGCGGTTCGACGCTATACCTTTGAATTGGCGGCTTCGTGTGAAGGAGCTGCTGTTCTACTGCATTCACCCCAATCATCCCGTGCTCATCCGTACCGGACTGTCGGGCAGACGCAAGTCTGTAGCCCCTCTGACGGCACGAAGTCTCCTCGAATCGTTTCGTATCATTGCGACCTGGGCTGAGGGATACGTTGCAACGCCCGTCACCGAGTGGGGACCATGCGAAGCAGAGAAGTTTCTCATGCACGTTCAGTCGGCGAGTGGGCCCTCAATGAGCCATGCACGCGTGGGTGCGTTCCGCTTGTTACATAGTCACCAGGAAGTCCTTACAGATGGGGGCATGCCGCAAATTCCTTGGCCCAAGCAACTGAGCAACTCGAAGATCGTCGGGTACAAGGTACAGTCGGGATCGCTTCAAACAGTTCCAATGGCGCCTGAGGCTTGGACGAGGAATATCTCAGCCGCGTGGCGGTTCCTTGACGAACTTTCCGATGACATATTGGCCGCGCGAGACGTGTTCGAAGGGTCCTGCGTTAACACCGTCTCCCTCAGCAATGAGCGCCAGGTAGCGGCTTCGCTTCTATCTCTAAGAGAATATCCCGTGAGTTTTCGCGGAGAAGCGCAAAATGCTGACTTTTCCGTAAATCACCGATTAGTTTCTCAGATGGCGTTGGGGAGACCTGATGGACTCGATGATGCGAAAGCCTCTATACGGCATGAGGTTAGGGGTCGAGCGAAAATTATCGGCGTCTATTCAGACTGTGCATTTGAACACGCGAAGCGAGTTGGGCTCCCGATCGCGGACTCATGGGTGTCAAGACAATCGTACAGAATGGTGACGCACCTTCAGAAACACCTGCTCACGGCTTGTTATCTGGTGACCGCTGCATTCACCATGATGCGGGACAGTGAAATTCGCGGAATTGGACCGGGTTCGATACAGGATCACTATGGGATTCCGGCGATCCGCAGCACGAAGTTTAAGAGAGACCAGTCGGGCAGAGACTACTACTGGTGGATCAGTGAACCTGTGGTCCGAGCTATCGACGTCGTTGAACGGCTGACCGGAAGACGTGAGTATCTTTTTGGTTCTCTCAGTACGACCAGTACTTGGTCTGAGAGCCGTTCCGGCCCTGGGTCAATGGCAGGAAAGAGCATTCCAAAGTTTGTGAATTTTGTGGCGCAATACGGGGCCGAGCTTGATCTGCCCCCAATGTCGCTACCCCTGAACGCGCGTGTCCTGCGCAGGACTATGGCAACAATTGTGGCGAACGGAGAGGACGGTCAGATTGCTCTCGCGTTGCAACTGAAGCACGCAACGAACTACGCCGTAGCGAACGCTCTGACTTCTGCCTATTCCGAACCTGATAGCCGGTGGGCACGTGAGGTTATGGGGTCGCGTCATGCCGCTGCGGTGGAGTCGATAGTCGACAGCTGGGGAGCAGGTAGACCTGAACACGCCTTCACCGGCCCTGGGAGTGGACGTCTGGCTACTTCGTTTGGGCGTGAGGACACCGAGCGTCCAACTATCGGGGACGCCCAGACCCTGGCTCGATGGCTGGCCGGGAGATTCCCGCAGATTAGGTTGGGGACCATCAACCACTGTCTCGGTGACAGCAGCGTAGCCGCGTGTCTAACGCCCGCTGGGAGGGAACGTGGAGACGTCCCCGATCCAACTTTCTGCAAGCCCGCGCACTGTCAAAATTCCTTCTCCTCCGAGGAGCACCGCATCGTGATCGCAACTGAGCTAGAAATGATCCAAGACCTTCACAAGCGTCAGCGGGCGTCCCCAGCGACCAAGAAGAAATTAGTGACCCGGATGCAGGAGTTGGAACGGATGATGGAAGGCCCCAATTGACGAGCCGTCGAAACGCAGCTGAGGCTTCTCTAATTAGGGAGCTGGAGCGTTGCAGTTCTGACGTGGAGTCGGCTGGCAAAGTTACTATCGCAGAGCTGGCGGCCCGTGCGGGAGTGAGTCGCTCGAGCGCTTACAGGGCGAAGAGGTTTCTCGAGCTCTACGACGACTGGTCGCGGGGTAGCATGCTCGGGACTGACGCTAAATCAGGATGTTCTTATGAACTCAAAAATTCCCTTAGTTCCGCCGATTCAGAGCCGAGCGAGTTGATTTCCGAATTGGCACATGAGGTGGAGCGCTTGAAGACTGAGAACCATGCTCTTAAATCGCTGATTCTAAAGAACTTCCTCGGCGAGGATGCGGAAAAGCAGTCTTCGTAAGGAATTTTATCACTGGAGAGAACAACATCGACTGACGCGAGATGAGTCGCGTCGAAGCTGTTTCGCTCTCCGCAGATGGGGGTGTACAGCCAGAATCCGTACGACGAAGTCTTCGCTCCTGAGGTGGTTTGATCAGTGCTGGGCTCTTCGCGGTGCCGTGGTCGATCGGTGCTGATGCACCCGTTCGACCGTGCGGCGCGCGATACTGGTTTCGATCGAGAGGCTAATTGCCGCGCGCCGCTATGCTGCACAAGACCTAGGTCACGAGTGGCCACTTGCAACGTATGCCGCGCGACGATGTAGACATCTGGTCTGCGCGTTTGTGTTGAACGTTCTACGCACAGTTGTCGATTCCGAATTCGGGGGAGGGCACTGGCGGGATCACGTAGTTGAAGGTCACCTGCGGCTCTCCGGTTGGTCCGGTGTCGCGGTTATCAACCTTGTTGATGAACACCGCCGCCCAATGGTCGTTCACGTTCCGAAGGATTACCGCGTCACCTACGCGCGCGGTCCGATGCCGCGAGGAGGCGTCGTAGCTCGACGCGTCTCCAACTTGCTCTGGCCCCGTGACTCCTCGGGCGAGGGCGATGGACTTGATGTCGGATGGATCCGAATACACGTGGATTGAGCCGTACCCGGCGCTGCTGAACCTGACGGTGAAGGACCGGTCGCCAGCGCCTATGACATAGCAACCGTTGTTGTTGTCATAGTTGAAGGTCACCGTCTCAACGAGCGCGGGCTCGACATACCGCGCAGGGTCGTGGCGTAACGCGCCACCCCAGTCCTCAGATGAGATTGCTGCGAACGGGTTGCGTCCCAGTCGCGGCTTTGGTGTGGGCTGGAGTCCGTGCAGCTCATGCAGAAGCTCGTAGTACTCCTTTTCGCTGTACGGCTGGTCACGAAAATCAACATACTTCGCCGCACCCAGGAAGCGAGGTAGCGTTCCGTCACCATTGTCGCGGAGTACGGGTACGACGCGGTTGCTGTGTAGGTCGGCCATTAGGCTCGGAGTAATCATCTTTCGCTCGTAACCCACCCCACCCTCGGCAGCGTCTGCCTTTGCGACGTATCGCGCGGTACAGATAGCGACTACGCGGTACTCCGTGTCTGCGGCACGCTCCATGAACAAGCTAAGGTCGCTCCCGAGCTCTGTATCCCAGCGATCGAGGACGACATCGACGCCGTTGGTTCGCAAGCGGGTCGCCACTTGTAACACCCAATCCGTATGCCCCTTGCTATCCCACGAGTACGAAACGAATACACGCGGCGCTCGGTCACCGTCACTCGCCGTCGTCGTCATCAATCAATCCTTTACCGAACCAGGGTCGCGTGCGACCGATCCTACCCTCGTGGCGCCAGCGGTCGCCGCGGCAGACCCGTCTGAGCGCAGACAGACGGCGTCACCCGCGCCAGTAATTCTCGGGAGGTCGGGTACACCGGATCGCTCGCGCTGCTTACCCGAACAGCGATCGAACCGATCTAACGCACTTCAGCGTGAGTACGGTGCGAGGGTGCTGTTGCCGGCGTACACCAGACGGTCGACGAGGTCGAGCCAGTCGTCTCCGGCCCCTCGTGTGTCGGCTTCGGCCTTGATCTCCACCAGCCATTCGTCCATTGGAGGGTAGGAGCTGAGCTGACGGTCGGCACGCGAAAGACACAGCGTGTCTACCCAGACCAGACCATTGCTGAGCTGTGTCTCGATCGGGAGCTGGCGTAGGAATCGGATGAGTTCGAACAAGCACGAGGACCTGCCTGCCGCGTGTGGGAGCCACCGCGGAATGAACTCCACGAGTTCGTCGGGGTTCACCCACTCGAAGGTGCGGCGACCGGACTCGTCGTGAAGTCGCTGGGCAGTCCCAGGGTCGTTCGGAAGGAGATGACTCAGCGCGTAGTCGTTGAAGCTATCAGGTCTGTCATAGATGGCCATGTTCGCCTCTACTTGGTTCAGGGCGTATGCGAATAGGGTGGGCCACACTGCTCTAGCCGCGTCAGCGAGCTCTTGGGTTTCCGTTCCAACTGCTGATAAGTCCCGAAGGAACGAGCTGAACGCGTGGCTCGCGGGGGCGAGGGTTGCGACGTACTCGAGTAGCAGGTCGTCGCTTGTGCCGACACGAGACCGGTCGTGTAGCAGCGCCCGTGCCGCGGTCATGGTCTGGGCACCGTGGTCGTCGATGGAGTAGCCGTTTTCAGACGATTCCTGACTGACCATGGCGTGTGCTTGCGCCTGGAGAAGCGATCTCAGGTCCCGTTCGGCGGTCTCGGCGACGCAAGCACCCGATGACGCTGCGCGTCCGCACGCTCTAATTGGCGCGCTGAGGCGAGAAGTGTCTAGCCTGTCCGGCTGAATCTCCGCAAGCCGGGGTATGACATCGCCGGTGATGAGGACCCGGGGGTGGCGCTCAAGCCATTCGTCGAACTCGCCGATTTCGCAGAGCCGGGCGAGGTCGAGTGCCCACTGATAGACGGCGAAATGGATACACGGGTCACCCGAGCACGGATGCGCCCAAACGGTGTCGCAGCCGCGGGCGAACTCTAGACAGGTGTCGGTCGATGCGAAGGGTCCGAGGCTGGCGGCCGTCGCCGCGACGTCGTCCAGGGTCGCTCCGGCTTTTTCGAGTTCTCCGGCCAGTTCGGGAAGCAGTAAGTGCGGGATGGCCGAGGCGGCCGCTCCTCGTGTTCCGACGTCGTTCTCGAACCTAGGTGCGCCGTCGTTGTCCGCAGCAGGTTCGAGGATCCCGAGAATGGAAGTAATTGCGAAGGGGGCGTCTTCCCCGAGTGCTTCGGGGTGTCCTGCAGTAGCGCTGCGGACTGCGGCTGCCGCGACGTAAGCAATTGCGAGGTACGGGTCGGATGCTGCGAGAGAGGGTGGATTGTCGTGCAGGTCTTTCACCAGTTTGAGATCTTCCGCAATCTCAACTGGAGTCGGCGGTTCCCAACCTTCCTTCCGGTGTCGTGCCGGAATCCAATACTTGTTCTGGACCCCGTTGAGAAGGTCGCCGCGGATCATGTCAGCTCTCCTCGGAGCGAGCGCTACTTCGATGTCGTCAGGCTCCTTAATCGAGACGAGCACTCCGTCCACTACGGGTTTAATCGTCAGGTTGTCCGCATCCAGCGCGGCTGCCCAGCGTCGGACGGTGGGGTCGGATACGCCGATACGAGCAGCATTTGCGAGGAGTTGGGCGCCCAGGTCCTTGAGCTCTGCTTGGCGCTCTGGATCGGCGCGCAGGACGAGGAGAGCGACGATATCGTGCAGTTGCCGCTTGCGTCGTTCGGGGTTGGTGATGCCGTCATCGGGCGCACGCATGAACCCGATGGCCTCATGACGGACGCGGATGGAGTCGAGTGCCCAGATGCGTGGCTCGACGAGATAGGCGTCCAATGCCTTAGGGTCTGGGCCGAGATGGCGAATGGTGGCGCCAATGATGAGGGCAGGCATGGCCAAGTTCTCACACCCGTTGAGCAGCGTAGCCGTCACGTCTGCTACCGCCGCCCCGTCATCGACCATACGGTCGACCCACCGTTCGATGGCTTGGAGTGCGCTCATGCATGGGTACGGCCCGTTGGTGTCACCGCGGTACCACCCCCACACGTTGCTGTTCCCGACGTAGGTTCGTTCGGTACCGTCGATGGCGAGCGTGACAATTGAGTCGGGGTCGATAGGTTCCGCGCCGTTCCCCGCGCGGCAACGGATGTTCGCTGCGTGGTTGAGTATCCGGTTCACGACGGGAATCCAGTCCTGGGGTGGACAGATTCGGGTCAGGAGCCAGAACGGGCCGTAGTCGTGGTGGTAAGGCACCCACGGGCTGCGCGGCTGATGGTCGCGAATGCCGGTCCAACGTCTCTGGCTTCCAGTGTCTTGGTTGGCAATGTAGTACGTCTCCGTGAGCTTGAGAAGGAACTCAGGATCGTAGGAACCGAGACCCCAGGCGCTCCAGTCGAGGTCGACCGCTGGCTGAAGGCGTGAGGGCGAATCCGCGGCGACTTTGGAGAGGCATTCACGTATATCGGTATCGATATCGGGACCGAGGAGCGCGAACAACTGGATGTACCGGTCCTGCGTGGTCCGCCAGCTCAGGGTCTTATGCCGCTTCTTCTTCGCGTAGCCGTCAAAGACGTTGAACACGACCTCCTCCGCGGGCTCGTCAGGGTAGTCGCGGGGAGTGGCGGGCGGGTTGTGGGTCCGCCAGTGGTCCAGCAAGAGCTCTCTGAGCGCCATCCGGGTCGAGTTGCCCGCAGGTAGTCCACTCAGCAGGGCGGAGTTGAGCCACTCGGTCACCAAGCGGAGCCTTTCGTCCTCCTGGCGCCAGAGTTCATTGACCTCCTCGATAAGGAGGCGTACCACCGGCTCCCCCCGGGGTACGTCGATCATGCCGTCGTACCGTTGGTGAAGCGAAACGACTCTGACGAAGGTCGCAAGAACGTCGTCCGAACTGGCAGCACTAGAGGCGAACATGTGCCGGAGAAGGTCGTACGCGTTCGGCATCTCCAGCGCAGCCTCGAGAGGCACGTCCTTCCAGCGGGGGGTGGACTCGTCGCCAAGGGCTCCGAACTGGGCCACCTGGGAGGCAAGCTCAGCGTGTGGGTCGTTAGCATCGGCGAGTTTGCCTTTGCACGTGAGCTTGGCGGCGGACATTGACCATCGTGCCGGACCGGATGCCTTCAAGGTCTTTGTGAAGGATTCAGTTCTTATCAGCCGAACAGCCGTCGCTAGGCGACGGACTTCGTCGTGCGCGAATTCGGGTTCGGCTTTTCGCAGGTTCTCTGGTGCCACCAGAAGGTCGGATCGAAGAGCGTCGAGCGCCCCGGGGTCGGGGCGAGGGTAGGATCGATCTGCCTCCGGAAGTTTGAGTTCTGCCTCGCTCATTGCCAGCAGAGCGTCGGTTCGTGCGGCCACTGACTCCCCGCTTGTCGAGCGGCCAACAAGGTTCTTCCAAATCAGCTCAAGACAAGCCCAGTCGTCAAGCGGCGTCGCTACCGTAATACCTGTCCGAGCCAGAAGGTCGACGACCGCCAAACGCCGATATAGCGACTTGGTCGGCAGGTTGCGCAGTGCGCCGGCGATTGCGGGCACTGCATCTCGCACAACGCGCAGTTCGTCGTCGCTGAGGCCTGGGACCTCGAACCGCCTTGGGGCTGGGTAGATGTCGACGATAGTGGCGGCAGCGTCCTCAACTGCGGTTTCCGCGGTGACCAGGGCCAGACCGACTTCGGCTGCTTGTGCGGCTGCGGCGAGTTCTCGGAGGAGCGGGCCGCGTCCTTCGAGTGCTGCCTCGGCTGCGTCGATGATAAGGACACGGGAAGGGGCGGACATCTCGCGGAGTACGTCGGTGAGCGGCATTTTGAGGGCTGCGGACAGAGCTGCCACGCTGTCGGGAGTCCTACGCAGGTTGAGGAATACACACTGGAAATCGCCGTTGGCTTGGGCAAGCGTCGTAGCCGCCGACATGGTCAGGGCGCTCTTACCGGTTCCAGACTCGCCCGTAAGTAGGACCGCGCCCGGGGGAGCCCCGGCAATGGTCAGCTCAGTTTGCACTGCAGTAAGCAGCCTCG
This sequence comes from Nesterenkonia maliinae, assembly GCF_051262655.1. Taxonomy (NCBI): domain Bacteria; kingdom Bacillati; phylum Actinomycetota; class Actinomycetes; order Micrococcales; family Micrococcaceae; genus Nesterenkonia; species Nesterenkonia maliinae. Next base: position 914,743 of record NZ_JBIMEY010000001.1, on the reverse strand, counting down.
TGCGAGGCAGTTCGACAACTCCGCCCAGGTCGTGGCGAACCGCGACCATCGCCGAGTTCTGTTCCAGGTTCAGCTGTTCCCAAGCGACCTTGGACCTTCCGGCGTCAGACGCCAAAACTGAGTAGATCTTTCGTCGGACAAGGGACTGGTCGACTACCGTGCCTTTCTGGTCGAACTGAGTCGCACACGCCGAGTGAAGATCGTTGCGGACATCAGCGCCACTCTTTCCGTGCCGCGCGAGTGGCTTCAACCGATTGCCGATCTCGGCCCAGTCCGAATCGTCGTCGGATTCAACGCGAAAGCCCAGTATCCAGAGTCGTTTAAGGAGCAACCAGACCTGGCCCCGGAGGTCGTCCTCGGTTCGGTCTGGTCGTGCGTTCTTCACCAGACCGGTGAGCTGCTCGTACCGGTTGGCATAATTGCTGTGGCGCCCCGGCTCGTGTACCTGCGCATGGAACTCAGCCTCGGTCGAGTTGTCCCTGGCGAGCGAAGCGAGACGCTGGACCTCTCGATGAGCGTTCGTCATTTCTGCCAGCGCAACCGCAACGTACGCATGATCAGCATCGTTGAAGGTGTCAACCTGGTCTAAGAGCGTGCCCACCAGCTTCACGGTCTTCGGGTGGCTCTTGACGAAACGGGGAGAGCGCCGCACCGTGATGTGAACTACCACTCTGTCTCCGTTTAACCCGGCCTCTACGCGCAGGTCGTCGACAGGGTCCACCGGGTTGGTCTGGAACGCTACTTTCACCACGGGCAGCTCGTCGGTCTCTGGGCGCGTGGCCCCCAGTAGCAGGTCGGCGAGGTAGCTGGTTGCGACTCGATGACCGAAAGTGCTACCGCCCCCTCCACCGGCGTACGGACTGATAACCGCGACGTCGTCCCCTTCTTGAGTCGCCGCTTGTTCGCTCTCGCCATCATCCGTCATGCCCTAAGTCTCCCAAGTCAGGCCGAATTGGTGAAGTCGACTCACTTGCCAACGGACACGCCGGGATTCTTCACTCGGGGAGGAGTCTGCTGAACGGATGGGCGACAAATTGCCCGGACCGTGCGGCAGCCCCGTATAGCTTCGCGGGCACCGCTCGAGTTCGTTGGCCTTGGGCACCGCTGCTCGGAGATCCATCGTGGGCGGCGTAGGAGAACCTCGATAGGCTGGAGTTGCCTACCCGAGAGGTGTGTATTCCGTCGTGCACTGAGGTGGTCGTGGAGTCGGAGACCTTTGGCCTGGGACGTTTAGCGGGGGAGGGTAGCTGAGGAATCCGGGCGTGAAAAATAACGCAGAGCAGCTCGCATAGCAGCTTTCACCCTCGGGTCGGTGCGATCCGGAAGTTGGTGCGGATCGTCGTGGTGAGCGGCGTCCATCATCTCCTCATGGGTCGGGATCTTCATCTCAGCGATACGACGCACGCGAGGCTCGGTAGGAAGCCCCATGAACTCGTTGCGCTCCAGGATCGCCCTAGACTCCACGATCTCCAGGCGCATCTGGTTGAAGCCCTGCCACGCCCCGCTCGGCTCACGTTGTTCTGTCATGGGCCAAGTATCCGGCAGAAAGATGCTCATGGACACCCCCGTGTTCCACAGTTTCGCCCGTCAAGTGGAGTGGAAGGCTGCCCGCTGCAGCCGTTTCCGGGGTCCAGCCTCGAACATCGCCCTCCCGCGTTATGAAGCGTCCCAGGTCCTCTGCCGCCGTTACACGGGCTGCGGCTCACTCACATTAGCTGCGTAGTAACTGCGCTCGTAATCTGCCGGGGTGAGGTTCCCCCGCGTCCCGTGAAGTCGACGGTTGTTCCACCAAACGACCCAAGCAGGTGCGGCAGGCCACCGTTGAAGCTGGATCCGCACCAGGGATCGGTGCTGTTCTAGGCTCAGGATTGTTGGTCGCTTCAGTCCTCAAGAGCTCTAGCCCAAGGACGCATCGGACGCTGCCTGACTTTTAGAGAGTGTCACTACACCCGCAGAAGCGGCGAGCCCGCAAAGCTCCCAGCGTCCTCGCTACCGACCCTCCATTGGACTAGGCGCTTTTCCGGTAAGTTGCCCCGAACACCCAATCGGCCAGCCAACGCTTGAAGCTGCTGTTGTCCTGGTACTCCTTGAAGAGCTGCGTGTCGTCAGCTATGAGGCGCAGCATGGCCTGGCTGAGTGCGCGATCACTCTCGACGCGTGCGTTCACAGGATCGTCATTGGCCTGCGCGTTCTTGTAACTCTCATCCTCGGCCACGAGTCGTGGGATCTCTTCGGTAATGAAGCGCTCGACGCGGTCTTGATTGTTCCACTCGACGTTACCGAAGTGGTCATTGAAACTTCTCACAATCGCAGAGAGTCGTTCGAGCTCAGGGTCGGCTCGTTGTCCACCGCCGCCAGCCGGGGCGGCTTCCAGAGTGCCGTCCTCGTCGTCCAGCACAATCTTCATCGCATTGAACTTTTCGGCACGGTACGACTCCAAGTCAATGTTCTCCAGGATTCCAGCCGCGAGGTCCTCTTCCTTGGGAGCGGGTAGCTTTTCCACAAGATGATCGAGGAAGATAGACCGCTTCTCCCAACCGCTACTGCCGTATGGCAGGATCGCAGAGAGAAAATTGTAAGTACGCAGGAATGCCTTCGCATCGCCCTTGAACTTGACCTGGTCATCTTCGTCGAGACTTTCGATGTACTGAACCACGCTGGTGTCGAGCAAGGGGTCGAGTCGGTCTCTTGACTCGCCTGTCAAATAGCGGTCGACGAATTCATCGACTTGTTCTGAGGTGTAGATTCCGATCGCGTCGAGATCGTTGACCAAGTTGTGAAGCTTATTGGCGTCGGTCTCTTCGGCCAGGATGGTCGTTCGGTAGTAGGGCCCAAACGCACGTTGGATGTCGTCAGCATCATTGGCGAAATCAAGCACGAACGTGTCGTGCTTGGCGGGGTGCGCCCGGTTGAGACGCGACAAGGTTTGTACTGCCAGCACACCTGAGAGTGGCTTGTCTACGTACATGGTGTGAAGCAGCGGCTCGTCATAGCCCGTCTGGAACTTGTTCGCGACAACGAGAATCCGATACGGATCGGTCTTCACCTGGTCGGCAATCGCGCTGGAGGGGAAGCCGTTCAAGCCCGCCTCTGTGACCTTCAAACCCTTGTATTCGTGCTCGCCGGAGAACGCGACAACCACCTTGTACGGGCTCCTCCGCGACGCGAGCGCGTCTCGGATCGCATGGAAGTACTCAATGCACCGGGCTATCGATGACGTGACGACCATCGCGCGCGCCTGACCCCCGATCTTCCGTTTCGCGACCACCTGGTCGAGGTAGTGTTCGACCATGATGCCGGCCTTCTGCGCGATCGCATGCTCGTTGCCTTCAACGTAGGCACGGAGCTTTTTGGATGCGCGTTTCACATCGAACTCAGGGTCGTCTTCGACCGTTTTCATGAGCTTGTAATAGCTGCCAACGGGAGTGAAGTTCGCAAGGACATCGACGATGAAGCCCTCCTGGATCGCCTGCTTCATCGTGTAGGAATGGAAGGGCCGGAAACCGGTACCTCCGTCTGGCTTCGCAACTGCCTCCCCAAACATCTCGAGGGTCTTGTCTTTTGGAGTGGCTGTAAACGCAAAGTAGCTCGCATTGGGGAGCATCTTCTTGCCCTCGATGATCCGGTTGATCCGGTCCTCGACCGTATCCTCTTCATTAATCTCCACACCCGAGAGCGCGCGCGACACCGCAGCTGACGTCTTCGATCCCTGAGATGAGTGTGCTTCATCGATGACAATCGCGAAGGTGCGTTCGCGGTGGTCGGCGCCGATGTCATCAAGAATGTATGGGAACTTCTGTACCGTGGTGACGATTATCTTCCTACCCGCCGTGATCGCACGACGCAGGTCTCCGGACCGGTCGGCGTGGACCACGGTCGATCCCACTTGGAGGAACGACTTGATCGTTTGGGTGAGCTGGTTGTCCAAAATGACACGGTCGGTCACCACGATGATCGAGTCGAACGCGATCCGGTCCTCGTGTTTAGCTTCCGTCAGCTGATGGGTGAGCCACGCGATCGAGTTTGACTTCCCACTGCCCGCGGAGTGCTGGATGAGGTAACGACGACCCGCGCCTGAGGCCTCGACATCGGCCAGGAGTCGGCGGACTACGTCGAGTTGGTGGTACCGGGGAAAGATCGCCTTCGACGTCTTCTTGCCCGTCTTCGGGTTTTTCTCGACAACGATCTGGGCATAGTTCTCGATGATTCCCGCGAGGCTCCGCGGAGCGAGCACGCGCCGCCACAGAAAGTCGGTCATCACTCCATCGGGATTAGGTGGATTCCCAGCTCCATCGTTGAAGCCTTGGTCAAATGGCAGGAACCACGATGAAGTCCCCTTGAGCTGTGTGCAGAAGCGCACGCGCTGATCGTCAAGGGCAAAGTGCGCGATCGTCCGCCCGAACGCGAACAGCGGCTCGCGAGGGTCGCGGTCGCGTTGGTACTGCTGCACCGCGTCTTCAACCGTCTGTTTCGTGATGTTGTTCTTCAGCTCGAACGTGAACACTGGCAAACCGTTAACAAGCGCCACGAGGTCGACAGCGTCTCCCCTGTTGCTAACGCTGTGGTGCACCTGCCGAGTGACTACGAATCGGTTCGCGGTGAAATGACCAACCGCCTTGGGATTGCCACTCGCAGGTGTTGGGTAAAAGAGGTCGATGTGGTGACCGTGATGGTCAATACCGTTGCGCAGCACATGGACGACTCCGCGCCGCGTGATCTCACCCTGGAGCCGAGCGAGGAACTTGTGACGCGTGGGTGTCTCTGTTAAAAGCCCGAGTTGTTCGACTAGATCGGGCTGGGTCGACTGGATGAAGGCTGCGAAATGCCTGAGATCGAGCGCATAGGAAGCATCGTATTCATCGTACGCGCCCTCGATCCAGCCTCCTTTGCACAGCTGGGCCACGGCGAGTGCTTCCAGGCTCTCCTCATTGAGTCGCTGCGTCTTCATTAGTCGCCTTTCGTCAGTGATCCAACGACCTCTTCGTCCAAGGAGATTGCTGTCGGGTCTTCAACGGCGACAGGCAGGTCGGGCAGCATGGCCGCGATCGCGCGGACATCGACCTGACCTGTCACGACCTCCGTCACGAGTCGGGTCCGAAATTCTTGGATCAGGGCGATCTCCCGTTGAGTCCGTACCTTTACCGGCTGCGTCTCGGACTGCTTTCGTATGATTTGGTCAACAATCTCATGTTGCTCCGAAATCGGAGGTACTGGTAGCGGGATCGCGCCGAAGTTCTCGTGGTAGAGGCGCATGAAACCCGATGCCCCCGTACCTAGTCCAGTGGATCTACTACGGAACTCGGTCTTTGCTTTTTCAGACTTAAAAAGCCGGAGGTAAAACTCCGCGAACGCCTTATCCGACACCTCCATTGTGGAGTAATCGGGGCTCACCAGGCCACGCTCAGTAGCCACCCCGAATAGGCCGATAGCAGCCCGCATACGATTCATCACCAAGTCGCCTGGCTCGACTATCTTGTAGCCAACGAGACTGTCAGCCGGGATTGGCGTCTCAGTGAAGTTGCTGGCATCAACTAGACCTTCATGCATCCGCAGCGAGAGCAAACCTTCGGATCCGGTAGAACTACGTCTATCGACCTCGCGAAATAACCGCTTGGCAGGTACTACTTGCCAGGTTTTCGGAATAGGGCCGAGCCATTCGATCGATTTTCCAGACGAGCCACCTTCTTTAATCCAACCATCCAGCCCGTTTATTGCGGCCAGGTCTATCTCGTCCAGGAGGGTAATGAGACGGCGTTTTGCGGTTATAGCCTTATCGATTCGAGCGCTAGCGTGAGCTAGATACTTCACAATCGCTGCCTGCTCCTCCACCGGGGGTAGGGGAAATTCGCTGGCCATGAACTGATCAAGTGGAACTGTCTTTCGCAATCCTCGGTACAGAGGTCGAAGACCCTTCACGTTGTCAACAGACAAATAGAACCAATTGACATACTCAGCCAGGACGTCCCGGTTCACAACGAACCGGTCATAAGCGCCGGTGATCATACCGGGCTGACGAGCGCGTCCCACGGTTCGCGGGGTCTCGTCCACGTCGAACAAACACATTATTAAGTCGCCAGAGTTAATCGCCTGATAATTGTCGAATGACGCCGGAATTTTACCTTTTCCGTTGCTAATATCACGAAAAACAACGCCTGTTTTTGTCAATGATAGCAAGTCGTACCTACTGCTTTGAGCTCCAACCAACTCCATTTTGGTGGTCATTACTCTCTTGTTCCGCGAGAGTCCCCAGTGAACAGGCACTGACGGACACCACGGCATCATCGTCCGACGCTGATCTTCATACACCGGCAAGTTGCGGAACATCAGTCTTCTCCCGCGATATCGGCGATCAGATCGTCGGTTTCCGCTTCGAGAGCGCGGATGTCAGCCTGAATTTCGGCAAGCGTGCGCATTGGCGCGGACTTGTGGAAATGTCGTGCAAAAGAGATCTCGTAACCGACCTTCGTCTTCGATTCATCAATCCATGCATCTGGAGCGTATGGGGTGACTTCGCGGCGGAAGAACGCTTCGATACCGTTCGCATAGTCACCTATGGGTTCCGTAAGCGGTACCTGTTCAGTGTCACGCAATTCGCTGTCGGGTTCGTACTCAACGACGCGGGCCCGTCCGTCGATCAGGGCCTCGTAGCGTCCGTAAATCGGGTATGGAACGGCTGAGTGAGGAAGCGCCTTCCTGATGACTGGCGGTGCAGTCTCGTCGCGCACACCATCCGCCTTGAGTTGCTTGACCTCCTTCGCGGTGTACACGCGGTTCGGATCCACGCCGACAATACGGAGCGGTCGCTCGACGGTGATCTTCTGGTAGCCGAAGTCGACTCCATCGAAGACCATAGAGCGCTCGGTGTCGTCGTACTGGTCGAAAGCCGTGAAAGCTTCGAGAACCTTGTTCGCGTCAGTTTCGCCAAGCTCGACGCTCTTTTCACCGAGGTTCTTGCGAAGCGGTGTGAACCATCCCGTGGCGTCGATGAGTTGCACTTTGCCGCTGCGCCGCTCCTCTTTCCGATTCGATAGCACCCAGACGTAGGTTGCGATGCCGGTGTTGTAGAACATTTTTAGCGGTAGGGCGACGATCGCTTCTAACCAGTCGTTCTCGATGATCCACCGTCGCATGTTGCTTTCACCTTGGCCGGCATCTCCTGTGAACAGGGATGAGCCATTATGAACCGATGCGATCCGAGATCCCAGTTCAGTACTCTGCTTCATCTTTGAGATCAGGTTGGCGAGAAACATCAGCTGCCCGTCACTGCTTCGGGTGAGGAGTGAGTACTCGCTATCGCTTCCGTGGGACACGACGAAACGCGGATCGATGATCTTCTTGACACCGCCGAGGCGATCCCGGTCGGTCTTCCAGCTCTTGCCGTAGGGAGGATTGGAGAGCATGAAGTCGAACTCTTGCCCTGCGAACGCATCATTCGAGAGCGTCGAGTACTCAGGGCCACCGACGATGTTGTCCGCTGCAGTCCCCTCGCCTTTAAGAATCAAATCGGCTTTTGCGATCGCATAGGTCTCGGCGTTGATCTCCTGTCCGTATAGATGGGTAGAGACCTTCCTGCCTGAGCGCTCTGTGAACTGCTTCAGCGTCTCCTCGGCCACAGTGAGCATGCCGCCGGTACCCATGGCACCGTCATAGAGACGGTACGTTCCCGATGGAATCGAATCGGCGATCGGTTCGAACATCAGCCTCGTCATTAGACGAATGGCATCGCGCGGCGTCCAGTGCTCACCGGCTTCTTCGTTATTCTCCTCGTTGAAGCGGCGCACTAGCTCCTCGAAAACAGTGCCCATCCCGTGGTTGTCGATGCCGGTGGGGGACAGGTCGAGGTCCGGTGCGAGAAACTTCTCTATCAACGACCCAAGGGCATCAGCCTTTGTGAGCCGCGGAAGCTGGTTGCGGAACTCGAAGTTGTCGACGATCTCCTGCACATTGGGCGAGAATCCATCCAGGTACGCCTCGAAGTTCTGCCTGAGCCGAGTGGAGTTCGCCGTGTGACGCAGGTCCTGAAGAGTGAACCCGGACGTGTTGTAGAAGTCCTGTTTGGCGGCATCCCGCAGTGGCGCGTCCTGGTCAGCAATTCCTGCATCATCGAGCGTCCTCTTCATCGACATCACCTCATCGCGAGTCGGACCGAGAACGCTGTCGAGTCGACGTAGAACAGTGAAGGGGAGGATTACATCCCGGTACTTTCCACGGACGTATAAATCACGGAGCACATCATCAGCGATGTTCCAGATGAGCGCGACGATCCGCGCATGATTGATCGAGTCTTTCGGCAATGCATCTCCTTCGGGTAGCAGGTCACACAGTACCGGGTGGGTCCGTTGCCGGAGGTCAGTCCTTACTGTTCGAGTCGCGTTTCACGCCTAGACGGATACGACGACCTCGGACGGTATGAGCTTGGCTCGGAGGGCATCCAACATAAGGAGAACAGAGTATTCCCGAGTTTGAGCCGCCCTGGGTTTCCGGGAGACTCTGGTCTGCCCCGAGTTCCGAGGAGTACGGATTTCCTGGAGTCTGTATGTCCTGAGCACAGAAGGGCCAGATGGGACGAAGTCGGTCAGGCCCATAACTTTGAACACAACTGAATTATCACCGCGGTATAAGGACCAAGGAATCTCGACGCCACCAAACCTGGCAAAGCGAATCTGGTGTCACCGATTCGTCCCGGAAGACCAAGGGATCCAACCCCGCAACCTCGACTGAGTTTTTTAGACACAACTTGGGACAAGTGCAAATGGCTGGTTAACGGGCTGGGTGATGATCACCCTCATGAGTGCCGTGCTGGTGGCCGGGCTGCTCGCAGTCGCTGAGCCAGCTCTGCAGGGACTGTTCAACGATGCCATCAGCCAGGTCTCACGCTGACTCGATGCAGCCGGCGCGACCCTCACGGGTGCGCCGGGCGGCGGATGACCAGGGTGCCGCGACTGCTGAGTTCGCCATGGTCTCTGCGCTGCTCGTCTTGTTGAGCTTCGCGATCCTTCAGCTCACGCTGATGGTCCACGTGCGCAACACGCTGATCGACGCCGCGTCCACGGGTGCCCGCTTCGGCGTCCTCGAGGATCGCACTGCCAGCGACGGGGTCCAGCGCACCAGAGACCTCATCGAGTCCTCGATCTCCTCTCGGTACGCCCAAGGAGTGGGCTATGAGTATGTGGCCGAGCCGGAGGGACAGACGCTTCGGATCACGGTGCAGGCCCAGGTCCCGGTGCTGGGCCTCTTCCCAGGTGTCGGCAGCCTCGAGGTGACGGGCAGCGCCTATGACTTCGAATGACGGCCTGGTCGGACGCCATATCCGACGACTGGTCGGACGCTGGATCCGGCGCTCGAACGAGTGTCTGCGCCAGCGACTGAGGCAGGGTCAGGATGAGACCGGCTCCTCGCTCATCGAATTCATCATGCTCGCCGTCTTGCTCCTTATCCCCATCGTGTACTTCATTCTGGGCGTCGCCGCAGTGCAGGCCGCCGCGTACGCCAGTCTGGGCGCCTCCGACCAGGCCGCTCGGATGTACGTCCTGGGTGGAGAGGACCTCGGCGCGGGGGAGCGGTCAGCACGAAGTCAGGCTGCGGCGTCGGCGGCGCTCGACGATTTCGGGATCGGCACCGATCAGGCGCAGATCATCATGTCCTGCCCTACGGGTGGCTGTGAGGACGACGGCGACGTCGTCGCCTTCACCGTGGAGGTCCGGGTGCCGGTGCCGCTGATCCCTGACCTCGGGAGCTGGGAGTCCACCCTGGTCACGGTGTCCTCCACCTCCGCCCAGGTCCAGGCGGGCTGAGATGTCCAGGAGACGCATCGGCCTTCCGCGGTCCCTGCACCGGTCGCGGCCCTCGTGCCCGCCGCGGCCTCCAGAGCTCTCGCGGGACTCGGTCCGGGCCGCGATGGTGCGCCGGATACACGTTGAGGAGGCGGGACAGTCCAGCGTCCTGATCCTGGGGATGCTGATGGTGGTGCTGCTGCTCGTCGCAGTGATGGCTGGAGCCACCGCGGTGAACCTCGAGGCGCGCAAGCTGCTTTCGGCCGCCGATGGTGCCGCCTCAGCCGCCGCGCAGGCAGCAGAGGGCGGTGCCTCCGGACCCGGACCGAGGGTCAGCAGCGACCAGGTGCGCGAGCAGGCGCAGAACTATCTGGCCGTCTCCGGCGCCGAGACACGTTTCAGCGACGTGGCCGTGTCCGGGGCCTGGGTCACCGACGCGGGGGAGACCGCGCACGTGGAGCTGGCCGCCGTCGTCGACCTGCCCGTGGTCTCGGCGATCCTCCCGGCACGGGTCCCGATCACCGTGGAGTCCCATGCCAGGGTGAGCCTCAACCGCTGAGGGCGCAGACACCGGTACTGTAGTGATGTTATGGCTGAGACTGATTTCCCCACCGCACTTCGTGACCTGCGCAATACCCTGCGCCGCATCACGGAGGTCACCGACATCGAAAAGCTCAAGGCGCAGGTCGTCGAGCTCAGTGATATGGCCGTCGCGCCGGATCTCTGGGACGACCAGGCCAACGCCCAGAGGGTCACCTCCCAGCTCAGTCACCGGCAGACCGAGCTGGAGCGCCTGGAGCGGCTCGAGACCCGGATCGACGACGTCGAGATGATGGTCGAGATGGCCCGGGAGGAGGGCGACGACGAGGTACTCGACGACGCCGTCCGCGAGGTCGCGTCGATCCACAAGGCGCTGGAGTCCCTGGAGATCACCACGCTGCTGTCCGGGGAGTACGACGAGTACGACGCCGTGATGACCATCCGCTCCGGAGCCGGCGGCGTGGACGCCGCCGACTTCGCCGAGATGCTGCTGCGCATGTACACCCGCTGGGCCGAGCGCCGAGGCTGGAACGTCAAGGTGCTCGACACCTCCTACGCCGAAGAGGCCGGGCTGAAGTCCGCCACCATCGAGATCAACGCGCCATACGCCTTCGGCACGCTCTCGGTCGAGGCCGGCACCCACCGCCTGGTGCGGATCAGCCCCTTCGACAACCAGGGCCGCCGGCAGACCTCCTTCGCCGCCGTGGAGATCATCCCGCTGCTCGAAGGCACCGAGAGCATCGACATCGACGAGAACGACCTCAAGATCGATGTGTTCCGCTCCTCCGGGCCCGGGGGACAGTCGGTGAACACCACCGACTCTGCCGTGCGCATCACCCACCTGCCCACCGGCACCGTGGTCTCGATGCAGAACGAGAAGTCCCAGATCCAGAACCGCGCCGCCGCGATGCGGGTGCTGCAGTCCCGGCTGCTGGTACTGAAGAAGGCTGAGGAGTCCGCCGAGAAGAAGGCGCTCGCCGGAGACATCAAGGCTTCCTGGGGTGATCAGATCCGCTCCTATGTGCTGCACCCGTACCAGATGGTCAAGGATCTGCGCACCGAGCACGAGGTCGGGAACACTCAGTCCGTGCTCGACGGCGACATCGACGGCTTCATCGACACGGGCATCCGCTGGCGCAACGAGACAGCGGCCGAGGACGACTGATCGATGATCCGATTCGAACAGGTCACCCGTCGCTATGAGGCCGACGGGCGACCGGCGCTCGATGACGTCACCGTAGAGTTCTACCGCGGAGACTTCGCCTTTCTGATCGGCGCCTCCGGATCGGGCAAGTCCACTCTGCTGCGGATGATCCTGCGCGAGGGCCTGCCCCAGCGCGGGAAGGTCACCGTGGCCGGACAGAACCTCGGACTGATGCTCGACCGTCGTGTCCCGGACTTCCGGCGGAGCATCGGCATGGTGTTCCAGGACTTTAGGCTGCTGCCGGACAAGACCGTGTTCGACAACGTCGCTTTTGCCATGCGAGTGCTGGGCGCCAAGCGCAGCGCCATCCGCAAGCGGGTCACCAAGGTCCTCGAGAAGGTCGACCTCGCCCACCTCGCGAAGCGCTATCCGCATGAGATCTCCGGCGGTGAGCAGCAGCGCGCAGCCATCGCCCGCGCCATCGTCAACGACCCGGCGATACTGCTCGCCGATGAGCCCACCGGCAACCTCGATCCGCGCGCGTCTGCCGAGGTCATGAAGGTTCTTCGTTGGATCAACGTTTCCGGCACCACCGTCATCATGGCCACCCACGACCGTGCGATCGTCGACCAGGCCGACAGCCGCGTGGTGGAGCTGCATCGCGGACGCTTGGTCCGCGACGAGCCCCATGGCTTCTACGACGCCCCCGAGGGCTCTCAGGCCTGGGAGGTGCTCGCCCAGGCCGAGGACGAAGCAGGACTGCGCGCCCATGATCCGGCCCCGCTCGAGACCGGGCTGCTCCCGGTCGCCGACGTCCTCCACGACGACACGGACCACGGCTCCACGACTGACGTGGGCCCCGAGGGCCACCACACCTGGGAGCCAGACACGCAGGACCACCACTTCGTGGAGTCCCGTGATGAATCCATCGATCACGTCGGTGACCACCCACAAGACCAGGTGATGGCTCCCGGTGAGGACCCCTCGGTCCTCGCCTACAACGAGGACCCCGTTCTCCAGGAGACTGCGCCGCTGGACTCCACCGAGGAGCTCGCCGCAATGGAGCTCGAGGGTGACGCGATCTTTGACGCGCCCTTCGAGGAGGAGCCCGAGAACGAGGGCTCCTTCGTCCACGTGGACTCCAACGACCGGGAGGACGAGCACTCGATCGAGCCGGATCCCGAGGTTTATCATGACGACGTCGCTGAGGACCAGCATGAGAGCGACGCTGACCACGAGCAGCCCGGTCTCCGGATCACCTGGCCCGATCATCTCCGCGAGGACGCGCACCACCGTGACGTGCCCGAGCTTCATGGTGGCTTCGACGGCACCGAGATGCCCGATCTTGAGCAGCAAGGCCACACCGAGACGGAGGTCGAATCGACTGGAGCACAGCAGGCCGGGCTCCTCAGGGGCCACGCCGATGACGCCGGTGTTCAACCCGCCGAATCTCACCGACCCCAGCTCCAGCAGTCCTCATTCGATTCGTTGACCGATGATCAGCTGGCACCCTTGACTTCGCCGCCCGCACGGCACCGACTGTCCTGGCTGGCGCATTCCAACGACGCCGCCCCGCAGCGCACCAGCGCGGAGCAGACCGAACAGCCGGCCCCGTCGGTCCCGGGGTTCACGCTGGATCCCTCCACGCCGCAGCCGGTCTCACCATCACCTCCGCTCCGAGAGATGACCTCCGAGCCCGCGCATGAACCAGAGCCCCAGCCCGGGCTCGACCCGGCGGGTGACCCGCAGCTCGAATCGGAACCCGAGTCCGCTGAGCCCCGCCCGGTGCCCAAGCCCATGTCTTCGGCCTCCCAGTCCACCTCCACCGATACTCGCAGGGAGGCCGAACCCCTCGGGGTTCCCCGCGCGCGCCGATCCATCATGCGCCGACTGAGGAGGGACAAGTGAACCGCCTCCTCTACATGCTCGGGGAGACCTTCAGCTCGCTGCGCCGCAACGTCGCCATGGTCGCCTCCGTCATCCTGGTCACCTTCATCTCGCTGACCTTCGTCGGCTCCGCCGCGCTGATGCAGACCCAGGTCAACCAGATGACCGGTGACTTCTACGATCGCCTGGAGCTCTCGGTCTTCCTCTGCACCGAGAACTCCCCGCAGTCGGCCTGTCCGACCGGCGCGGTGAGCTCGGATCAGCGCGACTCGCTGGAACACACCCTCACCGACGGCGCGGCCAGCCAATACGTGGCCAGCTACCGGCATGAGACCCAGCAGGAAGCTCTGGATGATTTCCTGGAGACCCGGGGGGAGAGCTCCCGGACTGCGTCACTGACCGCCTCGGACATGCCGGAGTCCTACCGCGTGCTGCTCCACGAACCGGAGGAGTTCCCGGTGGTCACCGAGCTCTTCGGATCAGCGCCCGGGGTGGAATCCGTCGCAGACCAGCAGGAGGTCCTCGACCAGATCTTCAGCATCCTCAACGGCCTGACCATGGTCGCGCTGATCATCGCGGGCGTGATGATCGTCTGTGCGCTGCTGCTGGTGGCCACCACCATCAGACTCTCCGCGTTCAGCCGGCGCCGCGAGACCGGGATCATGCGCCTGGTCGGTGCCTCGAAATCGATGATCCGGATGCCCTTCGTCTTCGAAGGTGTGATCGCCGCGCTGATCGGTGGTCTGCTCGCCTGCGCCGCCACATGGGTGGTCGCGGAGTTCGTGCTGGGCCAGTGGATGTCCCAACAGGTCCCGAGCATCCACTTCATCGACTCCGCCCAGGCCTGGATCATCATGCCGGGTCTGCTCGCCATCGCGGTGGTCCTCGCGGTCATCGCCTCATGGGTCACGGTGCGCCGATACCTGCGTGTATGATCGAAGGTCGGCTCTTCTGGCCACTGCAGAAGAACGCCGAGATCAGCGAGACAGCGCGGAGGTGACACGGTGGCGAAGAAGAAGGGCGCGAAGAAAGAGCGCGATCCCAACAACAGCATCGTGGCCACGAACCGGCGTGCGCGGCACGACTATCAGATCCTCGACAAGTACGAGGCAGGCCTGGTGCTCACCGGCACCGAGGTGAAGTCGCTGCGCGAAGGCACAGCCAACCTCACCGACGGCTTCGCCGGCTTCTCCCCAGGTGGAGAGCTCTGGCTGGAGCAGGTCACGATCCCGGAGTATCTCAACGGCACGTGGACCAACCACTCGGCTCGCCGGAAGCGCAAGCTGCTGCTGCACCACAAGGAACTGGTGAAGATCTCCCGCCAGATCGAGGACCCGGGCCTCACCATCGTCCCGATGTCGCTCTACTTCAAAGGCGGTCGGGCCAAGGTCGAGATCGGCATCGCCCGCGGCAAGCGTGAGTTCGACAAGCGGCACACTCTCAAAGAGAAGCAGGACAACCGCGAGGCCCAGCGCGCCATGCGCTACCGGAACCTGCGGTCATCCTGATCCTCGCGTGAATCGGGGCTCTGCTCAGTCGAGCAGTCCGGCGATGTAGCCGACGAAGATCAGCAGCACCACCACGACGATTGCGATGATCGCCACCGTCATGACCAGGTTGCCCCTGGGGGGCTTGGTCGGCGACGCCTGCTTGGGTGAGGCCGTAGCCGAGTTCGAATCCGGTGGGGTGTCGCCCGGCCGCACGCCGCCGCCATCCTCCAGGCCCGGAGTGTCACCGGGCTCCGGATCCAGCCCCGGGTTGCGATCACCTTCATCACGGTGATGCTCCCCGTGCGTGGCCTGGTTCCCACCATCGCGCTGGTGCGGGGGAGTGTCGAGCGGCTGGCCGCCGTTGACATCCGCGGCACCGTGGTCTTGAGCTGGGCGCTGCGCGTCTTCAGGTCTGTTCTGATCGGTCGTCATCTGACACCTCAATCTGTTGTGGTCTGCTGTATCCACACTAGCCAGACCACCATCGGGTCTTGTCCGTGTGAGCTGGACGTCAGCTGACTACTCGCCGATCACCTCAGAGATCTCTCGTTTGGTGGTCGCCATGATCGACTCGTCCGCGGGACTCATCCGTTCACTCGCCATATCTGCCTGGTGCCAGAACGGGTAGGCCAGGGCGGGGCGGCCGGCGTCGTCGATCGCCTGGGCGTCCGCCGCGTCCAGAGTCACCTCAAAGGTGCCCAGCAGGTCGTTCCACTGCTCGAGGCTGCGCGCCCCCACCGCAAGGTTGGTCACCCCGGGGCGCTCCAGCAGCCAGGCCAGCACCACCTGGGGGATCGTGGCGTCATTGCGCCGGGCGACCTCGTCGAGGACGTCGACGACGCTGTAGAGCCGCTCCCAGTCCGCGACGCGCAGCTCGGAACCGTCCCCGTCAGCCATGCGTGAACCCGACTCCGGGCGCTGGTCCCGGCGGAACTTGCCCGTAAGCAGACCCATGCCCAGCGGACTCCACGACTGGGTGCCGATGCCCTGGTCGATTCCCGCGGGGATCATCTCGTATTCGGCCTCGCGGGAGTACGGCGAGTAATGGATCTGCTGGACCACGGGCTTGATGAAGCCATTGACCTCGCAGACCTTCAGCGCCTTCATCAGCTGCCAGCCGGTGTAGTTCGAGACGCCGTAGTACCGGATCTTGCCCGACCGGACCAAACCGTCCATAGTCTGCAGCGTCTCCTCCAGCGGGGTCTCACCGTCCCAGTGGTGCAGGTAGAACAGGTCGATGTGGTCACGGCCGATCCGCTGCAGGGACTTGTCGACCTCGTTGAGCAGGTGCCAGCGGGAGGCGCCGCCGTCGTTGGGGCCGTCCCCGACCACCATCCGTGCCTTGGTGGTGACCAGGAACTCGTCGTAGCGGCCGCTGCGCGCCAGGGTCTCACCCAGCACCTCCTCGGCCACACCGAGTGAGTAGAGGTTCGCCGTGTCGATCAGGTTGATCCCGGCTTCGAGGGACCGATCCAGCAGAACGGCGGCATCGTCGGGACCGAGGTTGCCCATATGCCCCATGCCATTGGCGCCGCCGAACGGCAGCGTGCCCAGGGCGAGCGGGGAGACCCGCAGGCCGCAGGTGGGGGAGAGGGGGCGGTAGAAGGGGGTGCGCATAGGGCTCCTTCGCAGAGACGACGGGACCTCTCGGATACTACTCCGACTCCCGGGGCGCGTGCTGAGTGGGGCAGCTTCTGCGAATCCGAGAGCAGGCGACTACTCTGACCGCATGACTGACCCCGATCTGGTGCTGCATCTCGGCCGCGAAGAACTGGTCATCCGGCGCCGCTACGAGACTCTGAGCATCGCGAATGACTTCCTGATCGCGCTGACCTTCACGGTGGGCAGCGTGTTCTTCTTCTCCGAGTCCACGATGACCGCGGGCACCTGGCTGTTCCTCGCCGGGAGCCTGCTGCTCATGGTCCGCCCCACCATCCGGCTGCTCCGGCGGGTCCACCTGGTGAAGGTGGGTGGCCCGATGGCGGAGTCGGCCCGGGACTTCTGAGCTGAGACGCGCTTGTGGCGGGGTGTGCTCCCGGTCGACCCGGACCCCTGGGCCCGTCCCAGGGCACAAAAAAGCCCGAGCAGGCTGAGCCTGCTCGGGCGATCTGTGGAGACGGCGGGAATCGAACCCGCGTCCGATCTGGATTCACATGGGCTTCTCCGGGTGCAGTCTGCTAGTAGATTTTCTCGGCCCCAGCCGTCACGCAGACAGGCGGCTGACGGGCCCAGCCGTGTGAATTGTCGACCCAACTCCCCACGACGAGGAGTTGGAACCAGTGGCTATCTAGCTGATGCCAGGATCTGGGTCGATAGCAGACCCAGGCTGACAGACTCGCGTCGCTGCTTAGGCAGCGAGGGCGAAGTCAGTGCGCTTAGTTTCGGCACTTATTGTTTTGCAGAGGGGTATTTACGAGGTCACTCTGCATCCTCGACCCGCTTCACCATGATCAACTCAGATCGTCGAAACCGATCGTCCCCATATTGTGTTGTCAACGAGGCTTACTCAGCCTCAGTCCGCTCAGCAATTGCTCGTGAGCGGACTTTTCAGTATAGACCCGACATCTGGGACAGTGCAATGCCCAGCGCGGCGGCGGCGAAGCCCAGTCCCACGTGGGTGACCCAGATGCCTGCGGCCCGCAGCTGCCGGCCCGCCATCCAGGTCTGCGCCACCCGGACCGAGACGGTGGCGAAGGTGCTCAGCGCCCCGAGGACCCCGATCGAGAGGATGGTGGAGCCTGTCCCGGAGAACAGGCCGGCGAACACTCCGGAGCCCGCGTCCGCACCGGTCTCGGCGAGCCAGGTCAGTTCCCCGAAGAGGTAGCCCAGCACCAGGCAGCCGAGCATGTTGGCCAGTAGGACGCCGGCGCGCAGGTAGCGGTCAAGCAGGAAGCGCAGCACCGCGCCGAGGGCGCCGCCCAGCGCCACTCCCAGCACCACGCTCAGACTCAGCTCAGGATCCATGGTGCCCTTCGCTGCTCACACCGAGATCGGCCGACTCGGCGCCGATCTGACCGAAGAGCGCGCGGCTGATGGTCAGCCCGGCAGCCGCCGCGGCGGTGGACCCCAGGACGCTGATGAAGAGGTAGGTGAGCATCTCCATGGCACCGGGGCTGACGTAGGTCACTGCCGCGAGCCCGTCGTAGGCGGATCCAGGCATCGAGGGCATGGCGGCGAGGATCACCGCGGAGAACGTCGTGTAGGAGGCCAGCAGTCCGGTGCCGAAGGTGGGCACCACCCAGTCCGGGGTGCTCGTCCGGGCACGCGCGGCACCGATCAGCAGGCCCAGCAGCCCGGAGCCGCTGAGGTTGATCGCCAGAGTGGTCCAGGGGAACTTCATCCCCTGTTCGGGGATCAGTTCGCCGACGACCAGCCGCAGCAGCGCGCCGCCGGCTCCGGCGAGGGCGACCAGAAGGACCAGCACCAACAGCGAGGTCGGTGGCCGCTTGGGGCGCGGGCGCCGACTGGTGGCACGTGATTCGGAGGTTGACACCCGTACAGGATACGTCCGCGTGCGGCGCCCTCAGCGGACCACGCTCACGCGCATGGCGTGGGCCACCTCATGGGCGAGCCGGATGCTCGTGTCCGCCGGTGCCTCGGCGGCCTGTCCTGGACCGACTTGGTAGCCCGTCTGCGCCGGGGCTTCCTCGCCTGCCTGCGGGGCCGGAGTGAGCACGACGGCGCCGCCGTCGGTGGCTTCGACGGTGACCTGCGCACCGATGGGCACCCGGTGGGCGTCGAGGGCGGAGAGCGCGTCGGGGACGGCGTCGTCGACCTGTTCCAGGCGGACCTTCACCGCTGCGGGGACCCGGCAGAGCAGCTGGGTCTCGGGGTAGTCCAGCTGCAGGTTCCGCCCTGGGATCGGATCCCCGTGCGGGTCCACCCGAGGGTGTCCCAGCCGCACGTCGAGACGATCCACGAAGGTCTTCGAGACCGCGTGCTCGAGGCGTTCGGCCTCCTCATGGACCTCGCCCCAGCCGTACCCCAGCTCGCGCACCAGCCAGGTCTCGATCAGCCGGTGTCGACGCACCATCGCCAGGGCGAGCTGGCGTCCCGCCGGGGTCAGCGCGATGGGGGCGTAGGGACGGTGCTCGACGAGTCCCAGATCGGCCATCTTGCGCATCATCAGTGAGACCGAGGGATTCGAGACGCCGAGGGTCTTGGCCAGCGCGGAGGCGGTCACCGAGGAGCCGTCCCATTCGGCGAGTCCATAGATGGTCTTGGCGTAGTCCTCCACCGAGGTGGTGGCCGCATCGATCGCGGTGGACCGGCCCTGAGCCGAGGTGCGGGGAGTCATCTAGGCGGGATCCTTCACGTCGAGGAGCGTATCGATCGGGCGGGTCGGGGCGGCGTGCTCCCCGGTGGGACGCTGGCGCCGTTGCCGCAGCCGCGGGACCATGCCCTTCACCGGGGCGAAGAGGTAGGCCAGGGCGAACTGCCCCGACTGTGCCAGCACGATCGAACCGCCGGTGGAGATGTCCAGCCAATAGCTGGCATAGACACCGATCAGCGCCGAGGCTGCCGCGCTGCACGCAGCGACGGCCAACATCGGCCCGAAGCGGCGGCACAGCAGCAGCGCGGTGGCGCCGGGCACCACCAGCATAGCGACCACCAGCAGGATCCCCAGCGTCTGCAGCGAGGTCACGGTGGTCAGCGCGAGCAGGGCCAGCAGCAGGATCGACAGCGCCCCGGTGGAGAGCCCGATCGTGTGGGCGTGGATCTTGTCGAAGGCCAGCAGCACGAAGCTTCGGCGCAGCGCCAGCAGCACCGCCACGGTGGCCAGCCCCATGCCGGCGGTCTGCAGCAGGTCCTGCTGTGAGATGCCCAGCACGTTGCCGAAGAGGATATGGGTCAGGTGCGTCTCGCTGGGGGTCCTGGAGACCAGGACCAGGCCCAGCGCGAAGAGCGAGGTGAACACCACACCGATCGAGGTGTCATGTTTGAGCGTCGAGCCGCCGCTGATCCCACCGATCAGCAGCACCGCGAGCATCCCGAAGACGAAGGCGCCCAGCGCCATGGGCAGACCGAAGATATGCGCCAGCACGATCCCGGGCAGGATCGAGTGCGCCACGGCCTCGCCCATCAGCGACCAGCCCATGAGCACCAGCCAGCAGGAGAGCAGCGCGCAGACCACCGAGGAGATGATCGCCGCCGCCAGGGCATGTTGCATGAAGGGGAATTCCATCGGCTGGACCAGCAGCTCCCACATCAGCGTGCCCCCTTCGTCAGTTCTTCGCGCATCGGCCCTTCGCGCAGTCCGTCATGCATCAGTGCGCCGTGCATCAGTTCCTCGTGCATCAGTGCGTCTCGCGCAGCACGGCGCCGAAGCTGCGGCCGAGCTGCTCCTCGGTGAGCACCTCGCTGGGCAGTCCCGCGGCGAGCACCCGCTGGTGGAGCAGGACGACCTCATCGGCGAGGTCCTCCACGCCGGCGAGGTGGTGGGTGGAGATCAGCACGGTGGTGCCCGAGGTGTCGCGCAGGGCCTTGAGCACCGAACTGATCAGCTCCTCCGAGCCGCGATCGACACCGGCGAAGGGCTCGTCGAGCAGCATCAGCGGTGCCTGCTGGGCGATCGCGCGGGCCAGGAACGCGCGCTTGCGCTGACCTCCGGAGAGCTCACCGATCCCACGCCGGCGCAGCTCGCTCAGGCCCACCTTCTGAAGGGCTTCATCGCAGGCCCGCCGGTCCGCAGGCCGGGTGCGCTTGGTGAAGCCCATATGTCCGTAGCGGCCCATCATGACCACCTGCTCCACGCTGACCGGGAAGCTGGTGTCCACCTGCTCGTGCTGGGGCACATAGCTGACCTGGTTGCGTCGTCGGGCCCTGGTGGGGTCCATGCCGAAGAGCCGCACCGTCCCGGCCGTGGGTCGGTGCAGTCCCAGCAGCGCCTTGAACAGCGTGGACTTCCCGGAGCCGTTGGCCCCGAGCAGGGCGCAGATGCTCCCCGCGCCCACGTTGATGCTGACCTCGTCCAGCGCTCGGACGCCGGGATAGCCGGCGCTGAGCCGATTCACGACGACGGCGCCACCCGGCGCAGCGCTTCTCTCAGCGCCTCTGTCGGCGCTCGCCGTGGGGGTCGCGTCCGGGGTCGTGCCGGGGTCTGTGTGGCGGCTCGTCTCGGTGTTCATCGCTGGGCTCCTTCGATGATCAGGTCCAGGTCATGTTCCAGGAGCTCGAGGTAGCTCGGTGCAGGACCGCCGGCCTCGGTGATGGAATCCACGTGCAGCGGCTCGCTCAGGGTGGCACCGGTGGTCTCCGCGACCTGCTGCTGGGCTCCGTCGTTGACGGTGGACTCGCAGAAGATCGTCGGCACCTGGTGCTCCTGGACGTAGCGGATCTGGGCCTCCACCTGCTGCGGGCTGCCCTCATCCTCGGCGTTGAGCGGCCAGAGATAGTGCTCGCCGAGATCCAGATCTTCGGCGAGATAGCTGAACGCGCCCTCGCAGGTCACTAGGTGGATCTCGCCGGCCTCCTGCAGCGGTGCCAGGCGCTCCTCGGCCTGGTCCCAGATCGCTTGGATCTCCTCCCGGTAGGTGTCCGCGTTCTCGGCGAACTGCTCGGCATTTTCGGGGGAGAGCTCGGTCAGGGCCGCTTCGATATTGTCCACGTAGACCATGGCTTGGGCCGGCGACATCCAGGCATGCGGGTTGACCGGCAGGTCCTCGGCGGCGTCGACTTCTTCAGCCTCAGCTGCAGCCCCAGCTTCAGCTGGAGATTCAGACTCTGCCGGGTCCGCGGAGGCGCCCGGGGAGTCCTCGGGCAGTCGGGTGACGGGCAGGGTCTCCACGGACTCGGAGAGCATCAGCACCTCCACCGAGGAGTGGCTGAGGAACTGCTCGTACCAAGCCTCCAGGCCGAGCCCGTTGAAGAAGATCACGTCCGCCGCCGAGGCATCGCGGAGGTCGCCAGGGGTGGGGGAGTATTCGTGGACCTCGGCGCCGGGCGGGGTGATGGAGCGGGTGTCCACGAGGTCACCGCCCACGGCGCGGGTCATATCCGCCAGCACCGAGAAGCTGGTCAGCACCACCGGCCGCTGGTCCTCCGCGGCGCCGCCTGGTTCACCGGAGTTCGCCGAGGCGCAGCCGCTCAGGGTCAGCGCGCAGAGCAGCCCGATGGTGACGGGAAGAGACCTGGTGCGGCGCATGCCCACAGTATGATTTAGGCACACCTAAAACTGCAAGTGAGACGGGACTCAGCGCGCCGAATGACGGCTTGAGGGCGCGGTGCAGCGGGTGCCCGCAGGGTGCGGCTCAGAACGGGGCGGGGCGGTCGGCTGCGAGGGCGCCCAGGGCGGCGTCGTGGAGCAGGCCGTTGGTGGCCAGCCCGTTGGTCCCGGTGCATCCGGGCTCCCCGTCCAGGGAGGTGAAGACGCCGCCCGCCTCGCGGATGATCGGCACCAGCGCCGCCATGTCGTGCAGGCTGAGCTCCGGTTCGGCGGCCATGTCGACCTGTCCCTCGGCGACCATGCAGTAGGACCAGAAGTCCCCGAAGGCGCGGGTCCGCCACACCGTGTCGGTGAGTTCCAGGAAGTTCTGGCTGCGACCGATCTTCCGCCATCCCGCGAGCGAGGAGTAGGAGAAGAAGGCGTCCTCGAGGCGGGGCACCTTCGAGACCTGGAGCCGCTTGGCCGAGGCCAGGGCCTTGCCGGTGTAGGCGCCGCCGTCCTTCGCGGCCCACCAGCGCCGACCCAGCGCGGGGGCGCTGACCAGCCCGACCACCGGCTCACCCTCATCGGCCAGGGCGATCAGCGTGGCCCAGGCGGGCACCCCGCGGATGAAGTTCTTGGTGCCGTCGATCGGGTCGATGATCCACTGCCGCGGACCGGATCCGGTGGAGCCGAACTCCTCGCCCAGGACGGCGTCGCGGCCGCGCGCCCGGCTGAGCTGACCGCGGATCAGCTCCTCGGCCTGGCGATCAGCCTCGGTGACCGGGGTCAGATCGGGCTTGGTCTCGACCGTGAAGTCCATGGAGGAGAAGTAGGACATCGTCTTCGCATCCACGGAATCGGCGATCATATGCGCCAGGCGCAGGTCATCGGTGTAGGCGCTGGTGCTGAGGCTCATAGCGCCACGCTAGCAATCACCGGGCGGCAGGCCCCGCATTCACGCCCTTACGCGCCGAGCCGCTTCTCTTCCGGGCCGTCCTCGGTGCCCGCCATGGACCTGATCAGACCGCGCAGCGAGGTCAGCCGGGCGGCGCCGTGGTCGCCGGCGTGCCCGTCGGCCACCCAGGCGTCCAGGGCGCAGCCGCCCTCGGGGGAGATGTGGGCGCATCCCGGTTCGCAGGCGGCGGAGCCCTCGACCAGATCTGAGAAGGCACCCAGCACGTCGTCGGGGGCGACGTGGGCCAGGCCGAAGGTGCGCACACCCGGGGTGTCGATGATCCAGGAGTTGCGTGCCGTGGCGACGTCGAGGGAGTCAGTGGGCTCCAGGTTCAGCGCGACGGCGGAGGAGGAGGTGTGCCGACCGCGCCCGGTGACGGCGTTGACTCCGCTGGTGGCACGGTCCGCGCCGGTCAGCGCGTTGACCATGGTGGACTTGCCCACCCCGGAGTGTCCGATCATCGCAGTGACCCGCTCGGTCAGCGAGCTGCGCAGCGCGACGACGGCGGCGTCGTCGAGCGTCGGGGTGCCCGAGGCGGTGCCGGCGGCCTGCTGGGAGACCACGGTCTGCAGGTCCAGCTCGGCGTAGTGGCTGATCAGCCCGGCCGGGTCTGTCGGGTCCTCGACCAGGTCGGCCTTGGTGACCAGCAGGATCGGGGTGATGCCGGCGTCGTAGGCGGCGACCAGGGCGCGGTCGATGAACCCGGTGCGCGGGGCAGGATCGGCGGCCGCGACGACGATCAGCAGCTGGTCGGCGTTGGCGACGATCACCCGCTCGGCGTCGTCGGTGTCCTCCGCGCTGCGGCGCAGCAGGGTGGAGCGCTCCTGGATCCGGATCAGCCGGGCCAGCGAGCCTTCGTCGCCGGTGGTGTCACCGACCAGTCCCACGATGTCTCCGGGGACCACCGGGGTGCGGCGCATGGCGCGGGCGCGCACCGCGGAGATGATCCGCTCGCCGCCGTCGGGGTCCTCCAGACGCACCGTGTACCGGCCGCGGTCCACCGTCACGACCCGGCCGAGCTCGGCGTCGGCGTAGTCCGGGGACTCCTTGGTCCGCGGGCGGGTGCCCTTCTTGTTCGGGCGCACCCGCACATGGGACTCGTCCCAATCGGCCCAGCGGCTCATCCGCGCCGGCCCAGCGGGGCGGTTCCGGGCTGGGGGCTCGGCTCCCGCTGTTCGGAGTCCACGTCGCCAGAGTCCACATCTCCAGGGTCCGACGGCGGCGCGAGGAGCCCGGCCCAGAGCTGCGGGAAGTCGGGCATGGTCTTCGCGGTGCAGGCGATGTCTTCGACCTCGATGTCCTCGATCACCAGGCCCAGCACCGCGCCGAAGGTGGCCATCCGGTGATCGGCGTAGCTGCGCACCAGACCGCCATGGGTGACCGGGGCGGTCACCTTGAACCCGTCCTCGGTCTCCTCGGCGGAGCCGCCGAGCCGGCGGATCTCGGCGACCAGTGCGGCGATCCGGTCGGTCTCGTGGCCGCGCAGATGACCGACCGAGGTGAACAGGGTGGGTTCCTGGCACAGCGCCGCGAGGGCCGCCACCGTGGGGGTCAGCTCGGCGGTGCCGTCCACGGTGCCCGGGGTGCGCAGCCTGGTGCCGCGCACGCTCAGCGTCACCGTGGTCGGGGTCTCAGGCTCCTCGTCGACCTGAGCGCCGAAGGCCGGAAGCAGGTCGGTCCAGCGTCGTCCGATCTGGGTGGAGGCGATGGGCCAGCCGCGCATCGTCACCTCTCCGCCGGTGACGGCGGCCGCGCAGAGGAAGGGGCCGGCGTTGGAGAGGTCGGGCTCGACGCGGACGTTGAAGGCGGGGATGACTCCGGGTTCGACGCGCCAGGTGTGCTTCGCCGGGGTGCTGACCTGCACGCCGACCTGCGCGAGCACCTGGAGGGTCATCTCCACGTGTTCCAGCGAGGGGACGGATTCCCCGACGTGACGCAGCGTGAGTCCGCGCGGCATCCGGGCCGCGGTGAGCAGCAGGCCGGAGACGAACTGGGAGGACGCCGAGGCGTCGATGGTGATCTCTTCCCCGGTGATGCCGTGCGGGGCATGCACGGTGAAGGGCAGGTGACCCTCGCCGCCGGGTGCCGGGGCGCCCGGGCCGGTGATCTCGACGCCGAGGTCGCGCAGTCCATGCTGGACCGCGCCCATCGGGCGCACGCGGGCCTCGGGGTCGCCGTCGAAATGGACCCGGGCTCCGGTCAGTGCCGCGGCGGCGGGCATGAACCGCATCACGGTGCCAGCGAGTCCGCAGTCGATGCTCAGCTCGCGGCCGACATCCGAGGCGCGGTCAGCCTCCGGATCAGGGTCAGCCTGGGAGCTGTGGCCGGTATCGGTAGCGGCGGTGCCGGAGAGTGCGGGGAGCGGGGAGATCCGCACGGCGGGGACCCCGGAGTCCTCCCAGTCCTCGAGATGTTCCACGGTGCTGCCCAGCACCGTCAGTGCGTCGAGCATCAGCCGGGAGTCGCGGGACTGGAGCGGGTTGATGACCACCGAGGGGGCATCGGCCAGGGCGGCCAGCAGCAGATACCGGTTGGTCAGGGACTTGGATCCGGGAACGGTGACCTCTGCTCGCAGAGGTGCCCCCGCCCGTGGCGCAGGCCACGTCTGCGGGGGCACCGATGCAGCGGGTGTAGATGTAGTGCTCACGTCGCTAGGTTCTAAGCTCCGACCTTCTTCTTGGCGGACTTGATGCCCTTGTCGGCGCCCTTGGACGCGTTGGTGATCGCCTTCAGGGCGTCCTTCTCGGCGCGCTGGAAGTTCTTCTTGGCGTTCTTCTCGAAGCTGCGGATCTTCTTGGTCGCGTCGCCGCCGACACCATCGGCCCACTTGAAGGTCTTGTCGCCGAACTTGGCGCCCTTCTTGCGGGTGGTCTTCGCCAGGTGCTCGGCACGCCAGGAGAGCGAGGGCTTGCCGTCGAGGTCCACCATGGCCAGGGTCAGGCCGCCGAGGATCGAGGCGTTCTTCAGCAGCGTGCTGCGCTGTGCGGTGACATCGGCGTCGTCTTCGATCTCAGCGTTGCGGTACTCGGCGTAGCTGTTGAACTTGTGCACGCCCGCCAGCATCAGGGCCGAGGCGCGCGGGAAGCGGCCCACGGCCAGTGCGACGCCGGCGACGACCTCGACCCCGCCCAGTACCTGGGTGGTGAGCTTGGCGTTGGAGACCAGGGGCTCAGCCTGGGGGAGAAGGGAGCCGATCTCCTCAAGGGTGGACTCGATCCTCGCTGAGGCATCATCGGTGTTGCGCAGGCGGTCGACACCGCTGGCGATGAAGCTCGCGCCCAGCAGTGGGCGGGCGAATTTGCGAAGCAGAGACATAGTGTCCTCCTGTAGGAGTGTGGCGCTGAAGCATCGTTCAAGGTCCAATCTACCCAATCAGGGCTGTCACGGGAATCAGCCGGCCCCAAGGGTGGTCTGCAGGGTGGATACAGGCGACTCCAGCACGCCGATGCGGCATCCCCAGGAATGCACAGCGCGACGTCGTCGTTGTCCCGTGTATGACCACACCGACTCTCACCCCAAGACGCGTCCGCGCTTCCGCGCGTGACGTCCGACGAACGGTGTGCGCGGTGCGAGTAGACTCATCAGTGATGGAAAAGCCCGCAGCCACCGGCACAGATGCAGATTCCAACAGCGTCGTCGTCGCCGAAGAGACAGAACAACAGCGTCGCGTGCGTTTTGAGAGCGAGGCTCTCCAGTACGTGGACCAGCTCTACTCCGCCGCGATGCGGATGACGCGCAATCCTCAGGATGCTGAGGACCTGGTGCAGGAGGCCTACACCAAGGCGTACTCCGCGTTCCACCAGTACAAGCCAGGCACGAATCTCAAGGCCTGGCTGTATCGCATCCTGACAAACACCTACATCAACATCTACCGGAAGAAGCAGCGCCAGCCGCTGCAGGCCAACACGGACACCGTGGAGGACTGGCAGATGGCCCAGGCCGCGGAGCACACCTCCTCCGGCCTGCGCTCGGCCGAGGCCGAGGCGCTCGATCACCTGCCCGATTCCGACGTCAAGGACGCGCTGCAGCAGATCCCCGAGGAGTTCCGCCTGGCGGTCTACTTCTCGGACGTCGAGGGATTCGCCTATAAAGAGGTCGCCGAGATCATGAACATCCCGATCGGCACCGTGATGTCCCGACTCCACCGCGGCAGAAAGCTGCTGCGCGAACTCCTCAGTGACTATGCCCGCGAACGTGGCTTCAAGAAGCAGGAGGCCAAACGATGAACGATTCTGACCAGAGCCAGACCACCGAGGTCAGCCCCGGAAAATGGCTCGACGAGAACTGCAAGGACGGGGACTGCACCGAGCAGCAGACCCGTATGGAGCGCATCTACGAGTACGCCGACGGCGCGCTCAGCCGGGAGGACATCGGTGAGGTCGAGGCCCACCTGCATGCCTGCCCGGAGTGCGCCAACGACTACGACCTCGAGTGCATCATCCGCACTGTGGTCCGCCGCTCCTGCGCGGAACGCGCCCCCGAGACGCTGAAGGTCACCATCCTGGAGCGGATCAGTCAGATTCGCGTCGAGGCCGGGCACCAGCAGGACGACGACCAGCGCTGACCCAGCACCAGACACAAAAGAACCCCCTGCAGAGATTCTCTGCAGGGGGTTCTTTGTTTCTGCGCTGCCGCTACAAGAAGCATCCACCGCAGCAAGAGCCTTGGATCACTGAGATCAGGAGTTGGGGCGCTTGCCGTGGTTGGCGTTCTTCTTACGACGAGCGCTGCGCTTGCGTCCACGCTTGCTCATGATGAACTCCTTTCGTCGGCTGGGGATAATTCTAGGCCACGGGCTCCTGCAGCCCTAACCACGGATACCACCCGCGGTGCAGCACCAGCCAGGCGATCAGGCCGTAGCCTGCCTGACCGGGGAGACCGCCGTTGGCGGCGAGGTCGCTGCGCCACTGCTCGTGGCTGACCAGGGGTGCGTAGGCGTCCACGTAGACATGTGACCGGCGTGAGGCCACGTCCCGGTAGGCGGCGTTGAGCTCTGAGATCCGCTGGTTGCGCTCCGCATCGAGGGTCGGCACCGGCCCGAGGACCAGGCATCGAATCCCCTCCTGAGAGGCCCGGTCCAGAATGTTCGCGAGGTTCAGCCGGGAACGCGCCGAGGAGGTGGCGCTGTAGAGGTCGGTGTCGTTGAGGGCGATGACCAGATGACGTTCCGGCGTGCTGCCGTCGGCCGTGACACCGGAGAACCGAGCCACCGCCTCGTCCTGCCACCGCTCGGAGAGCGCCTCGGTGCCCTCCCCGGGCATGGCGAGGGCATAGTGCTCCAGGGTGAGTCCGTCGATCGGTGTCTTCGAGAGCACCCGACCGAACCACCCCAGCGCTCGGGGGTCACCGACGCCGCTGAGCAGCTCGTCGCCCAGGGCGACGAGGCGCACGTGACGCCGATGACCGGAAGCTGCGGCTCTGAGATCCTGAGTGGAGTGTTCCATCAGCTCACAGGTCCAGGTGCGGGAAGGCCTTGCTCAGCAGGCCCTCCAGCTCTTTGGCGTGACGCTTGGCCTGCCCCACTGAGGTGGCGGCAGACTCAGCGCGGGAAACCAGCTTCAGCTCCTGCTTGAGCAGCGGACGCAGGTTCATCCCGAGGAACGGCCACGGACCCTGGTTCACCGGCTCGTCCTGGGCGTAGACGACCTCCTCAGCTGAGGAGTAGCGGTCCAGCTCGGCCTGCAGCTCTTCGACGGGCATCGGGTAGAGCTGCTCGAGCCGCACGATCGCGGTGGCCTCGTCCTTGTGCTTGTTCCGCGTGGCGACCAGGTCGTAGTAGAGCCGACCGGAGACGATCAGGACACGCTTGACCTTCGAGGCGTCCACATCGCGGTCCGGGATGACCTCCTGGAAGGTGCCGGTGGTGAAGTCTTCCACCGAGTTCGCCGCGGCCTTCAGCCGGAGCAGCTGCTTCGGGGAGAAGACGATCAGCGGGCGACGCGGACGCGCCACTGCCTGACGGCGCAGCAGGTGGAAGTAGTTCGCACCCGAGGAGGGCAGGACCACGGTCATGTTGTCCTCGGCGCAGAGCTGCAGGAAGCGCTCCGGACGACCTGATGAATGGTCCGGTCCCTGACCCTCATAGCCGTGGGGGAGCAGCATGACCACCGAGGAGTTCTGACCCCACTTCTGCTGGGCGGTGGCGATGAACTCGTCGATGATGATCTGGGCGCCGTTGACGAAGTCGCCGAACTGAGCCTCCCAGAGCACCAGGGCATTCGGGTTCTCCACCGAGTAGCCGTATTCGAAGCCCAGCGCACCGTATTCGGAGAGCAGCGAGTCGTAGATGAAGAACCGGGCCTGATCCTCGGTCAGGTTCTTCAGCGGGTACCACTCGTCACCGTTGACCCGGTCGTGGAAGACCGCGTGGCGCTGCACGAAGGTGCCGCGACGTGAGTCCTGACCGGCCAGACGGACCTCGGTGCCCTCCATGAGCAGCGAGCCGAAGGCCGCGATCTCCGCGAAGCCCCAGTCGATGCCGCCTTCGCGGGCCATCTTGGCGCGCTTCTCCAGCAGCGACTTCAGCTTCGGGTGCGGGGTGAAGCTCTCGGGGATGTTGGTGTGCACCTCGCCGATGTGCGCGAGGGCGTCCTCGGTGATCTTGGTGTCGTCGCCCTCCCGGTCCGGCGTGGTGGTCTCGTCCTCCGAGGCGGTCGGGGCCATGCCCCGGGTGCCGGAGGCTTCGGGATCAGCCGTGGAGATCGGCTGCGTCTGCGCGGCGTGGGTCTCGGTGAAGACCCGCTCCAGCCGTTGGCGGAAGTCGCGCAACGCCTGGTCGGCCTCTTCCTGGGTGATGTCGCCACGTCCGACCAGCGCCTCGGTGTAGAGCCGGCGCGTGGTGCGCTTGGCCTCCACCAGGTTGTACATCTTGGGCTGGGTCATCGATGGGTCGTCGCCCTCGTTGTGACCGCGTCGGCGGTAGCAGACCAGGTCGATGACGACGTCCTTGTTGAACCGCTGGCGGTAGCGGAAGGACAGCTGCGCCACACGCGCCACTGACTCCGGGTCATCGGCGTTGACGTGGAAGATCGGCGCCTGGATGGCCTTGGCCATATCCGTGGAGTAGGTCATGGACCGGGCGGCCGAGGGTGCGGTGGTGAAGCCGACCTGGTTGTTCACGACCACGTGCACGGTGCCGCCGGTGCGGTAGCCGCGCAGCTGAGACATGTTCAGCGTCTCCGCGACCACGCCCTGACCGGCGAACGCCGCATCGCCGTGGACCAGGAGCGGCATCACGGAGAACGAGTTCAGCGCATCGGCGCCCTGGTTGATCCGATCCTGCTTGGCGCGCACCACGCCCTCCAGGACGGGGTTGACCGCCTCCAGGTGGGAGGGGTTCGCCGCGAGGTACACGCTGGTCGAGTTGCCGCGGTCGGAGGTGAACGAGCCGCGGGTGCCCAGGTGGTACTTCACGTCGCCCGAGCCGGTGCCGGCCTCGCGTCCCTCGAACTCGCGGAAGACCTGCGCGTGGGTCTTGCCGGCGATGTTGGTGAGCACGTTGATGCGTCCGCGGTGCGCCATGCCGATCGCGACCTCGTCGAGGCCCTCGTCGGCGGCCTCGGAGAGGATCGTGTCCAGCAGCGGGATCAGCGATTCGCCGCCCTCGAGCGAGAAGCGCTTCTGACCGACGAACTTGGTCTGCAGGAAGGTCTCGAACGCCTCCGCGGCGTTGAGCCGGCCCAGGATCCGGAACTGCTCGTCCCGGGTGGGCTTCTCATAGGGGTGCTCGATCTCGTCCTGGAACCACTGGCGCTCCTCGGGGGACTGGATGTGCATGTACTCCACGCCGGTGCTGCGGCAGTAGGTGTCGCGCAGCACGCCCAGGATGTTGCGCAGCGGCAGCATCGACTTCCCGCCGAAGCCGCCGGTGGGCCATTCACGGTCCAGGTCCCAGAGGGTCAGCCCGTGGGTCTCGATGTCGAGATCCGGGTGGCTGCGCATCTGGTACTCCAGCGGGTCAACCGAGGCCATCAGGTGACCGCGCACCCGGTAGGAGTGGATCAGCTGCTGGATCCGGGCGACCTTGTTGATCTGGTCCTCAGGGTTGACCTGGATGTCGGCGGACCAGTGGATCGGCTCATACGGGATCCGGAGCGCCTCGAAGATCTCCTCGTAGAACCCGTGCTTGCCGAGCAGGTACTCGTGGATGGTCTTGAGGAACTCCCCGGACCCGGCGCCCTGGATGACGCGGTGGTCATAGGTGGAGGTCAGCGTGATGACTTTGGAGACCGCCAGATTGTTCAGCGTCTTCTCCGAGGCGCCCTGGAACTCGGCGGGGTACTCCAGTGCGCCCACACCGACGATCACGGCCTGGCCCTTGGAGAGCCGCGGCACCGAGTGCACGGTGCCGATGCCGCCGGGGTTGGTCAGCGAGACGGTCGTCCCGGCGTAGTCCCCGGGGGTGAGCTTGTTGTCCCGGGCGCGCTTGACGACGTCGTCGTAGGCGCCCCAGAACTCGGTGAAGCTCATCTCCTCCGCCGCCTTCATGTTCGGCACCACCAGCGCGCGGGAGCCGTCGGGGCGGGGCATGTCGATGGCGAGGCCGAAGTTCACGTGCGCCGGGTGCACGGCCACCGGCTTGTTGTCCTGCACGTCATAGGTGACGTTCATCGACGGGTGCTGGCGCAGCGCCTTGAGCAGCGCGTAGCCGATCACGTGGGTGAAGGAGACCTTGCCGCCGCGGGTCCGCTTGAGGTGATTGTTGATCACGGTGCGGTTGTCGATGAGCAGCTTGGCGGGGATCGCGCGGACCGTGGTGGCGGTGGGCACGGTCAGCGAGGCGTCCATGTTCGCCGCAATGGCCTTGGAGATGCCCTTCAGCGGCATCACCTTGTCCTCCTTGGCCTCCTTCTTCTCCGACTCGGCCTTCGCGGCAGAGGGCTCGGAGGGGATGGGGGTGCCGGAGGAGCCCTCGGACTTCTTCGTCGTCGGGTTCCGTGGAGCCACCGGCTTGTTCCCGGAGGAGCGCTTCTCGCCGGCAGGCTTCTGCGACTGCGCGGGCTCGGCAGGCTTGGCGGTGGCCGGAGTGGTCTCGCTGCTGGACTCGCGCTGATTCTCGGCGCTGGGGGTGGAGTCTGCGGACGGCTTCGGCGCGGACGCGGACTTGGACGCCGACTTCGCGGCACCGTTGCTGCCGGATCCGGCGTCCTTGCCGGATGCGGACTTCGGCTCATCGGGGGTGGACGCCGTCGGCGCGGGAGCCGAAGATGTGCCGGACGGACGGTTATCACCGTCGCCCTCGAGCTGGCGGAAGATCTCAGCCCACTTCCGATCCACCGAATCCGGATCGTCCTTGAACTTGTCGTATATGTCGGCGACCAACCATTCGTTTCCCGGGAATTCCTCGGCAAGACGGCTGGACGTTAGCTCTGGCACTGTGGATACGCCTCTTCCATTGTGTTGTGTAGTTATCCGGCACAGCTTCGTGCTCGTGGATCTTCACCTCGTCCAAGCATAGTGACTCTATGCACCGTGCCGCCACCAGCCACGGTATCGTGTCAGGGGCCGCTTCCTCAGCGGCTACACCACAGGACTGACCTGGCGGTGAGCATCATCACCAGCACTACGAAGGGCGCGGATCCCCGTGAGATTCCTGAACGAACCGATCACCGATCTGACCTACTCCGACGTGTTCCTCGTCCCCTCGCGATCCCACACCCAGTCCCGGATGAGCGTGGACCTCTCCGCGGAGGACCCCACAGGTTCCACCATCCCGGTGGTGGCCGCGAACATGACCGCCGTCACGGGGCGGCGCATGGTCGAGACGATGGCGCGCCGCGGCGGCCTCGGCGTGCTGCCCCAGGATGTCCCGCTGGAGGTCATCCGGGAGGTCACCGACTGGGTCAAGTCCTGTCATCCGGTGCTGGAGACCGCGCTGAAGGTCCAGCCCAACGACACCATGCTCGACGTGCTGCACCTGCTGGACAAGCGCAACCACGACGCCGTCTGTGTGGTGGATGAGGATCTGCGCCTGGCCGGCGTGGTCACCGCCGGCG
Source organism: Nesterenkonia maliinae (assembly GCF_051262655.1). Lineage (NCBI taxonomy): Bacteria > Bacillati > Actinomycetota > Actinomycetes > Micrococcales > Micrococcaceae > Nesterenkonia > Nesterenkonia maliinae. The sequence goes on along the minus strand of NZ_JBIMEY010000001.1, from coordinate 881,812 downwards.
ACGGACACGGCGTCGACCGGTTCTCCTCGGTGGCCTCGGTGATGCGGATGCCCCCGCTGCGCTTCAGCGCCGAGGAGGTGCTCACCGACGCCGGGCTGGAGCAGGCCTTCATCGCGATGGACGCCGCCGGCGCCGAATACGCCCCGGTCACCACCTCAGACGGCACCCTCGCCGGGGTGCTCACCCCGCGCGGCGCGCTGCGCTCCACGCTCTACCGGCCCAACCTCGACGCGGCCTCACGGCTGAAGGTGGCCGCTGCCGTGGGGATCAACGGCGACGTGGCCGGCAAGACCGAGGCGCTGCTCGGCGCCGGAGTCGACGTGCTGGTGGTCGACACCGCTCACGGTCACCAGCAGAAGATGTTCGAAGCCCTCGCCGCGGTCCGCGCGACGGTGGACTCCTCTGGTCTGCAGATCCCGATCGTGGCCGGCAACGTGGTCACCGCCGAGGGTGTGCGCGAGCTCATCGAGGGCGGCGCCGACATCGCCAAGGTCGGCGTCGGACCGGGCGCGATGTGCACCACCCGGATGATGACCGCCGTTGGCCGCCCGCAGTTCTCCGCCGTGCTCGAATGCGCCGCGGCCGCCCGGGAGATGGGCAGGCACGTCTGGGCCGACGGGGGAGTGCGCTACCCGCGCGACATCGCTCTGGCCCTGGCCGCCGGCGCCTCCCAGGTGATGGTCGGATCCTGGTTCGCCGGGACCTACGAGTCTCCTGGAGACATGCTCACCGGCGTGGACGGGCGCCGCTATAAGGAGAGCTTCGGGATGGCCTCCTCGCGCGCCGTGCAGAACCGCACCGCCGCGGAGAGCGCCTTCGCCCGGGCCCGGAAGTCGATCTTCGAGGAGGGGATCTCGACCTCGCAGATGTACCTGGACCCGGCGAAGCCCGGCGTCGAGGACCTGTTGGACTCGATCACGGCCGGAGTGCGGTCCGCGATGACCTACGCCGGTGCCGACTCGCTGCACGAGTTCCGTCAGCGCGCCGTCGCCGGGGTCCAGTCCGCCGCCGGATACGAGGAGGGCAAGCCGCTTTCCGGTTCCTGGTGAACCAGCGGTAAGCTCTCAGGTCTCATGGAGTATCGACAACCCGGCCACGGCCCGCAGCTGATCCACCGTCCGCCCCCGCAGATCCCCGGCTCGGGGTGGCTGGGCTAAGTGGAACTGATCCTGCTCGGCCTGGGATTCCTGCTCATCCTGGGCACCGGGTTCTTCGTCGCCGTCGAGTTCTCGCTGGTCGCCCTGGACCAGCCCACCGTTCAGCACGCGATCGATCGCGGAGACAAGTCTGCTCCGGCCGTGATGCGCTGCCTGAAGTCGCTCTCCACCCAGCTCTCCTCGTGTCAGCTGGGCATCACCCTGACCACGCTGCTCACCGGCTACGTGGCCGAGCCCGCGCTGGGCACGCTGCTGGCAGGCCCGCTCGAGGCCCTCGGCGTGCCGGCTCAGGCGCTCTCTGCGGTCTCGCTCACCCTGGCCCTGATCATCGCCACCATGGTCACCATGATCATCGGCGAGCTGGTCCCGAAGAACCTCGCGATCGCCGAGGCGTTTCGCGTGGCCCGGGTGCTGGCCAAGCCGCAGCTGGTGTTCACCGCGGTGTTCCGCCCGCTGATCGTCGTGCTCAACGGCTTCTCCAACAAGGTCCTGCACCGCTTCGGCCTGGAGGTCAAGGAGGAGCTCTCAGGAGCCCGCACGCCCGAGGAGCTCTCCTCGATGGTGCGCCGCTCCGCCATGCTGGGCACCCTCGATGAGGGCACCGCGACCTTCCTGGACCGCACCCTGCGATTCTCCGACCAGACCGCCGCCGATGTGATGACCCCGCGGCCGCGGATGGCCAGCATCGACGCGGACGCCTCGCTGGATGCACTCATCGACCTGGCCCGGCAGACCGGCTTCTCCCGGCTCCCGGTCCTGGGCGAGAGCGTCGACGACGTCCGCGGCGTCACCCACGTGAAGAAGGCTGTGGCCGTGCCCCGCGAGAAGCGCCAGGGTCTGGTCGCGGCCACCGTGATGTCCGAGATCACCCGGGTCCCTGAGACGATCCACCTCGATGCGCTGCTGCCGGTGCTGCGCGAGGCCTCGCTGCAGGTGGCCATCGTGGAGGACGAATACGGCGGCACCTCCGGGGTGGTCACCCTGGAGGATCTGATCGAGGAGATCGTCGGCGAGGTCGCCGATGAGCACGACCGGATCGCCCCCGGGGTGCTGCAGAGCGCCTCCGGTGACTGGTTCTTCCCCGGCCTGCTGCGCCCCGATGAGATCAACGCCCAGATCCTGGAACTCTCCATCCCCGAGCATCCCGCCTACGAGACCGTGGCGGGCTTCATGCTGCTCACCCTGGGTCGGGTCGCCGGCCTCGGAGACGCGGTCGAGGTCGACGGCGGCAGGCTCGCCGTCGTCGGAGTCGACGGCCGACGGATCGACCGGCTCCGCTTCACCCCCGACCCCACCGCTCGGGAGGCCGCGCTGCAGCACGCCGCGGCCCGGGCCGAGAAGCTGGCCGAGGACCGCGCGGACCATGTCCGCCACGCCCGCGAAAGGGGTGATCGACGATGAACCCCGATCTGATGGGCATCATCTGGCTGGTGATCCTGCTCGCCGCCAACGCCTTCTTCGTCGGCGGCGAGTTCGCGGTGATGAGCGCGCGGCGCAGCCAGATCGAGCCGAAGGCCGAGGCCGGCTCTGCCCGCGCCAAGACCGCGCTCTACGCGATGGAACACGTCTCGCAGATGCTCGCCATCGCGCAGCTGGGCATCACCGTGTGCTCGCTGCTGATCCTGATGGTCTCCGAGCCCGCGATCCACCACCTGCTCACCGACCCGCTGACCTCCTTCGGGCTGAGCTACACCGCCGCCAGCGTGATCGCCTTCATCATCGCCCTGGCGCTGGTCTCCTTCCTGCACGTGACCATCGGAGAGATGGTCCCGAAGAACGCAGCGGTCTCCGTGGCCGATCGGGCGGTGCTGCTGCTCGCCCCGCCGATGGTGTTCCTCTACCGGATCCTGATGCCGCTGATCTGGGTGCTCAACCTCACCGCGAACCTGGTGCTGCGCGCCTTCGGGGTCACCCCGCGCGATGAGGTGGTCTCCACCTTCACCCTGGAGGAGATGGAGTCCATCGTGGCGGAGTCCAAGCGCGGCGGCACGGTGCGCGACGACGCCGGAATCATCGCGGGCGCCATGGAGTTCAGCGACTACACCGCCGCCGAGGTGATGATCCCGGTCAACGAGGTGGTCACCCTTCCGGTGGAGGTGACCCCACGCAAGGTGGAGAAGGCCGTGGGGCGCACCGGGTTCTCCCGCTTCGTCATCACCGACGACCAGGACGTCTACACCGGCTATGTGCACCTCAAAGATGTGATGAGCCTGCCCGCGGCCGCCTCCTCCGCCCCGATCCCGGTCACCGTGGTGCGCTCACTGGGCAACATGGCGGTCACCGACGAGATCGAGGCCTGCCTGGCGCAGATGCAGCGCACCGGCTCTCACCTGGCCCGCGTGATCGACGCCGAGGGTGTCACTCGCGGCATCCTGTTCCTGGAAGACGTGCTGGAGGTCCTCGTCGGAGAGATCCACGACGCCACCCAGTCCTGGGACTCGCGCCGGCGGCACACCGTCGCCGCCGAAGAGAGCTGAACCGATGCATGCAGGTGAAACTTGGACCTAGTTGAGATTTGTTCTCAACAATGTCTGGCCGTACGCTGGTTCCAGCTGTCCGCGTCTTCCGCGGCGTTCCCCACTTAGAAAGTACGACCCATGCCTGCCCCACGTCTGCTCCCCTCCGCCGCCCTGCTCGGCGCCACGACCCTGCTGCTCAGTGCCTGCACCGGCTCCGCAGGCTCGACCGACGACGACGGGGGCGGCTCGGCAGACCAGAGCGGGACACTGACCGTGGTCACCTCCACCGACGTCTATGCCGACCTGGCCCAGCAGATCCTCGGCGACACCGCAGAGGTCACCGCGCTGGTGGACAACCCCGCGGCGGACCCCCACTCCTATGAGGCCACACCCCAGGACCGGCTCGCCATCGACGGCGCCGACGTGATCCTCGCCAACGGCGGCGGATACGACCCCTTCCTCACCCGGCTGGCCGCCACCTCCGAGAAGGAGGACGCCGTCTACCAGGTGATCGAGGGTGAGAACGCGCACGCGGAGCCCGGTGATGAGGCCGGCGAAGAGGACGAGCACGCTGAAGACGAGCACGCCGAGCATGCTGAGGACGAGCACGCTGAAGACGAGCACGGCGAGGATGAGCACACCGACGAGGGGCACACGGACGCGCACGAGGGCCACGACCACTCGGGAGACTTCGTCAACGAGCACATCTGGTACGACCTCGCCGCGATGAGCGACTTCGCCGAGGACTTCAGTGCCCACATGGGCGAGGTCTCCCCGGAGGACGCCGAGCTCTACCAGGACAACGCCACGGCCCTGGCCGAAGAGATCGGCGCCCTGGATGAGCGCAACCGCGCCATCGACGCGGAGAGCATGAGCTTCCTGGCCACCGAGGCCGTCTCACAGTTCCTGCTCACCGACGCCGGCTTCGAGGACGCCACCGACCAGCAGTTCCTCGCCGCCGTCGAACACGGCGACGACGTCTCGCCCCGGCTCTACCAGCAGGCGCTGAGCGCCGCGGCCGATGAACAGATCGATCTGCTCTCCTACAACCCGCAGACCGAGACCAACCAGTCCGCCCAGATCCGCGAGGCGGCCGAGGGCGCCGACGTCGCCGTCCTGGACTTCAACGAGACCATTCCAGAGGAGCACGGCTCCTACCTGGAATGGATGGACGCCAACATCACCGCCGTGGAGACCATGGTCGAGGAGTCGCGTGGCTGAGCCAGCGTCAACCGAGTCAGCGTCAACCGAGTCAAAGACCGCGCCGCTGGTGGCGCTGCGCGACGCCAGCGTGGGATTCAGCGGACGCACCCTCTGGGAGGGACTCGACCTGGACCTGGCTCCGGGGGAGTTCCTCGCCGTGCTGGGACCCAACGGCGCCGGAAAGTCAACCTTTCTGAAGGTGCTGCTGGGACTGACCGCGCTCACCTCCGGGTCCGCTGAGATCGCCGGCACCCCGGTGCGTCGCGGCAGCAGCCGGGTCGGCTACATCCCGCAGCAGCAGACCATGCCCGAAGAGACCCCGATGCGCGCCCGCGACATGGTCGCACTGGGCCTGGACGGGCACCGCTTCGGGATCCGACTGCACCACCGGGCGCTGCGCCGCAGGGTCGACGAGCTCCTCGAAGCCGTGGGGGCCACCGCCTACGCAGACATGCCTGTGGGGCTGCTCTCCGGGGGCGAGCAGCAGCGGCTGCGCGCCGCGCAGGCGCTGGCCTCGAATCCCGCGGTGCTGCTCTGCGACGAGCCGCTGCACTCGCTGGACCTCAACCACCAGCAGGCCGTCACCGAGCTCATCCGCCGTCAGGCCGTGGAGCGCGGCTCCGCGGTGGTCTTCGTGACCCACGAGATCAACCCGGTGATCGAACACGTCGACCGGGTGCTCTACTTCGCCCGTGGCCAGTACCGGATCGGCACCACCGCCGAGGTGATGCGCTCCGAGGTGCTCTCAGATCTCTACGGCTCCTCCGTGGACGTCATCGAGCACAAGGGCCGGCTGCTGGTCATGTCCGCCCACGACGAGGGCGGCCACTGCCACCCCGAGGAGCTGGCGCTGCCATGATGGAGACGCTGACCAGCTCATTCACCACCGAAGGCTACTGGGAGCTGTTCTCCCTGGTCCGAAACTCGGTGATCACCGCCGGCGTGCTGGGCCTGATGGGCGGCCTGATCGGGGTCTTCATCATGCTCCGCCGGACCGCTCTGGTGGTCCACGGCATCGCCGAGATCTCCTTCGCCGGCGCGGCGCTGGCGCTGCTCATCGGCGTGGACGTGGTCGCAGGGTCCGCTCTGGGCGCCGTCGCCGCCTCCGTGCTGATCGGGGTGCTCAGCCTCAGAGACCGCGACACCTCGGCGGTGACCGGGGTGCTCATGCCCTTCGGCCTGGGCCTGGGCATCCTCTTCCTCTCCCTCTACCAGGGGCGCAGCGCGAACAAGTTCGGGCTGCTCACCGGACAGATCGTCGGGGTCGACGACATCCAGACACAGACCCTGGTGACCGGCGCGGTGGTGATCAGCATCGTGCTGCTGCTGATCTGGCGCCCGCTGATGTTCGCCTCGGTGGATCCGCAGCTCGCCCGGGCCCGCGGGGTCCACGTCAACCTGCTCTCGATGGTCTTCATGGTGCTGCTGGGCATCGCCGTCGCGATGTCGGTGCAGGTGGTCGGAGCGCTGCTGGTGCTGGCGCTGCTGGTGGTGCCGGCGGCGGCTGCGCTGAAGGTCACCGTGCGGCCATATCTGGCGGTGCTGCTCTCGATGCTCTTCGCGCTGATCTCCTCGGTGGGTGGGATCATGCTCGCGATCACCGGCACCGTGCCGATCAGCCCCTACATCACCACGATCTCCTTCGTGATCTACGTGATCTGCGTGTTCCTGGGCCGCGGCGGACGCAACCGCCGACGCCGCTCGGCCGCCGTGCTGACCTCCTGGCCGCTGACCGCCTGAGCTTCAGCTGCGCGGGAGCGCGGCGCAGGTGGCGCAGAGACCGAAGATCTCCAGCGTGTGCCGGACCTCGGTGAAGTCATGCTGGTTCGCCAGCGTGGTCGCCCAGTCTTCGATGGCCGGAGCCTCGAACTCCACCGTGAGGCCGCAGGAGCGGCAGACCAGGTGATGGTGGTGCTCCTCGCGCTCACAGAGCCGGAAGATCGCCTCGCCGTCGTCGGGGCGCAGCACATCGACCAGGCCCTCCTCCTGATGGGACTGCAGCACCCGGTAGACGGTGGCCAGGGAGACCTTCTCGCCGCGACCGTCGAGGATCTTGTGCAGGTCCTGGGCGCTGACGAAGTCATCCAGAGAATGCAGCGCGGCCCACACGGCGCGCTTCTGGCGCGTGGATCGACCGCGGGCCGGAGGGGTGGAAGTTGTCTCGTTCATGCTCGCTCCAGACTAGCAGTCACCCTTAGAGTGGGAGCATGAGCACAGTCTTCAGCAAGATCATCGCCGGTGAGATCCCAGGTCGCTTCGTATGGCAGGACGAGACCTGCGTCGGGTTCCTCTCCATCGCCCCGCTGGCCTACGGCCACACCCTGGTGGTGCCGCGCCAGGAGCTGGACAAGTGGACCGACGCCGAGGGTCAGCTCATGGCGCATCTGTTCCATGTGGCCCACCGCATCGGCAAGGCCCAGGTGGAGGCCTTCGGCTCCGAGCGGGCCGGGCTGAGCATCGCCGGGTTCGAGGTGCCCCACCTGCACCTGCACGTCTGGCCCTCGAACTCGATGGCCGATCACAGCTTCGCCCAGGCCGACGACGACCCGGATGAGTCCCGGATGGACGAGTCCGCGGAGAAGCTGCGCGTCGCGCTGCGCCTGATGGGCGACGCCGAGCACGTCCCAGCCGAGCAGGACTGATCCCGGCGGCAGCCTCGTGCTCCGGACCGCCGCTCCCGGGACGCCCCGCTAGGGGCGCGAGGTCTTGATCGCGCGGCGGATCCGCTTGACCGAGACGGTCTGCGCGGTCCCGAGCTGCTGGGCGAAGAGGTTCACCCGGAACTCCTCGATCATCCATTTCACGGCTGCCAGCTCTGCGGACACCGGCAGCTGGGCCGGCACCGCGTCCAGCGCGGCGTCGTACTCGTCCTCGAGCTCCTGCACCGCCGCCATGTCCTGGGCGTCCCGAGTCAGCCCCTGTCCCGACTCGAGGCGATCCAGCCGAATCTTGATCGCCTGCAAGTAGCGCGGCATATGCTGCAGCTGCGCCTGACCCGTGGCCGTGACGAAGCCCGGGTAGACCAGCTGCTGAAGCTGGGCGGTCATATCGCTGCGCGCGGCCTTCAGCGCCGCGGAGCTGACCTGCTCCAACCGGGCGCCGAGCTCGGTGGAGAGGCTCAGGACCTGCGCCAGCACATCGGTCAGCCGCAGCACCGTCTCGATCAGCTCGGCCCGGCAGTGCCGCGCGATGACCTGGAATTCCGCCTCGCTGAACGGCAGCTGCGCGGGCACCAGGTGGGCCAGCGCCGCCGTCGTCGCATCCGAGACCAGCGATTCCACGGTCCCATGAGGTGACTGGCTGAACGCCAGCCGCTCCCGGTTGCTCAGATGGTCCATCACGTACCGCTGCGGGGAGGGCAGCACCTCGCGCAGCAGCGCGACGACGCCGGCCCGGTGCACTCGGGCCTGTTCCGCGGCCGAGTCCTGGATCGAGTAGGAGACGCCGTCGGCGCCCCCTGCCGGAGCGAGCGCGGGATAACCGGTGATCTGGCGTCCTGCGACCACCGTGGTGATCTCCCGCGGCAGATCCCCGAAGGTCCAGGTGGTCTGCCGCTGCTTGCCCTGGGGCGTCGAGGACGCTGACTCAGGCGGCTTCTGCTGCTTGCCGCGGCGGTTCTTGGCGCCGGCGCCCTGCGGAGACCGTGACTCACTCTGCCCGGGTCCCGGCGCGCGTGCCGGCTGCGGCACAGGCTTCCCGCCAGCGGAGTTCGGCTCCTCGGAGAGGCTGCGCCCGATAGCCTCGCGGTTCTCCGCCGAGAATCGGATCTGCAGCTCCCGCAGGTCGAAGCCGCTGTCCAGGACCCGACCGCGCTCACTGATCACCGCGAAGGTGAACCGCAGATGTTCCGGCAATGCGCTGGTGTCGAAGACCTGCGGGTCGACCACATGGCCCTTGAGCTGGCGCAGCACTGCGGCCAGCGAACCTGTCAGCGAGTCCACGCCCGGCGTGAAGTCCTGCTCCAGCAGGGCCCTGGCCTGCGCCGCCACGTCGGGGGCCGGGACGAAGTTCTTCCGCACCGGCTTGGGCATGTTGCGGATCAGCGCGGTGATCAGCTCGGTGCGCAGTCCGGGGATCAGCCAGTCGAAGCGTTCGGGCTGGAGCTGGTTGAGGAACACCACCGGGATCCGCACCGTGACGCCATCGGCCGCGGCGGTGGGGGAGGAGCCGCTCTCGGCCGTGTACCGGGTGGGGTTGAACTCGTACTGCAGCTCGAGGTTCAACCCGTCGTGGTCGAAATGCTCCGGGTAGGAGTCGATGTCGAGCTCGTCGGCGGCCTGCGCCATGAGCTCGACGTCGGTGAGGTCCAGCAGCTCCGGGGTCTCCAGGCGCTGGGTCTTCCACCAGGAGTCGAAGTGCCGCTGCGAGACGATGTTCCCCGGGACGCGCGCGTCGAAGAAGCTGAACAGCTCCTCGTCGGAGGCGCGCAGGTCCTTGCGCCGGGTGCGGTTCTCCAGCTCGTCGAGCTCCGCGAAGCGCTCCCGGTTGCGTCGGTCGAAGTGGTGCCGGGTGGACCAGTCGCCGTCGACCAGCGCGCGCTGGATGAACAGCTCGCGGCTGTATTCGGGGTCGACCTTGGAGTAGAGCACCTGCCGGTCGGCGATCACCGGGACCCCGAAGAGCGTGACCTTCTCGGTGGCCACCACGGCGCCCTGCCGGGCGGACCAGCGCGGCTCCGAATGGCTGGTCTTCACCAGGTGCGGGGCGAGCTCCTCGACCCAGGCGGGGTCGATCTTCGCCACCGTGCGCGCCCAGAGCCGGGAGGTCTCCACCAGTTCGCTGGCCATCACCCAGTCGTGGTTCTTCTTGAACAGGTGCGAGCCGGGGAAGACCGCGAAGCGGGTGCCGCGGGCGCCCTGGTAGTCCCGGGTGCGGGGGTTGTAGAGGCCCACGTGGCTGAGCAGCCCGGAGAGCAGCGACTGGTGGATCTGGTCATGCTTGGCCGCGGGATCCACCGCGGGCAGCTTCTTGCCCCGTCGTCCCCCGGAGCCCTGGCGGCGGCCGGAGCCCCCGCCGCTGAACTCCACCTGGTCCGCGATCTCGGTCAGCTGACTCACCAGCTCCTGCCATTCGCGCACCCGCAGGTAGTTCAGGTGCTCGCGGTGGCAGAGCTTCCTGAACTGGTTGCCGGAGAGCTCGGTCTGCTTGTCCTGGAGGTAGCGCCAGAGGTTCAGCAGCGCGGAGAAGTCGGAGTTCTCATCCTTGAACCGGGAGTGCAGCTCATCGGCCTGCGCCCGCTTCTCCGCGGGACGCTCCCGCGGATCCTGGATGGAGAGGGCGGCGGTGAGCACCGTGACCTCGGGCAGGCAGTCGCGGCGGGCGGCCTCGACCATCATCCGGGCCATCCGCGGGTCCACCGGGAGTTGGGAGAGCATCCGTCCCACCGGGGTCACCGAACTGGTGCCCGATCCCTTTCGGCCCTCCTGGCCCTTCCGCGGGGACTCGGCCTTGAGGCTGAGCGCGCCGAGCTCGGTGAGCAGCCGCACGGCGTCGTTGACCGCCTTGGAGTCGGGCTTCTGCACGAAGGGGAAGTCCAGCAGCTCCTCGGGGCTGCGGGTGATGCCCATGGAGGACATCTGCAGCAGCACCGAGGCCAGCGAGGTGCGCAGGATCTCGGGGTCGGTGAAGGCCGGGCGGGAGTCGAAGTCCTCCTGGGAGTACAGCCGGATGGCGACGCCGTCGCTGGTGCGCCCCGACCGTCCGGAGCGCTGATTGGCGCTGGCCTGGGAGATCGCCTCGATGGGCAGCCGCTGGACCTTGGTGCGGGTGGAGTAGCGCGAGATCCTCGCGGTGCCGGTGTCGATCACGTACTTGATCCCGGGCACGGTCAGCGAGGTCTCGGCCACATTGGTGGCCAGCACGATCCGACGGCGGCCGCCGGGGGAGAAGACCCGCTTCTGCTCGGACATGGAGAGTCGGCCGAAGAGCGGCAGGATCTCTGAGCCGCGCAGTCGACGGTCCCCGGCCACCGTCTCGGTGAGCGCCTCGGCCGCATCGCGGATCTCACGCTCGCCGGGGAAGAAGATCAGCACGTCGCCGTCGGGCTCACCGGCGAGCTCGAGGACGGCGTCGCTGACCGCGTCGAGGAGGTCTCGCTCCTCCTCCGCGGCATTGGCCGGCGCCGGGTTCTTCGCGCCGGGGCGTGAGCCCGGGGAGCCGCCGCCGCGGGGCGCGGGGCTGCGCGAGCCGCCGTCCTCGGTCTCCCCGAAGTGCTCAGACTCGTCGAAGTCCTCGAGCTCGGCCTCGGGGTTCACCGGCCGGTATCGGATCTCCACCGGATAGGTGCGCCCGGAGACCTCGATGATCGGCACATCGGAGGTCTCCCGGGTCCAGTTCTCCGGGTCCTGGCTGAAGTGCCGGGCGAAGCGCTCCGGATCAATCGTGGCGGAGGTGACGATCACCTTCAGGTCGGGCCGGGTGGGGAGCAGCCGACGCAGGTAGCCCAGGATGACGTCGATGTTGAGGCTTCGCTCATGGGCCTCGTCGATGATGATCGCGGAGTAGCGCTTCAGCGCCGGGTCCCGCTGGATCTCGGCGAGCAGGATGCCGTCGGTCATGAGCTTCACCGCGGTGGATCCCGAGACCTCGGCGTTGAACCGGACCTGGTAGCCGATGTCGCGGCCCACCGAGGTGCCCAACTCCTCGGCCAGGCGCTCGGCCACGGTCCGGGCGGCCAGCCGGCGCGGCTGGGTGTGACCGATCATTCCCTGGTTGTGCAGCCCCAGCTCCAGGACCATCTTCGGCAGCTGGGTGGTCTTGCCGGAACCGGTCTCGCCGGCGACGACGATGACCTGATGATCCGTGAGCGCCTGGAGGATGCGTTCGCGCTCGCTGCTGACGGGAAGCGCGGGGGGATAGGCGAGGTCTTGCGCGGACCAGGTCTCGCGGCGGGCTGTTCTGGGCTCAGACATAACCCTCCAATACTAGGGTTGATGCGGTGAACTGGGGTCACCGGGTACGGGCGCAGCCGCGCCGGGCTTCGGCGGTCTCCCGGCAGGGGCCCGGCGGGGGCCGACGATTAGGCATCCGGTCTGGAATATGGGTAATATGTTTCTCGCTGCCGGGGAGCGATCGTCGGTTGTGAGACAGGCCCGAAAGGGCTTGATGAGCAGGTTTGCGCGAGTGGCGGAATAGGTAGACGCGCTGGCTTCAGGTGCCAGTGCCTTCACGGGCGTGGGGGTTCAAGTCCCCCCTCGCGCACAGAGCATGTTGCAACAGGGCAGGCCCCGTCTCAGATGATTCAGGTCATCAGAGGCGGGGCCTCTTCTGTGTCTGAAACCTTCCCATCTCCTCGCCGCTTCTATCCTCGCCGCTTCTATCCGGGCCGCATCGAGCCGCCCCGAGCCGCGTCGAGCAACGGGGCCGCCCGGCGGGCTAGTCGGTCTCAGGATCCTCGCTGCGGCGGCCACTGTGATGCCGCAGCGCCTTGCGTGCCGACTTGGCCTCAGACTTCTCGGCCTCCAGCTGCCGCTTCACGTCTGAGGCGTAGACATCCACGTACTCCTGTCCCGAGAGTCGCATGATCCGGTACATGATCTCGTCGGCCACGGCGCGCTGGGCGAAGCGATCCTCGGCGTTGTCGTAGTAGGACTCGAAGGTCATCGGCTCACCCACGATCATGCCGACCCGCCCCAGCCGGGGGATGTTCTTCCCGATGGGCTGGACCTTGTCGGTGCCGATGAGCGCGATCGGGATCACCGGAGCCTGGGTGTTCAGCGCCAGCCGGGCGATGCCGAGCTTGCCGCGGTAGAGCCGCCCGTCGGGGCTGCGCGTGCCCTCGGGGTAGATCCCCAGCACTCCGCCCTCACGCAGCGCCTGCTCTCCGGCGTTGAGCGAGTGCTGGCTGGCCTTGCCCCCGGAACGATCCATCGGGATCTGACCGGAGAGGTCGAAGAACTTCCGCATCACCCAGCCGGAGGCGCCCTGCTTGGCCCAATAGTCGTCCTTCGCCATGAAGTGCACCTGACGGGGCACCTTGACCGGCATGAAGACGGAGTCCGAGAAGGAGAGGTGGTTCGACGCGAGGATCGCCGGGCCCTCGCTGGGGATGTTGTGCAGGCCGCGGACCCAGGGGCGGAACACCGTGTTGACCACAGGGGCCACGACGAAGTTCTTGGCGACGCTATAGAACGACACGGTGTGTGGGGGTCCTTTCAGGCGGCTGAGCTTCGAGACCACTGTAGAGGCAATACAGTAAAGGAATGGACATGTCCGGCTTCGGAGTTTCCGTCTTTCACGGATTCACCTCCACCCCCGCCTCGATGCGCCCGCTCGCCGACGCCCTGCAGGACGCCGGATTCACGGTGGATTGTCCGCTGCTGCCCGGTCACGGCACGCACTGGGAAGAGCTGGCAAGGACCCCGCGTGCCCAGATCACCCGCGCCGCGCTCGCCAGCTACGACCGGCTCGCCGCCCGCTGCGCCAGGGTGGCCACCGTGGGCCTCTCGATGGGAGGCTCGCTGGCGCTGCATGTGGCGGCCCACCGTCAGGTCGAGGCGGTCTCGGTGATCAACCCCGGGCTCCGACTCGCCCCGTTCACCGGGCCGAAGGCCTGGGCGCTCGGCCGGATCCGACCCTCGGTGGCCAGCATCGCGGGGGACATCGCCAAGCCCGATGTGGTGGAGGAGGCCTACGCGCAGACTCCGCTGCGGGCCGTCGTCCAGCTGGATCGGCTCTTCGCCCAGGTCCGCCGCGAGCTCCCCGAGCTCGCCCGGCGACAGACCCCGGTGCTGCTGTTCCGCTCACGCGTCGACAACGTCCTTCCCCCGTCCTCGGCCGCTACGCTGAGCCGGGCGCTCTCCGCCGAGCAGCTCGAGATCGTGGAGCTCTCGCGCAGCCGGCATGTCGCCACGCTGGACTTCGAAGCGGAGACCATCCACGAACAGCTGATCAAATTTCTTCACCGACGGCGGCACGCCGCCGAGTCCCCTGAGAGGATGGCGCCATGAGCACCTACCGCGATGACGAGCCCAGCAGAGTCTTCGGCCGAGGTGGCCGCTCCCGACCGCTGCCCGGGTCGGGCCAGCCAGGATCCGGCCAGTCAGGATCCGGCCAGCCCGGTCCAGGACAGCCAGGTCGTGGTCCCTCCGGTCCCGGCCAGGGTCCCCGGGACTACCGCATGGATGATCCTGCGCTGGAGGAGATCGACGACTTCGAGCCGCCGAACCCCAAGAACCCGCTCGCCGACGCCAGGCCTGCCGTCGTGCTCGGCTCGGTGCTCAGCATCGGCGCGATCCTGGCGCTGATCGTGGTGCCGTTCCTGCCGCTGAACGCGCCGAGCTGGACCGTGCCCGCGCTGATCGGCCTGGTGCTGGCGGGACTGGTGATCCTCTTCCTGCAGATGCCGCGCAATCGCTCCGGCTCAGGTGACGGCGCGCAGGTCTGACATGGCTCTTCACGGGGACACGGATCCTCCAGCTACCGATCGGTAATGCGCTGTGAGACGATGATGTGAGATAGCACACACGACGGAGGAGCCCCCGTGAAAGAAATCGCCACACCGCCCGCAGTCGAGGTCCCCGCCGAGCTGAACATCACCGATCTCCTGGAACGGCAGTTCACGGCAGATCCGCAGAACATCCTCTTCGGTCGCCAGCTCAGCCCAGGCCAGTGGACCGACGTCAGCACCGCCGAGTTCCGCGACCAGGTGATCGCCCTGGCGAAGGGGATCATCGGCTCCGGCATCGAGGTCGGTGACCGTGTCGCCATCATGGCCCCCACTCGCTACGAATGGACCCTGCTCGACTTCGCGATCTTCTACGCCGGCGCTGTCACCGTGCCGGTCTACGAGACCTCCTCGCCCTCTCAGGTCGCCTGGATCATCGAAGATGCCGGCGTGAAGCTGCTCGTCGCCGAGACCCCGGCGCACCAGAAGATCGTCGAGCGCGCCGTCGCCCAGGAGAAGCTGACCGGGCTGGGCAACGTCTACACCATCGAAGGCTCCGGTCTGGATCAGCTGCGCGCCAAGGGGGAAGACGTGACCGAGGACCAGGTCATGGCCCGACGCAGCGTCGCAGTCGGCTCTGACCTCGCCACGATCATCTACACCTCCGGGACCACCGGCCGGCCCAAGGGCTGCGAGCTGACCCACTCCAACTTCACCGAGCTCTCGCTCCAGGCCCTGGGCTCCTCACTGGGCTCCGTGGTCCACAAGAACGCCTCCACGGTCATGTTCATCCCGCTGGCCCACGTCTTCGCCCGCTTCATCTCGGTGCTCGCCGTCGCCGGCGGCTCCCGGGTCGGGCACACCTCAGATATCAAGGAACTGGTGGATGACCTGGGCACCTTCAAGCCGACCTTCCTGCTCGCCGTGCCGCGGGTCTTCGAGAAGATCTACAACGCCGCGATGATGAAGGCCGAGTCCGACGGCAAGGGCGCGATCTTCCAGAAGGCCGCGGCCACCGCCATCGAATGGTCCCGCGCCAAGCAGAACGGGAAGGTCCCCTTCGCCCTGGGGCTCAAGCACACGGTCTTCGACAAGCTGGTCTACTCCAAGCTGCGCGCCCGGATGGGCGGGCAGGTCGCCCACGCGGTCTCCGGCGGATCACCCCTGGGGGAGCGGCTGGGTCACTTCTTCTACGGCGTGGGCGTGCAGATCCTGGAGGGCTACGGCCTCACCGAGACCACTGCACCGCTGACCGTGAACACTCCGGCGCTGAGCAAGATCGGCACCGTCGGAGCCCCGCTTCCCGGCTGCGCGGTGAAGATCGCCGAGGACGGCGAGATTCTCGGCCGCGGCATCTGCGTCTTCCGCGGCTACCACAACCGGCCCGAGCTGAACCAGGAGATCTTCACCGACACCGGCTGGTTCCGCACCGGGGACGTCGGCACCCTGGACTCCGAGGGCTGCCTGACCATCACCGGACGCAAGAAGGAGATCCTCGTGACCGCCGCCGGGAAGAACGTCTCCCCGGCCCAGCTCGAGGACCTGATGCGCTCCGACGCGATCGTCTCTCAGGCCGTGGTGGTCGGCGACAACCGGCCCTTCGTGGCCGCGCTGATCACCCTGGACGAAGAGACGCTGCCGCAGTGGCTCGAGCGCAAGGGGCTTGATCCCAAGACCCCGATCGCCGAACTGGTCCAGCACGAGACGATCATCGCCCATGTGCAGTCCGTGGTGGACCGGGCCAACGAGTCCGTCTCCCGTGCCGAATCGATCCGTGACTTCCGGCTGCTGTATACCGACTTCACCATCGAGTCCGGGCACCTCACACCGTCCATGAAGATCAAGCGACCCGTGGTGATGAAGGACTTCGCCGACGAGGTCGAGGCGCTCTACACCGAGGCTGCGGCCAAGAAGAGCTGACCCGCCCACGCCGGACCCAGCGCGAGCTGTTCGGCGCCGCACCGAAGATCCCAGCACCACCCCGGAGCCCGGGGGCGCACGCCGCCCCCGGGCTCTTCTCGTCCGCATAATGGACTGGCGATTCGCCATTAGGCGCGCCCGGGCGCGGCGGACTACCCTGAGTGGGTGACTACCACGCCAGAGCCCAGATCCGACGCCCCTTTGACTGCTCCCGGAGAGATCCTCCACGTCGGGGCAGCAGACTATCCCGGGCTCGACGAGTGGCGTTCGCTGCCGCTGAGCCAGCAGCCGGACTGGCGCGGACACGAAGACTTCGACTCCGCCTATGCGGAGCTCTCCGCGCACCCGCCGCTGGTCTTCGCCGGGGAGGTCGACAAGCTCAAGCGCCGACTGGCCAAGGTGGCCAACGGTGAGGCATTCCTGCTCCAGGGCGGCGACTGCGCCGAGACCTTCGACGGCGTCACCGCGGACCGGATCAGCGCGAAGATCAAGACCATCCTGCAGATGGCCGTCGTGCTCACCTACGGCGCCTCCCTGCCGGTGGTCAAGATGGGCCGCATGGCCGGCCAGTACGCCAAGCCGCGCTCCTCAGACGTGGAGACCCGTGACGGCGTGACCCTGCCGACCTTCCGCGGTGAGATCGTCAACGGCTTCGAGTTCACCGAGGAGTCCCGCGTCCCGGACCCCAAGCGGATGGTCGCGGCGTACCACAAGTCAGCCGCCACGCTGAACCTGATCCGCGCCTTCACCGAGGGCGGCTTCGCCGACCTGCGCGCGGTGCAGCAGTGGAACAAGGGCTTCATGGAGAACCCCGCCCATGCCCGCTACGAGCAGCTCGCCGGCGAGATCGATCGGGCCGTGCGCTTCATGGAGGCCTGCGGCGCCGACTTCGAGGGGCTCAAGCGCACGGAGTTCTATGCCGCCCACGAGGCGCTGCTGCTGGACTACGAGCGCGCGCTGACCCGCATCGACTCGCGCACCGGCAAGCCCTACGTGACTTCCGGCCACTTCGTCTGGATCGGCGAACGCACCCGCGAGCTCGACGGCGCCCACATGGACTACCTCTCCCGAGTGCAGAACCCGATCGGGGTCAAGCTGGGCCCCACCACCACTCCGGAGACCGTGCTGGAGATCATCGAGAAGCTCGACCCCGAGCGCGAGCCGGGACGCCTGACCTTCATCGTGCGGATGGGCGCCTCCAACGTCCGGGAGAAGCTCCCGCCGCTGGTGACAGCGGTGCGTGATTCCGGCGCCAAGGTCGTCTGGGTGACCGACCCGATGCACGGCAACACCATCACCGCCGACAACGGCTACAAGACCCGCCGCTTCGACGACATCCTCGACGAGGTCCGCGGCTTCTTCGAGGTCCACCGCTCCCTGGGCACCTACCCGGGCGGGCTGCACGTGGAGATGACCGGCGACGACGTCGCAGAATGCCTCGGCGGCTCTGATGTGGTCGACGAGTCGGCGTTCGATCAGCGCTACGAGTCCCTGGTGGACCCCCGGCTGAACCACAAGCAGTCCCTCGAGCTGGCGTTCCTGGTGGCGGAGTCACTCACCCAGGTGAAGTAGCCGCGAACCGCAGCGCTGGTCCTCAGCCCCCGAGGCTGGGGATCAGCGCGTCGCTCGTGCCTATCCACCCGGCCAGCAGCACCAGCAGGGCGCCGCCGATCATGATGGCGGCGATCATCAGCCACACCCGGGTGGCAGTGGGACGCTCGAGCTCCACCGTGGGGCGCTGACGCTCCCGCTTCTCCGTGCGGACCCGCTCCACCGGTCGACGGGCGCCGACCGCGGGCTGGATCCCGGTGGCGGGGTCCTGGACGCTGAGCGGGGGCGGGCGCAGCTGCAGACCGCTGGTGGGCACCTCGGTGACCAGCTGGCGATCCTCCTCGGCGAGGCTCGTGGGGTGCTCGAAGGCGGCGTCACGATGCTCCGCCTGCAGGTGGGTGGTCCGCGCATTGCCCAGCGCCGCTTCGATGTCTTCATCCCAGGGCTGAGCTTGGCGGGTGGGCTGATCCTCGGGATGCTCATCCTCGTCCAGGAAGGCCTCGCTGGAGTCCCCCGGAAGCATGGTGGTATGTCGCTGGCCCGGGGGCGCGGACTCCGGTGCGGCTTCTCGGCCGGAGGCGTCCATGGCGGGGATCGCTCGGGTCGCGGCGGTGGAGAGCGCACCGTCGAAGTCGAGCTCGGCGTCGCTGAGCAGGCCGCGGGTCTCGCGCAGCATCTTGAGCAGCTCATCGGCGTTCTTCGGCCGCAGCGCGACCTCGGGTCGGGTGGCGATGCTGACCAGGTCGTCAAGCTCGGCCGCGAGACCGCTGACCTGCGCGGAAGGCACCGGGACGGTGGAGTTCACGTGCTGGTAGGCCACTCGCACGGGGGAGTCCCCGGTGAAGGGCTGAACCCCGGTGAGCATCTCGTAGAGCAGGATGCCGATGGCGTAGATGTCGGAGCGTTCATCCGCGCTCTCACCGGAGAGCAGCTCCGGGGAGATGTAGGCGACGGTGCCCATCAGGGTGGAGGTCCCGGAGTGGTGCGTCGCGGCACGGGCCAGCCCCAGGTCCGCGAGCTTGATCCGCCCGTCGTGGGAGACCAGCACGTTCTCGGGCTTGATGTCACGGTGGACCAGGCCGGCGCGGTGGGCCGCGGCGAGGCCCTGCAGGATCGAGTCCATGTAGGTCAGCGCCAGCCGAGGCGTCATCGCCCCATGCTTGAGCAGCGTGCGCAGCGTGGCGCCGGGGACGTACTCCATCACCAGGTAGGCGGTCTCGCGCGCCTGACCCTGATCGAGAACCTGAACCACATTGGGGTGGGCGATCAGCGCGGAGTTCCGCGCCTCCTGCTCGAACCGGTCCACGACCTTGCGGTCCTCGGCCATATGCGGAAACAGCACCTTCAGGGCCACCTCGCGGCCGAGACGATGGTCCTGGGCGCGGTAGACCGTGGACATGCCGCCACGCGCGATGCGCTCATCGATCACATAGCGGTCATCGATCCTGGAACCGATCCACGGGTCAGTCTGTTCGGAGCTCACAGCCCCAGGGTATCGAACCTGCCCGGATCCGAGCGCCCGCGGCGCGAGGCCGGACCATGCCGGACCATGCCGGATCGTGCCGGGGCGTCAGGTCGGCCCCAGGCGTGGGGGAGCGGAGGGTTCCGCTCCGCGATGATCAGACGGTGCGCAGCACCAGGTGCCCGCGAAGCTGGTCGAACTCCTCGAGCACCTCCGCGGAGACTCCGAGCTCGACGAGGTCCTGGGTGCGAGCGATGCTGTCGTCGGTGAGCTCCTCGATGCTGCGCTCCACCTCTTCCACGGCGCCGGCCTCCGTGAGGATGGCTCGAGCTCGATCCACCTGCTCCTCGCTCAGCGCGGGATCGCCCAGCATCTGCGCGAGCTCCTGCGATGCGGCGGGGGAGGACCGGAAGAGTCCGTAGGCGATCAGCTCGGTGCGCTTGCCCTCGCGAAGATCATCGCCGACCGGCTTGCCGGTGGTCTCTGGGTCACCGAAGACTCCGAGCAGATCGTCGCGCAGCTGGAAGGCCTCCCCGACGGGCAGCGCCGCCGCGGCAAAGCCGTGGCACAGCTCGTCGGAGCCGCCGGCCAGCGCGGCGCCGATGACCACCGGATACTCGGTGGAGTATTTCGCCGCCTTGTAGCGCAGCACTCCACGGGCGCGGGCGACCGCCTCAGACTCGGTCCCTGCCGGGGTGCGCACCTCCTCGAGCACGTCGAGATACTGACCGGTGATGACCTCGGTGTGCATCTGGTGGAAGGTCCGCGCTGCGAGCGGGCTGCTCGCGACCCCGTCGCGCAGGGCGGTGGACTGGGCGTGGAAGAACGCCTCCGAGGCCCAGGCCAGGGAGAGGTCGCCGGAGAGGATCGCGCCGGTGGTGCCGAAGTGGCCGCGATCGCCGCTGAAGCCGGATTCGCGGTGAAGCTGTTCGAAGCGGATGTGCGCGCTGGGCAGCCCCCGGCGCGTCGCGGAGCGATCGATCACGTCGTCGTGGACCAGGGCCGCCGCCTGGAAGAGCTCCAGCGCCGCCCCCAGCTCGACGACGGCGTCGCCGCGTCCTCCCGCGGCCTCCCAGCCCAGCCGGGCCAGTGCCGGGCGCATCTTCTTGCCGCCCCGGGTCAGTGACATCAGGGCCGTCACCAGCGGGACGGCGTGCTCTGAGACTGCATTGATCTCTGCATGGCGGTCCTGGAGAAAGCCGGCGCACCGCGCATTGACCTCGCTGATGAATTCTTCGCGCTTCATGGCGGATAGCCTATCGGTATGGCACCGTCCCCACCGGCTGATTCACGCGTGCTCGCGCATGTGGATATGGACGCCTACTACGTGGAGGTCGAGCTGCTCACCCGACCCGAGCTGCGTGGGCGCAAGATCATCGTCGCCCAGGACTCAGGGCGCTCCGTGGTGCTCTCGGCGTCCTATGAGGCCCGCGCCGACGGGGTGCGCTCGGCGATGCCGCTGGCCCGCGCGCGGCAGGCGAGCCCCGACGCCGTCGTCGTCTCACCTCATATGGAGGTCTACCGCGAGCTCTCCCGGCGCATCATGGGCTACTTCGACACGATCACCGACGCGGTGGAGCAGCTGAGCGTGGACGAGGCGTTCCTGGACCTCACCGGCTCTCGACGCCGACTGGGCGGGCCCGCGGAGATCGGGCAGAAGATCCGCCGCGAGATCCGCGAAGAGTTCGGCCTGCCAGCCACGGTCGGGATCGCCGATCGGAAGTTCATCGCCAAGATCGCCTCCACCCGCGCGAAGCCCGACGGGCTGCTCCTGGTCCCGCCGCACCGTCGGCTGGAGTTCCTGCATTCCCTCCCGGTCACCGCGATGTGGGGCGTCGGAGGCAAGACCGCCGAGTCGCTGAAGGCCTTCGGGATCACCACGGTGCTTCAGCTCGCCGAGACCCCGGAGCCGGCCCTGCGCCGGCGCTTCGGGGTCACCGGCACCGCGCTGCACCGGCTGGCCTGGGGAGAGGACGCCCGGGAAGTCCAGCCCCACCGGATCGAGAAGTCCATCGGCGCGGAGGAGACCTTCGCCGTGGACGTCGACGATGAGGCGGTGATCCGCGCCGAGCTGCTGCGGCTCAGCCACCGGGTCGCAGCCCGGCTGCGCGAGTCAGGGGTCTCCGCCGAGGGGATCAGCCTGAAGCTGCGATACAGCGACTTCGAGACGCTGACCCGTTCCTCCACGCTCTCCCATCCCACCCACTCCGCGCTGGCCATCTACTCCCGGCTGCTGGCGCTGCTGGAGCGGCTGGGGGAGCGGCCGCAGCCGGTCCGGCTCATCGGAGTCCGGGCTGAACGTCTGGTTGATGAAGGCGGCTCGCTCCAGCTCAGCTTCGATCGCACCGAGACGAACTGGCTCGACGCCGAGGGTGCGCTCGACGCCATCGCGAAGAAGTTTCCGCAGGTCCAGACGGCTCCGGCGTCTCTGTTGCGGGCCCGCAAGGAGAAACCCTGACTGGAGGGTTCCTGGGTGTCAGCCCAGAGATCGCCGGTGTGAAGTCTTCGGGCTAGGTCTGGGCTGGCGAAACGGCTAGACTATATACCCAGGCGTAGATGTATCGTCCACACGCCACACGACGACCGCGAGGAGCTTCACGATGCCACTGTCGGAGCGTGAACAGCGCATGCTCAAGCAGCTGGAAGAACAGCTGCAGTCGGAGGATCCGAGCTTCGCAAGCTCCATGCAGGACTCCCCGTCGGGAACGCTCAACGTGCGCAACATCGTGCTCGGAGCACTGGTCGCGGTACTCGGCATCGTCGTGTTGCTGCTCAGCATCTATAACCAGTGGATCCCTGTCGGCGTGATCGGCTTCCTGATCATGGGCGTGGGCGTCTACTACGCCACCACCGGAGGAACCTCCGGAAACTCCCGCGGCAACGGCGGAGGCGGCGGCAATGGAGGCGGGGGAGGCGGCGGCGGACCCCGCAGCTCCACTCCGAGCCCTTCCGGCAGCTTCATGACCGGCCTTGAGCAGCGCTGGGAAGAACGACGCCGCCAGGACTGACCGGCACACCCCACAGAGCTCAAAAAGGCCCCTCTCCGGAGGGGCCTTTTTCATGCCCGCTGGGTGCCCCCTTGCACTGCGCCCTCGCTACCCACCCCGCGGCCGCTCCACTGCACTCCACCGAGGCGCTCCACTCTGCCCCACTTACGGGCCCCACCTTCCTCCCCATCGGCCCCACGACTTTGCGCCGTAGAGATTCTTTCACCCGTACATGCCCGGGAATCCGGGCTTTTTCAGACTGCGCGCAGCCGCATTCCGGACAGCGCACTGCCGGCTCGGCCAGCCTCGAGCAGGACTTCCCGGCACGGGCCCTCCACCCCGCACCGGTGGAACATCCACTTCATCACCGCAGGTCAGAGGCCCGCGTGCGCCTGCTTCCGGAGACTTTCCGCCGCGTGGAAGCAAAGTTTGGTTGCAAGTGGGGGGAAGTGGGGTAAAGTGGAGCTCGGTAGAGGGAGAAGGAATGATTCTCCTCAACAAGTGAGGTGGTGAGTGTCCTTTGTTCCTGGGCACATACACGCCTCGCATGGATGAGAAGGCTCGCCTGATCCTTCCCGCGAAGTATCGCGAGGAACTGGCCAACGGTCTGGTCCTCACGCGCGGGCAGGAACGCTGCATCTACGTGTTCAGCACAGAGGAGTTCAAGAATGTGCACCAGCAGATGCGGCAGGCTCCTCTGACCTCACGCCAGGCACGCGACTACATCCGCGTGTTCCTCTCCGGAGCCTCTGACGAGATTCCGGACAAGCAGGGCAGGATCACGGTCCCCGCCGCGCTGAGGGAGTACGCCGGACTGGATCGCGACGTCACGGTGATCGGAGCAGGAGATCGCGCCGAGATCTGGGACACAGCGGCATGGAACGAGTACCTGGAGGCGAAGGAGTCGGAGTTCTCATCCACCGATGGGGAAGCCATTCCTGGTCTCTTCTGAGCACTGAGGGCGTTCGACTCCGACACGGAGAGAACAAGGCACGACAAATGAAGACGGTTCGAACACTTCAGGGGATCCTTGGGTGAGTTCTTCCGCCGCCCGGCAGCATTCCTGACCTATCTTCCCCGATGTCAGGCAGCAGCTGGAGCGGAGGAGGAGCTGGTCCAAGGATCCTTCTTTATCAGCGGAGGCAGCATGGCGCAACGAGAGACGGCAGACCGGCATGTGCCGGTGATGCGAGATCGCTGCATCAGGCTGCTGTCCCTCGGAGTCGAGAACATCCGCGCCGCCGGTCACCGGCCCGTGGTCATCGACGCCACGTTGGGCATGGGCGGCCACGCCGAGGCCATGCTCGCCGCCGACCCCGAGGTGCTCGTGCTCGGACTTGACCGCGACCCCCAGGCTCACGCCCTCGCGGCGGAGCGCCTCACCTCCTACGGCGACCGCTTTCGCGGCATCCACACGGTCTATGACCGGGTCGACGAAGTCGCCGGCGAGGAGCTGGAACCCGATCAGCGCGTCGCCGGGGTCTTGCTGGACCTCGGAGTCTCCTCCCTGCAGCTCGACGAGGCCGCCCGCGGCTTCGCCTACTCCTACGACGCCCCACTGGACATGCGCATGGACGCCTCGGAAGATTCCCCCGACGAGTCCGTGGCCGAGCTGCTCGCCCGGATCGAGGTGGGTGAGCTGAGTCGAATCCTGCGTGAATACGGCGAAGAGCGCTTCGCCGGCCGCATCGCGAGATCCATCGTGTCCCGACGCGAGGAACGGGCCTTCACGACCACGGCAGACCTCGCCTCGGTCGTGGACCGGGCCGTCCCGGCGGCGTCGAAGCGCACCGGGGGACACCCGGCCAAGCGCACCTTCCAGGCGCTGCGCATCGCGGTCAACGAGGAGCTGGAGGTCCTGCAGCGGACCATCCCCAACGCCCTGGACGCCGTGGCGCCGGGCGGTCGGATCGTCGCGATGAGCTACCACTCGCTGGAGGACCGGATCGTGAAGCAGGCCTTCGCCGCACGCACCAAATCCTCAGCGCCCAAGGGGCTGCCGGTGGAGCTCGAAGAGCACAAGCCGACGTTCAAGTCCCTCACTCGCGGCGCGGAGCTGCCCGACGAGGCCGAGATCGCCGAGAACCCCCGCGCAGCATCAGCGAAGCTGCGTGCAGTGGAGAAGCTGACCGACTCCAGGAGAACCACAGCATGAGCGCAGAACCCAACCTCCTCGCCCCCGCCACCCGTGGGCCACTGGCGCGCAGCCTCTCCTTCCCCTCCCGCACCGACGAGGCGAGCACCCCTGAACGCTCGATGAGCCCCGTGCTCCGGGCCCTGCCCAAGCTGCGGCAGCGCCAGAAGGGCCTCATCGCCGGGATCATCGCGCTGCTCGCGCTCGCACTGACCATCGTGCTGGCGGTCAACATCCATGTCGCCAACTCGCAGTACACCCTCGTGGAGATGCAGAACGAATACCGCGAGCTGTCGCAGTCGAACCAGGCGCTGACCGAAGAGGTCCAGCACCTGGAATCGCCCCAGGCGCTCTCCAGCGCCGCCGTCGGGCTGGGCATGGTCATGCCGGCCGAGGCCGCGGCCCTGGACCTTGCCAGCGGTGAGGTCACCGGCGCCGCTGAACCCGCCGACAGCGGCGACCGTCCCTCCAGCTTCGTCGCCGCACCGGCGGCCCCCGGCGGAGACGCCGCCGCACCGCTGAACGTCACCGAGACCGTCACCGGCGCACCTTCAGGGATTCTCGGTGAGGGCGCGTTGAACACGCTCATCGAGGCACCCAGCGGGCAGAATGAGGACCAGACATCCGCAGGGACGCAAGACCAGTTCAGCCCCGCTGAACTCAACGGCGGGACCATTCCGGCGCCCTCATTCGACTGATCGACCTGTTGGGAGAACGCTGACGCAATGGCAGCCGCTCAGAAGAAACGCGCAGAACGGGTCCTCTCGTTCCGGATGCGCATCGGACTCACCATGATCCTGGTCATGCTGCTTCTGCTCGGGGGACGCCTCTTCCACGTGCAGGGCCTTGACCCCGCCGGCCACGCGCAGGCAGCCGTCTCCGAACGGCTCCGCAGCGTCCCGCTGCCGGCGCACCGCGGGGACATCCTCGACGCTGAAGGTCGCGTGCTGGCCACCTCCGTGGACCGCTACGACATCGTGGCCGACCAACAGGTGGTCGACGACTTCGTCCGCCTGGACGAGACCACCGGGCTGCGTGAAGAGGTGCCCGTGCAGACCGGCATCGCCGAGCTCAGCGAGATCGTGGACCTGGACACCGAGGAGCTCACCGACCTGATCATCGGTGACAGCCGCTACTCGGTGGTCACGCGCTCCCTGACGCCCGAGCAGAGCCAACAGGTCCTCGATCTCGAGATCCCCGGTCTCTACGCCGAACCGGTCTCCGAACGCAGCTACCCCTCAGGATCCGTGGCCGGCTCGATCATCGGCTTCATGGGCTCTGACGGCCCGCTCGAAGGCATCGAAGCGGCGCAGGACGAGGCGCTGCGCGGCAGCGACGGCGAAAGGATCTTCGAGGTCGGCGGCGACGGCGTCCGGATCCCGATCGCCACGTTCGAGGAGCTCCCCGCCGAAGACGGCCAGGACGTCCGACTCACCATCGACCAGGACCTGCAGTGGTTCGCCCAAGAGGCGATCGCGAAGAAGGCCGACCAGTACGACGCCGCCTGGGCCAACGCCACCGTCGTTGATCTCACCAACGGTGAGATCATGGCCATGGCCGACTCCGAGACTGTGGACCCGGCAGCGCCGGGGGAGACCGACGAGCTCTTTCGCCGACCGCTCGCCCTGACCCGGGACTTCGAGCCAGGCTCCACCGGCAAGGCCATCACCTTCGCCATGGCGCTGGAAGAGGGAACCCTGAACCCCACCGACGACTTCACCGTGGACAACCGCTACGAGGTGGACGGCCAGACCATCAGCGACGCCACCCGCCACCCGACCTTGGACATGACGGCGGCCGGCATCTTCGCCCGCTCCTACAACACCGGCACGGTGATGATCGGCGGAGAGATCCCCGAAGAGACCCGCTATGACTACATGCGCCGGGTCGGCCTGGGTGAGCCGCTCGCCATCGGGCTCGGCACCGAGGCCAACTCGGTGCTGCGGCCGCCCGAAGAGTGGGATGCCCGCCAGCACCTGACCACTCAGTTCGGGCAGGGCTACACCACCTCGGTGCTGCACAACCTGCAGGCCTTCCAGACCATGACCAACGGAGGGGTCGACGTCCCGCTGCGCCTGGTGGACGCCTACGTCGACGCCGACGGCACCGAACACCCGGTGGAATCCGAACCCGGCGAGCGGATCTTCTCCGAGGAGACCTCCGAGGAGATGCTCCGGATGTTCGAAGGCGTGGTGGACTACGGCACCGGCACCGAGGCCGCGATCCCCGGGTACCGCGTGGGCGGCAAGTCCGGCATCGCCGAGGCGGCCGGGGCCAGCGGAGGCTTCGACGGGCACACCCAGTCCTTCATCGGCATGGCGCCGCTGGATGACCCGCAGTACCTGGTCGCGGTGACCGTGCACCGGCCACAGGGCTACTGGCGTGACTGGGAGGTCACCGACACGTTCCGTGAGATCATGTCCTACGTGCTTAGCAGTTATGACAAGGCGCCCACCGGGGCGGAGAGCGAGGCCTACGACGGCTTCGAAGGCGAGAACCAGGATCAGCCCTGGTGAGCGCGGCAGCATCAGGACTGAGCGTCGCTGCGCAGGACAGGGTCTTTCGGCCGCACGGCGTCGTCGGCGCCAGCGTGGAGGCGCTGGTCGCGGAGCTGGCCGGCACCGGGTATGACCCGCTGGTCACCCCCGTCGGGCGGGCGGCGGCAGAGATGCTGCTCACCGGCGCCGCGATGGACCCCAAGGCCGTCGGCCCGGGGGACCTCTTCGTCGCGGTCTCGGGTTCTCGAGCCCACGGCGCCGACTTCGTGATGACCGCCCTGGAGGCCGGGGCGGCAGCGGTCCTCACCGACGCCGCCGGCGCCGAGAAGGTCCGTGAACGCGTTGGCTACCGCATCCCGGTCATCGAGGTGCGCCGCGTGCGCGAAGCGGCAGGCCCCTCGGCCGCGCTGATCTACGGCAACACCGAGACCTCCGGGCCGGCCCTGTTCGGGGTCACCGGCACCAACGGCAAGACCACCACCACCTACTTCCTGCGCTCCCTGCTGGACACGCTGCTCCGGCCGCACCAGCGCGCCACCGGGATGATCGGGACCATCGAGATCGCCTCCGGCGACGCCAGGATCCCCTCCAAGATGACGACGCCGGAGGCTGTGCAGCTGCACAGCCTGATGGCGCTCTTCCGCGAGGCCGACGTCGCAGCCGCCGCGATGGAGGTCTCCTCCCACGCCATCTCCTATGACCGCACCTCCGGGCTCTTCTACGCCGTCGCCGGCTTCACCAACCTGACCCAGGACCACCTGGACCTGCACGGCTCGATGGAGGAGTACTTCGCGGCCAAGGCCGCCCTGTTCGCCCGCCGCCGCACCCGCAGCAGCGTGGTCATCGTCGACGACCCCTGGGGCTGGCGGATGGCCGAGGTCGCGACCGGCCACGTCGTCACCCTCGCCACCGCCGAGACCCCGGACCCTGCCGCGGACTGGAGCGTCACCGACGTCGCCCCGCACCTGCTCGGCAGCGCCTTCACGCTGCGCAACCGCCACACCGGGGAGAGCATCCGCTCCCGCACCGGGCTGCCCGGTCGATTCAACGTGGCCAACGCGGCCCTGGCGGCCGTGATGGTGCTCACCGCCGATGAGTCCACCGCCCTCGGCGTCAGCCGCGAAGAGATCATCGCCGCGCTCGAGCAGGCAGACCCGTTCACGATCAGCGTCCCGGGCCGGATGCAGGTCATCGGCACCGCCCCCGCCGCGATCGTCGACTTCGCGCACAATCCCGACGCCATGATCCGCACCCTCGAGGCCGCTGCGAGCACCTCCGCGGGCAAGACCATCCTGGTCATCGGCGCCGCGGGGGAACGGGACAGCGCCAAGCGTCCACTGATGGGCGCGATCGCCGTGCGCATGGCCGATCACGTGATCATCAGCGACGACGACCCCCACGGTGAGGACCCCGCGCAGATCCGCGCGGGCCTCCTGGAGGGTGCCCGCGAAGCCCTGGCCACCGAGGACCTGGACACCACGCTGGAGGAGATCTCGCCCCGGCTGGACGCGATCTCCCGCGCCGTCGAGGTCGCAGAGCCCGAGGACACCATCATCCTGGCGGGACGCGGACACGAGGTCCATCAGGACTTCGCCGGCACCAAGCATCCGATCGACGACCGGGTCGAGCTTGCACGCGCGCTGCGACGGCGCGGATTCCCCACCGCGGACGATGCTCCACAGACCGACCCCGCTCCACAGACTGACCCCGCTCCACAGGCCGATCCGGTTCCGAAGACACCGGACAACCACAGACCTTTCACAGCAGAAGGAGGCGACAAGGCATGATCGAACTCTCAGCCGCCCAGATCGCCGAGATCACCGCAGGGACCCTCCGCGGTCTCCCTGACCCGTCCGCCGTGCGGGTCCGCCACGCCGACACCGACTCTCGCAGCATGGCCGCAGACTCCCTGTTCATCGCCAAGCCGGGGGAGACCACCGACGGTCACCACTTCATCGACGCCGCCCTGGACGCCGGGGCCTCCCTGGTCCTCGCCGAGCGCGAGACCCAGGACCCGACCGGCGCGCCGCACCCCAGCGTCATCGTTGCCGATGTCGTCACCGCGATGGGACAGCTCGCCGCCGCGATCCTGGACCGGGTGCGCGCCCACTCGGCCACCACAGTCATCGGCATCACCGGATCGGCCGGCAAGACCACCACCAAGGATCTGCTGAAGTCGATCCTCGAGCCCGAGGGCCCCACGGTCGCGCCGCAGGGCTCCTACAACGGCGAGGTCGGCGTGCCGCTGACCATCTTCACCGCGGAGCTGGACACCCGCTTCGTCGTCGTGGAGATGGGCGCCGACGCGCCCGGCAACATCCGGGACCTCGCCCAGATGGTCCGCCCCGACATCGGCGCGGTGCTGATGGTCGGCTCCGCCCACGCCGGCAAGTTCGGCGGCGCGGACAAGATCGCCGCCGTGAAGGCCGAGCTGGTCGAGGCGATCGGCGCCACCGGCGCCACCGGCGCCATCGTGCTCAACCGCGACGACGCCCAGGTCGCCGCCATGGCCCCGCTCGCCAACGCCGCGATCACCTGGTTCAGCGAAGACACCGGCCAGGCCTCTGCCCAAGCCCCCGAGGTGGAGGACGCGGCACCGCGGGACCAGGTCCGTGCGGTGGACCTGAGCCTGGATGCGGCCGGACACCCGAACTTCACGCTGCGCTTCACCGAGAGCGGGGAAGAGTTCCCCGTGGTCTCCGGACTCACCGGAGCCCACCACGTCTCCAACATCCTCGCCGCGGCCGGCTGCGCCCTGCGTGCCGGAGTGGCGCCTGTCGCCATCGCCCAGCGGCTGACCGGGCTCGGCCCGGCCAGCCGCTGGCGGATGGAGCGCACCGAACGCGCCGACGGGGTCACCCTGATCAACGACGCCTACAACGCCAATCCCGAGTCGATGCGGGAGGCGCTGCGCACACTGGCGATGCTCACCCGGCCCGGCGCCGGCCGCCCAGCACGCCGCTCGGTGGCGGTGCTCGGAGCGATGCTCGAGCTCGGCGACGTCTCGATCCCCAAGCACACCCAGCTGGGGGAGACGGTCGTGCGGCTGAACATCGACAAGACCCTCGTCGTGGGTGATCTGGCCTACCCGCTCTACCGCGGCGCCATCGCCGAGGGCAGCTGGGGATCCGAGGTGCACTGGGTCGCCACGGTCGAGGAGGCCGAGGCCTACCTCGACCAGGAGCTCGCTCCTGGGGACATCGTGCTCTTCAAGTCCTCCAACAGCGCAGGGCTTAGACTCCTGGGTGACAAGATCGCCGCAAAGGAAGGGGCCCTGTGATCGCTGTAGTCATCGGTGCCGTCTTCGGCCTGGGACTCACCCTCGTCGGGACGCCGTTGTTCATCCGCTTCCTGGTGAAGCGAGGCTACGGTCAGTTCATCCGAGACGACGGCCCCACCACCCACCATGTGAAGCGCGGCACGCCCACCATGGGCGGAGCGGTCATCATGATGGCCGTCGTCGCCGCCTATCTGCTCACCCACCTGCTGCTGTTCTTCACCGGCAACACCGGGGGTCCAACGGCCTCCGGGCTGCTCCTGCTGCTGCTGATGGTCGGGATGGGGCTCGTCGGCTTCGCCGACGACTTCGCGAAGATCAGCAAGAAGCAGTCCCTGGGACTGACCCCCTGGCGCAAGATCGCCGGGCTTCTGGGCGTCGGCGTGCTCTTCTCCGTGCTGGCGCTGAACTTCCCGGACTCCGACGGGGTGACCCCTGCCTCGACGAGCATCTCCTTCGTCCGCGAGACGGTGCTCGACCTCGCCTTCGCGGGTCCGGTCATCGGCATGATTCTCTTCGTGATCTGGGCGAACCTGATCGTGACTGCGACCACCAACGGCGTGAACCTCACCGATGGTCTCGACGGGCTCGCCACGGCGGCCACCGCCATGGTCACCGCCGCCTACACGATCATCTCGATCTGGCAGTTCAACCAGGCCTGCGGCGGTCCCAGCGCCGTGGAGAGCGTCTGCTACCAGGTCCGCGACCCGATGGACATGGCCATGATCGCCGCGATCATCACCGGCGCGCTGATCGGCTTCCTCTGGTGGAACACCTCTCCGGCGAAGATCTTCATGGGCGACACCGGCTCACTGGCCCTCGGCGGCGCGCTGGCAGGCTTTGCGATCCTGACCCACACCCAGCTGCTCTTCGTGATCCTCGGCGGCCTCTTCGTGCTGATCACGCTCTCGGTGATCATCCAGGTCGGCTACTTCAAGTTCTCCGGCGGCAAGCGGGTCTTCCTGATGGCCCCGCTGCAGCACCACTTCGAGCTCAAGGGCTGGGCCGAGGTCACCGTGGTGGTGCGATTCTGGATCATCGGCGCCCTCGCCGTGGGCATCGGTCTCGCGCTCTTCTACGGTGAATGGGTGGTCTTCCAGTGAGCACCCGGCAGCCGAACATCCGACCCGAGCTGCGCGGCTGGGACGCCCCCTGGAGCGGCCTGCGCGCCGTGGTCACCGGGCTCGGCGTCTCAGGATTCGCCGCCGCAGACACCCTGGCCGAGCTGGGCGCGCGCGTCGTCGTCGTCGACGGCTCCGATGGAACCACGAAGCGCCGCGACGCCGACACGCTGCGCCTGGTCGGGGTCAGCGAGATCCTGCTCGGCGAGGAGCACCTCGCCGCGCTGCCGCTGGTCGACGGCGAGTCCGCCGAGATCATGGTCACCTCCCCGGGCTGGCGGCCCGACTCTGCCCTGATCGCCCAGGCCCGCGCCGAAGGCATCCCGGTCCTCTCCGAGGTGGAGCTGGCCTGGCGGCTGGGTCCCCGCCCGGGCGCGAAGACGCCGAACTGGCTGGTGGTCACAGGCACCAACGGCAAGACCACCACCGTCACCCTGCTGGAGTCGATGCTGATCCACGACGGTCAGCGCGCCATCGCCTGCGGCAACATCGGGGTGCCGGTGCTCGACGCGATCCGCGACCCGCAGGGCTATGACGCCCTGGCCGTGGAGCTCTCCAGCTTCCAGCTCGAATACACCGAGCTGCTCTCCCCGCTGGCCTCGGCGGTGCTCAACCTCGCCGAGGACCATGTCGACTGGCACGGCAGCTTCGCCGAGTACCGCGCCGCGAAGGCTAAGATCTACGAGAACACCGAGCTGGCCTGCGTCTACAACGCCGACCAGCAGGTCACCGAGGACATGGTGGCCGAGGCCGACGTGCAGGAGGGCTGCCGCGCCATCGGCTTCACCACCGGCGCCCCGGGACTCTCGATGCTCGGCGTGGTCGATGACCTGCTGGTGGACCGGGTGTTCCTGGACAACCGGGCGCACCAGGCGCTGGAGCTGGCCGGGCTCGAGGACTTCGGCCCGCTGGCTCCGCAGCATCTGGTCGCCAACACGCTCGCCGCCGCCGCCCTGGCGCGCGCCGCCGGTGCCGCACCGGAGGCGATCCGCGCCGCCGTACAGGGCTACGAGGCAGGGGACCACCGCATCCAGCCGGTGGCCAAGGCCGACGACGTGCTCTGGATCAACGATTCCAAGGCCACGAACCCGCACGCCGCCGCCGCCTCGCTGCGCAGCTTCACCGATGTCATCTGGATCGCCGGGGGACTGCCCAAGGGGGTGGTCTACGACGAGCTCATCCAGGAGATCGCTCCGCGGCTGCGTCACGTCATCCTCATCGGCACCGACTCCTCCCAGCTGAGGTCCAGCCTCGAGCGACACGCGCCGGGAGTCCCGGTGATCGGGGGACTGCTGGGGGACGATGAGAGTCGCAGCGAGATGGAGGCGTCGCTGGCGGGTGAGGACGGGGCGCGCGCGATGCGGGCCGCCGTGGCCGAGGCCGCCAAGGCGCTTGCTCCACACCACACGGTGCTGATGGCCCCGGCCGCCGCCTCGATGGACCAGTTCGCCTCGTACGCAGCCCGCGGCGAGGCATTCATCGAAGCAGTCACAGAGCTGATGACCGAGAGATCGTAGAGGTGGAGCCCCGGAAGGGGAACCCACCAGGAGGAGGACTGGATGGACAAGCGGAGACCACGCGTCCCAGCCTCCCCCGAACAGCGCAGGCCCCGGCTTCACGCCGTGGAGGACCCGCAGGAGCAGGACTCCCGCGAGACTCCTGCCAAGTCGAGCTCTGCCAGGGCCCCCAGGGAGACCCCGGGGCAGAGTGCGGAGCAGAACCCACCCACGACTGATCACGCAGACGGCGCGAGCGGGCGTCGCTGGAAGGCCCAGCGCCACACTCAGCGCAAGGACCGGGTCCAGCGCTTCTGGCACTTCGTCGAAGAGGGCAATCCCTACACCACCTTCTGGCTGCTGCTGGGCTCCGCGCTGGCGCTGACCATGTTCGGACTCGTGATGGTGCTCTCCGCCACCGCCGTGGAAGCAGTGGGCACCCCAGACGGCGCCTACGGCGTGTTTCGGCGCCAGCTGATGTGGGCCGGGATCGGTCTCGCCGGGATGCTCACCGTCGCCTTCATGCCGCGCGGCTGGCTCAAGAAGCTCGCCTGGCCTGCCATGGTGATCGCCGTCATCGGCCTGGCCCTGGTGCTCACCCCGCTCGGGTACGAGGTCCAGGGCAACCGGAACTGGATCCAGATCGGACCGGTCAACGGCCAGCCCTCGGAGCTGGCCAAGCTCGCGCTGTGCCTCTGGACCGGCCTGGTGCTGGCCCGCAAGGGCAACAAGGTGCGCGAGCTGCAGCACACCATCGTGCCGGTCCTGATGCCCGGCGCCGCCCTGGTCTTCGCGTTCATCATGTGGGGCCGCGACCTCGGCACCGCCCTGATCTTCGGCTTCTTCCTGGCCGCGATGCTCTTCGTCTCCGGCACCAAGGCGCGCTACTTCATCGTCGCCGGCGCCACCGGCATCATCGGCGCCGTGGTGCTGGCCCTGATGAGCCCCAACCGCACCGTCCGGATCCAGGCGTGGCTCGGGCTCAACGACGCCTGCAGTCTCCCGCAGGACTTCTGCTACCAGTCCGAGCAGGGACTCTACGCCCTGGCCTCCGGCGGGTTCTGGGGCGTGGGGCTGGGACAGTCGCGGCAGAAGTGGAACTACATCCCCGAGGCGGAGAACGACTTCATCTTCACCATCCTGGGCGAGGAGCTCGGGCTGCTCGGCGCACTGACCGTGCTGCTGCTCTTCGCGACCCTGGCCCTGGGCATGTTCCGAGTGGCATCGCGCTCCACGGAGAAGTGGGTCAAGATCACCACCGTGGGCATCATGGCCTGGGTCATCGGCCAGACCTTCATCAACCTCGCGATGGTCACCGGGCTGCTCCCGGTCATCGGCGTCCCGCTGCCCTTCATCTCCGCCGGCGGATCGGCGCTGACCTCCAACCTGGTCGCCGTCGGCGTGGTGCTCAACTTCGCGCAGACTCAGCGGATCGAGGCGCGCAAGCCCTCCAGCGGCCGCGCCGGGAACGCCTCAGGCCGCACCAAGAAGGTCAAGACCGCCGGGATGACCTCCCGCCGGAAACCTGCAACAGTATGAGACGCGCACCCACGGCCGCACCGGCCCCCACCAGCTTCAGGAGTATGAGACACAGATGAGCACACCTTCCGTGGTCCTCGCAGGCGGGGGCACCGCCGGTCACGTCAGCCCGATGCTGGCCGTGGCCCGCGCCCTTGATCGAGCCCTTCCCGAGATCCACCAGTCCGTCATCGGCACCGCCGCCGGACTCGAGACCCGGCTGGTCCCGGAGGCCGGATACCGGCTGCACACCATCGAGAAGGTCCCCATGCCGCGGCGTCCCTCCCGGGACCTGCTGCGCTTCCCGTCCCGCTTCGGCCAGGCCGTGCGCGACGCCGCCGAGATCCTGCGCGCCGAGCAGGCCGATGTGGTCATGGGCGTCGGCGGATACGTGTGCACTCCGGTCTACGTGGCCGCACGCCGGCTGGGCATCCCCGTGGTCATCCATGAGGCCAACGCGCGCCCCGGCCTGGCGAACAAGCTGGGCCACCGCTTCGCGAAGTTCACCGGCGTCGCCTTCGAGGGCACGCCGCTGAAGGGCTCCGAGTGGGTGGGCATGCCGATGGCACGTGAGATCTCCCAGCTGGACCGTGCGCAGAAGCGCGCCGAGGCCCGCGAGGCGCTCGGACTCGACCCGGAGAAGGTCACTCTGGTCATCACCGGCGGATCCTCCGGCGCGCTCTCGCTGAACCAGGCGATCAAGGCCGCGCTGGCCGACCTGCTCGGCACCGGCGCCCAGGTGCTGCACCTGACCGGCCGGGACAAGGCGCTCACCGGCGAGCACGGCGCACTGCTGTCATACCCCGGCTACCACCAGCGGCAGTACCTCGACGGCATGGAGCTCGCCTACGCCGCCGCTGACCTGATCATCGCCCGCGCCGGGGCCGCCACGGTGAGCGAGATCGCCGCAGTCGGCCTGCCCGCGATCTTCGTGCCGCTGCCGGTGGGCAACGGTGAACAGGACCTCAACGCCCGCGAACTCGTCGCCGCCGGCGGCGCGCTGCTGGTCAAGGACGAGCACTTCAACAAGGCCTGGATCCGGCGCAACATCCTCCCGCTGCTCGAGGACCCGCAGCTGCTGGCCACCATGGAGCAGCAGTCAGCCTCTCGCGGGATCACCGACGCCGATGACCGCATGGCCCGGGCCACCCTCGCCGCCGCAGGCCACCCGATCGAGAAATCCGAGAAGAAGAAGAAGTGACCCCGCCTTCGATGAACCCCTCCACATCCGCTGACACATCCCCTGAGACCCCCGGTGACGCCCCCGCCGGCCCGGACGAGCCGTCCGTGAACGGGCTCGGTCACGTGCACTTCCTGGGACTCGCCGGAGTTGGCGTCTCCGCGGTCGCCCGCCTGATGGCCGCCGACGGCGTGCCGATCAGCGGCACCGACGCCAAGGAGCTCCCGGTCCTGGAGGAGTTCCGCCAGGCCGGCGCCGCCGTGGCCGTCGGCTACCGGGCCGAGAACCTCGCCGCCGCCGAGGCCCAGCTCGGTCACCCGATCACCGCAGTGATCGCCTCGTCCATCGCCGCCGCCGGCAACCCCGAATACGACGAGGCCCTGCGCCGCGGTCTGCCCGTGCTGCACCGCTCCCAGGGCCTGGCTGCCCTGATGCGCACCCGCCGCGCCGTCGCCGTGGCCGGGACCCACGGCAAGACCACCACCTCCTCCATGGCCACTGTGCTGCTGGAGCAGGCAGGACTCTCACCGACCTTCGCCGTGGGCGCCAACGTCGCCGGACTCGGGGTCAACGCCGCGGCAGGCACCGGAGAATGGTTCATCGCCGAGGCCGACGAATCCGACGGCTCGCTGCTGAACTACGCGCCCGAGGTCGGGGTGGTCACCAACGTCGAGGCGGACCATCTGGACCACTACGGCACCGCCGAAGCGGTGGAGCAGGTCTTCGTGGACTTCACCGCACGCATCACCGACGGCGGCGCGCTGATCATCTGCGTCGACGACGCCGGCGCCCGCGAGCTGCTCGCGAAGGTGGCCGAGCCGCTGCGCGCCCGCGGGGTGGACATCATCAGCTACGGCACCCGCGAGGACGCCGACCTGCGGCTGAGCAGCGTAACCCGCGCCGGCGGCACCGTGAGCGCCGGGTCCGAGCAGGCCGAGCTGCGGCTCACCGTGCCTGGAGTGCACAACCAGCTCAACGCGCTGGCCGCGATCGCGGTGGGCCTGCGGGCCGGGCTCTCGCTGAGCGCCGGCACCGAGGCCGTCTCCCACTTCCAGGGCACCTCGCGCCGCTTCGAGCTGCGCGGCGAGGTCTCCGGCGTGCGGGTCTACGACGACTACGCCCATCACCCCACCGAGGTCGCCGCAGTGCTCCAGGCCGCCCGGGCCTCGCTCGCGCAGGACCAGGGCCAGGTCCACGTGATCTTCCAGCCGCACCTGTTCAGCCGGACCGCCGCCTTCGCCGCTGACTTCGGCACCGCGCTGACCGCGGCCGACACCGTGGCCGTGCTCGAGATCTACCCCGCCCGGGAGGAGCCCATCGAGGGCGTCACCGCCGCGCTGCTGGGACACCCGGTGCGCAGCACGGCCGAGGCCGTGGACGCGGTGGCCTCCGCCGCCCGCCCCGGGGACCTGATCATGACCCTGGGCGCCGGTGACGTCACCGCCCTGGGCGCCGACGTCCTCACCGCGCTGACGGAGCGCCGATGAAGCTGCGGTTTCCCCGCCGCGCCACCGACCGCGCCACCGACTCGAGCACCTCAGCCGAGCAGACGGACCGCGGCGACTCGTTCGCCGAGGGCGAGGATGACCCGTTCGGAGCCTCCGACGAGTCCCTGCTGGACTTCCCCGAACCCGCCGCCGTCACCCGGCGACGACGACGCCGCCGCCGGGCCCTCGCGCTGCTGATCAGCATTGCGGTGCTGCTCGGCCTGGTGGCCACCCTGTATTTCTCCCCGCTGCTGGTGGTGCGCGCCATCGCGGTCCAGGACAACGATCTGCTCACCGATGAGCGCGCCCAGGAGCTGCTCGGACCGCTGGAGGGCACGCCGCTGGCCCAGGTCAGCCAGCGCGACGTCGAGAACCTGCTCGAGGACGAACAGGCCGTCGATGAGGTGATCGTCGCCGCCCGGCTGCCCGAGGGGCTGGAGATCCTGGTGATCGAACATCCCCCGGTGGCCGAGGTCCACGTGGGGGAGGAGATCCTCTTCTACAGCCAGGAGGGTGAACTGATCAGGACCTTCGACGAGTCTCAGCGTTCCGACGCGGAGGGCTACGCGACCCCGGTGATCTCCGCGGAGGCCGCGCTGGAGAACGAATCGGTCTTCCGCAGCATCGTCTCGGTGCTGGGTCAGCTGCCCGAGGGTGCGCGGGAGTCGCTGGACTCCGCGACCGCCGAGTCCCGGGACTCGGTGCAGCTCGAGCTTCAGGACGGCCGCACCGTGGTCTGGGGCAATGACGAGCGCGGCGAGGAGAAGGCGGCGGTGCTCGAAGCGATCCTCGGCTCCCCGACGGGCGAGTTCGACGGCGTGGAGGTGCTCGACATCTCAACTCCGAGCGCGCCGGTGACGCGCTAGGCGCGTGTGGCGCGTAGGCTTATGACCGAAAAGAACTTCAGACTGGGGATGCCCTCGGGGATCCTCTAAGGTTCAAGTAAAGCTTGAACCTTGCTGTTGGTTCGCACGCAACAGAAGAATGTCTCAGGTACGGAGGCTCCCGTCCGCTAAAGAGCCGCTGCGACGTCACAGGCTGTCGCCTATGATCGGATCGATGTCACCCCTAAGGACTTCGACCTGATCTGGCAGCCCACGACGGGTGAAGACAGTGAGAAGTCGCGCTGCGGCTTCTGCGGCGACGGGGGTCTCCGTACATTTGAGACCAGAGACGAGCAAGGGACACACAACGTGGCATCACCGAACAACTACCTGGCCGTGATCAAGGTCGTCGGCATCGGTGGCGGCGGCGTCAACGCCGTCAACCGCATGATCGACGTCGGTCTCCGTGGCGTGGAATTCATCGCCATCAACACTGACGCGCAGGCGCTGCTGATGAGCGACGCCGATGTGAAGCTCGACGTCGGCCGTGAGCTGACCCGTGGACTGGGAGCCGGTGCCAACCCTGAGGTCGGCCGCCAGGCCGCCGAGGACCACTCCGAGGAGATCGAAGAGGTCATCCGCGGCGCAGACATGGTCTTCGTCACCGCAGGCGAAGGCGGCGGCACCGGAACCGGCGGCGCCCCCGTCGTCGCGCGGATCGCCCGCTCGCTCGGCGCGCTGACCATCGGCGTGGTCACCCGCCCGTTCACCTTCGAAGGTCGCCGGCGCGCCGGCTCGGCCGAAGAAGGCATCGAGCAGCTCCGCGACGAGGTCGACACGCTCATCGTGATCCCCAACGACCGGCTGCTCTCGATCTCGGACAAGAACGTCTCGGTCCTCGACGCCTTCCGCTCCGCGGACCAGGTGCTGCTCTCCGGCGTGCAGGGCATCACCGACCTGATCACCACTCCGGGCCTGATCAACCTCGACTTCGCCGACGTGAAGTCGGTCATGCAGGGTGCCGGCTCCGCGCTGATGGGCATCGGCTCGGCCAACGGCGAGGACCGCGCGGTCAAGGCCGCCGAGCTCGCCATTGCCTCGCCGCTGCTGGAAGCCTCCATCGACGGCGCACACGGCGTCCTGCTCTCCATCCAGGGCGGCTCCGATCTCGGACTCTTCGAGATCAACGAGGCCGCCAGGCTGGTCCAGGAGGTCGCCCACCCTGAGGCCAACATCATCTTCGGCGCCGTCATCGACGACGCCCTCGGTGACGAGGCGCGGGTGACGGTCATCGCCGCCGGCTTCGACCAGGTCGACGCCACCTCCCGCCCCGCAAAGCCGCTGCAGAACCAGGCGCCGGCACGCAGCGTCGGCTCCGCAGCACCGGCCGCGCGCACCGCTCCGCCGGTGCCCGGGACCGTGCCCGGCACGATCCCCGTGGGCGGCCACGGCGCGCCGCGGCACGCCGGCTCCCAGGACACCGCTCCCCAGCAGCGCTTCGACCAGTCGCGTCGTCGCCATGAAAACGAGGAGCAGCAGGACATCCCGGACATCGTCGAGTCGGACTACACCGGGGGTCGCAACGACGACCTCGATGTACCTGACTTCCTGAAGTGACCCCGGCCCCCAGCAACAAGGGGGCCAGCACGGCCGTGTCCCCGTCACCGTTCTGGTGGCGGGGCCAGGCCGGGGACGCCGTGCAGCTGGGCTTCACCTCCGTGGAGGCCGGCAACCTGGCCCGCCATGTCGGATCTCAGTCCGAGGTGCCCCAGAACCGCCGGCTCCTCGAGGCGAGCATGGGTGTCCCAGAGGGTTCCCTGCGCTTTCTGCACCAGGTCCACTCCGCCGACGTGCTGGAGGCCGAGACCGTACCCGCTGACGAGACCGCGCCCGCTGATGAGACCGCGCCGGCTGGCGGGACCGCCGCGACCGTCGAAGCTGGGCGTCCGGCCGAGCCGCTCACCGGCGACGCCTGGGTCTGCGCTGATGGATCAGTGCCACTGGCGATCATGGTCGCCGACTGCCTCCCGGTCCTGCTCCACGGCCGGCGCGCGCAGGACGACCCCGCCCGCCATGTCCCGGTGACCGCCGCCGCCCACGCGGGACGCCCAGGTCTGCTCGCCGGCGTCCTGGAGAACACCGTCTCCGCGATGAAGACCCACGGAGCCGTCTCGATCACCGCATGGATCGGCCCCGGAGCCTGCGGCGACTGCTACGAGATCCCGACCGAGATGGTCACCGAGGTCTCCGCGGCGCGCCCCGCCATCGCCTCGACCACCAGCTGGGGCACCAGCGCGCTGAACCTGCGCGCGGAGGCCCACAGCGTCCTGGCCCGGCAGGGCGTGACCGTCGCCGAGCTCGCCGGCTGCACGATCGAGGACGACTCGCTCTTCTCCCACCGCCGAGCTCCGGGCCAGGGTCGCTTCGCCGGAGTCATCTGGATGTCGCCGGCCCCCGCCCACGCCGAACTCCCCACAGACCTCGCGGCTCGATAGGCTTTCCCCGTGCAGACCAGCCCAGACCCAGCAAGCCCCGAACCGGCACGCCCCGATACAGCAACCCCCGATCCAGCGCGCCCAGAGCAGAGCGACGGCGCACAGGACCCGCGCAGCCAGGAGCTGGCGGCGAACCTCGCCGCGGTCCACGACCGGATCGACCGGGCCATGACCGCCGTCGGGCGCCAGGATCGGCCCCAGCTGATCGTGGTGACCAAGTTCTTCCCCGCCGCCGATGTGCTCCGGCTCCACCGGCTGGGAGTCCGCGACGTCGGAGAGAACCGGGACCAGGAGGCCGCCGCGAAGGCCGCCGAGGTCGCCCGGCTCCTCGGCTCCGCCTCGGAGGGCGCTGACGCCGCGGAAGACCCCACCGCCCCCGAGGATGTCCTGCACTGGCACTTCATCGGCCAGCTGCAGTCCAACAAGGTGCGCTCGGTCATCGGCTACGCCGACCACCTGCACTCCGTGGACCGCGGCTCCCTGCTCAAGGCACTCATCAAGGCCGCCCCGGACTTCGAGGAGCGGCCACTGACCTGCCTGATCCAAGTGGATCTGCGCGACCCGGTGCCTGCCGACGGCAGGGGAGGGGCTGACCCCGCCGTGATCGCCGACCTGGCGCAGCGCATCGCCGCCGCCCCGGGATTGGAGCTCGGCGGCCTCATGGCGGTCGCGCCCCTGGATGAGCCCGCCGCCCCCGCATTCCGCCGGCTCGCGGAGCTCTCCGCGCAGCTGCGTGAGGTCCATCCGCAGGCGGACATGATCTCCGCAGGAATGAGCAATGACCTGGAGGAAGCCGTGGCCCACGGTGCGACACACCTGCGGGTCGGCCGAGATGTCCTGGGTGAGCGTCCGCTTCAGCGATAGTCTGAAGGCTGCGCAGTGCAATTCAAACTTTCCCAGGAGAACCCTCATGGCCGGTGCCTTTAAGAAGACCATGATCTACCTCGGCCTTGCCGACGGAGACGACTACAGCGAGGACAGCTTCTCCAAGGAGCCCTCTTCGGTGACACGCAGCACCCAGGGTTCACATGCGGAGCCCAGCTCGGCGAACCGCAGCTCCTCAACCGTGGCCCCAGTCCGTGAGACGCCGGCGCCCACCAGCGCCACCTCCTCCACGCGGGGAAGCGAGGTCGTCGCCCTCGGCGTCGATCACGCCGATGACAGCTCACACGCGGGCCAGTACAACAGCTCCAACCTGGCCGTGGACCCGGACTACCGTGCCCCCGTCACCCCGATCAAGCGAGCCCCCTCATCCCGGGATGAAAGTTCACCGATGCGAAAAATCACCACCGTCCACCCGCGCTCCTACAACGACGCGAAGGTCATCGGCGAGTCCTTCCGGGACAGCATCCCGGTCATCATGAACGTCACCGACATGGGCGAGGCCGAGGCCAAGCGACTGGTGGACTTCTCCGCCGGGCTGGTCTTCGGCATGGGCGGATCCATCGAGCGAGTCACCAACAAGGTGTTCCTGCTGACCCCGAAGAACATCGAGGTGCTGGCTGAAGAGCGCGCCGCCGCGGAGACTCCGTCCTCGGCCCAGTTCTTCAACCAGAGCTGAACCAAGTACTCTTTTCAGCTGTGGATCTCTTAACCGCGCCCCTGTACCTGTTGCTGACCATCTACCAGTTCGCCCTGGTGGTCCGCATCGTCTTCGACCTCACCCAGCAGTACGCTCGCAGCTGGCGACCCAAGGGCTTCGCGCTCATGATCGCCGTCGGGGTGTACACCATCACCGACCCGCCGATTCGTTGGATCCAGCGCAAGGTGCCGCCGCTGAACCTGGGCGGGGTGTCTCTGGACATGGGCTTCCTGCTGGTGTTCCTGGTCGTGGTCATCGCCAAGATGGTGCTGCGCGGCTTCGCCTGATCCGGGACCGACCCACGCGCGAGGGGTCCAGCGCTGCGCCGCCGCAGGGCCCGCTCCATGCGACATGGAGGTCTGAAACCCGCGCTTGAAGGTTGAAGTCGAAGCCTGTGGAGTGCAGTGGGTATCCTGGGCGGTGACCCCCTGACCAGCTTCTCAGCTTTCCAGCCACTCGATGAGGTGATACCGCATGGCCCTGACCCCCGATGATCTC
The DNA here is from genome assembly GCF_051262655.1 of Nesterenkonia maliinae. Lineage (NCBI taxonomy): Bacteria > Bacillati > Actinomycetota > Actinomycetes > Micrococcales > Micrococcaceae > Nesterenkonia > Nesterenkonia maliinae. The sequence goes on along the minus strand of NZ_JBIMEY010000001.1, from coordinate 839,578 downwards.
CTGAACAAGGAATTCCCCGAAACCAAGTTCCGTCCCGGTTATGACAAGGACGAAGTCGATGACTTCCTTGACGAGGTGGTCGTCGAATGGCGGCGCCTGACGCAGCAGAACGAGGAGCTCACCGCCAAGGTTGCGGCTCTGGAGGATCAGCTCGGCGAATCCCCGTCGAACCTCGAGCCCGACGAGCTCAAGGATGCTGGTCTCTCCGGCTACGCCGGGACGACCTCGATCATGACCGGTTCCGTAGACCGGTCCGCCGATGACCAGGAGTTTGCCCCGGGGACTCGGCCCGCGCAGGAACGTCCTTCGGCGGCTGAGTCTCCCGCGGATGCCACGGCGGTCTCGGCCACCGGGGTGCTGGCCATGGCCCAGAAGATTCACGACCAGTACGTGTCCGAGGCGGAGCAGACCCGGGACGCCTACATCGCTGAGGGCGAGGCCAAGCGCCACGAGTACGTCACCGAGGGTGAGCAGACCCGGGATGCCTACATCGCCGAGGGCGAGAGCACCCGCAGCGCCTACATCCTCGAAGGTGAGACCCGCCGCGACGAGCTGATCAGCACCGCCGAGGCCACGCACGCGCAGCTTCTCGCCGAGGCCGAGCGACGCCGCAACGAGATCGTCACCGAGGCCGAGACCCGCGCGGAGAACGTGATCGAAGAGGCGGAGCTCACCTCCACCCGCACGCTGAACGCGCTGGAGCGCAAGAAGGCGGACCTGGAGTTGAAGGTCGGCGAGCTGACCGGCTTCGAGCGTGACTACCGCGCCCGGCTGAAGGACTACATCGAGGGGCAGCTGGCAGATCTCAACAGCCGCGGCTCCATCGAGAAGGAAGCCACAGTAGGCTGACCCTCCCTGCCCGACGCCGGGCATCCCGAGGCGACACCTGGCCTGTAGAATCCAACGGTGTCGAAACAGCTCTCAGAAGACCATCAGCGGTCCATGCGAAACCCGTCCCGCCGAACTGCGCTCATCGTGGCAGCGGCCCTGGCGGTGTTCGCCTGGGCCGCTGATCAGTTAACCAAGGTCTGGGTCGAGACCACCATGACACTCGGGGAGCAGACCGAGGTGCTGCCCCCGGTGCTCTACTGGCGCTACCACCTGAACCCCGGGGCCGCATTCTCCATGGGCACCGACTACACCTGGATCTTCACGCTGATCATGATCGTGGTGCTCGCCTACGTCGCGCTCAAGAGCCGCCAACTCGGTGGCTCCTGGCTCTGGACGCTGGGCCTGGGCGGTCTCGCCGGCGGCGTCGCCGGCAACCTCACCGACCGGATCTTCCGCGCCCCGTCGATGAACGGGGAAGGGATCAGCACCTTTGGCCAGGGCCACGTCGTCGACTTCATCGCGGTGCCGAACTTCGCGATCTTCAACATCGCCGACTCCTTCATCGTCTGCTCCATCATCGGGATTTGCACCATGATGCTCTTCGGGCTCAACCTCGACGGCACCCGCGAGACGAGCGAGAAGAACGCCGACGCCGACAAGCCCAAGACCGCGACCACCGATGCTGCGGAGACCGACATATGAGCACCCGACAGATCGCAGTGCCCACCGAGCTCGACGGCGGCCGCGCCGACGCCGTGCTGGCCACCCTTTTCGAGGTCTCCCGCATGGAGACGACCCAGTGGCTCAAAGAAGGACTCGTCACCTGGGCGCAGGACCGCACGCAGGGACGCCCTGCCGGGCGCGCGGTGAAGAAGTCCGACCGTCTGCAAGCTGGAACAGAGCTCGCCGTCGTCGTGCCCGAGAAGCAGGACCCGCTCCAGGTGAGGATTGAAGCCGTGGAAGACATGACCGTGCTGCACCAGGACGACGAGATCGTGGTGGTGGACAAGCCCGTGGGCGTGGCCGCGCATCCCTCACCCGGCTGGACCGGTCCCACCGTGATCGGCGGGCTGCTCGCCGCCGGAGTGGAGATCTCCACCTCCGGAGCCCAGGAGCGCCGTGGGATCGTCCACCGGCTCGACGTCGGCACCTCCGGGGTGATGGTGGTGGCCAAGACCGAGCACGCCTACACCGTGCTCAAGGACGCGTTCCGTCAGCGCACCACCCATAAGAGCTACCACGCCCTGGTCCAGGGCCTGCCCGACCCGGTGGACGGCACCATCGACGCCCCCATCGGCCGGCACCCCGGCCACGACTGGCGCTTCGCGGTGCTCGACGGCGGCCGCGAGTCCCGCACGCACTACCGGCTGAAGCACGCCTACGGCCGGGCGAGCCTGATGGACGTCACCCTGGAGACCGGCCGGACCCACCAGATCCGGGTCCACTTCTCCGCGCTGGGCCACCCCTGCGCCGGAGACCTCACCTACGGCGCCGACCCGCAGCTCGCCGCCGACCTCGGCCTGACCCGCCAGTGGCTGCATGCGATGGAGCTCGGCTTCCACCACCCCGGCGACGGAGAATGGGTCAGCTACCGCACCGACTACCCCGCGGACCTGGCGCAGGCCCTCGAGATCCTGGAGAACGGCTGAGCATGGCAACCACCGGTGACTTCGTCCACCTGCACAACCACACCGAGTACTCGATGCTCGACGGCGCCGCCAAGATCGGCGAGCTCTTCGAGCAGACCCAGAACCTGGGCATGCCGGCGGTGGCGACCACCGACCACGGCTTCCTCTTCGGCGCCTATGAGTTCTGGAAGACCGCGCAGAACTACGACGTGAAGCCGATCATCGGGCTCGAGGCCTACTTGTCTCCCGGCACGCACCGCTCCGACCGCACCCGGGTCAAGTGGGGCGACGGGGTGATCGGGGAGAAGGACGTCTCCGGCGGCGGCGCCTACACACATATGACCATGTGGGCCGAGAACACCACCGGAATGCACAACCTGTTCCGAATGGGCTCGAAGGCCTCCCTGGAGGGCTACTTCTACAAGCCGCGCATGGACCGGGAACTGCTGCAGACCTACGGCAAGGGCATCATCGCCACCACCGGCTGCCCGTCCGGCGAGATCCAGACCAGGCTGCACCTGGGCCAGTACGAAGAGGCGAAGAAGGCCGCAGGCGAGTATCAGGACCTCTTCGGCCGCGAGAACTTCTACTGCGAGCTGATGGACCACGGCCTCGACATCGAGCGCAAGGTCAAACAGGACCTGATCAAGCTCGCCCGCGAGCTGAACATGCCGATGGTCGCCACCAACGACCTGCACTACACCCACCAGCACGACCACAAGGCCCACGGGGCGCTGCTGTGCGTGCAGTCGAACTCCACCCTCGATGACCCGAACCGGTTCAAGTTCGGCTCCGAGGAGTTCTACCTCAAGTCCGCCGCGGAGATGCGCGACCTCTTCCGCGACTTCCCCGACGCCTGCGACAACACCCTGGCCATCGCCGAGCGCTGCCAGGTGGAGTTCAACGAGGCCGCCTCCTACATGCCCCGCTTCCCGGTGCCCGACGGAGAGTCCGAGGAGTCCTGGTTCATCCAAGAGGTCGAGAAGGGGCTGCACTACCGGTTCCCGAACGGGATCCCGGACGAGGTCCGCAAGCAGGCCGAATACGAGATCGGCGTCATCACCCAGATGGGCTTCCCGGGCTACTTCCTGGTCGTGGCCGACTTCATCACCTGGGCCAAGGAGCAGGGCATCCGGGTGGGTCCGGGCCGCGGTTCCGGTCCCGGTTCGATGGTCGCCTTCGCGATGCGCATCACCGACCTCAACCCGCTGCAGCACGGGCTGATCTTCGAGCGGTTCCTCAACCCCGACCGCGTCTCCATGCCCGACTTCGACGTCGACTTCGATGACCGTCGTCGCTCCGAGGTCATCCAATACGTGGTCAACAAGTACGGCGACGAGCGCGTGGCCATGATCGTCACCTACGGCACGATCAAGTCCAAGCAGGCGCTGAAAGACTCCGCCCGCGTCATGGGGGAGCCCTTCGCCACCGGTGACCAGCTCACCAAGAAGATGCCGCCCGACGCCATGGGCAAGCCGATGCCCCTGGGTGACATCTACGACAAGAAGTCCGCCCGGTACTCCGAGGCCGCCGAGATGCGCGAGTTCGTCGACGCCGACCCGCGGATGACCGAGATCTTCAACCTCGCCTCGGGCCTGGAAGGGCTCAAGCGCCAGTGGGGCGTGCACGCGGCCGGCGTGATCATGTCCAGCGACCCGCTGATCGACATCATCCCGATCATGAAGCGCGAGCAGGACGGCGCGATCATCACGCAGTTCGACTACCCGATCTGCGAAAACCTCGGCCTGATCAAGATGGACTTCCTGGGGCTGCGCAACCTCACGATCATCTCGGACTGCCTGGAGAACATCGAGCTCAACAAGGGCGTGGTGATCGACCTGGAGAACCTCGAGCTCACCGACCGCGCCGCCTATGACCTGCTGGCCCGCGGCGACACCCTGGGCGTCTTCCAGCTCGACGGCGGCGGCATGCGTTCGCTGCTGCGGCTGATGCGCCCCGACAACTTCGAAGACATCTCCGCCGCCCTGGCGCTCTACCGGCCGGGACCGATGGGCGCGAACTCGCACACCAACTATGCGCTGCGCAAGAACGGGCACCAGGAGGCCACCCCGATCCACCCGGAGCTCGAAGAGCCGCTGCGCGAGATCCTGGGCACCACCCACGGGCTGATCGTCTACCAGGAGCAGGTCATGGCCATCGCGCAGAAGGTCGCCGGGTACTCCCTGGGCCAGGCCGACATCCTGCGCCGCGCCATGGGCAAGAAGAAGAAGTCCGAGCTGGACAAGCAGTACGTGAACTTCTCCGGCGGCATGGAGACCCACGGATACTCTGCGGCCGCGATCAAGGCGCTCTGGGACGTCCTGCTTCCGTTCTCCGACTACGCCTTCAACAAGGCACACACCGCCGCCTACGGGCTGATCGCGTACTGGACCGCCTACCTCAAGGCCAACTACCCGGCCGAGTACCTGGCCGCCCTGCTCACCTCGGTGGGTGAGAACCGTGACAAGCTCGCGCTCTACCTCTCCGAGTGCCGACGCATGGGCGTCACCGTGACCTCCCCGAGCATCAACGAGTCCGCGCTGACCTTCACCCCGGTCGGTGACGACACGATCCGCTTCGGCATGGGCGCGGTGCGCAACGTGGGCTCCAACGTGGTCGCCGGAATGGTCTCCGCACGGGAGGAGAAAGGCCCCTATGAGACCTTCGCCGACTTCCTCAAGAAGGTCCCCATGCAGGTGTGCAATAAGCGCACCATCGAGTCACTGATCAAGGCCGGCGGCTTCGACGAGCTCGGGCACACCCGCCGGGCGCTGGTGACGATCCACGAACAGGCCATCGACCAGGCGATCTCGGAGAAGAAGGGCTCTCAGGCGTATGAGACCGACCTCTTCGGCAGCGCCAACATGGAGCTCGGCGACTCGCTCTCGGTCAGCGTGCCTGACCTGCCGGAGTGGGAGAAGATGGACAAGCTCTCCTTCGAGCGCGAGATGCTCGGCCTCTACGTCTCCGACCACCCGCTCCAAGGCCTGGAACGGGTCCTGGCCCACCACGCGGATCGCTCGATCTCCTCGGTGATGGGGGAGGACGGACCGGCCGACGGCGCCGGCATCACCATCGCCGGAATGATCACCTCGCTGCAGCGCCGGGTGGCGAAGTCCTCCGGCAACCCCTATGCCCGGGCCGAGATCGAGGACATGGCCGGCACCATCGAGGTGATGTTCTTCGGCAAGACCTATCAGGCGGTCTCGATGATCCTGGCCGAGGACCTGGTGGTCTCGGTGAAGGGTCAGATCGACCGGCGCGACGACGGCAGCGTCACGCTCAAGGCGATGGACGTGGTCGTGCCGGAGATCAATGAGGACGGCAACGCCGGGCCCGTCGTCGTCTCGGTCTCCTCCCAGCGGGCCTCGGAGCACCTGGTCATGGAGCTGGGCCGGACCCTGCGCGCGCACCGCGGCACGTCCGATGTGCACGTGCGGCTGCTCTCCGGGGACAAGATCGAGCTGATGCGACTGGGCCACGAATACCAGGTCAGCCCTTCTCCGGCGCTCTTCGGTGACCTCAAGGTGCTGCTCGGCCCAGGCTGCCTGGAGCTCTGAGTGATGGTCGGGCACCCTCCGTCCCACCGGAGGGGAGCCCGGAAGTCACAACATCTTGTGGTCGGAGATTTGAAGCACACTATATGTGGTGGGTAGACTCGCCCCATGTACTGCCCCTATTGCCGCCATGACTCCTCCCGAGTCGTCGACTCCCGCATGCTCGACGACGGCTCGGGCATCCGCCGACGTCGGCAGTGCCCGCAGTGCTCCAAGCGCTTCACCACGATGGAGACCACCAGCCTCAACGTGATCAAGCGCTCCGGAGCGGCCGAGCCCTTCGACCGGTCCAAGGTGATCAACGGCGTGCGCAAGGCCTGCCAGGGGAGACCGGTCTCCAACGACGACCTCGCAGTGCTGGCACAGGAGGTCGAGGAGAACATCCGCGCCGCGGGCAACGCCGAGGTGGACGCCAACGACGTCGGACTGGCCATCCTCGGCCCGCTGCGCCGGCTCGACGTGGTCGCTTATATGCGCTTCGCCTCGGTGTATCGCGGCTTCGAATCGCTGCAGGACTTTGAGAGCGCGATCGAGGAGCTGCGCCGCGAGGAGCTGCACGGACCTTCAAGTTCAGGTGCAACCGTGGTCCAGCCGAGATTCGGATTCCGTTAGACTCATACATGTGCCGGTGGTGCTCTCTTCTGGGGAAGGTTGAGAGCACCACCGGTTTTTTCATGCCGAGAACCGTCCCGGTCATGCTGTGGGATACAAGAACCGCAGCAGAGCCGGAGGCGGACTGGCCCCGGACGCACTGATGGTCCGGAGAGAACCCCCTGAACTTTCTCTCCGGACCACCTGCGCCTCCGAAGAGGCCCCTTCATTACACGCCCCCTGCGCGGCGCGGCCGCTCAGATGACGCAAAACCACGTAGTCGGACTCTGGAAACCCAGTAGAAAGTACGGGCCGGTATACTTCCGGACAACTTTTCCATCGAAGAAGGGGCCCAAAGTGCACCGCAGCGGTCCGTTCGTGGGCAGGCGCAAGGAGATCGCGCTGATCCGCCAGGCCGCTGATCGCGCGCGGATGGGCAAGGCCCAGTTCGTGGTCATCGAGGGGTTCACCGGAGCTGGGAAGAGCCGGCTGCTGCACCAGGCCATGGAGGGCGTCCCCGAGTGGGACGAGCGCACGATCCTGCTCGATGAGTCTTTCACCGACCACGCCGGATCCGCCATCCGGCACCTTATGGGAGCCGATCCCGCCGATCCCGCCGATCCCGCCGACCTGGAAGACCTGCTGGCCACCGGGTTCGACGCCGCGCGGAGCCTGCAGCGGGTCTACCTGATGAGCGTGAAGAACCTGCACCTGGTCGATGAGGTCTCCGCCGACGCGCTCTGGCGTGGGCTGAGCATCTTCCAGGACGGCCCGGTGCTGACGGTGCTGAGCACCCATGGTTCTGCGCGCCCTGAGGTTCAGCGGCTCATCCGGTTGGCTCGGGCGAGCCCTCGGGGCACCTATATCGCCTTGCAGCCGCTGCGGCTGCGGGAGGTCGGCGAGCTGCTGCAGGCGCACTCCCAGCTGCCCATCGCAGAGTCGGTGGCTGCGCAGGTGCTGCGTGAGACCGACGGCTATCCCGGACTGGTGGAGCAGGTGGGGCGCTGGCTGCGCCGGGTCCCTGCCGGCGCGCGCAGCATCGACCAGGCGCTGGCCGCCACGGTGCGGTCTGCAGACTACAGCGGGATGCATCGTGATGTGCTGACCCAGATGGCCGGTCTCCACGACGCGGACCGCCGGGCCGTGGCGCTGCTGGCCGCCGCCGACACCGCCTTGAGCCGGAACCAGCTCGAGACGGCGCTGGGAGCCGTCGTGGACCCCGCCGCCCTGCTGGGCACCTCGCTGCTCGACTGGGAGGAGCTCACCGGCGGCTATGCGGTGCAGCGCCGCTCACTGAGCCGAGCGGTGCTCAGCGGCACCTCCGAGGAGGACCAGGCTCAGCTTTTGCTCGCGGTCTCCTCCGTGCTCCAGGGTGAGGACTCGGTGCGTCACCTGGCCGAAGCCATCCGACGCGACTCCACGGTGGGCGACGCCGCGGAGGTCATCGGTCAGCTGCGCAACTACGCGCTCCAGGCCGCCCGGCGTCATGATCTCCCCGAAGCTTTCGACCTGGCCTGGGCCGCCGTCTCGATGGCCCTCGACGACACGGACTCACTCACCCTGCTCGCCGCCCTCGCCGTGCGGACCCACCGGATCTCTGCCCTGCTAGCCCTGGAGTCCGCGATGCGGGCGATGCCAGAGTCGACCTGCCGCTCTGGCATCCTGGCGCTGATGCTCCTCGAACAGTCAGACCTCGACGGTGCGCTCCAAGAGTTGGAGTCGGTGACCCCACAGCCCGATCGGGGGCTGCCCCTCTACGTCGAAGCCGTCGTCGAGGCCAACGCCAGACTCTACGCCCTGGGGCGGCGCGGTCGCGGCGCCGCCCTGGCCAAGCAGATCTCCGCCGTGCTGGCTGCCGTCCCGGACAGTCCGGAGGCCCAGAACCTCATCGGTGATATCTGGACACCCGCACAGCTGCAGGGCCTGAATGCGATGAACACCCTGTGGCGTGAGATCTCGGCGGTGGACCCCACCGATGCCCACGCCATGATCGACCGGGTCTCGGTGACCCTGGCGGCCCTTCGGGGCCGATCCGGGGTCGAACGCTACGAGGGGTCGATGTACGCGGTGCGCGGCGCCCTGTACCGGCAGCTCGGCGAGCAGGGCAGTGCCTACCACGATCTGAGCGCCGCCGCCGCCCAGGACGGGACCAGCAGCTATGTCATGTATGCCCGCTCTCAGCTGGCCCTGCTGCTCTTCAGCGCGGCGTACTGGGACGAGGCCGAAGAACTGGCCGATCGCGCCGCTGGTGAGGCGCTGGCCCGCGGTGAGAACGCCGTCTCCCACGTCGCCTACGCGGTCTCGGCCGTGGTGCCGGCCGCCCGCGGCGAGGAGGAGAAGGTCCGAGCCAGGCTGGAGGTGCTGCAGGAGAGCCCCTTCGCGAAGGGGCCCCTGATCACCGGGACCATCGACTGGGTCCAGGCCTGCCTGGCGGCCTCGCAGTCCGATTATCCCGGCGTCGCCAGGAACCTGCTGAGCATGCGCAACGACGGCACCGCATGGTGGGCGACGGAGCCCCAGGCGGTGAGCATGCTCGCCCGGGCGCTGCATGTCAGCGGCTGGGCGGCAATGCTGCCGGCGCTGCTGCGCAGCGCCGAAGGCGACGCCGCCGGACTGGACTTCCAGCGCACCCTGACCACGCCGTATCTGCGCGGATTCGAACGCTGGGGCGCCGACGCGCCGCGCGAGGCGATGGAGAGCTTCCTGGAGGCCCTCCGCGGCTACGACGCGGCGGAATCGATCCGTCCCACCCAGCTTCCCGGGGAGGGAGGCGGGTTTCGGATCTTCCGGGCGATGCTGGGCATTGACATCGCGACCCTGACCGCGGCCTACCCGCAGGAGCTGTCCCGGCACCGGGCCACAGCGCTGGAGCTTGCCGTGTGGTCGGCCTCGGTGCTGCAGTCATGCGACGCCGATGCGCAGCTGGAACGGGCCAACCAGCTGATGGAGACGCTGCGCCCGCGGCTCCAGTCCGGTGGGGCCCGCGGCGTCGGATCGGCAGGCGCAGCTCCGGTCGGCCCGAGCGCCCTCTGGTCGGGCGTCTCCGATCCTGGCGCAGCCAGGCGTGACGCCGCGACGGCAGACTCCGGAGCGGGCCCGGCCGCGCCAGGGCAGGCCGGAACCAGGTCGACCGCTATGGGTTCGACGATGCGTGGGTCGGCCAGGACGGCGGCGCCGGGGTCGGGTGCGGCACAGGTGGCCGCGACACGGGCGGCAGGGTCCGGCGGTGGGGCGGCTGGCGCGACGTCGTCGGCGGGTTCCAGAACTACGGACCGGGTCGTCAGCTGGGTCCCCGAGGACCCGTCGGCGAAGCCGGAGCCGGTGCTGAGCCTACGTGCGCAGGAGGCGCTCAGCGGCCTCTCGAAACGCGAGCGGCAGGTCTCGATGCTGGTCTCCGAGGGACGGACCAACCGGGAGGTCGCCGAGCAGCTGGTGCTCTCGGTGCGCACAGTGGAGTACCACGTGGCCAATGCGATGGCGAAGCTGAAGATCCGCTCCCGCCGCGAGCTCCGCGGACTTATCGGCAGCTGAGCTTCGGGGCTGAGCCCCGGAATGAGGCGACGGAGCCCCGGAACTGGGCACGGGACCCGTCCGGCGCGAGGGTCAGCCGGGCCTGTCCGCGGCTCTCAGCGTGCAGTCTCAGCTGGCCAAGCGGCGAAGCTCCGCGATCGCCGAGGCGGCGTCGTCGGCGGAGTAGACCGCTGAGCCGGCGACGAAGGTGTCCGCGCCGGCCTCGGCCGCCCGCTGGATCGTCTCGGTGCTGATCCCGCCGTCGACCTGCAGCGCCACGGTCCCGCCGAGGTCGTCCACGGCCCGGCGGGCGCGGCGGATCTTGGGCAGGATCAGGTCCAGGAAGCTCTGCCCGCCGAAACCGGGCTCCACGGTCATCAGCAGCAGCATGTCCAGCTCGCCGAGCATGTCCAGGTACGGCTCAATCCCGGTGGCAGGCTTCACCGCCATCGCCGAGCGGGTGCCCTGCGCGCGCAGCTCGCGGGCGAGCCTGATCGGGGCCTGCGCCGCCTCGGCGTGGAAGGTCACCGATTCACAGCCGAGCTCTGCGTACTGCGGCGCCCAGGTGTCTGGATCCTCGATCATCAGGTGGATGTCCATGGGCAGCTCGGTGGCCGCGCGCAGGGACTTCACCACCGGCAGCCCGATGGTCAGGTTCGGCACGAAGTGGTTGTCCATCACATCGACATGCACCGCGTCGGCGGAGCTGATCCGGGTCAGCTCGCTCGCGAGGTTGGCGAAGTCGGCGTTGAGGATGCTGGGGTGGATGCGCGGGCTGATCACAGGGTGATCCTACCGTCGGGGGTCTCCCCGGCAGATTCTTCACCCGACGCGGGCACCTGGAGCGGGCGCTGCAGCAGCGCGAAGAACATCGCGTCGGTGCCGTGCGCGTGAGGCCAGAGCTGCACACAGCGGGCGGCGGTCTCCGTCGTGGCGGTCGTGGCGGTCTCGCGCAGCAATGCCGCTCCGGCGTCCTCGGCGGCGGCGCGCATCGGCTCATGGGCATCGAGCAGCACCAGTTCGGGGTGGCGGCGGAGCAGGTCGTCGACCTGGATCACAGTCTCGGCCATATGCGGGGAACAGGTCACGTAGGCCAGCAGCCCGCCCGGAGCGAGCACGCCGACGGCGGCGTCGAGGAGTTCCTGCTGGAGCGCGGTGAGACTGGAGAGGTCTCCGGGAGTGCGCCGCCAGCGGGCCTCGGGCCGGCGTCGCAGGGCGCCGAGACCGGTGCAGGGGGCGTCGACCAGGATCCGCTGATAGCCGGACTCTGGCGAGTCCTCCGCGATGGTCCGGCCGTCACCGGTGCGCACCGTCCAGGCCTTCGCGTCCACCGGCTCCAGGGCGTTGGTCACGAGCTTGGCGCGGTGGGCGGCGGGCTCGTTGGCCAGCACCGAGGCGCCGCGCTGGGCGGCGAGCGCGGCCAGCAGCGCGGCCTTGCCACCGGGGCCCGCGCAGAGGTCGAGCCAGCGCTCGGCAGTGCTCGATCCTTCCGTGGTGTCTGCCTGATCGGGGAGCTCGGCGGTGGCCAGGGCGCGGGTGACCCACTGCGAGCCGATGTCCTGGACACGCAGCTGACCCTCCCGGGTGCCGGGCAGCCGGGCGACATCTCCGCCGCGGAAGATCGCGGCCCCGGTCAGCGCCGTGGACGCGACGGCGCCGGCCTCCTGCGCGCTGCGCAGCCGGTGGCCCTGGGTCGGGCCGGTCCCGGGAAGCTCGACCAGGTGGACCTCTGGGGCGGCGTTGTCGGCGCGCAGCAGCGCCTCCAGCTCGGTGCCGCGGCCATGCAGGCGCAGCGACTGGCGCATCGCGCGCACCACCCAGGCCGGGTGGGCGTGGGTCAGCGCGAGCGCATCGTCGCCGCTGAGCTGCCGGTCCTCGGCGAGCTTCTCGGTCCATTCGTGCAGCGTCTTGGCGCTGACCTTGCGCAGCACGGCGTTGACCAGTCCGCTGGGTCCGGCACCGATCTCGGCGCGCACCAGCGCGACCGTCTCGTCCACGGCGGCGTGGGTCTCGACTCGCATGTTCAGCAGCTGATGCGCCCCAAGACGCAGCGCGTCCAGCACCGGGGCGTCGAGCTCGCTCAGCGGACGGTCCACGCAGGCGCTCAGGATCGCGTCGTAGGTGCCGGTGCCGCGCAGCGTGCCGTAGGTCAGTTCGGTGGCGAAGCCGGCGTCGCGCTTGTCCAGGCGCTTAGCCCTGATCTCCGCGGGAAGGGTCAGGTTGGCGTAGGCGTCGTCGCGGCTGACTGCTCGCAGCACCATGAACGCGGTGAGCCGCGCAGGATCGGCGCGGCGCTTGCGCTGGGCAGGAGCCGCGGCGCTGAACCCGCGGACGGCCGGGCCCCTGCCCTGCCCGGAGGCGGCCTTCCCGCCGCGGTTGCGCTCGCGACCCGACGCATTCCTGCGGCTGGGCGGCTGTGCTGCATCTCGGCCGCTGTGGCTCATCGGGTGCGCTCTTCCATGGGGGTCGTCGGCATCTGGGAGGTCGTGGAGGAGTTGGGGGCCGTGGCTGAGGACTGGGGATCCTGGGCGGCCCGGGCCTGTTCAGAAAGTACCTGGTCCGGCCTGTCCTGCTCGGCGCCTCCCAGCAGCACCTGGCCGTGGAGGCCGCGGTACCAGTCGATCGCGTTGAGCATCTGCTTGCCTGCGGGCTGGACGCTGGTGAGCACCAGATCGACCCCGTCTCCGGCGCGGAAGCCGATCACCGGGTCGGCCCCTGCCTGCTCCGGGTCGAGCTGACGCACCTCACCGACCAGCACCTTACCGACCTGGGAGGCGTCCGCCGCCGCTGCCTCGGGGCGGTAGAGCCGGGCGACGCCGAACTTGATCCGGTGCTCCCCGTTCAGCGTCCAGGCGCCGGGCTCGGGGATGGTCGCGTTGATCTGGTTGACCAGCTCAGCGGCCGGACGGCGGGGGTCGATGAAGGCGTCGTCGCCGGTGAGCTTTGGGGCGTAGCTTGGCTCACCGACCTGCTCCTGGGACACGGAGGTGCCGGCCAGCAGGTCCGGCAGCAGCACCATCAGCAGCGAGGCGCCCAGGACCGTGAGCTCCTCCAGGACCGTGCCCGCTGAGGTGGCTTCAGCGATCTCGTAGTGGCAGATGCCGTGGATCGGGCCGGTGTCCATCCCACGCTCGAGCTGGAACACCGTGGCCGCGGTCTCGGTCTGCCCGGCGAGCATGGTGTGCGGCACCGGTGCCGCCCCGCGATGCAGCGGAAGCCGGGAGTAGTGCAGGTTCACCCAGCCGCGGGCAGGAGCCTGAAGGGTCGCAGCCGGCAGCAGGGCTCCATAGGCGACGACGACGCCGAGCGTCGCCTCGACTGCGGTGAGCTCGGCGGTGACCTCGGCATCCACCGTGTCGGCCTTGATCACCGGGATCCCGGCCTCGTCGGCGACCTGCGCCACGGGGGAGGGGGTCAGCGTGCGTCGTCGTCCGACCGGGGCGTCGGGGCGGGTGAGCACCGCGGCCACCTCGGCGCCCGAGCGCAGCAAGGTCCGCAGTGCGGTGGCGGCGATCTCCGGGGTGCCGGCGAAGATGATCCGACCTGGACCGGGTGTGGTGCCGCGCGTCTCCGCGCGTGCGGCGGCCAGAGTGTCTTCGGTGAACTGCTGCATGGTCTGTCGTGGCCTTTCAGGAGGCGAAGAAGCTGCTGTGGCTGGTCTTGCGGGAGCCGAGGGTCTGATCGATGGCCTGACCGTACTCGCGGGAGCGCAGCGCGCGGACGGCGGCGACCTTGTCCGCACCGGTGAGGCGGTCCACGAAGAGCCGTCCGTCGAGATGATCCACCTCATGCTGGAAGCACGCGGCCAGAAGTCCGGTGGCTTCATGACGCACCGCAGAGCCTTCCGGGTCCGTGCCGGTCAGCAGCACCCGCTGTGAGCGCGTCACCGGGGCATAGATGTCCGCCACGGAGAGGCACCCCTCGCGAAGCAGGTTCTCGCCCTCGGCGGGGCCCTCATCGGGCTCGCGCGCGGTGAAGCTGCGCTCACCGAGCAGGCTCAGCTCGGGGTTGATCACCGCCCCGCGCTCTCCGGCAACGTCGAAGGTGAAGATTCTGCGGCTCACCCCGATCTGCGGGGCAGCGAGTCCGATCCCGGCGACGGCGTCCATGGTCTCGAACATGTCGGCGATCAGCTCGGCGGTGCTGCGATCCACTGCAGCCCCGGCCCCTGCTGTCGCCACGGTGGTCGCAGGGGTGCGCAGCACCGGGTCGCCGATCATGCGGATGCTCAGGACAGTCATAGGGCACATTCTGTCATTGTTCAGGCGCTGTCCTGGCTGGTGCAGGCACCGGCGGCGGGGCGATCGGGCGCAGGGCGGTGCCGGCTGCCGCCGCGGATCTGCTGTGCTCCCAGACCTGACGCAGCGCCCAGAACTTGTGCCAGTGTGATTTCAGCACCGCAGGATTCGCCTGGTTCGGCACCACCTCCGCCTCGGAGACCGCGACCGCCAGCAGGATCGGGTCGTTGCCGTAGGGCCAGGGCTTCCATTCCCCGGACCGGGCGTCGACCAGCATCTCCTCGGCCTGCATGCCGGCCACGAGCTGCATCACCACGGAGTCGCTCAGCGGCTTGGCCCGGCCGTCCCGGCTCAGTCCCTTGGTCTTGAAGTCGATGATGCAGGTGCGTCCGCCGATATCAGCCACCAGGTCCAGCGTGCCGGCGTAGCCGAGGGTGTGGTTCCAGACCGTGACCTCGGCGGCGAGCGGCGTCACGCCATAGAGCTGCCACCATTCGTCGAAGCGGTCAGCGAAGCTGGTCTCCCGGTGTTCGGCGAGTGCCTCGCGGGCCGCGCCCGCCCCGTGGGCGACGCCCAGGGCCTCCAGTGCCACCTGCTCGGCGTAGTGATGGACCCGGTCCCCGCGGGCAGCTGCGGCGTCACGGAAGCGCTCGGCCGCAGAGGAGGCCTGGCGTGCAAGTCGCTTGAGCTCCGCGGGGGAGCCCACGGCACTGGCCAGACGCTGGTCACCGGCGAGCTCGGCGCTGGCCATATGGCCAGCCCACCCGGTCAGGTCTTTGTGCTCCTGCGAGATCACCGTGGTGATCGAGGGCACCTCGGGCGTGCCGCCGATGGAACGGGAGTACATGCGGCCGTAGTCTGTGGCGTGCGCGAGGCTTGGCTGTGTCATCGACTCCAGTCTGCCACCTGGCGGGGACACGTCCGCAGGCCAGCCCCCGAGCGCGCCCGGCAGCGCCCGACACCCGCCCGGCAGCGCCGCAGAACAGGGGTTCGAGGCCCCGATTGGACGAGCGGCAGAGACCTGCGCTATCGTTTCAAGTCGTTGAAACGCCGCGAAAAACTGCGGCCGGGACAGCACTGCGGATGTAGCTCAGCTGGCTAGAGCATCACCTTGCCATGGTGAGGGTCGCGAGTTCGAATCTCGTCATCCGCTCGCAGGAAACAGCACGTGAGTATGAGAGGATTCATGACGGATCCTTTCTAAGGTGTCAGGGCCTGACCAGGCCTTACCACTGAACGTCGACCGAAGGCTCGTGAAGTCAGACGTTGACTGCGGTGGGGTGGCCGAGTGGCGAGGCAGCGGCCTGCAAAGCCGTTAACGCGGGTTCGATTCCCGTCCCCACCTCGCAGGTGAGTCCGGTTCGCCGGGCGCAATGACATAGGGTTGAGAACACGACAGAGCTGAACCCGCGTAGAATGACAGCAACAGAATAAGCAGAACAGAACGCCATGGTGGTGGAGATACCACTTATAGGCGCGATTAGCGCAGCGGTAGCGCGCTTCCCTGACACGGAAGAGGTCACTGGTTCGATCCCAGTATCGCGCACTGAGTGCAGGAAATGCGGCCGTCCTTCGGGACGGCAGGGCATCCTGAACTCATGCGGATGTAGCTCAGCTGGCTAGAGCACCACCTTGCCATGGTGGGGGTCGCGAGTTCGAATCTCGTCATCCGCTCAGATGGGTCGCCCGGCAGGCGACAGACCATGAGGGCCCGAGACCACCAGGTCTCGGGCCCTCTTGGTGTCTGCCCCACCCGCGAGATCAGGCCATGCGAAGCAACGTGTCACTCTGAAGCGGCATCGAGCCCGCCCACACCGCGCATGTGGCACACTTGAAGCTACACATTTCGTGCTCCGGGATCGGTGAAAGTCCGAACCGGCGGTCATAGTCCGCGACCCGAGTCCTGCCCAGTCCGCTGAGCAGATCTCGGTTGAATCGGTGAAATTCCGGTACCGACAGTCACAGTCTGGATGGGAGAAGCACGAGAGCCCCTGTGGCCGCCTTCGCGAACCCGCGGGTCGACCACCTGGGCTTGACCGGCGCCACCGCGGCGTCGGCCTCCCCGGAGTGCGTCGACACGCTGGGAAGGACGATGCGGTGCCAGATGAAGCGGTGATGCGCCAGGCCCTCGAGGCCGCCATCCGCGGCACTCGTGGAGCGAATCCGCTGGTCGGTGCCATCCTGGTCTCTGCCGCAGGAGAGGTGCTGAGCACCGGTCACCACCGCGGAGCCGGAACCTTCCATGCCGAGCGCGACGCGCTCGAATCCTACGCCCGCGCGCATCCGGCCGGGGCGGACCTGCGCACAGCCACTCTCTACTCCACCCTTGAGCCCTGCCGACATCAGGGCCGCCAGCCCGCCTGCACCCGTCTGATCCTCGACGCCGGTGTGGGACGTGTCGTGCACGGCGCCTCGGATCCCTCGAGCAACGGCGGGGGAGCCGATGTGCTGCGGCGCGCCGGACTCGACGTCGTCTCCGGGGTGCTGGAGCAGCAGTGCGAGGCGCTGAACCACCGCTGGGTCGCAGCCGCGGCGCAGTCCCGCCCCTTCGTCACCGCCCATCTGGCGCAGACCCTGGACGGGCGGATCGCCGCACCGGACGGCACCAGCCAGTGGATCACCTCCAAGGCGGCCCGCGACCACACTCATATGGTGCGCAGCCGGACCGATGCGATCCTGGTCGGCACCAACACCGTGGCCGTGGATGACCCCCGGCTCACCGCGCGCACCCCGACCGGCGAGCTGACCCTGCGTCAGCCGCTTCGCGTGGTCATGGGGATGACCCCGGTGGGGCCTGCGCAGAAGCTGACCCAGGGCCTGCCCGAGGGGGATGGCTGGCTGCACCTGCGCACCCGTGACCCGCTGGCCGCCCTGCAGGAGCTCGCCCAGACGACACATGGCGGCTATCCGATCAAGCACGTCCTGGTCGAAGGCGGTCAGAGCGTGCTCTCGGCCTTCTTCGCCGCCGATCTCGTCGATGAGATCTTCGCCTACCATGCGCCGCTGCTGCTCGGAGCAGGTCGAAGCAGCGTCGGCGACATCGGTGTGAGAACCCTGAGTGAGGCGCCCCGCTTCGCTCTTGACCCCGCTGACAGCGGGCCGGTGCAGATCATGGACTCCGATGTCTGTGTGCACCTGCAGCCGAAAGGAGACACATGTTCACCGGAATCGTGACTGGTCTAGGAGAGGTCCTTGCGCGTCGGTTCGATCCCGCCAAGGGTGTGGAGCGGCTGAGCTTCGCCGCCCCGGGACACACCGAGGGACTGGGTCTCGGCGGCTCGATCGCCGTCAACGGTGTCTGTGTCTCCGCGGTCGCCATCGAGGACGAGCAGATCAGCGTGGAGCTGATCCAGGAGACCCTCTCACGCACCACGCTGGGACAGCTCCAGGTGGGGGACCCGCTGAACCTCGAACGCTGCCTTCCCTCCGGCGCACGACTGGACGGGCACTTGGTCCAGGGGCACGTGGACGGTCTGGCCCAGCTGATCCTCGCCGACCCCCAGGACGGGCGGCATCGCTTCCTGATCAGCCCGGACCTCGCTCCCTACATCGCGGAGAAGGGCTCCATCGCGATCAACGGGGTCTCGCTGACCGTCTCCGCGGTCTCCGCGCCGGGATCCAGCGACCCCTTCTTCGAGGTGGGACTGATCCCGACCACGCTGGCCGAGACCACACTGGGCAGCACCGGCATCGGGGCCCAGGTCAACATCGAGGTCGACGTGCTGGCCAAGTATGCCCGCCGGATGCTCCAGTTCGACCAGCACCTCGCCGACGACGAGGCCCCCGCCGCCGAGCAGCAGGTCACGTCCGCACCGGCCATCCCGCAGCCGGAGACCCCGGCTCCGGTGCTGGACCGGATCGATGTCGCGCTCAACGAGCTCGCCGCAGGCCGACCGGTGATCGTCGTCGACGACGCCGACCGCGAGAACGAGGGTGACATCATCTTCCCCGCCGGGATGGCCACGCCCGAGCTGATGGCGCTCACCATCCGCTACACCTCAGGGGTGCTGTGCGCCCCGATGACCCCGGAGCGCGCCGAACACCTGGGGCTGCCTCCGATGGTGACCGACAACGAGGACCCCAAGGGCACCGCGTACACGATCAGCTGCGACGCGATCAGCGGAGTCAGCACCGGGATCAGCGCCGCAGATCGGGCGCTGACCGCTAAGGTGCTGGCGGACCCGGCGAGCACCGCCGCGGACCTCAGCCGCCCGGGACACATCTTCCCGCTGATCGCTGATCCCCGGGGTGTGCTGGGACGCGACGGCCACACCGAGGCCGCCGTGGACCTCTGTCGGCTCGCCGGGCTCCCCGAGGTCGGCGTGATCGCCGAGCTGACCCACGACGACGGCCGGATGATGCGTCTGCCGGCGCTGCGCGAGTTCGCCGATGAGCACCAGTACGCGCTGATCTCGATCGCGGACCTGATCGTCTACCGCGGCGGCACCCCCAAGCCGGGCACCGCGATGGATGCGGTCGCCGCAAGCTGGGAGGCCCCCAACGACGAGATCTCCAGGCTGGTCACCCCCGGACCGGTGGTCACTCTGCCCACCGACCACGGGGTCTTCGCCGCCCAGGTCTGGACCGAGCATGCCACCGGACATGAGCACATGCTGATCTCCGCGCTCTCCCAGGCGCCCGGTGAGGGCAGGGAGAGCGCCGAGCGGCCGCTGATCCGGATGCACTCCGAGTGCGTCACCGGAGACGTGCTGGGCTCGCGACGCTGCGACTGCGGCACCCAGCTGGCCTCGGCGCTGGAGTCCATCCAGCGCGACGGTGGGCACCTGCTGTATCTGCGCGGCCACGAGGGCCGCGGGATCGGCCTGGCCAACAAGATGCGGGCCTATAAGCTCCAGGAGCAGGGCGCAGACACCGTGGAGGCCAACGAGATGCTGGGCCTGGCCGCGGAGCTCCGCGACTTCTCCGGCGCCGCGGCGATCCTCTACGCCTCGGGCATCCGGAAGCTCATGCTGATGACCAACAACCCGCTGAAGGTGCAGACCCTGCGCGACGCCGGGCTCGACGTCGAGCTCGTGCCCTCCACCGGAGTGGTGCACGAGACCAACCGCCGGTACCTGGAGACCAAGCGCGACCGGATGAACCACACCCTCGACCACCTCCAGCTCCACGAGCAGTGAGCCTGAAGACCCTGGAGACTCTGAAGATGTCGACCAGCCCCGCACCGACCACCACAGCAGAGGAGCCCGCATGAGCGGCACCGGAACACCCCAGATCGAGACTGCAGAGCTTGACACGCTGCGCACCGCCGCCGCCGAGCAGAACCTGCGCGTCGCCGTCGTCGCCTCCCGCTGGCATGAGGTGGTCATGGACGGACTGATCGCCGGTTCACACCGCTTCTTCGCCGAGATCGGCCTCGAGGACGTCACCGTGATCCGGGCGCCTGGCTCCTTCGAGCTGCCGGTGCTCGCCTCCCACGCCGCGAAGAGCTTCGACGTCGTCGTCGCCCTGGGCGTGGTGATCCGCGGCGGAACCCCGCACTTCGACTACGTCTGCACCGCCGCCACCGACGGACTCAGCCAGGTGGCGCTGAGCACCGGGACCCCCGTCGGCTTCGGCCTGCTCACCTGTGACGACGAGGCGCAGGCGCTGGATCGCGCAGGCCTGCAGGGCTCCAAAGAGGACAAGGGCTTCGAGGCCGCGCACGCCGGCGTCGCCGCAGCCGTGGAGATCGCCGCGCTGAACCGGTGAGATACCCTGGAGCGGTGAAAACCTTCGATCAGCTCTACGCCGAACTTGCCCAGAAGGCCGAGACCCGCCCGGAGGGCTCCGGCACCGTCGCAGCCCTCGACGCCGGGGTCCATCAGATCGGCAAGAAGGTCGTCGAGGAGGCCGCCGAGGTCTGGATGGCGGCCGAGTACCAGAGCGACGAAGAGACCGCGGAGGAGATCTCCCAGCTGCTCTACCATCTGCAGGTCATGATGATCGCCAAGGGCATCGCTCCTGAGGACGTCTACAAGTACCTCTGAACCTCCCGGGCGAGTTCACCGACACCGCCATCACCTGCACACGAAAAGACGAGATCCCTATGCTGCGCATTGCTGTTCCGAACAAGGGTGCCCTCTCCGAGGCCGCCATGGAGATGCTCTCCGAGGCTGGCTACGTCCAGCGCCGCGACCGGCGCGAACTGGTCATGCTCGATGAGGAGAACGGGGTGGAGTTCTTCTACCTGAGGCCCCGCGACATCGCCGTCTACGTCGGCGCCGGCACCCTCGACGTCGGGCTGACCGGCCGCGACCTCTTCCAGGACGCCCGAGTCGACCACGGCGCCGAAGAGGTCCTCGGACTGGGCTTCGGCAAGTCGACCTTCCGCCTGGCCGGCCCCAAGGGCCGCTTCAGCAGTGCCTCCGACCTCGCCGGCACCCGGGTGGCCACCAGCTATGACGGCCTGCTGGCCCAGTGGTTCGAGGACCAGGGCATCCCCGACGTCGAGGTCGTGCACCTCGACGGCGCCGTGGAGACCGCCGTGCGGCTCGGCGTGGCCGACGCCATCGCCGACGTCGTGGAGACCGGCAACACGCTCAAGGCCGCCGGGATGGAGACCTTCGGCGATCCGATCATGCAGTCCGAGGCGATCCTGATCTCCGGCCGTGACCAGCACCCCGAGGGCCTGGACCGGCTGATCCGCCGACTGCAGGGCGTCCTCGTCGCCGCCCAGTACGTGATGATGGACTACGACGTGCACCGGGACCTGCTCCCAGCCGCCGCCGCGATCACCCCAGGCCTGGAATCACCGACCATCTCCCCGCTGGCGGATGAGAACTGGGTGGCCGTGCGCTCCATGGTGCCCGCGAAGAAGACCAACCAGCTGATGGACGAGCTCTATGACCTCGGCGCCCGCGCGATCCTGGTCTCCTCCATCCACGCCTGCCGGATCTGAGCGAAGGACGGCCGATGACACTTGCAGTCCGAGTCATCCCCTGTCTGGACGTCGACGCCGGTCGCGTGGTCAAGGGGGTCAACTTTGAGAACCTCCGCGACGCCGGGGACCCGGTGGAGCTGGCGCACCGCTACAACCGCGCCGGAGCCGACGAGCTGACCTTCCTCGACGTCACCGCCTCCTCGGCCGACCGGGAGACCACCTACGACGTGGTCACCCGCACCGCCGAAGAGGTCTTCATCCCGCTCACCGTCGGCGGGGGGATCCGCTCACCGAAGGATGTGGACCGGCTGCTGCGCACCGGGGCGGACAAGGTCTCGATCAACACCGCCGCGGTCTCCCGCCCCGAGGTGATCAACGAGATCGTCGGTCGCTTCGGCAACCAGGTCCTGGTGCTCTCCCTCGACGCCCGGCGCAGCGAGTCCACCGAGTCCGGGTTCGAGGTCACCACCCATGGCGGCCGGACCGGCACCGGCATCGACGCGCTGGCCTGGTGTCGCGACGCCGCCGACCGGGGAGTGGGGGAGATCCTGCTGAACTCGATCGACGCGGACGGCACCCGAGACGGCTTCGACACCGAGATGATCTCCGCGGTCCGCGCAGTCACCCGGGTCCCGCTGATCGCCTCCGGCGGCGCCGGAGTCCCGGCGCACTTCCCGCCCGCCATCGCGGCCGGCGCCGACGCGGTCCTGGCGGCCTCGATGTTCCACTTCGGCCCCGATGACATGATCGCCCAGGTCAAAGACGCCATACGATCCGCCGGCTACCCGGTGAGATGAGGTCCGCATGAGCAGCAGCGAAGAAACCGAGACGGCAGCGACCCCAGAGCCTGAGACCGCAGAGCTGAAGACCGCAGAGCCTTCACCTCAGGAGTCTGGGCTCGCAGGGTCGGTGTTCGAGGCCGTGCGCTTCAACGCCGACGGGCTCGTGCCGGTGATCACCCAGGACGCCGAGACCTCCGAGGTGCTGATGCTGGCCTGGATGAACGCCGAGGCGCTGGGCATCACCCTGGCCACCCGCCAAGGCGTGTACTTCTCCCGCTCCCGCCAGGAGCTCTGGCGCAAGGGCGCGACCTCCGGCAACGTCCAGCAGGTGGTCTCGCTCGCGCTGGACTGCGACGGCGACACCGTGCTGATGCGCGTCCAGCAGTCCGGACCCGCCTGCCACACCGGCACCACCACCTGCTTCACCGGACGGGAGATCACCGATGCATGACCTCGGCACCGTGGTCCCCGGAGCGGAGGAGTTCCTCGAGCTGGCCCAGGACCACCGGGTGATCCCGGTGACCATGACGCTGCTCACCGACTCGCACACCCCCTTGAGCATCTACCGGGCGCTGGCCACCGACGAGGCCGGAGCGGCCCGCCCGGGCACCTTCCTGATGGAGTCCGCCGCGCCCGGCGCCGCATGGTCCCGACACTCCTTCATCGGGGTGAGCTCCTCCGCCACACTCAGCGCGATCAACGGCGCCGCCCACTGGATCGGGAAGCCCCCGGTCGGCACCCCGCGCGAGGGCACCACCGCCGAGGTGCTGCGCAGCACCTTGGAGTTCCTCGCCGGGACGGCCACCACAGACGCCTCCACCTCAGCCACGTCCTCGACCGAGCCCGCCGCGCGCACCACGCCGGGCCGGCCCTTCATCGAGGAGCTGCCGCATCTGACCTCCGGCCTGGTCGGCTACGCCGGCTGGGACGTCATCCGGCACTGGGAGAAGCTGCCCCACCCGCCGACCGATGACCTCCACGTCCCAGAGATGGCGATGAACCTGGTCTCGGACCTCGCGGTGCACGACAACCGAGACGGCACCGTCACCCTGGTCGCCAACGCGATCAACTTCGATGGCCAGGACACCGGCGCCGAGGATGCCTACGCCGACGCCGTCGCCCGGCTGCACCAGATGAGCGCCAAGCTCGCCGAGCCCGTCGCCCCGGTGGTCTCCACCGCCCAGCCGGACTGGGGTGCGGCGGTGAAGCAGGACCTCACCGACCGGGTCGTCCACGCCTGGGACCAGAACGAATACCTCGCGACCCTGGGCAAGGCCAAGCAGGCCATCATCGACGGTGAGGTGTTCCAGATCGTGGTGTCCCGCCGGTTCGAGGTGGAGACCGACGTCGACGCCCTCGCCGTCTACCGGATGCTGCGGCTGCTCAACCCCAGCCCCTATATGTACCTGATGCACTTCGAGACCCCCGACGGCGAGCCCTACCAGCTCGTGGGAGCCTCCCCGGAGGCGCTGGTCACGGTGGAGGACACCACCGTGGTCACCCACCCGATCGCCGGCACCCGACCCCGCGGGGAGACCCCGAAGCAGGACGCCGAGCTCGCCGAGGACCTGCTGGCAGACCAGAAGGAGCGCGCCGAGCACATCATGCTGGTGGACCTCGCGCGCAACGATTTGGCCAAGGTCTGCGTTCCGGGCTCGGTCCAGGTCACCCGGTTCATGGCGGTGGAGCGGTTCAGCCACGTGATGCACCTGACCAGCCACGTCCAGGGCGAACTGGCCCCCGAGCACAGCGCCTACGACGTGCTCTCGGCGACCTTCCCGGCGGGCACGCTCTCCGGGGCGCCGAAGCCGCGCGCGCTGCAGCTGCTCGACGCCTGGGAGCCCACCCGGCGCGGCATCTACGGGGGAGTGGTCGGCTACTTCGACCTCTCCGGCCGGATGGACGCGGCCATCGCGATCCGGTCCGCCCTGCTCAAGGACGGGCGCGCCTACGTCCAGGCCGGCGGCGGGATCGTCGCGGACTCCGACGACGACGCCGAACGCCTGGAGACCGTGAACAAGGCCGCGGCGCCGCTGCGCGCCGTGCTGGCCGCAGATCGTCTGGAGCACACATGAGCGAGACCACCCCTGCCCCGCAGAATCCCGAGCCGCAGGATTCCCGGGCACAGCGTCGCGGGACCTCTCGCCTCGGCGGATTGATGACGCGCCGCAACGTGGTGCTGATGTCTCTGCTCGGCGGCGCGCTGCTGCTGATCTCCTCCACCATGACCTGGGTCAGCGCCTACGGCCTGGGGTCCACCTCCTCGGTCCAGGAGGTGGCCATGACCGGCGCAGAGCTGGTCGAGACCGTCACCGCGATGGGCCTGGTCGGGCTCGCCGCAGGGGTGGCCGTCACCATCGCGAGGCGGCTGGGCCGCGTCGTCATCGGGTCGGTGCTCTTCGGCGCCGCCGTCATCGCCCTGCTGGCCATCCGCTCCGTGCTGGCTGACCCGGCCGGCGTCGCCTCCACGGCGCTGGGCGAGATCACCGGCACCACCGCCGAGGCTCAGCGCTATGAGCTGAGCATGGCAGTCTGGCTGGGCTTCGGCGGCGCGCTGCTGCTGCTGATCGCCTCCCTGGGACTCCTGCTGGTCTCCCACCGCTGGCCGGACCGCCGGTCTCGCAAATACCAGGTCAACACGGCCGAGGACGCTCCCGAGGCGCCGGGCGGCGGCACCGGGTCAGACGCCGGGCGGCCGGGAACCCCGCAGACCCCCGGGCCCAGCCGAGGCGCGCGGCGCGCCAGGGCCCGCGAGACCGACCCCGATGAGTTCGACCTCTGGGACGGGCTCTCCGACGGCGAAGACCCCACGGACCCCCGCCGTTCAGACCCCCGCCGCTGATACCCACGCCGCCGCATCACCCGCGGCTGCATCACCCGCGGCCCGGCCGCCGGACCGGGCGGTCAAAACGCCTGTAGCGCCCGCCCACCGGAAAGCCCGGTGACATCGACCCGGGAAGGTTTCGCCCTGCGGCGTCACCGACCACGGGGTCAGACCATACGTGGCAGAATGGTGCCCAGATGTGAATGAGCACCGCTGCACGTTCTAGAGAGGACCAGAATGGCCAACCCCACTGCTCTGCGCGACACTGAGCCAGCCCCCGGCGAGAAGGTCGATGACGAGTACATCCACCACGATCACATCGGCCACGGCTCCACTCCCGCGGCCTGGGCGCTCAGCCTCACCATCATCGTCGGCTCGATCATCGCCGGCCTGGGCATGGTGCTGGAGATCTGGATCATGGTCTGGATCTCGATCCTCTTCATCCCGCTCGCCCTGGTCCTGGGTGTGGTGCTCAAAGCCAAGGGCTACGGCGTGGAGATGGACTCCAACGCGGTGCTCAAGCAGCACGAGAGCGCCCGCGACCACCAGGGTCCGGCCACCACGGACAACTCCCGCCGCAGCCAGGACAAGCGGCGGTCAGAAACCGCAGCTCACTGAATGGTGACCGTCCTCGACTCGATCATCGCCGGAGTCCGCGAAGACCTCCAGGTGCGCCGCGCCGCGATCTCGCATGAGCAGATCGTGGTGGCAGCGGCCGCCGCGCCCCCCGCGCTCGACGCCCACGCGGCGCTGCTCGCAGGGCGCGATGACCCGCACGGCGTGCGGATCATCGCCGAGGTCAAGCGGTCCTCGCCCTCGAAGGGGGCCCTGGCCGAGATCCCAGATCCAGCCCGGCTCGCAAAGTCCTACCAGGACGGCGGCGCCGCAGTGATCAGCGTCCTCACCGAGGCCCGACGCTTCAACGGAAGCCTCGCCGACCTGGACGCGGTGCGCGCCGCCGTCGAGATCCCGGTCCTGCGCAAGGACTTCATGGTGGACTCCTACCAGTTCTACGAGGCCCGCGCCCACGGAGCGGACCTCGTGCTGCTGATCGTCGCCGCACTCGACGACGACCAGCTGCGCGACTTCCTGACCCTGACCCACGAACTGGGCATGGAAGCCCTGGTCGAGGCGCACACCGAGGAAGAGATCGCCCGCGCCGTCGCGCTGGGCGCCCGGATCGTCGGAGTCAACGTGCGCAACCTCAAGACCCTGGAGGTCGACGTCGCGCACTACGCCACGATGGCCCAGCACCTTCCGGAGTCCGTGGTGCGGATCGCCGAGTCCGGCGTCACCTCCGCCCGCGAGGTCGTCGACTACGCCGCACAGGGCGCCGACGCCGTGCTGGTCGGCGAAGCTCTGGTGAAGGACGGCGCACCGGAGACCGCGCTGCGCAGCTTTCGCGCCGCGAGCCTGGTCTGAGCCTGCACCCCTGGGCACCCACCACCTGAGCTTCATACACTGAGCCGACCAGCTGAGGCTGACCGGCGGAGATCATCGAGGAGAGATCATGAGCGCTCCAGCTGAAGAGACGCAGAAGTACCGCGACCACGAAGGACCCTATTTCGGGAACTTCGGTGGACGCTGGATGCCGGAATCGCTCGTCGCCGCACTCGATGAGGTGGAGCAGACCTTCCGCGAGGCCAAGAAGGATCCGGAGTTCCTCGCCGAGTTCCACCGCCTCGGCCGGGACTACACCGGACGCCCCTCGCTGCTGACCGAGGTGCCCCGCTTTGCCGCCCAGGCCGGCCGCGCCCGGATCTTCCTCAAGCGCGAGGACCTCAACCACACCGGCTCGCACAAGATCAACAACGTGCTCGGCCAGGCGCTGATCGCCAAGCGCATGGGCAAGACCCGGCTGATCGCCGAGACCGGGGCCGGCCAGCACGGCGTGGCCACCGCCACCGCTGCCGCCCTGATGGGCATGGACTGCGTGGTCTACATGGGCTCCGAGGACACCCGCCGACAGGCGCTGAACGTGGCCCGGATGCGGCTGCTCGGTGCTGAGGTGGTCCCGGTGGACCACGGCGCCAAGACCTTGAAGGACGCCATCAACGAAGCGCTGCGCGACTGGGTCGCCTCGGTGGAGAACACCCACTACCTGCTGGGCACCGTCGCCGGACCGCACCCGTTCCCCGAGATGGTCCGCTGGTTCCACCAGGTCATCGGCGACGAGGCCCGCGAACAGATCCTCGCCATGGAGGGACGCCTGCCCGACGTCGTCGCCGCATGCGTCGGCGGCGGCTCCAACGCGATGGGGCTCTTCCACGGCTTCCTGGACGACCCGGAGGTCGCCCTCTACGGCTTCGAGGCCGGCGGCGACGGCGTCGAGACCGGCCGGCACGCCTCGGCCATCACGCTCGGCCGCTCGGGCGTGCTGCATGGCGCCCGTTCCTACCTGATGCAGGACGAGGACGGCCAGACGGTGGACTCGCACTCGATCTCCGCCGGTCTGGACTACCCCTCGGTCGGTCCCGAGCACGCCTACCTCGCCGAGATCGGACGCGCCACCTACGAGCCGGTCACAGACACCGAGTGCATGGCCTCCTTCGAGATGCTCTGCCGCACAGAGGGCATCATCCCCGCCATCGAATCGGCCCACGGTCTGGCCGGCGCCGCCCGGCTCTCCCGCAGCTGGGGTGAGGACGGCGAAGGCAAGATCATCATGATCAACCTCTCCGGGCGCGGCGACAAGGACGTGGAGACCGCCGCCGAATGGTTCCGGATGCTTCCGGGCCAGGAGAACGACCCGGTGGCCGAGACCGAGACCGCAGAGAAGACCGGAGACGAGAGCCCGTCCCCGGCACCCGAGACGGGAGTCCAGGCATGAGCACCGAAGCCACCCACGCGGGGTCCGCCGCCCAGGCCCCGAACGCCGAGTCCTCGAACACCCAGGCCCCGGACACGCAGGCGCCGAAGACCGCATCCAAGACCGCCGCCGCCATCGAGGCCGCCCGCGCGCAGGGCCGCGCCGCGTTCATCGGCTACCTCCCCGCCGGCTACCCGGACAAGGAGACCTCCATCGCGGCGGCCATCGAGCTGGCCCGCAACGGCGCCGATGTGATCGAGATCGGCGTGCCCTATTCCGATCCCGTGATGGACGGCCCGGTCATCCAGCAGGCCACCACCGAGGTGCTCGCCCGCGGCTTCAAGCTGCCCGAGGTCTTCGACATCGTGGAAGCAGTGGTCAAGGCCACCGACGCCGCGGTCCTGGTGATGACCTACTACAACCTGATCGACCGTATGGGCGCCGAGAAGTTCGCCCGCCGCCTGGCCGAGGCCGGCGGCGCGGGCGCGATCACCCCGGACCTGATCCCTGACGAGGGCCGCGAGTGGATCGCCGCCACCGAGAAGCACGGACTCGACCGGGTCTTCCTCACCGCACCGACCTCCTCACCGGAGCGGGTCGCGCAGATCGTCTCCGCCTCCCGCGGATTCGTCTACGGCGTCTCCGTGATGGGCGTGACCGGTGCCCGCGATCAGGTCTCTGACGCCGCCGAGCGCGTGGTCACCGCCGCCCGCAGCGCAGGAGCCGAGCGGGTCTGCGTCGGACTGGGGGTCTCCACCCGGGCCCACGTCGAGGAGATCGGCCGCTACGCCGACGGGGTCATCGTCGGCACCGCACTGGTCGTCGCGCTGCGCGACGGCGGTCCTTCCGCCGTGGCCGCCCTGACCGCCGAGCTCACGGGAGCCGAGACCTCTCGATGACACAGCGGACGCCGGCACGAACTCGGATCCGGGAGAGCTTCAACTCTCGGACCGTCTTCATCCTGGCGGCCGTCGGCTCTGCCGTGGGACTCGGCAACATCTGGCGGTTCCCGTATGTGACCTATGAGAACGGCGGCGGGGCGTTTCTGATCCCGTATCTGATCGCGCTGCTCACCGCCGGACTGCCGATCCTGCTCTTCGACTACGCCCTGGGCCACCGGTTCCGCGGATCCCCGCCGCTGGCCTTCAAGCGGCTGCACCGGCACGCCGAACCCATCGGCTGGCTCCAGGTGGGCATCTGCTTCCTGATCTCCATCTACTACGCCGCAATCATCGCCTGGGCCGCGATGTACACCTGGTACTCCTTCACCCAGGCCTGGGGCGACGACGCCGAGAGCTTCTTCTTCACCGAATACCTCCAGTACGACGGTGCAGGCACCGAAGGATCCGGACTCTCGGTGGACTTCGTCGCACAGGTCGGCTGGCCGCTGATCGCCGTCTGGGTGGTGCTGCTGATCGCCCTGGCACTCGGTGTGCGGCGCGGGATCGCCCGCGTGTCGATCTACGGCATCCCGGTGCTCTTCGTGATGTTCCTGATCCTGGTCGGCTACTCGCTGACCCTCGACGGCGCGCTCACCGGGCTCAACGCCCTGTTCACCCCGGACTGGAGCGCGCTGACCAGCGGCACCGTCTGGATCCAGGCCTACGGACAGATCTTCTTCAGCCTCTCGGTGGGCTTCGGCATCATGATCACCTACGCCTCCTATCTGAAGCGGAAGTCCAATGCCACCGGCTCCGGCCTGGTCGTCGGGTTCGCGAACTCCTCCTTCGAGCTGCTCGCCGCCATCGGCGTCTTCTCCGCGCTGGGCTTCATCGCCGTCGCCGCGAACACCGCGGTGGACGAGGTCGCCTCCTCCGGGCTCGGGCTGGCCTTCGTCGCCTTCCCCACGATCATCAGCGAGGCGCCCGCCTCGGCCCTGCTCGGCGTGCTCTTCTTCGGCTCGCTGACCCTCGCCGGGATCACCTCGCAGATCTCGGTGCTCGAGGTCGCGATCTCCTCGGTCAAGGACAAGACCGGATGGTCCCGGCCGGTGACGGTCGGGCTCGTCGGAGGCTCCAGCGCGCTGGTCTCGGTGGTGCTGCTCGGAGGAGTCTCCGGCCTCACGGTGCTCGACGTGATCGACACCTTCTCCAACAACATCGGCATCGTCGCCGCGGCCTTCATCGCCGTGCTCGCCGTCACCTGGGGCTTCCGCCGCCTCGACGTGCTGGCGGACGGGATGAACGCCTACGGCTCGATCAAGCTGGGATTCATCTGGAAGTCCCTGATCGGCGTGGTCCTCCCGGTGGTCCTGGGCGTGCTGCTGGTCATGGACATCCGGACCAAGGTCACCGAGGGCTACGGCGGGTTCGACACCTGGGTGGTGATGACCTTCGGCTGGGGCGCGCTGGCCTTCGTGGCGGTGGCCGCCGTCGTGATGACCGCCCTGCCCTGGCGGACCGACTCCGCGCTGCACGCCGAGGCGCTCGAGGAAGAGCCCGCGACCGCGACTGAGCCCGGCACTGAGCCCGGCACCCAGAACTCCACCGACCGAACGGGAGCCCGAGACTGATGGAGACCGACGCACTGATCATGATGATCGTGGCCCTGGTCACGGTCTGGGGCGGACTCGTCGCCGCCGTCGTGCATCTCCGGCGGAACCCCGACAGCTCCTAGGAGCCGCCGCCTCCGCTGGTCGCACTCGCCAGGCTCAGGCCATAGACTGCACCGGATCACGAATTCAGCCCGCCCCCAGCTCAGCCGGGGGAGGGCGTCTCACCACCGCGAAAGGACACCGTGTCTTACACTTCCAGTCCGGTCAGCGCCCTGCAGACCGCCGCTGAGGCCACCGCCTCGGCGACGGCGCAGATCAGCGCAGCCTTCCCCGCCCCGCCCACAGACGGGATCGACCTCGTCGGACCGCTGCGGATCGGGTTCTACGGTCTGGCGATCGGTCTGGGCATCCTGGTGGCGTACCTCGTCGCCAGCAGGCTCTGGAAGTCCCGCGGCGGCAGTCCCGAGAACGTCTTCGACGCGCTCATCTGGGCCGTGCTGCTGGGCATCGTCGGTGGTCGGCTCTACCACGTCATCACGTCTCCGGACGCCTACTTCGGCGAGGACGGCGACCTCTCGCTGATCCCGCAGGTCTGGCTCGGCGGTCTCGGCATCGTCGGCGCCGTGGCGCTGGGCGCCGTCGGCGTCTGGTTCGCCTGCCGGCGCTACGGGATGAAGTTCGGCGCCTTCGCCGACGTCCTGGTGCCCGGCGTGATCCTGGCCCAGGCCATCGGACGCTGGGGCAACTACTTCAACCAGGAGCTCTACGGCGCTCCGACCAATCTTCCCTGGGGCCTGGAGATCGACACCAGCCAGCGCCACCAGGCCCCGCCGCTGGGCGCCGGTGAGAGCACGCTGTACCACCCCACGTTCCTCTACGAGAGCCTCTGGAACCTCATCGGCTTCTTCCTGCTCCTCGCGCTCTACCGCCGCTTCGCCGTCAAGCAGGGGCTCTTGGTCTGGACCTACGTGGCCTACTACTCGCTGGGCCGCTTCTGGATCGAGTCGCTGCGCATCGACGAGATCAACAAGTCCACCCAGTGGATCAACCTCTTCGGTCTGGAATGGCGACTGAACATGTGGATGTCGGTCTTCCTGTTCCTGCTCGCGCTTGTCATGATGATCTGGCTCTGGACCCGACGTCCCCGCACCGAGGCCGCACTGGCCGAGGAGATGGAGATCTACCGCCCCGGACAGGGCCCGCGCGGATCCGAGGACCACGCGGCGCTGGCCGCCGCGACCACCGGGGATGCAGCCCTGGAGGAGACCGAGGACGACGCCGCGGTCAAGACTTCCACGAAGACCTCCACCGAGGCCGGCACCGCGACCTTGACGGAGACTTCGACGGTGACCTCGACCGAAGCCGAGGCCAGCACCGCGACAGTCCCCACCACGACTGACGAAACGACCCCCGGGACAACCCCGGTGGAGGATGGATCGGGCGAGGCGAGGCCGGACTCCACTGAGACGGACAGTCCCAGATCCTGAGATCGGACTTGCAACCCGCAGGTCCGAGTTGGAAGATTGGTCTCATCCCCTGGTGTCAGCGGGAGGACCACGACGGCGGCGCGCCGACCAACCCGCGTCGTCGCAGTCACGCGCCGGGACACACCCCGTAGAGCGCGCAGGTCACAGACGACGCTGCGTCATGCAGGACTGAAGACCGACGGAACACTGAAGACTCACCTGTCGCTCGGGACGCACCGTTCCGAAGACCTGGCAGAATGAGCTCAGACTCCGTGCACCATAGAAGGGGCCGAAGATGTCCCCTCCCCATGAAACGTCCGCATGCGGAGGAAGGAAGACCTTCATGTCTACTCCCGGAACACCAGGGTTCGAGGCAGCTGCCACAGCAGGCTCGCCCCAGATCATGAGTCCCTATCAGCGCTTTGCCGCCTTCCCTGAGAAGGCTGGTCTCTACGACCCGGCCAACGAGCACGAGAACTGCGGCATGGCCGCGGTGGCCACGCTGCGCGGCGTCCCCGGCCACGACATCGTCGACCACGCACTTGTCGCCCTGCGCAACCTCGAACACCGCGGTGCCGTGGGCGGCGACGTGGGCACCGGCGACGGCGCCGGACTGCTCACCCAGATCCCCGACGAGTTCTTCCGTGCGGTCACCGAGTTCGACCTGCCGCCGATGGGGGAGTACCTCGCCGGCACGGCGTTCCTGCCGCAGTCGCCCGCCGAGCGCGAGCACATGTGCGCCAGCTTCGGCGAGCTCGCCGAGGAGCAGGGCCTGACCGTCCTGGGCTGGCGCGACGTGCCCGTGGACGCCTCGATGATCGGCACCCTGGCCAAGGAGTCGATGCCCTACTTCCAGCAGGTCTTCATCGGCTTCGCCCCGGAAGACTCCATCGCCTACCAGGAGTCCGCCTCCGGCACGCTGGACCAGCGCGGCTGGCGGCTGCGCAAGCGCGGACAGAACCGGCTCGGCGTCTACTTCCCCTCGCTGTCCTCGAAGACCATCACCTATAAGGGGATGCTCACCACCGCACAGCTGGAGCCCTTCTTCCCGGACCTCTCCGACGAGCGGTTCAAGACCACCCTGGGCATCGTCCACTCCCGCTTCTCCACCAACACCTTCCCCTCCTGGCCGCTGGCCCAGCCGCTGCGCAACATCGCGCACAACGGGGAGATCAACACGGTCAAGGGCAACCGCAACTGGATGCGCGCCCGGCAGTCAGTCATGGCCTCGGAGCTGCTCGGCGAGGACCCGGAATCGCTGTTCCCGATCTGCACCCCCGGCGCCTCGGACTCGACCAGCTTCGACGAGGCCGCCGAGCTGCTGATGCTCTCCGGCCGTCCGCTGGCCCAGTCCATGCGCATGATGATCCCCGAGGCCTGGGAGAACCACGAGACCATGGACCCCGGACTGCGGGCGTTCTACCAGTACCACGCACAGCTCATGGAGGCCTGGGACGGCCCCGCCGCGATCGCCTTCACCGACGGCCGTCAGGTCGGCGCGATGCTCGACCGCAACGGCCTGCGCCCGGCCCGCTACTGGGTCACCGACGACGGCCTCGTCGTGATGTCCTCCGAGGTCGGGGTCCTGGACCTCGAGCCCTCCTCGATCGTGCGCAAGGGCCGCGTCGCCCCGGGCATGATGCTGCTGCTCGACACCGTCGAGGGCCGGATCATCGAGGACGAGGAGATCAAGGCTGATCTGGCCTCCTCCGCACCTTGGGCCGACTGGGTCCAGGAGAACCTGGTCCAGCTCACCGACCTGCCGGAGCGGCTGCACGTGCGCCACCCCTCGGAGTCGGTCCGGCTGCGCCAGCAGACCTTCGGGTACACCCACGAAGAGCTGCGCGTGCTCATCGGTCCGATGGCCACCGCCGGCGCCGAGCCGCTGGGCGCCATGGGCACCGACACCCCCATCGCGGTGCTCGCCGACAGGCCCCGGCTGCTCTTCGACTATTTCGTGCAGACCTTCGCCCAGGTCACGAACCCGCCGCTGGACGCGATCCGTGAGGAGCTGGTGACCTCCCTGGGGCTGCACATCGGCCCCAGCGGCAACCTGCTCAGCAACACCCAGGTCCGTTCCCGGCAGGTCGCCCTGGACTTCCCGGTGATCAACAACGACGAGCTCGCCAAGATCGCCAACATCCGCAACGACGACGGCGCGAAGATCGCACTGAAGGTCCGTGCGCTCTACCGCGCCGGATCCAAGGAGGATGAGCTGCGCCAGCGGATCCGCGAGATCTGCGAGAAGGTCTCCGCCGCGGTCAACCGCGGGGTCAGCTACATCGTGATCTCCGACCGCGACTCCAACGCCCAGTGGGCGCCGATCCCGTCGCTGCTGATGCTCTCCGCGATCCACCACCACCTGCTGAAGTCGGCCAACCGGACCAAGGTCTCGCTCGTCGTCGAAGCCGGCGACGTGCGCGAGGTCCACCATGTGGCCTGCCTGATCGGCTACGGCGCCGCCGCGGTGAACCCCTACCTGGCCATGGAGACCGCCGAGGACATGGTCCGTCGCGGCGAGCTCACCGCGGTCGACGAGGAGCAGGCGGTGCACAACCTGCTCACCGCGCTGGGCAAGGGCGTGCTGAAGATCATGTCCAAGATGGGCATCTCCACCGTCGCCTCCTACTGCGGCGCGCAGACCTTCGAAGCCGTGGGCCTGGCGCAGAACGTGGTGGACCAGTACTTCTCCGGCACCCACTCGCCGATGGGCGGCGTCGGGCTCGACGTGCTCTCCGCCGAGACGCTCGAACGGCACTCCCACGCCTACCCGGCCGACGGCAACGACCTCGGTCGCCGCAACGAGCTCGAGATCGGCGGCGAATACCAGTGGCGCCGCGAAGGCCCGCCGCACCTGTTCAACCCGCAGACCATCTTCAAGCTCCAGCATTCCACCAAGACCCGGCGCTACGACATCTTCAAGCAGTACTCCAAGTACGTCGATGACCAGTCCGAGGAGCTGCTGACCCTGCGCGGGCTCTTCAAGCTGCGCTCCGACCGGCAGCCGGTGCCCATCGAAGAGGTCGAATCCGTCGCCGAGATCGTCAAGCGGTTCAACACCGGGGCGATGAGCTACGGCTCGATCTCCCAGGAGGCCCACGAGACCCTCGCGATCGCGATGAACCGGCTCGGCGGACGCTCCAACACCGGCGAGGGCGGGGAACACCCGGCGCGGCTGGAGGACCCCGAGCGGCGCTCCGCGGTCAAGCAGATCGCCTCCGGACGCTTCGGCGTGACCAGCCAGTACCTGACCCACGCCGATGACCTGCAGATCAAGATGGCTCAGGGAGCCAAGCCCGGTGAGGGCGGCCAGCTCATGGGCAAGAAGGTCTACCCCTGGGTGGCCGAGACCCGGCACTCCACCCCCGGCGTCGCGCTGGTCTCACCCCCGCCGCACCACGACATCTACTCCATCGAGGACCTGGCCCAGCTGATCTTCGACCTCAAGCGCGCCAACACCGGCGCCCGGGTCCACGTGAAGCTGGTCTCCCTGCACGGAGTCGGCACCGTCGCGGCCGGCGTGACCAAGGCCAAGGCCGACGTCGTGCTGATCTCCGGGCACGACGGCGGCACCGGCGCCTCCCCGCTGAACTCGCTCAAGCACGCGGGCACCCCCTGGGAGCTCGGGCTGGCCGAGGCGCAGCAGACGCTGATGCTCAACGGGCTGCGCGAACGCGTCACCGTGCAGGTCGACGGGCAGCTCAAGACCGGCCGGGACGTGGTCATCGCCGCGCTGCTCGGTGCCGAGGAATACGGCTTCGCCACCGCCCCGCTGGTGGTCTCGGGCTGCATCATGATGCGCGTGTGTCACCTGGACACCTGCCCGGTGGGCGTCGCCACCCAGAACCCCGTGCTGCGCGACCGCTACACCGGCCAGGCCGACCACGTGGTGAACTTCTTCGAGTTCGTCGCCCAGGAGGTCCGCGAATACCTGGCCGAGCTGGGCTTCCGCACCCTGGACGAGGCCATCGGCCACGTCGACGCGATCGACATGGACGACGCCAAGCGGCACTGGAAGTCCACCGGCCTCGACCTCGGCGCCGTGCTGGACAGCTACGACCCCAAGGATCCGGTGACGGCCTCGATGCTGCGCCGCACCCGTGGGCAGGACCACGAGCTGGAGAAGCACTTCGACATGGGCCTGATCCAGCTCGCCGGCTCCGCGATCACCCACGGCGAGAAGGTCCACATCGAGAAGAAGGTCATCAACACCGACCGCTCGGTGGGCACCATGCTCGGCCACGAGGTGACCAAGGCGCAGGGGCTCAAGACGCTGGAGAACAACACCATCGTCGTGGAGCTCACCGGTGAGGCCGGCCAGTCCCTCGGGGCCTTCCTGCCCCACGGGATCACCCTGCACCTCTCCGGGGACGCCAACGACTACGTCGGCAAGGGGCTCTCCGGCGGGCGGATCATCGCTCACCCGGACCCCTCAGCCCCGCTGGTGGCGGAGAAGAACGTCATCGCCGGCAACGTGATCGGCTACGGCGCCACCGCCGGGGAGATGTTCCTGCGCGGCCAGGTCGGTGAACGCTTCCTGGTGCGCAACTCCGGGGCCACCGCGGTGGTCGAAGGCATCGGCGACCACGGCTGTGAGTACATGACCGGCGGCCAGGCGCTCATCCTGGGACCCACCGGACGCAACTTCGGCGCCGGCATGTCCGGAGGCACCGCGTTCCTGCTGGACTTCGACGAGCAGAAGGTCAACTCGCAGGCCCACCGCAACGGTGACCTGCTGGTGCTCGAGCCCGACGAGGAGGACCGCGCGATCATCGCCGACCTGCTGCGCCGGCATCATGAGGAGACCGGCAGCGCCGTGGCCGAGGCGCTGCTGCAAGACCCTGAGAAGACCTACTCGCGGATCACCAAGGTGCTCCCGCGCGACTACGACGCTGTGCTGCGCGCCCGTTCCAGCGCCCTCGACGAGGGCCTGGATCCCAACGGGGACGCCGCATGGCAGAAGATTCTGGAGGCGACCCGTGGCTGATCCGCGTGGATTTCTGAAGCATCGAGAGCGCCAGAACCGGCCCTCTCGTCCCGTCCCGGTGCGCATCATGGACTTCCATGAGGTCTATGACCGCAATGAACGTGGCATCGTGCAGACCCAGGCGAGTCGCTGCATGGACTGCGGCGTCGCGTTCTGCCACACCGGCTGCCCGCTCGGGAACCTGATCCCCGAGTGGAACGACCTGATCTGGCGCGACCAGTGGGAGGAAGCCTCCTCCCGGCTGCACATGACCAACAACTTCCCGGAGTTCACCGGGCGGATCTGCCCGGCCCCCTGTGAGACCTCCTGCGTGCTGAGCATCAACCAGCCCGCCGTGACGATCAAGCAGTCCGAGGTCGCCATCGCAGATGAAGCGATCTCCCGCGGCTACGTGGAGCCGGTGCTGCCGCAGCGGCTCACCGGCAAGACCGTGGCAGTGGTGGGCTCCGGCCCCGCCGGCCTCGCGGCCGCCCAGCAGCTCACCCGCGCCGGGCACACCGTGGCCGTCTACGAGCGCGACGACCGGCTCGGCGGGCTGCTGCGCTACGGCATCCCGGACTTCAAGATGGAGAAGCACCACGTCGAGTTCCGCATCGACCAGATGCGGGCCGAGGGCACCCGCTTCTACACCTCCACCGAGATCGGCGCCGACATCACCTGGGACGCCCTGGAAGCCAGCTATGACGCGGTCATCCTGGCCACCGGCGCCATGGTCCCGCGTGATCTGGGCATCACCGGGCGCGAGCTGCACGGGGTCCACTTCGCCATGGAGTACCTGGTGCAGTCCAACAAGGTCACCTCCGGGGATCAGGTCGAGGACCAGATCCGCGCGGACGGCAAGCACGTCATCGTCCTCGGCGGCGGCGACACCGGTGCCGACTGCATCGGCACCGCGCACCGCCACGGCGCCGCCTCGGTGACCACCCTCGCGATCGGCAAGGAGCTCCCCTCGGATCGCCCCGATCACGAGCCCTGGCCGATGGACCCCCGAGTCTTCGAGCTCACCAGCGCCGATGAAGAGGGCGGGGAGCGCAGCTACCTGGCCTCCACCGTGGAGTTCGTCGCGGACGACAACGGTCAGGTGCGCGCCCTGAAGGTCGCCGAGACCCAGTACAACCCCGACGGCTCCCGCTCGCCGAAGCCCGGTTCGGAGCGCGAGATCCCCGCCGACCTGGTGCTGCTGGCACTGGGCTTCACCGGAGCGGAGTCCGACACGCTCACCGAGCAGCTCTCCCTGGACTTCGACAAGCGCGGGAACATCACCCGGGCCGAGGACTACCAGACCTCGATGGAGGGCGTCTTCGCCATCGGCGACGCCGGACGCGGGGCCTCCCTGGTCGTCTGGGCCATCGCCGAAGGACGTGCGGCAGCCGCGAAGGTGGACGAATATCTCGAAGGCGCGACCAGGCTTCCCGCCCCGGTCAAGCCCTCAGATCGTGCGATTTCGCTCACAGGCTGACTGTTATAGGCTCGAACACGAATAATCCTGGTCCAGTGTCGTGCCAGTCCATCAACTCGCTTATCAGCACACTAGATAGGACAAGGTGAGACATGAGACACGCCAAGATCGTCGCCACATTCGGCCCCGCCACCGCAGGCTATGAGATGACCCGCAAGCTCGTGGAGGCCGGTGTCGACGTCGCCCGGGTGAACATGAGCCACGGCGACTACAGCGTCCACGAGGACACCTACAACACCGTCCGCGAGGTCTCCAAGGACCTGCGCCGAGCCGTCGGCATCTTCGCCGACCTGCAGGGCCCGAAGATCCGCCTCGGCCGCTTCATCGAGGGGGAGCACGCCCTCGAGGTCGGCGACCGCTTCACCATCACCATCGACGACATCCAGGGCACCAAGGACCGCTGCTCGACGACGTTCAAGGGCCTGCCCGGCGACGTCCAGGTCGGGGACACCCTGCTGATCGACGACGGCAAGGTCTCGCTGCGCGCTCTCGAGGTCACCGACACCGACGTGATCACCGAGGTCACCGTGCCCGGCAAGGTCTCGAACAACAAGGGCATCAACCTGCCCGGCGTCGCCGTCTCGGTGCCCGCGATGTCCGAGAAGGACGAAGAGGATCTCCGCTGGGCCCTGCGCACCGGCTTCGACATGGTCGCGCTGTCCTTCGTCCGTGACGCCGCGGACATCGAAGCCGTGCACCGGATCATGGATGAAGAGGGACGCCGCGTCCCGGTCATCGCCAAGGTCGAGAAGCCCCAGGCGGTGGAGGCGCTGCAGGACATCGTCGACGCCTTCGACGCCGTCATGGTCGCCCGCGGCGATCTCGGCGTGGAGCTGCCGCTGGAAGAGGTCCCGCTGGTGCAGAAGCGCGCGGTGGAGCTGGCCCGTCGCTGGGCCAAGCCGGTCATCGTCGCCACCCAGGTGCTGGAATCCATGATCGACAGCCCCCGGCCGACCCGCGCCGAGGCCTCCGACTGCGCCAACGCGGTGCTCGACGGCGCCGATGCGGTCATGCTCTCCGGTGAGACCTCCGTGGGACAGTTCCCGGTGGAGACCGTGGAGACCATGTCCCGGATCATCGAGACCACCGAGACCAAGGGCCTGAGCCGGATCCCCGAGCTGGGCACCAAGCCCAAGACCCGCGGCGGTGCGATCACCCGCGCCGCCAAGGAGATCGCGGACCAGCTCGACATCGAGCACCTGACCACCTTCACCCGGTCCGGAGACTCTGCCCGGCGGCTCTCCCGGCTGCGGCCGAAGCAGAACATCTTCGCGTTCACCCATGTGGAGCACACGCACAACATCCTGACCCTCTCCTGGGGCGTGCAGCCCCGCTGGGTGGAGTTCGCCACCCACACCGACACCATGACCGCCCAGGTGGACAAGCTGCTGCTCGAAGAGAGCACCGCCGAACTCGGCCAGCTCGTCGTGATCGCCGCCGGTTCCCCTCCAGGACAGGCCGGGACCACGAACATGGTCAAGGTCCACCGCATCGGTGACATCCACGACGCCAATGACATCGAGACGCTGCGCCGCGGCGACACCGCCCCGGCGAACAAGGAACCGGTCGGACCCTGGCCCGCGGCCAGCGCCTCCAGCCCGTCCTAGTCGGACCCAGGATCCGGCGTGCCGAACTGTCCAAGTGATCAGGGCGGCATGACGGAAGATTCAATGCTCGGGCGCAGGCCCGGGTAAGCTGGTGCTGTCCTCGCCGAGGAGTCTGAGAAGACACCTTCGGGAGGACAGCACGAGCGCCGGGGAGGCCCTGACCTCCCCGGTCCAGCCCGAATGGCGGAATCGGTAGACGCGCCGCACTCAAAATGCGGTACCACTGGTGTGTGGGTTCGAGTCCCACTTCGGGCACCATGACGAGGACCAGCCCAGTACGGGGAGCATCCCCTCCGGGAGACACTCCCGGCACGGCGGTCAGGGACCAGAAGGAGAACGGTGAGCGAACAGACTCCGGGCACCGACGCCCACGAGACGGCCTCCCCAGCGGGCGGCACCGAAGCAGCTCCTGCGGCTGCCACCGGCGGGACCGCGCCGCGCCGCGTGCTCGTCGCCGAGGATGAGACGCTCATCCGACTCGACATCGTCGAGATCCTCACCGGCGCCGGCTACGACGTCGTCGGCGAGGCTGACAACGGCGAACGCGCCGTGGAGCTGGCCCGGGAGACCGAGCCGGACCTGGTGGTGATGGACGTGAAGATGCCCATCATGGACGGGATCACCGCCGCGAAGCTCGTCGCCGAGGAGCGCATCGCCCCGGTGGTCATGCTCACCGCCTTCTCCCAGCGCGACCTGGTCGAATCGGCCCGCGAGGCCGGCGCCATGGCCTATGTGGTCAAGCCCTTCACCGAGAACGACCTGATCCCGGCCATCGAGGTCGCCATGGCGCGCTTCGACGAGATCCGGGCGCTGGAGGACGAGGTCACCTCGCTGGCGGACAAGTTCGAGACCCGCAAGCTCGTGGAGCGGGCCAAGTCCCTGCTCACCACCAAGATGGGGCTCACCGAGCCCGAGGCCTTCCGCTGGATCCAGAAGACCTCGATGGACCGCCGACTCTCGATGCGCGAAGTCGCCGAGACCGTCGTCGACCAGATGACCGACTCCCCGCCATACCTGAAGTAACACCCCCGCTTCCGTCGAGGGGCGGATTCTGCGACTGGTTGAGGCCTTCTTCGGCCCCAGATGCTCGTAGAATCCGCCCCTCAACGCGCGGGTGGGGGTTGTGAGCGGGCAGCTCAGCGGGGGACGGTGAGGATCAGAGCGTCGCCCTGGCCGCCGCCGCCGCACAGGCCCGCGGCTCCGGTCCCGCCGCCGCGACGGGACAGCTCCAGGGCGAGGTGCAGCACCAGGCGTGCGCCGGACATGCCCACCGGGTGGCCCAGCGCGATGGCGCCTCCGTTGACGTTGAGCTTGTCCTCCGCGAGGCCGAGCTTCCGCGCCGAGGCCACCCCCACGGCGGCGAACGCCTCGTTGATCTCGACCAGATCCAGGGACTCTGGGTCGATGCCCTGCTTCCTGCACGCCTCGGCGATCGCATTCGCCGGCTGCAGCTGCAGGGAGGAGTCCGGTCCGGCCACCATGCCGTAGGCGCCGATCTCTGCCAGGGGAGTGAGCCCGAGCTCTCGCGCCTTCTCCGGGGTCGTCACGATGACGGCGCAGGCCCCGTCGGAGATCTGCGAGGATGATGCCGCCGTGATCGTGCCCGCCTTGTCGAAGGCTGGGCGCAGCTTCCCCAGGGATTCTGCCGTGGTCCCTGCTCGGATGCCCTCGTCGCGGCTGACCGATACCGGGTCACCCTTACGCTGAGGGACCTGAACGGGAGTGACCTCCTCGTCGAAGACCCCTTCGTCCCAGGCCTGAGCGGCACGTTCATGGGAGAGTGCCGCGACACGGTCCTGCTCTGCCCGGGAGACCTCCGTCTCTGCGGCGTTGCAGGACTCGGTCAGGGCTCCCATGCTCTGCTGTGTGGCCTGATCGAACAATGCGTCATAGGCCATCGAATCCACCAGGGTCGTGTCCCCGTAGGTGGTGCCCCTCCGCGAGCCCGGCAGCAGGTGCGGGGCGTTGGACATCGACTCCATGCCGCCGGCCACCACCAGCTCACACTCACCGGCGCGGATCAGCTGGTCTGCATAGGCGATGGCGCTGAGCCCGGACAGGCAGACCTTGTTCACCGTGATCGCTGGGACCCCAGCGTCAATGCCCGCCCCCAGGGCGGCGGTGCGGGCCGGGTTCTGTCCCGCGCCGGCCTGGATCACCTGCCCCATGATCACGTAGTCGACCTGGTCGCTGCGGACCCCGGTCTTCTCCAGGGCGCTGCTGATCGCAGCGGACCCCAGCTGGGCGGCGGTGAGGGAGGAGAGCCCGCCCATCAGCTTGCCGATCGGGGTGCGGCTTCCTCCGAGGATCACGGATCCGGGTGCCATGGGTGCTCCTTCATGCTGTGGTCGACTCGATGGTGTTCTGCATCATACGTAGTCTGCGGTGTTCGGTACGGTGCGGCGGCGGCTCAATATGGCTCGACGCCGGCGCCGGCGGCTCAGTACGGTTGGCTCAGTGCAGCTCCACGCCGGTGGCGTCGCGCACCTGTTCCTCGCTGACCCCCGGGGCGGTCTCCACCAGCCGCAGGTGCGAA
Organism: Nesterenkonia maliinae; assembly: GCF_051262655.1. Lineage (NCBI taxonomy): Bacteria > Bacillati > Actinomycetota > Actinomycetes > Micrococcales > Micrococcaceae > Nesterenkonia > Nesterenkonia maliinae. The sequence continues at coordinate 797,379 of NZ_JBIMEY010000001.1, read as the reverse complement.
GCTGACTCGCAGTGCACGACGTCGATCACAGCCAGATCGGTGATGATCCGGTCCACCACGGCCTTGCCGGTCAGCGGCAGCGTGCAGGCCGGCAGGATCTTGGGGGAGCCGTCCTTGGCCACGTGTTCCATCAGGCAGATGACCCGTTCGGCGCCGTGGACCAGGTCCATGGCGCCGCCCATGCCCTTGACCATCTTGCCGGGAACCATCCAGTTGGCGAGGTCCCCGTTCTCGGCGACCTGCATGCCGCCGAGGACTGCGACGTCGATCTTGCCGCCGCGGATCATGCCGAAGCTGGTGGAGGAGTCGAAGAAGGCCGCGCCGGGGAGCACCGTGACCGTCTCCTTGCCGGCGTTGATCAGGTCCGGATCCACCGCATCCTCGGCGGGGTAGGGGCCCACCCCGAGGATGCCGTTCTCGGACTGCAGCACCACGGTGCGCTCGGCCGGGATGTGGTTCGGGATCAGGGTCGGCATGCCGATGCCCAGGTTCACGTAGGCACCGTCGGGGAGTTCGGCGGCGGCGCGGGCGGCCATCTGGTCGCGGGTCCAGCCCGCGGTGGTCTCGGTGGTCATGACTGGATCACTCCTTCTCGTCGCTGCGGACGGTGCGCTTCTCGATGGGCTTGTCGATCTCCGCGCCGACCTCCACGATCCGGTGCACGTAGACCCCGGGGAGGTGGACCGCGTCGGGGTCGATCTCCCCGGGTTCCACGAGCTCCTCGACCTGGGCGATGCAGACCTTGCCCGCCATGGCGGCGTCGGGGCTGAACTGCCGGGAGGCCTTGTTGAACACCAGGTTGCCGTGCCGGTCGCCGCGCTGGGCGTGGACCAGGGCGAAGTCGGCGACGATCGACTCCTCCAGGACGAAGTCGAGCGTCCGACCGTCGTGGAGGGTGAAGGGCCGGACCTCCTTGGGCGCGGATTCCTTGGCCACGCCGCCGGAGCCGTCGTAGGTCATCGGGATGCCGCCCTCGGCGACCTGCGTGCCCACTCCGGAGCGGGTGAAGAACGCCGCGATGCCCGCGCCGCCGGCACGCATCTTCTCCGCGAGGGTGCCCTGCGGGACCAGTTCCAGCTCGAGCTCCCCCTCCAGGTACTGGCGGGCGAACTCCTTGTTCTCTCCGACATAGGAGGAGGTCATCTTCGCGATCCGGCGGGCCGCCAGCAGAACGCCCAGGCCCCAGCCGTCCACGCCGCAGTTGTTGGAGGTCACGGAGAGCCCAGAGGCGCCCTGTTCCAGCAGCGCGTCGATGAGCTGGATCGGGTTGCCGGAGAGGCCGAAGCCTCCGACGGCGAGCGAGGCTCCGTCGGGGATGTCAGCGACGGCCTCGGCGGCGGTCGCGACGGTCTTGTCGATGGTCATGGGCCCTCCTCAGGGATGTGGCTCGAATGGACGTGGGGTGGATGGACTGGTGGATCTTGCGTGATGGGCCAGCTCAGCTGGCGGTCCATCCTCCGTCGAGGGCGTAGGACGCTCCGGTCACCATGCCCGCGGCGTCGGAGGCCAGCCAGCTGGCCAGGGAGGCCACCTCCTCGGGCTCCACCAGCCGCTTCACCGCGGACTCGGTGAGCATGATCTTCTCGATCACCTGGTCCTCGTCGATGCCGTGGATCCGGGCCTGGTCTGCGATCTGCTTCTCCACCAGCGGTGTGCGCACATACGCGGGGTTGATGCAGTTCGACGTCACCCCGTGCTCGGCGCCCTCCAGGGCCGTGACCTTGGAGAGCCCCTCCAGCGCATGTTTGGCGGTCACATAGGCGGATTTGTACGGGCTGGCGCGCAGTCCGTGGACCGAGGAGATGTTGAGGATCCGGCCGAAGCCGCGCTCGTACATGCCGGGCAGGGCGGCGCGGATCAGCAGGAACGGAGACTCCACCATCAGCCGGTGCATGAACCGCCACGACTCGGGGTCGAACTCGTGCAGGGGAGCGACCCGCTGGATGCCGGCGTTGTTGACCAGGATGTCCGCATCGAGGACCCCTGTCTCCGCGGTGAGCTCCTCCAGGGCAGCGGTCTCGGCGAGATCCACCGTCCAGGCGGTGCCGCCGATCTCGGCTGCCAGAGCCTCGGCGGCGTCGCCGTCGCGGTCGCAGACCGTCACGTGGGCTCCGGCGGCGGCGAAGGCCCGGACGCAGGCCGCACCGATGCCGGAGGCTCCGCCGGTGACGACGGCGCGGCGGCCGCTCAGCGCATCGGCTGGGATCGTCGAGCTGCGAGTGGTGTGGGGGTTCATCATGCTCCTTGGGAGGCGTCAGGAATGAAACGGGTCATCAGGAGTGGCCACGGATGCGGCCATCGGAGGAGGTCGGGGATCAGAACCCTCCGACGGCCGAGACGAGAGCGATCAGCGCCACGACCACCAGCACCGGGATGACGAGCGTCACCATACCGATGTCCTTATAGGACTGACGGTGGGTGAGGCCACAGACGATCAGCAGGGTGACGACGGCGCCGGAGTGGGGCAGCGTGTCCAGGCCGCCTGCCGCCATGGCGGTCAAGCGGTGCATCATCTCCAGGCTCATGCCTTCGTCCTCAGCCATGGTGCGCAGGTCGGCGCCCAGGGCGTTCAGCGCGATCGTCATGCCCCCGGAGGAGGAGCCGGTCAGCCCGGCGGTGATCGAGGTCGTGACCACGGAGGTCACCAGCGCGTTGGCGCCCATGCCGAAGACCGAATCGCGGACCACGGCGAAGGCGGCCACCGAGGCGACGACGGCGCCATAGCCGACCTCGGAGGCGGTGGAGAAGATCGGCAGCATGGAGCGCTTGACGCCGTCGTTGAACCCGATCTTCAAGGTGCTCCACTGACCGAAGTTCAGCGCGACGATCAGGCCGACCGCGGCCACGATGCCCACGACCACGGCCCACAGTCCGGCGCGGGAGTCGTAGGTGATGGCACCGAAGGTGTCCTCCTGCAGGTACGACCAGTCCAGTGCGGGGAAGATCAGCAGGGTGCAGGCGAAGTTCACCGCAAAGACGGTGAGCAGCGGCAGGAAGGGAACGAGTCGGTTGGGCGGCGCGATCGTGGTGGCGACCGTGGAGCCGTCGTCGGAGGATCCTCCGATGACCTTCTTGGACTCCACAGACTCGAAGTGCTCGCCCTTGGCGATCAGGCTGCGACGGCGGTGCTCCAGCCACAGCATGCCGAGGCTGAAGATCAGGATGCCGCCGAGGATGCCCACCCCCGGTCCGGCGTAGGCGTCGGTGCCGAAGAACGGCCCGGGAATGATGTTCTGCACCTGTGGGGATCCCGGCAGGGCAGTCATGGTGAAGGTGAAGATGCCCAGGGCGATGGTGCCCGGGATCAGCCGGCGCGGGATGTCGGCCACGCGGAACAGCTCGCGCGCCAGCGGATACATCACGAACGCGACCACAAAGAGGCTGATCCCGCCGTAGGTCATCAGCGCGGAGGTGATCACCGTGGCGGCGATGGCCCTGCGGCTTCCGATCCAGCCGGTCACGGTGCGTGCGATCGACTCGGCATAGCCGGTCACCGTCATCAGGATCCCGAAGATCGCCCCGACCAGGAAGACCGGGAACCAGCTGCCCACGAAGCCCGCCATCGCCGGCATGAAGATCTCGGTGTAGGAGGCCAGGATGGGGGCGCCGGAGAACAGCACACAGACGACGGCGGCGACGGGAGCGGCCAGGATCACCGGCACGCCGCGATAGGCGAGGGTGATGAGCAGCAGCAGGGACACGATGATGCCAAAGATGCCCAGAATCATGGAGGTCTCCTCATGGAGGTGGCGAGCGAGTGACGACGGTCACGACGTCGTAGACCAGCATGCGGGCTGGAGTGTGACGTGGGCTACATCCGTTTGCTCAACCCTGGAGCACCTGTTTCGTAGCTGGCTACTAATGCGTCCTGCGGGGGAGTGTCCCTCGGTGGGCGGCGAGCGCCCAGGACAGCTCGACGAGTGTGTCCAGGTCTCCGAGATCCGACCCGGTGATCTCCTGGAATCGCTGCAGCCGGTAGCGCAGCGTGTTGACGTGCACCGGGATGCTGCGGGCGGCCAGGGGGATGCTGAGCCGGTGGCTCAGGTAGGCGTCCACGGACTCGAGCACGTGCGCGCCGAATTCGCCGGCCTCGGCCAGCGGCTGCAGATGGCGCCCCTGCAGCAGCACCGTGACCTCTGGGGTGGCGTGGATCCCGGCCCGCCAGGAGAGGCGTTCCAGGTCCACCACGCCGGTCTGCCCCACGGCTGCGGCTCCGCGCAGGGCGGTGGAGGCGCACTCGAAGGATCGCGGCAGCTCATCCAGGGTCACTGCGGGACCGAGGCCGACGGTCAGCTGCTCCGGTTCCGAGTCCAGCGGCGGCTCGCCGATGAGGATGCCCACCAGTGTGCTGGCCCGGACCGCCGTGAGCGCCCTGGTCCCCGTTGCCTCGGCCCACTCGTGGAGCAGCCGCTGGCGGTCGAGGTCTGCCTCCGGATGCGAGTCTGCGGCCAGCGCTCGCAGGGGTGCGGCCGTGGGGACGTCGTAGAGCGCTGCGCCGCGGGCCAGCTCGGTCGGCTCCATCCAGGTGGCGACGGCATCGCCGATCCAGGCGGCTCGCCGGGTGGAGTCGGCCAGGGCTCGGGAGACATCCTTGTCCCGGTAGACGATGACCGCGCGGGCGGAGAACGCGTCCCCCAGCTCCCAGAGCAGGGTGGAGGAGGCGAGGACCTGGTCTACGGGGATGCCGTGGTCGGGGGCGTGGTCCAGCAGTCGGTGCAGGATCACGGACATGCAGGATCGGAAGCCGGCGAGCACGCTTCCCACTGGCACTCCCTGGGCGTGTCGCTCGGAGGCCAGGGCGTCGGCCTCGGCGACGTCGTCGTGGGAGGGCCGGAGGCCGGCGCGGACGGTGCTGATGCTCAGGGCGATATTGCGCCGGACGGAGGCTTCCAGCGCGGCGGTGGGGACGTCGTCGTAACCGGGCACCGTGGCGCGGATGTTGCGGATGGTCTCTTCGAGGATGCTGCCGTCCTCCTCGAGGGCGGCCAGCAGCTGGTCCCAGGCAGTCTCGGCAGGGCGCTCATCCGCTGTCATGGGGCTCACGATACCGCCGCCCGGCCCTGCTCTCCTGCCATTCCCGTATGGACTCGGGCCTGGTTTTCGGCGCCACCGTGTTCATCGTCTCGCTGTGAGGGTGTCGAGGGGCTGCCGCTGAGGTGGGGTCAGAGCTCGAAGTAGAACTGGTGATGCGTCGCGCAGCCAGGGTTGAACCCTGCCCCGCAGTGCGCGCAGGACTGCGCGAGCAGGTACTCCGCAATGCTGAACCGTGCCCGGCAGACCCCGCAGAGCAGCGCGCGCTCCTCGCGGCGGGCCCGCGGCCAGACACGGATCGGGTGCGCCTCGGCCTGACGGTGACACTCCAGGCACGGATACCAGCGGTCGCAGCAGAAGAACCTGATCGCGACGATGTCCAACGGCCCCGCGTAGTGCGCGCACCGGGTCTGCTCATCCACCACTGCCCCGCGGATCTGCACCTCATCCATGGTGTCGAGGCTATCGCTCCACCCCAGTCGAATTCTGCATCGTGAGACGGGCGGCGGTGCGGGTGCGCCGTGACACGTTGACAGGCATAGAATCCAAAGCATGGCTGAGCACACCGCAGAGACCCCCGAGAACACCCCTGACATCGTCCAGGGCAAGGCCCCCTTCACCCCGCCCAAGGCGGTCACCGGCCCCTCTATCCCGGAGAAGCCCCGCAGCTGGGAGGTCACCGACGGCTACACCCGCGCCCCCGCGCGCGGCATGCTGCGCGCGGTCGGCATGGGCGACGACGACTTCTCCAAGGCGCAGATCGGCATCGCCAGCTCCTGGAACGAGATCACCCCCTGCAACCTCTCCCTGGACCGCCTCGCCAAGGCCTCCAAGGAAGGGGTGCATGCCGGCGGCGGCTACCCGCTGGAGTTCGGCACCATCTCGGTCTCCGACGGCATCTCCATGGGCCACGAAGGCATGCACTACTCGCTGGTCTCCCGCGAGGTCATCGCGGACTCGGTCGAGACCGTCATCCAGGCCGAGCGCCTCGACGGCTCGGTGCTGCTCGCCGGCTGTGACAAGTCCCTGCCCGGCATGCTCATGGCCGCGGCCCGGCTGAACCTCTCCAGCGTGTTCCTCTACGCCGGCTCGATCATGCCCGGCGTCGCCCGCTTCGCCGACGGCACCGAGAAGCAGGTCACCCTGATCGACGCCTTCGAAGGCGTGGGCGCGTGTGCCCGCGGCACCATCAGCGAGGCTGACCTCGACGTCATCGAACGCGCCATCTGCCCCGGCGAAGGCGCCTGCGGCGGCATGTACACCGCCAACACCATGGCCTGCATCGGCGAGGCGCTCGGCATGTCGCTTCCCGGCTCCGCCGCCCCGCCCTCGGCCGACCGCCGCCGCGACCACTACGCGCACAAGTCCGGCGAGGCCGTGGTGGAGCTGCTCCGCCAGGGCATCACCACCGGGGACATCCTCACCAAGAAGGCCTTCGAGAACGCCATCGCGGTGACCATGGCCTTCGGCGGCTCCACCAACGCGGTGCTGCACCTGCTGGCGATCGCCCGCGAGGCCGGCGTGGAGCTGAAGCTCGAAGACTTCAACCGCATCGGCGACAAGGTGCCCCACCTCGGTGACCTCAAGCCCTTCGGCCAGTACGTGATGGCCGACGTCGACCGGGTCGGGGGAGTGCCGGTGGTCATGCGCGCCCTGCTCGACGCCGGCCTCATCCACGGCGACGCGCTCACCGTCACCGGCAAGACCGTGGCCGAGAACCTCGAGTCGATCAACCCGCCGGACATCGACGGCAAGATCATCCGCGCCCTGAACGACCCGATGCACCCCAACGGCGGCATCGCGGTGCTCCACGGCTCGCTCGCCCCCGAGGGCGCCGTGGTGAAGTCCGCCGGCTTCGACGCCGAGGTCTTCGAAGGCACCGCCCGGGTGTTCGAGCGCGAGCAGCAGGCGCTCAAGGCCCTGGAGGAGGGCAAGATCCAGGCGGGCGACGTCGTCGTCATCCGGTACGAAGGCCCCAAGGGCGGACCCGGCATGCGCGAGATGCTCGCCATCACCGGCGCCATCAAGGGCGCCGGGCTGGGCAAGGACGTGCTGCTGATCACCGATGGTCGCTTCTCCGGAGGCACCACCGGTCTGTGCATCGGCCACATCGCCCCCGAAGCGGTCGACGGCGGGCCCATCGCCTTCGTCGCCGACGGTGACCTGATCCGGGTCGACATCGCCGGGCGCAGCATCGAGCTCGTCGTGGACGCGGCCGAGTTCGCCACCCGGCAGCAGGACTGGACCCCGCTGCCGCCGTTCATCACCACCGGTGTGCTGGGCAAATACGCCAAGCTCGTCCGCTCCGCCGCAGAGGGCGCCTACTGCGGCTGAGCCGGTCAGGATCGGGGTCAACAGACCGGATTTCCACGATGTGAGACGGGCATCCGGGATGTTGACACTGATCACAGGCCAGGGAAGCATGGACGCCATGCGTCAACTACTAGCGGTAGTACCCGTAACCGCCGCCGGGGGACATGTGAAGTGATTCACACGCCTCAGGTCGGCCGCTCGTCCGTCTCACCCGAGGCGGCCGAATGGTTGAACTGGAGCTGACGCATCCGCTCACCCCGGCATGAAGGCCCCACAGGCTTTTCAGCCGGGGTTTTCTCTTGACCGGAGTGGATCCGCGACGGATCAGAGACTTCTTGGATCAATTCGGGAACCAGAGACTGAGGAAAAGATGAGCAATCCGACAGCCACGAGCCCAGCCATGCTGGCCTCGAAAGCATCCAGCAGCGCCGCTGGGACCTCCGCTGACCCCCGCCTGTACGGCCCCGGCCGCACAGTCGCCCCGGTAGAGGTCACAGGCTCGCAGTCCATCATTCGCAGCCTCGAAGAGCTGGGTGTGACAGACGTCTTCGGCATCCCCGGCGGAGCGATCCTGCCCACCTATGACCCGCTGATGGACTCCGACCAGGTCAACCACATCCTGGTCCGCCACGAGCAGGGCGCCGGACACGCCGCCCAGGGCTACGCCATGGTCACCGGGGAGGTCGGCGTCTGCATCGCCACCTCCGGACCCGGCGCCACCAACCTGGTCACCCCGATGGCCGACGCGCACATGGACTCCGTGCCGATGGTCGCGATCACCGGACAGGTCAACGCCAACGTGATCGGCACCGACGCCTTCCAGGAGGCCGACATCGTCGGGATCTCCACCCCGATCACCAAGCACTCCTTCCTGGTCACCGACGCCGATCAGATCCCGAAGATCATGGCGGAGGCCTTCCACCTGGCCTCCACCGGCCGGCCCGGCCCGGTCCTGGTCGACGTCACCAAGTCCGCCCAGGTCGCGAAGACCACCTTCTCCTGGCCGCCGAAGATCGAACTCAACGGCTACCGCCCGGTCACCCGCGGGCACTCCAAGCAGATCCGCGAGGCCGCGAAGCTGATCCAGGCCGCCTCCCGCCCGGTGTTCTACGTCGGCGGCGGCATGATCAAGGCCAACGCCTCCGAGGAGTTCCACGCGCTGGCCGAGACCGTCGGTGCCCCGGTGGTCACCACCCTGATGGCCCGTGGCGCGTTCCCGGACTCCCACGAGCAGAACCTGGGCATGCCCGGGATGCACGGCACGGTCTCCGCCGTCGCCGCGCTGCAGCGCTCGGACCTGCTGATCACCCTCGGTGCGCGCTTCGACGACCGGGTCACCGGGCAGCTCGAGACCTTCGCTCCGGACGCGAAGGTCATCCACGCCGACATCGACCCCGCCGAGATCTCCAAGAACCGCACGGCCGATGTGCCGATCGTCGGCTCGCTCGACGAGATCGTCCCGGAGCTCGCCTTCGCCTTCGACGCACTGGTCGCCAAGCACGGACGCACCGACATCAGCGGCTGGTGGAAGCAGCTCAACCGCTTCCGCGAGACCTACCCGCTGGGCTACGCCACCCCCGAGGACGGCAAGATCGCCCCGCAGCAGGTCATCGAGAAGATCAACCAGGCCTCGGGACCCGAGGCCGTCTATGTGGCCGGCGTTGGACAGCACCAGATGTGGTCCGCCCAGTTCGTCAAATACGAGCGGCCCCGGCAGTGGTTGAACTCCGGCGGTCTGGGCACCATGGGCTACTCGGTGCCTGCCGCCATGGGCGCCCAGGTCGGCAACCCGGACCGGGTGGTCTGGGCCATCGACGGTGACGGCTGCTTCCAGATGACCAACCAGGAGCTCGCCACCTGCGCGATCAACAAGATCCCGATCAAGGTCGCGGTGATCAACAACTCCTCGCTGGGCATGGTGCGGCAGTGGCAGACCCTCTTCTACGAGTCCCGCTACTCCAACACCCACCTGAACACCTCCGTCACCGCAGAGGGCGGCGAGGTCGTGCGGATCCCGGACTTCGTCAAGCTTGCCGAGGCCTATGGCTGCGTGGGGCTGCGCTGCGAGCGACCCGAGGACATCGACGCCGTCATCGCCGAGGCCATGGCGATCAACGACCGCCCGGTGGTCATCGACTTCGTGGTCTCGCGTGATTCCATGGTCTGGCCGATGGTCCCGGCAGGGGTCTCCAACAGCGACATCCAGTTCGCGCACAACCTGACCCCGCAGTGGGACGAGGAGGACTGACATATGGGCACTCATGACATCGTCGCACCCGAGCAGCGGCGCACCCTCTCGGTCCTGGTCGAGGACGTCCCCGGCGTGCTGACCAAGGTCTCCGGGCTCTTCGCCCGCCGCGCCTTCAACATCCACTCCCTGGCGGTGGGTCCCTCCGAGCTGCCCGGGCTGAGCCGGATCACCGTGGTGGTCGACGCCGACTCGAAGCTGCTCGAGCAGATCACCAAACAGCTGAACAAGCTGATCAATGTCATCAAGATCATCGAGCTGGCACCGGAGAACTCGGTCCAGCGCGAACACCTGCTGATCAAGGTCAAGGCTGATGCGCCCACCCGTCTGCAGGTCACCCAGGCCGTCGAGCTCTTCCGCGCCAAGATCGTGGACGTCTCCGTGGACTCACTCACCGTTGAGGCCACCGGCGCACCTGACAAGCTCAATGCTCTTCTGGAGGTCCTGGAGCCCTTCGGAGTCCGCGAGATCGTGCGTTCCGGCACCCTCGCGATCTCCCGCGGCGCGAGATCCATGACCGACAAGGCCCTGCGCTGACCATCTGAGAATCACCGTCAGAACCACTGACCTGTTACCCAATCCCCAACATGAGGAGACCTCACTGTGACTGATCTCTATTACGACGACGACGCCGACCTGTCCGTGCTCAGCGGCAAGAAGGTCGCTGTCATCGGCTACGGATCCCAGGGCCATGCCCACGCGCTGTCGCTGCGCGACTCAGGCGTCGACGTCGTCGTCGGTCTGAAGGCTGAGTCCAGCTCCAAGGCCAAGGCCGAAGAGCAGGGCCTGACCGTGAAGACCGTCGCCGAGGCATCCGCCGAGGCCGACGTCATCATGATCCTGGTCCCGGACCAGCACCAGGCCGCGGTCTACTCCGCCGAGATCGCCCCGCACCTGGTGCCCGGCAACGTGCTGCTGTTCTCCCACGGCTTCAACATCCGCTTCGGCTACATCGAAGCCCCCACCGAGGTCGGCGTCGCCATGGTCGCCCCCAAGGGACCGGGCCACGTGGTCCGCCGCGAGTACGAGGCAGGCCGCGGCGTCCCCGCCCTGATCGCCGTGGAGCAGGACCCCTCGGGTCAGGCCAAGTCCATCGCCCTGGCCTACGCCAAGGGCATCGGCGGCACCCGCGCCGGCGTCATCGAGACCACCTTCACCGAAGAGACCGAGACCGACCTCTTCGGCGAGCAGGCAGTCCTCTGCGGCGGCGCCTCCCAGCTGGTGCAGTACGGCTTCGAGACCCTCACCGAGGCCGGGTACAAGCCCGAGATCGCCTACTTCGAGGTGCTCCACGAGCTCAAGCTGATCGTGGACCTGATGGTCGAGGGCGGTCTGACCAAGCAGCGCTGGTCCATCTCTGACACCGCGGAGTTCGGCGACTACGTCTCCGGTCCCCGCGTGATCTCCCCGGAGGTCAAGGACAACATGAAGGCGGTTCTCGCCGACATCCAGTCCGGAGCCTTCGCGAAGCGCTTCATGGATGACCAGCGCGACGGCGGCAAGGAGTTCAACGAGCTCCGCAAGAAGAACGAGTCGCACCCGATCGAGTCCACCGGGCGCGAGCTGCGCAAGCTCTTCTCCTGGATCCCGCAGGATGACGACTACACCGAGGGCACGACCGCTCGATGAGTGATCACGGTGAGCGGGGCGGGCTCTCACAGGCCCGCCCCGCTCACCGTCTTCGCGTGACCAGACCACCCCAGAAAAGCGCACCGAGCAGAAGAAGGACATTGTGAGCACTCACCGCCCCGTCGTCGTACTTGCCGAAGAACTCTCACCCGCCACCGTCGAGGCGCTGGGCCCGGACTTCGAGATCCGCCAGTCCGACGGAACCGACCGCGAGCGGCTCTTCGCCGATCTCTCCGACGCCGACGCGATCATGGTCCGCTCCGCCACCCAGGTCGACGCCGAGGTGCTCTCCCACGCCAAACAGCTCAAGGTCGTCGCCCGCGCCGGCGTGGGTCTGGACAATGTCGACATCAAGGCCGCCACCGCGGCCGGGGTGATGGTCGTGAACGCCCCGACCTCGAACATCACCTCCGCGGCCGAGCTCACCTGCGCCCACATCCTGGGCCTGGCCCGGCACATCTCCCCGGCGCACCAGGCGCTGCGCGACGGCGCGTGGAAGCGCTCGAAGTACTCCGGGGTGGAGCTCGCGGAGAAGACCCTCGGCGTGATCGGGCTGGGCCGCATCGGCGGTCTCGTGGCCGAGCGGATGAAGGCCTTCGACATGGACATCATCGCCTACGACCCCTACGTGACCTCGGCCCGGGCCCACCAGCTCGGCGCCCAGCTGGTCACCCTGGAGGAGCTCTACGCGAAGTCCGACGTGATCACCATCCACATGCCCAAGACCCCTGAGACGCTGGGGATGCTCAACACCGAGGCCTTCACGAAGATGAAGGACACCGCCTTCGTGGTCAACGTCGCCCGCGGCGGCCTGATCGACGAGGCCGACCTCGAAAAGGCACTGGCCGCCGGCACCATCGGCGGCGCCGCCGTCGACGTCTTCGCCACCGAGCCCTCCACCGACCTGCCCTTCTTCACCCGCGAGAACGTCGTCGTCACCCCGCACCTGGGCGCCTCCACCGCCGAGGCCCAGGAGAAGGCCGGCGTCTCGGTGGCGAAGTCGGTCCGCCTGGCCCTGGCCGGCGAGCTGGTCCCCGACGCGGTCAACGTCGCCGGCGGCGCCATCGACGAGCTGGTCCGCCCCGGCATCCCGCTGATCGAGAAGCTCGGTCGGATCCTCAACGCCCTGGCCACCGACGCCTTCACCGACATCGAGACCGAGGCAGCCGGCGAGATCGCCGAGCTCAACGTCTCCGCGCTGCAGCTGGCCGCGCTCAAGGGACTGTTCACCGACGTCGTCTCCGAACAGGTCTCCTACGTCAACGCCCCGGTGCTCGCCGAGCAGCGCGGGATCTCCACCCGGCTGACCACCACCACCGAGGTCGAGGACTACCGCAACGCGCTCACCGTGCGCGGCGCCACCAGCTCCGGAACCAACCTCGAGGTCCGCGGCACCCTCACCGGACCCAAGCAGATCCAGAAGATCGTCGGGATCAACGGCTACGACCTCGAGATCGCGCTCACCGAGCACCTGGTCGTGCTCGAATACGCCGACCGCCCCGGCGTGGTCGGCGCCCTGGGTCGGATCCTGGGGGAGCACCAGGTCAACATCGCCGGCATGCAGGTCTCGCAGAACACCAAGGAAGGCCGCGCGCTGGCAGTCCTGGCCATCGACGCCGCCCTGCCGGCAGGCGTGCTGGACGCGATCAACGCCGAGGTCCAGGCCAACCTGGCCGCCGAGGTCGACCTCGAAGACTGATCGTCGTGCAAGTCCCGGTGCAGGTCTGAGCCCCAGACCTGCACCGGGCAACCACGTGGGGTAAATTCCTAGGGTGACTTCTTCCAAGCCCCCGTTCTACATCACCACTGCGATCTCCTACCCCAATGGGACGCCGCATATCGGCCACGCCTACGAGTACATCGCCTCTGATGCGATGGCGCGCTTCAAGCGCCTCGACGGACACGAGACCTATTTCCTCACCGGCACCGATGAGCACGGGCAGAAGATGCAGCAGTCCGCGGAGAAGGAGGGCATCTCCCCGCGCGAGCTGGCCACCCGGAATTCTGCGGAGTTCAAGCGGGTCGACGACGACGTCCTGGGCGTCTCCTACGACCGCTTCATCCGCACCACCGACGAGGACCACTATGCCGCGTCCACCGCCATCTGGCGGCGCATGGTCGAGGCCGGGGACATCTACCTGGACAAGTACGCGGGCTGGTACTCGGTGCGCGACGAGCGCTTCTTCACCGCCGACGAGACCGAGGTCCGCGCCGACGGTGAGCGCTACGCCACCGAGACCGGCACCCCGGTGACCTGGACCGAAGAGGAGTCCTACTTCTTCCGGCTCTCGAAGTACCAGCAGCCGCTGCTGGACTTCTTCTCCAAGAACCCCGACTTCGGGGGACCGCGCACCCGCTTCAACGAGGTGATCCGCTTCGTGGAATCAGGTCTCGACGACCTCTCCATCTCCCGGACCACCTTCGACTGGGGCGTGCCGGTGCCCAAGGACCTCACCGCGGACGAGACCAGCCTGGACCACGTGATGTACGTCTGGGTGGACGCGCTGACCAACTACCTCACCGGGGTCGGCTTCCCGGACACCGAGTCGGAGAGCTTCAAGAAGTTCTGGCCCGCCGACGTCCATGTCATCGGCAAGGACATCTCCCGGTTCCACTGCATCTTCTGGCCCGCGTTCCTGATGAGTGCCCGGCTCGAGCTGCCCAAGCGGGTGATGATCCACGGCTTCCTGCACAACGCCGGAGAGAAGATGTCCAAGTCCGTGGGCAACGTCGTCGCGCCCGCCGCCTGGGTGCAGGAGTACGGGCTCGACGCCGTCCGGTTCTTCCTGCTGCGCGAGTTCCCCTTCGGAGCCGACGGCTCCTACACCCACGAGGCGGTGCTGGGCCGGAAGAACTCCGACCTGGCGAACAACCTGGGGAACCTCGCCCAGCGGTCGCTCTCGATGGTGGTGAAGAACTGCGAGGGGATGATCCCGCAGCCCGGGGAGCGCACCGCGGCCGACCGTCGGATCCTGGCGCAGGCCGATGAGCTGCTTCAGATCAGCCGCGAGGCCTACGACATGCAGGACTTCCACCGCGCGCTGGAGCGCACCTGGTTCGTGCTGGGGGAGGCCAACGCCTACTTCGCCGAGCAGGAGCCCTGGAAGTTGAAGAAGACCGACCTCTCCCGGATGAACACGGTGCTCTACGTGACCGCGGAGGTCGTGCGCAAGGTCGCGCTGCTCGCGCAGCCGGTCATGCCGGACTCGGCCACGAAGCTGCTGGACGCGCTGAACGTGGAGGTCTCCGGCGACGCCGGCCGGACCAACGCCTCCGGTGCGGGTCCGCGCAGCTTTGAGGCCTTCCACACCGAGCTGGTCCCGGGCACCGCGCTGAGCAAGCCCACACCGATCTTCCCCCGCCACGAGGAGAAGACCGACTGAGTCGGAACAGTCCGGTCTGAGCAGGCAGGATCCCGGCCGCCCGGCGGCGAATCCGCTCCACGCGGCCGGGGTCTCAGATGTTGAGAGCCCGCCTCGCGCAGCCGCTCCGCTCGGTGACCAGCGCATAGAGTGACGCTATGGCTCAGAACACATTCGACATTGCAGTAATCGGCGGCGACGGCATCGGACCCGAGGTGGTCGCGGAGGCCCGCAAGGTGCTCGACGCCGCCCTGGCCGCGGAGAGCGCCGAGTTCACCTACACCGAGTACTCCCTGGGCGCCGAGCACTGGCTCAGCACCGGAGAGACCCTCACCGAGGAGACGCTGCAGGCGCTGCGCGGACACGACGCGATCCTATTCGGCGCCGTGGGCGCCGATCCGCTGGACACCCGGGTGCCCTCCGGGATCATCGAGCGCGAACTGCTGCTGGGTCTGCGCTTCAACCTCGACCACTGCGTGAACCTGCGTCCCACCCGCTCCTACCCCGGGGTCGTCTCCCCGCTGCGCGGCGTGGACGAGGAGAACCCGATCGACTTCGTCGTCGTCCGTGAGGGTACCGAGGGTCCCTACGCCGGCAACGGCGGGCTGCTGCGCCGCGGTACCGACGCGGAGATCGCCACCGAGGTCTCGGTCAACACCGCCTACGGCGTGCGCCGGGTGGTGGAGGATGCGTTCGTCCGCGCCCAGGCCCGGGACAAGCACCTGACCCTGGTGCACAAGAACAACGTGCTCACCTACTCCGGTGACCTCTGGACCCGCACGACGACGGCCGTGGCCGAGTCCTTCCCCGACGTCCGCTGGGACTACCTGCACGTCGACGCGGCCACCATTCACATGGTCAACAACCCGCAGCGCTTCGACGTGATCGTCACCGACAACCTCTTCGGCGACATCCTCACCGACCTGGCCCCCGCCATCACCGGCGGCATCGGCCTGGCCGCCTCGGCCTCGATCAACACCGCCGGCACCGCGCCGTCGATGTTCGAGCCGGTGCACGGCTCGGCCCCGGACATCGCCGGCAAGGCGATCGCCGATCCCACCGCCACGGTGCTCTCCGCCGCGCTCATGCTCGATCACCTCGGCCTTGGTGAGGCCGCGGCCCGGGTCGAGGCCGCGGTCCACGCCCAGCTGAGCCAGTGGGCGCAGGACGGCAGCACCGGTCTGAGCACCGGCCAGCGCGGCGACGCCTTCGTGGCGCGGCTCTCCAGCTGAACCGCCCGGGCGGCCGTGCTGCGCGACCCGGCGGGGGAGCGAGTCTCGTAGAGTAGGGCAGGAGACTCGCATCCGCCGGGGCGCACCTGCCCGTGCACATCTGAAAGGTCACCATGACGTTCCACCACACCCCCCATCCGACGCCCACCACAGCCGATCGGCTGCAGGAGATCCTGGCGAACCCGGGATTCGGGGCACACTTCACCGACCACACCTCGGTGATCGACTGGACGTCTGAGGGCGGCTGGGAGCACGCCCGGGTCGAGCCCTACGGCCCGATCACCCTGGACCCGGCGGCCGCTGTGCTGCACTACGCCCAGGAGATCTTCGAAGGCATGAAGGCCTACCGCCACGCCGACGGCGCGATCTACACCTTCCGCCCGCTGGAGAACGCCAAGCGGCTCAACCGCTCGGCCGTGCGGATGGCGCTGCCCGAGCTCCCCGAGGAACTCTTCATCGAATCCCTGGAGGAGCTGGTCCAGACCGATAAGGACTGGGTCCCCGAGGGCGACGGCGAGGCGCTCTACCTGCGGCCCTTCATGTTCGCCTCTGAGGCGTTCCTCGGTGTCCGCTCCGCCCGGGAGGTCTCCTACCGGGTCATCGCGTCCCCTGCCGGGAACTACTTCGGCGGCGAGCTCAAGCCGGTGCGCATCTGGGTCTCCCGCGACTACATCCGCGCCGCCCCCGGCGGCACCGGAGCGGCCAAGACCGGCGGCAACTACGCCGGCTCCCTGGCCGCCCAGCAGCAGGCCACCGCCAAGGGCTGCGACCAGGTGCTCTTCCTGGACCCCATGCGCGAGAACGCCGTCGAGGAGCTCGGCGGCATGAACGTCTTCCTGGTGACCGCCGACAACAAGCTCATCACCCCCGCCCTGACCGGCACGATCCTCGAGGGCATCACCCGCGCCTCGGTGATCCAGCTGGCCAAGGACCGCGGCATGGAGGTCCAGGAACGCCTGGTCACCCTCGAGGAGTGGGACGCCGGCATCAACGACGGCAGCATCACCGAGGCCTTCGCCTGCGGAACCGCCGCGGTCATCACCCCGATCGGGGAGCTGCTGGACGGGGAGCGCAGCATCGCCTCCGCCGGCACCGGCGAGGTCACCCTCTCGATCCGCGAGGAGCTGCTGGGCATCCAGACCGGCGCCGTCGAGGATCGCCACGGCTGGATGCACCGCCTCGCCTGAGCATCCGCGCCGCTGCACCTCTGGACCGCTGAACCTCTGGACCGCTGAGCTTCTGGACAGCTGGACCGGAGGACAACTGAACACGATCAGAACGTGCAATGCGCGTGGGCGATAGAGTTGGCCCATGCGCATTGCACGTTTTGTCACGGACGCCGAACCCTCCTACGGTCTTGTCACCGGGGGAGAGGGCGAAGAAACCATCATCCAGCTCAACGGAGACCCCTTCTATCAGGGGATCCAGCAGACCGAGACCACCCACCGCCTCGAAGACGTGCGGCTGGTCGCCCCGATCATCCCGCGCTCGAAGGTGATCGGCGTCGGCCGCAACTACGCCGACCACGTCAAGGAGATGGGCGGCGAGACCCCCGTCTCCCCGCTGCTCTTCCTGATCCCCAACACCGCCGTGGTGGGCCCCAACGAGCCGGTCACGCTGCCCTCCTTCTCTGAGGAGATCAGCTACGAGACCGAGCTCGCCGTCGTCATCGGGCGCATCTGCAAGGATGTGCCGGTGGACCGGGTCGAGGAGGTCATCTTCGGCTACACCGTCGCCAACGACCTCACCGCCCGCGACGCCCAGCGCACCGACGGCCAGTGGGCCCGCGCCAAGGGCTTCGACGGCTCCACCCCGCTGGGTCCCTGGATCGAGACCGACCTCGAGCCCGAAGGCCTGCGGATCTCCGGCCGGCTCAACGGCGAGACCGTCCAGGACGGCTCCACCTCCGAGATGATCTTCGGCGTGGCCGAGCTCATCGCCTACATCTCCCAGGCCTTCACCCTGCTCCCCGGAGACGTCATCCTCACCGGCACCCCGGCCGGCGTCGGACTGCTCAGCTCCGGAGACCGCTTCGAAGCGGACATCGAAGGCATCGGCACACTCGTCAACCACTTCAGGAACTGATTCCCCGCTATGACAGCCACCTCTGCACCGTCCACCGAGATCCCCGCGGTGGACCCTTCCACGCCGGTCCGTGTCCGGTTCTGCCCCTCACCCACCGGCACCCCGCACGTCGGGCTGATCCGCACGGCCCTGTTCAACTGGGCCTACGCCCGGCACACCGGCGGCAAGATGATCTTCCGGATCGAAGACACCGATACCGCCCGGGACTCCGAAGAGTCCTACCAGCAGCTGCTCGAGGCGCTGCGCTGGCTCGGCATCGACTGGGACGAGGGCGCCGAGACCGGCGGCCCGCACGCCCCCTACCGGCAGTCCCAGCGCGGAGAGTTCTACGCCGATGTGCTGCAGAAGCTGCTCGCGGCAGGATTCATCTACGAGGCCTTCTCCACCCCGGAGGAGGTCGAGGCACGCCACCAGGCTGCCGGCCGGGACCCGAAGCTGGGCTACGACGGCTTCGACCGCACGCTGAGCCAGGACCAGATCGACGCGTTCCGGGCCGAGGGCCGCGAACCGGTGCTGCGCTTCCGGATGCCCGATGAGGACATCACCTTCACCGACGTCGTGCGCGGGGAGATCACCTTCGGCGCCGGCTCCACCCCTGACTTCGTGGTGGCCCGGGCCAACGGTCAGCCGCTCTACACCCTGGTCAACCCGGTGGACGACGCCGCCATGGAGATCACCCACGTGCTGCGCGGAGAGGATCTGCTCTCCTCCACCCCCCGCCAGGTGGCGCTCTACCGGGCGCTGCACGCCGTGGGCGTGGCCAAGCACATGCCGGTCTTCGGACACCTGCCCTACGTGATGGGGGAGGGGAACAAGAAGCTCTCCAAGCGGGACCCCGAGTCGAACCTCTTCCACCACCGCGACCGCGGCTTCATTCCCGAGGGACTGCTGAACTACCTCGCCCTGCTGGGCTGGTCGCTCTCGGCCGATGAAGACATCTTCACCGTGGAGCAGCTGATCGAGCACTTCGACATCACCGATGTGCTGGCGAACCCGGCGCGCTTTGACGTGAAGAAGGCCGAGGCCATCAACGGCACCCACATCCGCCTCCTGGGCGCCCCAGACTTCCGGGGCCGTCTGGTTCCCTACCTGCAGGCCAGGGGCCTGCTGGGGGAGCAGCTGACCGCGGCGCAGGCCGCACTGCTCGACGGCGCAGCCCCGCTGGTCCAGGAGCGGATCGCCCTGCTGGACGAAGGTGCCGACATGATGGCGTTCCTCTTCACTGACGACGCCGACCTCGCCATCGAGGACAAGGCCTTCAGCGGGCTCGGTGATCAGGTCTTCGAGACCCTGGACGCCTCGATCGCGGCGCTGACCGACATCGAGGACGCCCGGTGGACCACCGAGGTGATCGAGGCCGCGCTGCGCGAGGCCCTGCTGGAGGGGCTTGAGCTCAAGCCGCGCAAGGCCTTCGGGTCGGTCCGCTCGGCGATCTCCGGACGGCGGGTCTCCCCGCCCCTGTTCGAGTCGATGGAGCTGCTGGGACGCGAGTCCTCGCTGAACCGGCTGCGTCGGTTCCGGGAGCTCTTCGCCGCACGCGGCTGATCGCTTCTGCACTCATCGGTGGCGCCCCGGTCATTTTGTGCTTGGGCGCCACCAGTGTGTATAGTTATCTCCCGTTGCTCGGCGCGAAAATCTGCGCTGACGCAGCGGCGTTGACAAGCGAATAGTGGGCTATGGTGTAATTGGCAACACAGCGGTTTCTGGTACCGTCGTTCTAGGTTCGAGTCCTAGTAGCCCAGCGAAGACCCTGACGTGGTCTTTATCACAGCAAGACCGGCCCTCGGCGACGGGGGCCACAGTTATGGAATACGGCCCCATCGTATAGCGGCCTAGTACGCTGCCCTCTCACGGCGGTAACGCGGGTTCGAATCCCGCTGGGGTCACGGTCGTCTGGCCCCCGAGCTCCTTGGAGCGCGGGGGCCAGACATTCCACAATGCAGAATCCTTCCGGATTTTCGGGAGGCATAAATCCATAAGGCCCCATCGTATAGCGGCCTAGTACGCTGCCCTCTCACGGCGGTAACGCGGGTTCGAATCCCGCTGGGGTCACCACGGCCCGCTGTGCAGACCTCAGGTCTGCCCAGCGGAGGCTGAGGAATTTTCATCGCAATGCTCGTCCCATAGGGGCGGGCATTTCGCGTATCTGACTGTGCATCCGTCCAGGGGGACGTGAGCGGATTCTTTGCTCGCCTCACCGCGTCACGACCTCACCGCTGCCCCATCTCACCGCTGCCCCGCTGACCCTATCCATCTGGAACGCGGGATCAGCGGGGGAATGTCAGCGGTCAGGCCAGGGCGGTCCCTGTCAGTGCGAGCGCGACCCACATGCCGTTGAACACCACGTGGACCAGCACCGCTCCCCAGATCCGACCGGTGAAGAGCACGAGCAGTCCGCAGGTCAGGCCGACCAGGGTCAGATACACCGGTTCGTCCCAGCGATTCATCCCGTTGACGGCATGCAAGGCGACAAAGGCGCCGGTCGAGGCGACGATGGCCAGCATGCCTGCTTCCAGACCATGCCGAGCCATCCGGTACACGGAGACGAGCACCACCCCACGGAAGAGGAGCTCCTCCAGGAGCGGCAGGATCAGCACGGGTGCGACGATGACCAGGAGCAGCCACATCGGATTGATGTTGAGTCCGCCCCCGAGGGTGGAATAGGACGGCATACCACCAGGGCTGCCCGCGGCGACCTCGAGCCACCCTTGCACGATGCGCAGCAGGACGCCCAGGGCGAGACCCCACAGCAGGTCTGTCCAGCGGAAGCGGAAAAGTCCGCGCGGACGCGAGCGGGTAAGCGCGATGACCACGGGCACTGCCATACCGACCCAGAGCAGCACCGAGGACAGCAGGGGTCCCAGCGGAGCCTCAAGCTGAGTCCTCGCGGCCACCGAGAGCACCAGGGCCGCGCCGACGGCAACCGCGGTGTAGGCCAGCAGCGTCCCGTTCCAGGCGCGTGCGGTGCGGCTGCCCTCGAGCCAGGTGCGGGTTCCACGTGCTCGGCGCTCAGCCGCCGCCGCCCGCTTCGACGCCGACCCGTGCCTCACCGCGACGGGTGCGGAAGGCTCTGAGCTGGGGGTTTCCGCGTGGCTGTGGTTGGGGTCCGTGTCGAGGGCGTTGTTTTCGGGCTTCACCCGGCTAAACCTACCCGAGAGAGACGGAATTCTTCGTCGGTCAGCACGGGCGGCATGGCCCGTCCCCTCGGTCGATCGGGCGAGTACGGGAAGTGCCCTAGGATTGCCCCCATGGTCAGGAAGCGACAGCATCGGCGCAGGCGCGCATCAGGCAGGAGTGCCTCAAGCAGGGACGCGGCACGAAAAGTCTCCGCCGGACGGATCATCCTCGCGCTGGTGACCGTGCTCGCACTCGGGTTCGTGGTCGTCCTGGCCTGGGCCGGAGTCGGCGCAGCACGGGCGCTTCCCCATGTCGAGCGTGCTCAGCAAGTTGCCTCTGGGCTTGATATGCAGTCGGTGCTGGCGGGAGACACCTCGCAGGTCGACGAGCTGCAGAATGAACTCTCTGCCGCCCGCAGCAGCACCAGCGGTCCCGTGTGGAGGCTCGCCGAGGGCATCCCCTGGGTCGGCCCGCAGTTCAGCGCCACCCGCACACTCACCGAGACCCTCGACGACCTCGCCAGCGGAGGGCTTGCCACGGCGGCCGACGCTGGTGAGGGCGTGGACTCGCTGATGCCGGTCGACGGCCAGATCGACGTCGCCGGGATGGGCGCCCTCAATGTGCAGGTCGAATCGGCTCTGGAGTCCGTCACCGAGGCGCGCAGTCGCCTCGCCACGATCGAGCCCGCCTCCGTCGTCACTCCGCTGCGCGAAGGCACCGCCCAGGTCGACGGCCTTCTGGCGGAGATCGAGCCCACACTCGCGGGCACCTCGCTGGCCACGTCCCTGCTGCCCGGATTCCTCGGGGCCGACGGCGAGCGGCAGCACCTGCTGCTCCTGCAGAACAACGCCGAATGGCGTTCCCAGGGCGGCATCATCGGATCCGTCATCGAGCTCACCGCCACTGACGGACAGATCGAGTTCACCGATCAGGCGCCCGGCGCCAGCTTCGACCGCAGCGAGGAAGCCATCACGCCGCTGGAGTTCGACACCGAGCTGATCTACGGTGACCGTCCCGCCCGCTACATGCAGAACCCCACGATGATCCCGGAATTCGCCGAGGCGGCGCAGGTGGCCACGGCGTTCTGGAAGGAGGATCGCGGGGGTGACCCGACCGGGGTCATCTCGATCGATCCAGTCACGCTCTCCTACATGCTCGAGGCCACGGGACCCCTGGAGCTGCCCACTGGCGACACGCTCTCCAGCGAGAACGCCGTGGAGCTGCTGCTCAACGAGGCCTATCTGCGCTACGAGGATCCCGCTGACCAGGACCTGTTCTTCAGTGTGGCCGCCGAGGCCGTGTTTGATGCGCTGCTCAGCGATGACGTAGATCCGGTGATGGCCGTGCAGGCGATCACCCGCGCCGTGGAGGAGCGCCGCCTGCTGGTGTGGAGCGCGGACGAGGACGAGCGGGCCCTGCTCGAGGACACCGCGGTGGCCGGTGCGATGCCTGCCAGCGATGAGGACAGCACCGCCTTCGGCGTGTATCTCAATGACGGCACCGGCGCCAAGCTCGACTACTACATGGCCGCCGGCTCGAGCGTCCAGTGGTGCACCGACAGCACCGCATCGGTGCGCCTGACCCTGCGCAATGACGCACCCGAGGATATCCGCGACTACCCCGACTACCTGCTCGGCACCTCAGAGGAAGAGACCTCCAGTGGCGTGCCGCGCGGCATCACCCGCACGCTGACCTACGTCTACCTCCCAGAGGGGGCGGAGCTGAGCAGCAATGCCGGCGACGCGCAGCTCGCCGGGCAGCATGGCGGACGCAACGTCTACGAATGGACCACCGAACTCGCGCCGGGAGAATCCGCCACGCTGGACCTGCAGGCGAGCACGAGCACCGGGCCCGAGCTGGAGCTCATCTCGACCCCCGTGCTGAACGAGGTCGAGGTGGCTCCGGAGTGCTGATCGGTTGTTACTCAAGGGTAGAAAGCCGGCCAGGCGTACGGGAGATGACAAGAATGTTATCTTTTGCCTTGAATTCAGAAAATACCGGCCGTGGACCGGTGAAAAAGTTGCATTTCATGGGTGACTAACCGTAGATTGAATCTAGTCACGCACCCGGAGCATGATCCGGAGCGCGACACGCCAGGCGACTCTTCACGGAGATTGCTTTAAACCAATATCCTTCGAGCTTTGAGGTAGACCCCATGAAGAAGACCTTCGCAAAGACCCTGAGCGCAGCCGGCATCGTCGGCTTCGTCGCTCTCGCCCCGGCCCCCGCCTTCGCATACGAAGCGGCCGAGACGCCCGAAAGCATCACCATCAACATCGATGCCTCGACCACCGTGGTCTTCGCACCGGTCTTCATTGCAGGTGAAGACGTGAACATCACGCTCACCGGCATCAACGGCAACACCCAGGGCCTCGCCTCGGTCGGCGCCGTGTCCAGCACTTCGGTCACCAAGACCGCCGATGCAGACGGCGGCGTTGCTGCTGAGGTCACCCTCAACAGCGATGCAGCAGGCTCCTACGAGCTTACCGCCACCGGCGCAGAGGCTTCCGAGACTGTCGTCATCACCGTTGCAGGCGCAGCCGGCACCGGCTCCGACGAGGACGTCGCAGGCACCGGCACCGATGCAGCCAACACCGGCGTCGGCACCGACATGTCCGGTTCAGACGCAGCGGGCTCCGGGGAAGAGCTCGCAGCCACCGGCCCGGGCTCCATCGGCATCATCGTGGGCGGCGCAGCACTGCTGCTCGTCGGCGGCGCCGTTCTGGTCGCTCGCTCCATGCGCAACACGAAGTCGCACGCCTGAGCATAAGCTTCACCACAAGCGCTCTGCGCCCGCTTCCTCACGGAACGGGCGCAGAGCGCTTTTGTGTGCCCTCCCGCGTTGAGGGGCGGATTCTTCCGTGCATCTCATGGGCTTTTCGGCCCCAAGTGTGCGTAGAATCCGCCCCTCAACGCAGCGTGCGACTCAATCGACCGCTGTGCCCTGGACCTCGACCAGCTGACGGGGGATCGCGAGGCGGCTGGTGCCCAGCATCGTCGTCGCGGGGCCGACTCCGGCGGCGCCCAGGTGTCTCTCTAGCGGCTCCCTCGTGCGCGCTCTGTGGACCCGATACATCGCGGTCAGACCAGGGATGTCGAGGGTCCGGGCTTTTCCGAGGGTTCCCCTGACTGAATCCTCTGTCCAAGGACCAATTCACCGGGATGATTCCCGTTCTTTTGATCGCCACTGAATTCTGCATTCCTGCGCGCCCTCGGGGATCCATAGTTCAGGGTTGTCAACGTCTGCAGTTCCAGCCTGCCAAGCGCTCACGACACGCTTCATCAGGTATTCCCGATGGGACTGACCTCTGCGCGCAGACCGCTTGGTCTCACCAAGGCTCCGGCTGCGTCAGCGCGGCTGGATGACTGTTGCCGAACTGGCTGCTGAGCGGGAGGTCTCTGCCGAAGCTCACCGCACTGTTCTCGATGTTGTCACCACATACGTTGAGGGGCGGATTCTGCGAGCATTTCGTGGGCTTTTCGGCCCAAAGTACTCGTAGAATCCGCCCCTCAACGGAGTGGGGTGGGGTGGGGGAGAGAGCGGGTCAGTGGTCTTCGGCGTTGCCGGTGAAGCGCAGCACCGAGGAGGCGTCGCCGAGTTGGTCGTCTCCGATGACCACCAGGGCGCCGTTCTGCTCCAGGATCACTGCTGACACCTCGCCCATGGAGCCGCGGGAGGAGTTCCGCACCGCCGTGTGGACGTCATCCTCCACCAGCTGGTGCTTGCGCAGCGCCTTGCGCTGGAACTTGCCCTGGTAGTAGATGAGCACCGGGGGTGCATCCAGGACGCGGCGCATCTTGGGGGAGCGTCCGCGCACCCAGGCGAAGAGCCACTGCAGCAGCACCAGGAGGGCGAGCGTCAGCAGGGCCTGGCTGAGCGGGACGTCCACCGCGGTGATCGTGCGTCCGAAGGCCGAGCCGATGGTGACCGCCACGATGAAGTCCAGCGGCGTCATGTTCGCCATGGTCCGTGGTCCGGAGAGCCGGAGGATGAAGATCAGCGCGAGATAGCCCGCGGTGAGGGTGATGACGGTGTGGATGATGGGGTCCCACCCGTCCCAGTATTGAGTCATGTCCATCGGGCGACCATGTCACCTCGGGGTGTCAGTGTCCACCGAGGGGAGTGTCCGCCGGGATCAGGTGCCCGGATCCTCCACCGGGACGGCGAACACGATGTGGTTGTCCTCGTGGCTTCCGGCCTCGAAGTCGAAAATCCCGGTGCAGGTGATCAGCCGCAGCTCGTCCTCAGGCAGCGCGCCGAAGACCTCGCGGGTCGGGAAGTCGTCCTTGGCGAACACTTCGGTGCGCTCGACCCGGTAGAGGTGCACCTCGCCCTCGGCGTCGGTGACCTCCACGTCGTCACCGGGCTGCATCTCCACCAGACGGTGGAAGACTGCAGGACCCGTGGTGGAGTCCAGATGGCCTGCCAGCACGGTGGGTCCGCGTCCGCCGGGCATGCCGCCGCCGTCGAACCAGCCGACCTCGCTGAAGTCCTCGGGCACCTCCATGGTCCCGTCCTCCGCGATCCCGAGATCGATCAGGGCCTCCTCGACGTCGATAGAGGGGATGTTCACCGCCACCGGCCGGACTCCGGTCTCTGCGGAGGAAGCCCCCGAGCCCGCCGAGCTTGAGTTCGCTGAGCTCGAGCCCTCCGAATCAGGCTCCGCAGACGCCTTGGCCGACGACGACGACGCCGGATCCTCCGTCGTTGTAGACGGCTCCGGCTCGGGAAGAGTGCTCGGGGACGCAGGTGTCCCGCAGGCGCTCAGGCTCAGCCCGAGCGCCAGGGCGGCGGCCACCCGCAGGGGCAGCCGCCGAACCCTGGCGTCAGGACGCCCGGGGAGGGCTCGAATCATGCGGCCTGGTTGCGCCGGATCAGCATGAAGGCGCTTGCGCCGGCCAGTGCCAGCACGCCGGCTCCGACGAAGACGCCGACCTGGGTGTTGGACTGCTGCATTCCGCCGCCACCGGTCTCGATGCCGTCCAGCGGCACCTGCATCAGCTGGCCGCGGACCACGCCATCGACGAACTCCTCGGTGTGTGAATCACCGGTGAAGCCGGCAGGGTTGGCTTCGATCTCAGCCAGGCTGAATCCCTCGCCGGTGTCTGCGCCGTCGTCGCCCTCGACGCCGGTCATGAACGGTCCGGTCATGCAGCCGGAGGAGGTGCGAGGCTCGTCACCGATGGGCTCGGGGTTCGGGAATGCCAGACGCGGAGGTCCGGGCTCGCCGGCGGCGGCCTCATGGATGTGTGTGGCGGTCAGTGCCGGGCTCTCGTATCCGCCGGTGACGCCCTCGAGGGTGATCTCGTAGCAGATGACCTCTTCCTCTGAATTGATCCAGAACATGAAGTCGCCCGTCGCGCCCTCTTCACCCGGGGACACCTCGCCGTCCGCATTGATGACCTCATCCGGAGTCGCCATGACGGTGTAGGCGCTGGTGAACTCCTCGGGCCACTCGACCTCGGTGCCGGCCTCGGTGCTGGCCTGGGCCATGGTGGGGGAGAGCAGCAACACTGCTGCACCCAGTGTGGCGCCTGCGCCGAGGGTTCTGCGTCGTTGTGTCGTCATCGTGGGTGACTCCTTCGAGAACTCGAGCAGACCGAATCTCGGGCCGCCAAAGAGTAATACTGATCAAGTGGCCTCCGCGTTCATCGTTTTCAGGAATATTTTTGTCGCAGGCCGGATGAGGTTCTTGGCGCTGTGTATCGTAGACAACGATTCTTCAGCTCTCGCGACCTGATCGAGGGCCCGACCTGGAGCGATGGAGGCGGTTGAGCCGATGCGCACTGAACCGCAGGCGACCGCCGAGCTGCTGAGCATCGAGGCCGCCTATGATCAGCACAGTGCGGCACTCTTCGGGTTCGCCATCAACGCGCTCAAGGACCGCGGTGCCGCGGAGGAATGCGTCCAAGAGACCTTCGTGCGGGCCTGGCAGGCACTGGACCGCTTCGACCCGGCTCGCTCGACTCTGCGAAACTGGCTCTTCGCGATCGCCCGCAACGTGGTCCGGGACGAGTTCCGCGCCCGACGGCGCATCCCGATCCCGATGGAGCCCGAGATCACACTCTCTGACGTGCCAGATCCGCACGTCGCAGATCCGACCCAGACTATGCTTCTGGTCGAAGCCCTGGGAACGCTCAGCCCCGAACACAGCGAGATGGTCGTCGCCGTGCATGTGTTGGGGTTCTCCTACGCCGAACTCTCCGAGTCGATGCAGGTGCCGGTGCCCACCCTGCGGACGCGGACCTACTACGGATTGCGCGCCCTGCGACGTGCCATGGAACAGATGGAAGGTGAGTCATGAGTGGACATCACGACGACGCCGACCCCCGCCTGAGCGACGACCCCGGCTCCGAACGGCGGGCCGAGCTCCTGGGTGCCGCTGCCGCCGATGACCTCAGCCCCGCGGAGAGCCAAGAGCTTGACGCCATGTGCGCCCAGGACCCGGAGCTGGCCCGAGAGCTTGAGGAGATGCGCCACATCGGCTCCGCGCTGCGCGAGAGCTTCGGCTCCTGGCGCGAAGAGGCGCCCCCCGGGAACCTGCGCGACAAGGTGATCGCCCAGGTCAACGCCCAGCAGACCTCCGAGGCCGCCGTCCGCGAGACGCCGGCACTCCACTCGCCGACACCTCACGCTCCGGCACCCCGCTCATCGGAACCCCGCCCATCGGAAACTCGCTCAGCCGTGGAGCGGTCGCAGCGGAACTCCGTCTCCCAGAGTGCACCGCGGTCCGGATCCCGGCTGCGCCAGAGCCTCGCCCTGGCCGCCTGCGTGGCAGTGGGCGTCGCGGGGACCCTCGGGGTCCAGGCGATCGTGGACACGGACCCCGCCGGCACAGACCCCAGCGAGTCCGACGACGGGCTCATCGCCGCGGAGCCGCTCGGCCCGCCCGGCGAACTCGGCGCCCAGGAGCAGGTGAGCTTCAGCGATCCGGGCACCGGAGTCGACGTCGAGGGAGCCCTGGTCGCCCACACCTGGGGCACCGAGACGGTCCTGGAGATCGACGGGCTCGCGATCGGGGATGCCTTCACCGTGGTGCTCATCGGCACCGACGGGCAGGAGATCGAATCCGGCTCCTTCCTCGGCTCCCAGGTGCCCGTGGAGTGCCGGATGAACGGGGCGGTGCTGCGCGAGGACGTGGAGCGCCTCGAGATCCGCGACGATGCCGGCCTCGCCGTCACCGCAGCGGCACTGCCCGAGGTGTCGTGAGCTGATGCCCACCGATGCACCCGCGCTGAACGTGGGGGAGTCCGGGGAGGACGCCGTCCTCGCCGTGATCCTCGAGGAGCTCGGCGAGCTGCGCAGCGCCGCCACGGACTTCGCCGAGCTCACGCTGGCCCCCGGGGACGACGCGGCGGTGCTTGAGCTGCCCGACGACGGCGCGCCCGCCCGGATCGTGCTCACCACAGACACCCTGAGCCAGGACCAGGACTTCCGACCGAGCTGGTGGGCGCCGCAAGACCAGGGTGTGGCGATGGGTCGAGCTGTCGGGCTCAAAGCGGCCGCGCAGAACCTCTCCGACCTCAACGCCATGGCCGCGATCCCGATCGCTCTCCTGGTCAGCCTCACGCTGCCGGAGTCCACCCCGCTGGACTGGGTGCGCGGGTTCTACCGAGGACTTGCCGAGGCGGCGCGCCGCAAGGGCGCCGAACACTGCCGGATCGCCGGAGGCGACCTCGGTTCAGGCCCGGCAGTCTCGGTGACCCTGACCGCGGTCGGCCGGCTGTCCGCCGGTCAGCCGCCGCTGGTCCGCACCGGCGCCCGGCCGGGGGACCAGCTCGCGGTCTCGGGTCCGCTGGGCGCGGCGGCCGCGGGGCTGGCGCTGCTCGAAGCCGGACACCCCTGCGCCGCCCCTCAGCTGGCCCGGCTGCGCGACGCGCAGATCGCTCCGGCCCCGCGGCTCACCACCGGCGCCCAGGCGCTGGCTGCCGGCGCCACCGCCGGGATGGACCTCTCCGACGGGCTGCTGCGCGATGCCGGACGGCTCGCCCGGGCCTCAGCGGTCCGGGTGCGCCTCGACGAAGACGCTCTGGCCCACCAGGCTGCGGCGCTGCTCCCGGCGGCTGCGGCCCTGGGGCTCACGCAGTCCGAGTCCCACGCTCAGACGCTGCGCTGGGCCGCCGCCGGGGGAGAAGACTATGAGCTGCTGGCGAGCTTCCCCGCCGACGCCGCGCTGCCGGAGGGGTTCCTGACGGTCGGTGAGATCCTGGAGCCGACTCACCCTGACGAGACCAGTGACACGTGCGAGGGTGAGGACACGGACGAGCGCGGCAAGAGTTCCGCACACGGCGCAGACGCTGGCGCAGACGCCGATGGCGCCCGCGAGGTGGTCCTCACGGGCGCCATCGATGATCCTGGCTGGGATTCGCTCAGGCGTCGTTGAAGAACCGCCCCAGCTGGGCGAAGCGCCAACCGGCGCCTTCCCACTCCTCCGCGCTGAGCACGTTGCGCGCGTCGATGAACTGCTTCTTCGCCACCAGCGGCTCGAGATCGCTCGGAGTGAGCGACTTGAACTCGTTCCACTCGGTGGTCAGCACCACCAGGTCGGCGCCGGTGACCGCTTCGGTGAGCGAGTCCACGTAGCCCAGACGCGGGAACCGCTTGGCCGCGTTCTTGTTGCTCTCCGGGTCATAGACCGCGACGTCGGCACCGGAGCTGAACAGCCGCACGGCCACATCGAGGCCGGGGGAGTCGCGGACGTCGTCGGAGAGCGGCTTGAACGCCACACCCAGCACGGCGATGCGCTTGCCCGCGAGCTCCGCGTCGAGGATCTGCTCGGCGAGGGTGACCACCTTGTCGCGGCGACGCAGGTTGATCTGGTCCATCTCGTCGAGGAACCGCATGGTGTGGTCCAGGCCGAGCTCGCCGACACGGGTCTGCAGGGCGCGGATGTCCTTGGGCAGGCAGCCGCCGCCGAAGCCGACGCCGGCGTTGAGGAACTTCCGCCCGATGCGGGTGTCGTGACCGATGGCATCGGCCAGCGTGGTGATGTTGCCGCCGACGGCCTCGGTGACCTCGGCGAAGGCGTTGATGAAGGAGATCTTCGTGGCCAGGAACGCGTTCGCCGCGACCTTGACCAGCTCGGCGGTCTCGAAGTCGGTGGAGATCCACGGGGTGTCCCGGCTCAGCGCCTCGGAGTAGACCTCGCGCAGCACGGTCTCATCCGCCTCATCGGCGGTGCCCACGACCAGGCGGTCGGGGCGAAGCGTGTCCTGCACGGCGAAGCCTTCGCGCAGGAACTCGGGGTTCCAGGCGAGGGTCACACGCACACCCTCAGCGGACTCCTCCTCCACCATGGCCGCCAGGCGGCGCGCAGTGCCCACCGGGACGGTGGACTTGCCCACGATCAGCGCATCCTTCGTGATCGACCGGGCCAGTGAGCTGGTGGCGGCGTCGACGAAGGTCATGTCCGCGCCGGTGCCGCCGGCCTGCTGCGGGGTTCCCACGGCGATGAAGTGCACATCGCCCCAGGCGCCGACCCCTTCGAGGTCGGTGGTGAAGCGCAGTCGACCCGACTCCACGTGCTTGCGGATGAGCTCCGGCAGGCCGGGTTCATGGAAGGGAAGTTCGCCGCGGGAGAGCGAATCAATCTTCTCCGGGTCGATGTCCACGCCGAGCACGTTATAGCCCAGTTCTGCCATGCATGCCGCATGGGTGGCGCCGAGGTAGCCAGTTCCGATGACGCTAATATTCTCAATCACGCCCCTCATTCTAGGGGTGTGATCAGGATTCCTGGGAAATGCCTCCAGGTCGGTGTGCCGAGCCTAATGCTCGCCTAGTCCATGCTCCGCGGCGTCGGGGTTCTTGCGCACCAGTTCGGTGAGCTGATGCGCCGCCTGGACGACGACGCCGGCGTACTGCCGCCCGGGCTGACGGGTCAGCCGCTCGATCGGTCCGGAGATCGACACCGCCGCGAGCACCCGTCCTGAGGGTCCGCGCACCGGGGCGGAGACCGAGGCGACCCCGGCCTCACGCTCGCCGAGGGATTCGCCCCAGCCGCGGCGTCGCACTCCGGCCAGCACCGTCGGGGTGAACCGGGCGCCCTGGAGCCCCTCGACCAGGCGCTCGTGGTCCTCCCAGGCGAGCAGCACCTGGGCGGCGGAGCCGGCCTTCATGGAGAGCTGGGTCCCCACCGGGATGGAGTCGCGCAGACCGATCGGCCGCTCGGCCGAGGCCACGCAGACCCGGGCGTCACCCTGCCGGCGGTAGAGCTGGGAGCTCTCCCCGGTGGCGTCGCGCAGCCGCAGCAGGATCGGTCCGGCGGCGGTGACCAGTCGGTCATCCCCGGCGGCCGAGGCCAGCTCGGCGAGCCGAGAGCCGATCACGTAGCGGCCGCGCACGTCGCGGCTGAGGAAGCGGTGGTGCACCAGGGCGCTGGCCAGCCGGTGCACGGTGGGCCGGGCCAGTCCGGTGCTCTCCACCAGCTGCGCCAGCGAGGCCGGTCCGGCTTCGAGCGCGTCCATGATCATCACCGACTTGTCCACCACCCCGATGCCGGAGGGCGAGTGCAGCGGCCGCGGCGGATCCGCAGGCAGCGTGGGCCTGCGGCCGGAATCGGCCGGGGGCAGCTTCTGCGCCACCATCCGGCGCGGTCCAGAGCCGCCGCCCGCGGAGGCGTCCGAGCGGGAGGCCTGCGGTGAGTACTGTTCACCGGGCCGGGGGGAATAGGACGAAGCTGGCATGTGCCCATGATACTGGTAAACGCACCGCCGATCTCAGATAATGAGACCTGCGTGCGGGGTATAGATGCCGCCGCCCAATGGTGGTTCTGTAGAGAGTGAGCCCATCAGGAGGATCCCATGGCGAACAAGCCACTCACATTGCCTGAAAAGGTCTGGCGCGACCACGTCGTCGTCCCCGGCAAAGAGTCCGACGGTCAGCGGTCTCCGGACCTGCTCTACATCGACCTGCACCTGGTCCACGAGGTCACCAGCCCGCAGGCCTTCGAAGGCTTGCGCCTGGCCGATCGTCCGGTCCGCCGTCCGGACCTGACCATCGCCACCGAGGACCACAACACCCCGACGCTGGAGATCGACAAGCCCATCGCGGACCCGATCTCGCGCAAGCAGGTCGACACGCTGCGCGCCAACGCCGAGGAGTTCGGCGTCCGGATCCACTCCCTGGGCGACGCCGACCAGGGGATCGTCCACGTGGTGGGCCCGCAGCTGGGCCTCACCCAGCCCGGTATGACCGTGGTCTGCGGCGACTCCCACACCTCCACCCACGGGGCCTTCGGCGCCCTGGCCATGGGCATCGGCACCTCCGAGGTGGAGCATGTCCTGGCCACCCAGACCCTGCCGCTGAAGCCGTTCAAGACCATGGCGATCACCGTCAACGGGTCGCTGCGACCCGGCGTCAGCTCCAAGGACATCATCCTGGCGGTCATCGCCGAGATCGGCACCGGCGGCGGGCAGGGCTATGTGCTCGAATACCGCGGCAGCGCCATCGAGGAGCTCTCCATGGACGCGCGGATGACCATCTGCAACATGTCCATCGAAGCCGGCGCCCGGGCAGGCATGATCGCCCCGGACGCGACGACATATGAGTTCATCAAGGGCCGCCCGCACGCCCCGCAGGGCGAGGACTGGGACACGGCCGTCGAGTACTGGGACTCGCTGTGCACCGATGACGGGGCCGTCTTCGACGCCGAGGTCATCCTGGACGCCGACACCCTGGACCCCTTCGTGACCTGGGGCACCAACCCAGGGCAGGGCGTGAGCCTCAACGGCGCGGTCCCGGCCCCCACCGACTTCACCGACGACGTCGCCCGCGAGTCCGCCGAGCGCGCGCTGACCTACATGGACCTGGAACCGGGCACCCGGATGAAGGACATCCGCGTGGACACCGTATTCCTGGGCTCCTGCACCAACTCCCGGATGGAAGACCTGCGCGCCGCCGCGGAGATCATCGCCGGCCGCGACAAGGACCCGGACGTCCGGATGATCGTGGTCCCGGGCTCCGCGAAGGTCCGGCTGCAGGCCGAGGCCGAGGGCCTGGACAAGATCTTCAAGGAGTTCGGCGCCGAGTGGCGCTTCGCGGGCTGCTCGATGTGCCTGGGCATGAACCCGGACCAGCTGGCCCCGGGGGAGCGCTGCGCCTCCACCTCCAACCGCAACTTCGAGGGCCGGCAGGGCAAGGGCGGACGCACACACCTGGTCTCCCCGGTGGTGGCCGCGGCCACCGCGATCCGCGGGACCCTCTCCGCACCCGCCGACATCCTCATCCCTGCCTGAAGCCTGCCTGAAGAAGGAACCATGGAACCCATCACCACGCACACCGGCGTCGGCGTCCCGCTGAAGCAGTCCAATGTGGACACCGACCAGATCATTCCCGCGGTCTACCTCAAGCGGATCACCAAGACCGGCTTCGAGGACGCGCTCTTCTCCTCCTGGCGCAAGAACCCCGACTTCGTGCTGAACCAGCCCGTCTACAAGCACGGATCGGTGCTGGTCGCCGGCTCGGACTTCGGCACCGGCTCCTCCCGCGAGCACGCGGTCTGGGCGCTGAAGGACTACGGCTTCCGCGCCGTGATCTCCTCACGCTTCGCTGACATCTTCTACGGCAACTCCGCCAAGCAGGGCCTTCTCGCGGCGAAGGTCGCCCAGCCCGACGTGGAGCTGATCTGGAAGGAGCTGGAGAACAACCCCGGCACCGAGGTCACCGTGGACCTGATCAACCGGACCGTGCGCTGCGGATCGGTGGATACCACGTTCGAGATCGACAATTACACCCGCTGGCGGCTGCTCGAGGGGCTGGACGATATCTCGCTCACATTGCGGGAAGAGTCCTCGGTAAAAGACTTTGAGTCCACGCGCCCAGAATTCAAGCCAAAAACCCTGCCAGCAAAGGTCTGACCCGCATTGATTCGGCCCGGTACGGGTTTAGCCTTGACCGAATCGTTGCCTCAGCCGCCGGCGGAACTGGGAAGGTATCTCAGTTGATGTGGTTACAGTGGCAAAGCTACATTCCACGTTTGTCGAAGAAGGGACCCCCAGTCCAATGGCCAAGCTGCTCACCGTCCAGGGTGGAAAGCCACTCGAGGGATCTGTCCACGTCCGTGGCGCCAAGAACCTCGTCCCCAAGGCCATGGTGGCCGCGCTGCTGGGCAGCGAGCCCTCCCAGCTGCGCAACGTCCCAGCGATCAAAGACGTCGAGATCGTCACCAATCTGCTCCAGATCCACGGCGTCAAGGTCGACGCCGACCCGGTCACCAACGACCTGACCCTGGATCCCCGCGAGTCCTACAGCGCCGCGCACTCCGAGATCGACGCCTATGCCGGGGACTCCCGCATTCCGATCCTCTTCTGCGGCCCGCTCATGCACCAGCATGGCGAGGCGTTCATCCCCGACCTCGGCGGCTGCCGCATCGGTGACCGCCCGATCGACTATCACCTCGAGGTGCTGCGCAACTTCGGCGCCGTCGTGGACAAATCGCCCACTGGCATCCACATCTCCGCGCCGCGCGGACTCAAGGGCGCGAAGCTGAGCCTGCCGTACCCGTCGGTGGGCGCCACCGAGCAGGTGCTGCTCACCGCGGTGCTCGCCGAGGGCATCACCGAGCTCGAGAACGCCGCGGTG
This sequence comes from Nesterenkonia maliinae, assembly GCF_051262655.1. Lineage (NCBI taxonomy): Bacteria > Bacillati > Actinomycetota > Actinomycetes > Micrococcales > Micrococcaceae > Nesterenkonia > Nesterenkonia maliinae. The sequence continues at coordinate 762,783 of NZ_JBIMEY010000001.1, read as the reverse complement.
GAGCCCGAGATCCACGACCTGATCGCGATCCTGCAGCAGATGGGCGCGATCATCACGGTCTACACCGACCGCACCATCCGCATCGAGGGCGTGGACCGGCTCTCCGGCTACCGCCACCGCGCGATCACCGACCGCAACGAGACCGCCTCCTGGGCCTCCGCGGCGCTGGTCACCCAGGGCGACATCTACGTCAAGGGCGCCGCGCAGCGCGACCTGATGGCGTTCCTGAACACCTACCGCAAGATCGGCGGCGAGTTCGCCGTGGACGACGACGGCATCCGCTTCTGGCACGCGGGCCACGCCCTGAAGCCGCTGGTGCTCGAGACCGACGTGCACCCGGGCTTCATGACCGACTGGCAGCAGCCGCTGGTCGTCGCGCTCACCCAGGCCCACGGGGTCTCCATCGTGCACGAGACGGTCTATGAGAACCGGTTCGGGTTCACCGAGGCGCTGAAGCGGATGGGTGCTTCGATCCAGCTGCACCGGGAGTGCCTGGGATCGAGCCCCTGCCGCTTCGGGCAGCGCAACTTCCTGCACTCTGCGGTGATCTCCGGTCCCGTGGAGCTTCAGGGCGCCGACATCGACGTCCCGGACCTGCGCGGCGGCTTCTCCCACCTGATCGCGGCGCTGGCCGCCAACGGCACCTCTCGGGTGACCGGCATCGAGGTCATCAACCGCGGCTATGAGCACTTCATGGACAAGTTGGGCGACCTGGGTGCGGATGTCGTGATGTCCGAACGCTGAGTCGGGCCGGTAGGGTTTGTCTCTGTGACCGATTCCAGCAGCGAACCCGCACCCGTCGAGGGCCGAGGCCGCTCGAGCCGCCGCAGGTCTGGCTCGAGCCGCCCCAAGTCCAAGCGCCCCCTCAAGGCCGCTGACACGCTCGACTACACCGTAGGACGTGGCACCCGGATGGGGTTCTCCGCCGCGGCCGCCGTCTGCATCCCGGTGCTGAACCTGGCCCTGGGACGCCGCTGGAAGGGACTGGAGACCCTGCCCGAGGGTGGGTTCATCGTGGTGGCGAACCATGTCAGCGAGATCGACCCGCTCGTCGTCGCCCATGCGGTCTACCGCAGCGGCCACACCTTCCACTTCCTGATCAAGGACTCGCTGGTCCGCATCCCGGTGCTGGGCAAGGTGTTCACCGGTCTCAAGCAGATCCCGGTCTCCCGGGACAGCCGCACGGACGCCGGCCGCTCGCTGGACGCGGCCAAGGACGTGCTCGCCGCCGACGGCGCGGTCATGATCTATCCCGAAGGGACCCTCACCCGGGACCCCGAGGGCTGGCCGATGCGCGCGAAGACCGGCGCCGCCCGGCTCGCGCTGAGCACCGGGGCGCCGCTGATCCCGATCACGCACTGGGGCGTCCAGGAGCTCTTCGGCACCTACGCCAAGGTGCCCAAGTTCCTCCCGCGCAAGCGCTACCAGCTCACCGTGGGGGAGCCCATCGACCTCTCCGACCTGCGCTCGGGCCCGATGACCCGGACCGTGCTCACCGAGGCCACCGAACGCATCGAAGCCGCGCTCACCGAGGGCGTGGCGTCGCTTCGCGGGGAAGAGGCCCCGGAGCTGATCTGGGACCGCACCCTGCGCCAGCGCGTGCCGCGCAGCCAACCGCGACGCGCCCCACGGGCCTCCAGCGCCGCCAGCCCCACCGCTGAGACCCCGCACCCCCCGATCGCCCAGCCCGACGACGCACAGGAGGGTCAGTCATGACCAAGATCGCCGTGCTCGGAGCCGGCAGCTGGGGCACCACCTTCGCCAAGGTGGTGGCCGACGCCGCCGTGCTCTCAGGCCATGACCCCTCGATCGTGCTCTGGGCCCGCCGCGACGAGGTGGCGGCCGAGATCACCGACTCTCACACCAACGCCACCTATCTGGGCGAGACCCGGCTGCCCGAGTCGATCACCGCGACCAGCGACCTCACCGAGGCCGTGCGGGACGCGGAGATCATCGTGCTCGCCGTCCCGGCCCAGTCGCTGCGCTCCCACCTGGAGGTGGTCCGCGAGAACATGCTGGACTCCGCCGTCCTGGTCTCGCTGATCAAGGGCCTGGAGCGCCGCACCGATCTGCGCATGTCAGAGGTCATCGCCGCCGAGCTGAACATCGCCGCAGATCGCATCGTGGTGGTCTCCGGACCCAACCTGGCGATGGAGATCGCCCGCGAGCAGCCCACCGCCTCGGTGGTCGCCTGCGCCGACGAAGGGACAGCCGAGCGGGTCGCGGCGCTGTGCAACAACCACTACTTCCGGCCCTATACCAACACCGATGTGACCGGCGTCGAGATCGCCGGCATCGTCAAGAACGTGATCGCCCTGGCCGTGGGCATCTGCGACGGACAGCAGCTCGGGGACAACTCCAAAGCCTCGGTGATCACCCGCGGGCTCGCGGAGACCACCCGGCTGGCCACCGTGCTCGGCGGCCGCCTGGAGACCTTCTCCGGGCTCGCCGGACTCGGCGACCTGGTCGCGACCTGCGCCTCCCCGCTCTCGCGCAACCGCAGCGCCGGCCGGCTCCTCGGCGAGGGACTCTCCGCCGAGGAGGCCACCGCGAAGCTCTCGCAGACCGCCGAGGGCATGAAGTCCGGCTCCGCCGTGGTGGAGCTGGCCCGCCAGCACGACATCGAGATGCCCATCTGCGAAGCCGTGGTGGCCGTCCTGGAGGGCAAGCTGCCCGTGGACCGCCTGGCCTCGCTGCTGCTGGCCCGAGACCTCAAAGCCGAAGGAAACTGACCCATGGCAGAGATCGACCCTGCGCTGAAACCCCGTGTCCTCGTCCTCTACGGCGGCCAGTCCTCCGAACACTCGGTGAGCTGCGTAACCGCCGCCGGCGTGCTGGGCGCCATCGACACCGACGCCTACGACGTCGTCGCGGTCGGCATCACCTCCACCGGCCAGTGGACCCGCCCGGTCACCGATCCGCGCAGCCATGGCTTCGGCGGGGCCGAGCTTCCCCGGGTGCTGCCCACCGAATCCACGGTGCAGCTGCATTCCGGCGCCGCCGGATCCTCCGAGCGCCGCGCCGACCTCCTCGAGGTCCACGCCGACGGCAGCTCCACCGCGCTGGGCCACGTCGATGTGGTCTTCCCGCTGCTCCACGGCCCCTTCGGCGAGGACGGCACCATCCAGGGGCTGCTCGAGCTCGCCGGACTGCCCTATGTCGGCGCCGGCGTGCTGAGCTCCGCGATGGCCATGGACAAGCACTTCATGAAGATCGCCTTCGCCGCCGCCGGGCTCGACGTCGGGCCGTGGGTCACCATCACCGACCGGCAGTGGACCCAGGACCCCTCCGCAGCGCTGGAGCGGATCCGTGAGCTGACGTTCCCGGTGTTCGTGAAGCCCTCACGGGCCGGCTCCTCCATGGGCATCACCCGGGTCGAGGACCCCGCCCAGCTTGAGGACGCCATCGCCGAGGCGCGCAAGCATGACCCCAAGGTGATCGTGGAGCAGGGGATCGACGGCCGCGAGATCGAATGCGGCGTGCTCGGCTCGCACGGCGGCGCACCCGCCCGGGCCTCGCTGCTGGGCGAGATCGTGGTCCACGACGGCTCCCAGGCCCACCAGTTCTACGACTTCAACGCCAAGTACACCGACGCCGCCGCCGCAGACCTCTCCTGCCCGGCCGAGCTGCCGGAGGAGGTCAGCGAGGAGATCCGCCGCCAGGCCGTCGTCGCCTTCGAAGCACTCGACGCCGAGGGCATCTCCCGGGCGGACTTCTTCTACACCACCGGCGGAGATGTGATCATCAACGAGGTCAACACCATGCCCGGGTTCACCCCGATCAGCATGTACCCGCAGATGTGGAAGGCCACCGGCATCGGCTACACCGAGCTGATCACCGAGCTGCTCTCCCTGGCGCTGCAGCGCCCCGCCGGGCTGCGCTGAGGCTGTAGCCGCCGGGCTGCGCTGAGGCGGCCTACGGCTCGGTGACGTCTTCCTCGGTGGCCTCGCCCTCCTGGACCTCCTGGGCGTCCTCGGTCTGCTCGATCTCCTGATCCGTGGTGGTGCACGACCGGGTCTGATCCACCCGCTGCACCGCGGGGGCCAGGCCCAGCATCGCGGTGGAGGAGGCGACCCCGTCCAGGTCCAGCAGCACCTCCACGGCCGGATCCCGGCCGTAGGTGACCAGCCGCCAGGTCTGCTCGTCCTCCTCCAGGGCGAGCCAGTCCACGCCGTCAGCTCCCACACAGTGCTCAGGGCTCGGACCCGGCGGGACCACCCCGCAGCGCATGACCACCTGGCTGGGTTCACCCCAGACCGCGGTCCCCTGCGAGGTCGTGGGGCGCAGCTCGTGGTCGCCCAGCACGTCGGGCACCGTGAGCATCACATCGGCGCAGTCGGGGTTCGCAGCATCGGGGGCCGCCTCGACCGTAGCCGTGGAGGCGCAGCCGCTGAGCAGCACGAGTCCCAGCAGTGCGGTGGCGACGCCACGGGCGGGGGCACGGTGATCAGCGGGGTTGATAGACACATGACATATTCTGTATGAAGTTCCAAGCGCATGCCCATTCCAGGAGCACCAGATGACGTATGAGGTCGACCACGTGAGGCCCCGGCCCCCACGGCAACGACGTCGCGCCGCCTGGATCATCGTGACAGCGGTCGCCGTCGTCGTCCTGGGACTCGTGGTCGCCTCGGTGCGGTATCTGAACACTCTGAGCAACACTTACGAATCCAATGCTCAGACCTTCGTGGAGAGCTTCCCCGAGGAGCACGTCCGTCCGGTCAAGGCCGAGCACGACGAATCGATCAACATCCTGCTGCTGGGCTCCGACGACAACGGCGGATCCGGCACCACCGAGAACCTGCCCCGGGTGCCCCAGGGCGGACGGTCCGACTCGATCATGCTGATCCATGTGCCCAGCGACCGGGAGAGCATGCAGGTCATGTCCATCCCGCGTGACCTCTGGGTCGAGATCCCCGAACACGGATCACACAAGATCAACGCGGCACTGAGTCTGGGCGGAATCCCGCTGACCGTGAGCACCATCGAGTCCCTCTTCGAGGTCCGGGTCGACCACGTGGCCGCGGTGGACATGCTTGGATTCATCGGCGTGGTCGACGCGCTCGGGGGAGTGACCGTGAACTCCGGCTACGACCAGGCGTTCACCACCGAACAGGGCTTCACCTTCCAGCCGGGCTGGCAGGAGATGACCTCCGAAGAGGCGCTGTCCTTCGTCCGGCACCGCGCCAGCTTTCCCGACGGCGACCTCCAGCGGGTGCGCAACCAGCAGGCCTTCCTCCGAGCAGTCCTCTACGAGACGCTGACCCCGAGCAACCTGCGCAACCCCGCCAAGGTCCAGGACATGGTCGAGACCTTCTCCCCGCACCTGACCGTGGATGAGACCCTCGACGCCGGCGCCGCAGCCGCGCTGCGCTGGCACCTGCGCGACACCTCCGAGAGTGTGGACATGCTCACCGTCCCCACCGGCGGCAGCGGCTACTCCGAGGACGGCCAGTGGATCTTCTACCCGGACGAGCAGGCCATGGATGACATCACCGAGGCCCTCGCCGAGAGCACCCTGGATGAGTATGCGAATTCTCTCTGAGCCCGGGCCGCGCCCCGCCGAGTCGGCAGGGGAGGCCTCATGAGGGGCAAGGTCAAGGGCGCCGCCGCGGTGCACCGCTGGTTCATGCTGGCCGAAGCCGCCCTGGAGCAGAACGTCGAGAACCTGAACCGGCTCAACGTCTTCCCGATCCCCGACTCCGACACCGGCGAGAACATGCTGGCCACGATCCGGGCCTGCCGGGCGAGCGTGGAGAGCTCCTCCACCCAGGACCTCGGCGAGCTCTTCGCCGCCGCCGGATCGCGGGCCATGTCAGAGGCCTATGGGAACTCCGGCACGCTGCTCGCGGTGCTGATCTCCGGACTCGCCGAACCGCTGCACGGGCAGGAGCGGCTCACCATCTCCGGGTTCGCCCGCGCGCTGGAACGCGCCCAGGTCCGCTCCTGGTCCGCGCTGACCGACCCCGTCGCCGGCACCATGCTCTCGGTCCTCGACGCGGTCCACTCCGAGGTCCGCCACCGCGCCCTCCAGGCGCAGGAGCCCGAGAGCAGGGCCGCCCTGGAATCGGCCATGCCCTACGTGGTCTCGCGCGCCTTCCTCGCCGTGAAGGCCACCCGGGAGCAGCTGCCCGCGCTGCAGCGCGCCAACGTGGTGGACTCCGGGGGAGCCGGCCTGCTGGTGGTGCTCATCGCGCTGCACTCGACCATCACCGGGGTCGCCATGGACTTCGCGCCGCTGCAGAGCCTGCCCGGCTGGCAGCAGCGCCCCGCCGCTGGGAGCCCCGGCAGGTCCGACGCATCGGCCCAGACCTCGGGATCCGAGGACGGAGCAGACCGGACTGAGAGTTCCTCAGACTCAGACTCAGATTCAGACCCAGACTCAGATTCAGACCCAGACTCAGCGTCAGCCCGGGAGGCGCGGGCCCAGGGGCCCGACGACGACGCCGCCGGCGTCGGGGGCGTCGAGGTCATGTGCACCGTCCGACTGGACCCGCTCGGCGCGGCCTCGCTGCGCCACGCGCTCGATGACCTCGGCAACTCCGTGATCGTGACCCCGATCGACTCCGCCGCCGACGCGGACGGGACCTACCGCTGGCGGATCCACGTGCACACCCTCGAGGAGCCCCGCACCTCCGAGACGGTGCACGCCGCGGGACCGGTGGAGTCCTACGCCGCCACCGCACTGCACCGGAATCCTCCCGCCCAGGACGAGAAGCCGCCCAAGAACCAGCCGCCCCGAGAGCAGGAGTGATTCGCGCGTGGATGTGCTGCCCTCCACCGAGCTGAGCCGCGTCATCGGCGCGGAGTCGGCGAAGACGCTGAAGCAGGGCCTCGGGATCACCACCGCGGCCGAACTGCTGCAGCACTACCCGCGCCGCTGGATCGAGTTCGGCCAGCTCTCCTCCTTCCGCGACCTCCCCGAGGCCGGGGAGCATGTCAGCCTGATCGCCGAGGTCACCGGGGTCTCGGTGCGCAAGATGGCGAACCGGCGGGGCTCCCTTGCCGAAGTCTGGGTCGCCGACGACGAGGGCAACTCGCTGAAGATGGCGTTCTTCAACGGCTGGAGCGTCGGTCGCCAGCTCACCCAGGGCGCCCGGGCGATCTTCCACGGCAAGGTCGGCAGCTACCGCGACCGACCCACCCTGAACAACCCCGACTTCACGGTGCTGGTCGACGCCGACCCCGGGACCATCACCGACCAGGTGGATCCCGAGGCCGACCCGCTCGGCGCAGCCGAACTGCCGCGCGCACTGAGCCGGGGCAAGACCCCTGTCCCGCTGTATCCGGCGACCTCCGGTATCAGCAGCTTCCGGATCCTGGACTGCATCGAGATCCTGCTGGATCTCACCGACTTCAGCGCATGGCCCGAACCGCTGCCCGAGAGCGTCCGCGCCGCCGAGGGACTGCCCGACCTGGCCGAGGCCTACCGGCTGATCCATCGCCCCGAGACCATAGAGGACCCGGACCGGGGGCTGCGCAGGATGCGCTACCACGAGGCGTTCCTGCTCCAGGGGCTGCTGCATCTGCGCCGCGCCCAGGAACAGCACCGCCGCGCCCTGCCGCGACCCCGGCGCCAGGACGGCCTGCTGGCCCGGTTCGACGCCGCGCTGCCGTTCACCCTCACCGAGGGGCAGGTCCACTGCGGGGAGCTCATCGCCGGCGAGCTGGACGACGAGCGGCCGATGAACCGGCTGCTGCAGGGCGAGGTGGGCTCGGGCAAGACCCTCGTCGCGCTGCGCGCCATCCTGCAGGTCCTCGAGAGCGGCGGACAGGCTGCACTGATCGCCCCCACCGAGGTGCTCGCCGCCCAGCACGAACGGTCCCTGCGCCGGATGCTCGGCGGGCTTGCCGATGAGATCGGGCTGACGCTGCTGACCGGATCGCTGAACACCGCGGAGCGCCGCCGGGCCCTGCTCGACATCGCCTCTGGCACCGCTGAGCTGGTGGTGGGCACCCACGCCGTGCTCGGCGAGCAGGTGCACTTCGTCGACCTCGGCCTGGCCGTGGTCGATGAGCAGCACCGTTTCGGGGTGGAGCAGCGTGACGCGCTGCGCACCCGCTACGAGCTCACCCCACACATGCTGGTCATGTCCGCCACCCCGATCCCACGCTCAGTGGCGATGACGGTCTTCGGCGACCTGGAGCTGACCACCCTGGAGGGTCTCCCTCGGGGCCGCCAGCCGATCGTCACCCACGTGGTGCGCACGGTGCAGGGCCCGCGGTTCATCGGTCGTGTCTGGGAGCGGATCGCCGAGGAGGTCGCCGCCGGGCACCAGGTCTATGTGGTGTGCCCCAAGATCAGCGAGGCTGACGCGCGCGAGGACCCAGAGACCGGGGTGCAGACCGACCAGGACGCCTCGGTGGAGCTGATCTCCCAGCGCCTGGCCGAGCATCCGCTGCTGAGCAGGACCCGGCGCGCCGAGGTCCACGGCCGGATGGACGCGGCGTCGAAGGAAGAGCTGATGACCGCCTTCGAGCGCGGCGAGATCGACGTGCTGATCTGCACCACCGTGATCGAGGTGGGCGTGGACGTGCACAACGCCACGGTGATGGCGGTGCTCGACGCCGACGCCTTCGGAGTCTCCACCCTGCATCAGCTGCGCGGACGGATCGGCCGCGGCGGCGCTCATGGGCTCGCCCTGCTGGTCACCCGGCTGCCCGACGGGCACCCCTCGCTGGAGCGGCTGGAGCAGGTCGCCGAACACTCCGACGGCATGACCCTGGCCCGGCTGGATCTGGAGCGTCGGCGCGAGGGCAACGTGCTCGGCGCGGCGCAGGCCGGCCGGGCGTCCACGCTGAAGCTGCTGCGCACGATCAGAGATGAGAAGATCATCGTCCGCGCCTCCGAGCTGCTCACCGCGCTCAGCGCAGCTGATCCCAGCTGGGAGAGCTACCCTGGACTCCGCACCGCGGTGGGGGAGTACCGCGACCTCCATGAGGGCGCGGACGAATTCATCCAGCGCGGCTGAGCACAGCCGCTGTCCCCTCAGGGCCTCGAGACAGGAGTGTGAGATGGCACGGATCATCGCCGGCACGCATAAGGGACGCCGCCTCGTCGCCGTCCCCACCGACGCCACCCGACCCACCAGCGACCGGGTCAAGGAGTCGCTGTTCTCCCGGCTCGAGGGCTATGACGCGCTCATCGACGCCGTCGTCGTCGACCTCTACGCCGGATCCGGGGCGCTGGGCTTCGAGTCGCTCAGCCGCGGGGCCCGCAGCCTGGAGGCCGTGGACAAGGCCGAGGCGGCAGTGCGCACGCTGCGCCGCAACGCCGAGTTCTTCGGCGCGGAGGCGGAACCTGCCCTGCGCAAGGAGGTCACGGTCCACAAGGCCGATGCGCTGAAGTACCTCGGCTCGCGCAGCGGCCCGCCCATCGAGCTGCTCTTCCTGGACCCGCCCTACAGCCTCGGCGACGCCGAGCTGCTCAAGGTGCTGGGCGCCGCCCGGGAGCACCTGCACGAGGCGGCCACCGTGGTGATCGAGCGTGACGCCGGCAGCGGGACGCCCTCACTGCCGGAGGGCCTCGAGATCTTCAGCGAGAAGTCCTACGGCAGCACTCAGATCTTCATGGTCGAGCCCAGTCCAGCAGCTCTTCCGCACTGAGCACGTCCCCGGGGTGCGGACCCGCACCCCAGATTGCATTGAGCTCGGTCTGCTCCAGCGCAGGTCCGCGGCGCGCGGCGTAGGTCAGATTCCCCTCGGCCCGCGCCTCGAGCACGTCAGAGGGCGCACTGAGCAGGGCAGATCTCGCCGCCTCGGTGGCTGCGGTGGGAGTGGCGGCCGCGGCGGTGAGCCCCGGCTGCGGAGCGGTGGCAGCCGCGGCCTCGAGCAGCGAGACCACCTGGGCGCGGACGAAGTCCATCGGGGGCTCGTCGCCGAGGTTCACCAGCAGCAGCCCACCGGGGGTGACCCGTTCGAAGACCGCCCGGTGAAACGCGGGGCTGCGCAGGTGCTCCGGTGCGGCCGCACTGTTGAACAGGTCCACCACGACGACGTCGAAGCTCGCCTCCTCCAGGACCCCACCCGCGCCGATGACCGCGGCGGCGTCGGCCACGAGGTTGCGCGGGCTGGTGCGCATCGGCAGGTGTTCCAGGACGAACTCCACCAGCTCGGGCTCGATGTCCACCACGGTCTGCTCCACGCCGGGCCAGTGGTGCTCGATCCAGCGCGGCAGGGTCAGCGCCCCGGCACCCAGGTGCAGCACCCGCGGGGGACCGGCAGCGGCAGGGTCCAGGCGCTCGCGGGCGCAGGTCTGCAGCACCGAGCCCATCCGGAACAGGTAGTCGTGGAGCAGGTAGTCGGGATCCCCGACCTCCACATGGGACTGCTCGGCACCGCCGATGCTCAGCACCACCCCATCCTCGGTGAGATCGTCCTTCGTGAGCTCGGCGAGCTCACCGGAGAAGGAGAGCCGCTGGCTGCGGGGGAGGCCCAGGGTGTCGCGGCCTGGCATCACGGGCCGTCGGTTCCGGCGTCGGACGCGGCCTCGTCGGCACCCGCAGCCCCTGCGGCCGGCGGGTATGCCGCCAGCGCGGCGGGCAGGTGTTCGCGCATCCGGCGCAGCCCCTCCCGAATCGTCGCGTGGTCCTTGCAGAAGGCGAAGCGGACCAGGTGTTCCAGCTCATCGGTGGGCGTGGCCAGGTGTTGGATGGTCAGCGCGGAGACCGGGATCGCCGCGACGCCGACCTCCTCGGCCAGGATCCGGCAGAACTCGGCGGCGGAGAGCGAGGTGATCCCGGAAACGTTGCCCAGCACGAAGTACCCGGCCTCGGCACGGTTGGGGGCCAGCCCCAGTTGTGTCAGTCCGTCGCGGAGCAGGTCCCGGCCGGCCTCCAGCTCTGCGGTGTTCTGCGCGAAGAACCCGCGGTCGTCGTCGAGGCCATGGGCGATCGCCCACTGGAAGGCCGGACCGGAGGAGAAGCTCAGGAACTGCTTGACCCCCCGGACCTGGCTGACCAGCTCCGCGCCGCCGGTGACCCAGCCGACCTTCCATCCGGTGACCGAGAAGGACTTCCCGGCGGAGCCCACCGCGACCGCCACCTCCTGCGCACCGGGGATGGTGAGGATGCTGCGGTGCGGCAGCCGCGCGTCGGAGAGCATCAGGTGCTCGTAGACCTCGTCGCACATGATCCGCAGGTCATGGGCGCGCGCCAGCTCCACGATCCGGGTCAGTTCCTCGGTGCTGAAGACCGTGCCGGTGGGGTTGTGCGGGGTGTTCAGCAGGATCATCGAGGTGCGCTCGGTGATGGCGGCCTCGAAGGCGTCCAGGTCGGGGCGGAACTCGGGACCGCGCAGCGGCACACCGACCAGCCTCGCGCCGGCCAGGGCCACACAGGCGCCGTAGGAGTCGTAGTGCGGCTCGAAGGTGAGCACCTCGCTGCCGGGACGGGCGAAGGCCAGGATCGTCGCGGAGATCCCCTCGGTGGCACCAGTGGTCACCATGACCTGCGTGGCGGGGTCCAGAGTGACCTGCTGGCGCCGCGACTGGGCGGCGCTGATCGCCTCGCGCAGCTCGATCAGGCCCATCCCGGGCGCGTACTGGTTCCGCGGCCCGGTCTCGGGCTCGGTGATCGCCCGCGACGCCAGCTCCAGCAGCCAGTCCGGGCCCTCCGTGTCGGGGAATCCCTGGCCCAGGTTGATCGCCCCGTGGGCGATGGCCGCCGCCGTCGTGCGCTCGTAGATGGTGGGCATGACCTGCGGGGAGCTTGGCGAGGTGTCGGTTCCCGCGTCAAAGCCCAGGGTGTTCGCCCCGGCCGCAGTTCGGGCCCAGGGCATCTCGAGAGCAAGCGGATCGGGGGCGGGGGTGGAGTGAGAGGACATGGACTCCATCGTAGACAGCCCCCGTCCAGACGCCCGGTTCGGGCGCCTCACCTGCGCGCCTTCAGGCACGTGCTTGACCACCTGAAGTAGTGTCGAATCATGCAGCTAGCAGTGTGCCCTGGATCATTCGACCCCCTGCACAACGGTCACGTGGAGATCATCGCCCGCGCCTCGAACCTCTTCGACGAGGTGATCGTCGCCGTCTCCTCGAATATGCACAAGAAGCCGATGTTCTCCGTCGAAGAGCGCATCGCGATGGCGCAGGAGACCTTCTCCTACGTGCGCGGAGTCAGCGTCAAGCCGCTCGGCAGCGGGCTGCTGACCGACTTCTGCAAGGAGGTCGGCGCCAACGCCCTGGTGAAGGGTCTGCGCGACCCCAAGGATCTCGGCTATGAGTCCCCGATGGCCACGATGAACCGCCACCTCTCCGGGCTGGAGACCGTGTTCCTCGCCGCGGACGGCCGCTACACGCACCTGTCCTCCACCTTGGTGAAGGAAGTCCACACGCTCGGCGGCGACGTCGCGGAGTTCATTCCGCGGGCGGTCCAGCGCAGGCTGCAGGACCGACGCCGCTGAGCCCTGAGGTGCCTGCGGAAGAAAATTTCTGCCGAACAACTTCATAGATTCATCTGAATACGCATCCAGGAAACGATAAGGTGGGCACATGAGTTCAACAACGTCTATCCGCAAAGCTGTGATCCCCGCTGCAGGCCTGGGAACACGATTCCTCCCGGCCACCAAGGCCATGCCCAAAGAGATGCTCCCCGTCGTGGATGAGCCGGCGATCCAGTACGTCGTCGCCGAAGCCGCGAACGCCGGCCTCGAGGACATCCTGATGATCACCGGGCGCAACAAGCGGGCTCTGGAGAACCACTTCGACCGGGTCCCCGACCTGGAAGCCACCCTTGAGGCCAAGGGTGACACCAAGAAGCTCGCAGCCGTGCGCAAGGCCACCGAGCTCGGCGACCTGCACTACATCCGCCAGGGTGAGGCCAAGGGCCTCGGTCACGCGGTGCTCTGCGCCAAGCGCCACGTCGGCCATGAGCCCTTCGCCGTGCTGCTCGGTGACGACCTCATCGACGAGCGCGATGAGCTGCTCTCCACGATGCTCGAGACCCAGGAGCGCCTCGGCGGCTCGGTCATCGCCGTGATGGAGGTGCCCGAGGAGAACATCAGCGCCTACGGCGTCATCGACGCCAACGGCCAGGACAAGGTCACCGGCGAGAACGGCGAGGCCGCCGACGTCGTCCCGGTCCACGCCCTGGTGGAGAAGCCTCCCGTGGAGGAGGCGCCCTCGAACCTCGCGATCATCGGCCGATACGTGCTGCACCCCGCGATCTTCGCCGAGCTTGAGCAGACCAAGCCCGGCCGCGGCAACGAGATCCAGCTGACCGACGCGCTGCAGGCCATGGCCTCGAAGCCGGTCGAAGACGGAGGCGGAGTCCATGCCGTGATCTTCCGTGGACGCCGGTACGACACCGGGGACAAGCTCAGCTACATCAAGGCCACGGTGACCCTGGCTGCGGACCGTGAAGACCTCGGTCCGGACCTGCGCGAGTGGCTGAAAGAGTTCGTCAGCCAGATGTGATCGGGGGTTCGCCCCGCGGCCGCCCTGACTGGTAGAGTGGCACGTCGGTCTAGATCATTAAGGAGTGGTTCAGCAATGACTGCTCTACGCGTAGATGTGCAGGAGCTTCGGGGAAAGCCCGGAACCCAGCACGAGATTCACAAGACTGCCCCGGCCCCGGAGGACTTTTCAACAGTCCTCATCGGGATCCCGCAGGGCAGTGAGCTGCAGGTGGATCTGCGCCTGGAATCGGTGCACGAAGGTGTGCTGATGACAGGCACCGCCGTTGGAGAGGTCACTGGACAGTGCGGACGTTGCCTCGATGAGCTGAAGTACCCGCTCACCGTGGACATCATGCAGCTGTTCAGCTGGCCCCAGAAGGCGCGGACCGACCCGGCAGACGAAGAGGATGAGGACACCCGCCCGATGGGCAATGACCTCACCATCGATCTGGAGCCGGTGCTGCGGGACCTGATGGTCTCAGCACTGCCGTTCCAGCCGGTCTGCCGCGAGGACTGCCCGGGACTGTGCTCCGTCTGCGGATTCCGCATGGAGGACGATCTCGAGCATTACCACGAGCAGCTCGATCCCCGGTGGGCCGCGTTGAAAGACGTGGCCGCGGGACTGCCGGATCCGGACGCCGAGTCCGGCTCCAGCACCTAGAACTTGAGCATCTAGAACTTCATTGACCAAGACCCTGTCCATCATCTAGAGAGAAAAGAGACACCGTGGCTGTTCCAAAGCGGAAGATGTCCCGATCCAACACCCGTCACCGCCGCTCGCAGTGGAAGGCTTCTGTGCCGAAGCTGGTGAAGACCGTGGAGAACGGTCGCGTCGTCTACAGCCAGCCTCACCAGGCCAAGCTGGTCACTGACTCCGCCGGCTCCCCGCTGTTCTATGAGTACAAGGGTCGCAAGGTCGCTGACGCCTGAGTCGTCGACACATGACGACATCGCACGTGAGTGATCACGAAGAGCTTGTGAAGAGTCTCGGGGTGCATATTGCCCCCGGGACTCTTCGCCTTGCCCTGACGCATCGGTCCTACGCCTATGAGAACTCCAACCTGCCGACCAATGAGCGGCTGGAGTTCCTCGGGGACTCGATCCTCGGCCTGGCAGTGACCGATTACCTCTTCCGGACCTTCCCGGATCTGGCTGAGGGCGACCTCGCCAAACTTCGTGCCGCGCTGGTGAGCACCCGCGCCCTGGCACGCGTGGCCCGCAGCCTCTGCGTGGGCCCCCACATCAGCCTCGGCGCCGGCGAACAGCTGACCCGCGGCCAGGACAAGGACTCGATCCTTGCCGACACCATGGAGGCGCTCATCGGCGCCGCCTACCTCTCCACCGACACCGAGACGGCGCGTCGTCTGGTGCTGCGTCTTGTGGTCCCGCTGCTCAGCGACAAGGACGCGATGACCGCCGGCAAGGACTGGAAGACCACCATCCAGGAGATCGCGGCCGCCCAGGACATGGGCGAGATCCGCTACCTGATCACCGACTTCGGTCCGGACCACCACAAGTCCTTCAACGCCACCCTGGTCATCGGGGGCACCACATACGGCTCCGGCTCCGGCCCCTCCAAGAAGGAGGCCGAGCGCGAAGCGGCCCGCGTCACCGTGGAGACCCTCACCGCCGGCCGCGGCGAACAGGGCGATATCCTGACTCTGGTCCTGGACCGCTTCGGGGACAACGCACCCGCCTCCAGCTGATGCCCGAGCTGCCCGAGGTCGAAGTGGTCCGCCGCGGCATCAGTCGCTGGGCGACGGGACGCACGATCACGTCCGTCACCATCCACGATCCGCGCAGCCTGCGCCGCCACGCGCTGGGCACCCCGCTGGCTGAACCGGCACGACTGGACTCCTTCACCGCCGCGCTGGCCCAGCAGACGCTGCTGGAGCCCCAGCGCCGCGGCAAGTTTCTCTGGATCCCGCTGGGACCGCCTCCCGCGTCCGTCGCCGGACTCGATGTCGCCGCTGATCCCGGCCCCGGTCCGGTCCAGCACTCGCTGCTGATCCATCTGGGCATGAGCGGACAGGTGCTCATCGACGAGCCCTCCGCGGCGGCGCAGAAGCATCTCAAGGTCACGCTCGAGCTGGACGGAGGCCGAGCTGGCGGGGAAAGCGCCGCCGGGGACAGCGCCGCTGGGGGAGACGCCAGCCCAAAGCAGCTGCGCTTCGTCGACCAGCGGATCTTCGGCGGCATGCAGATCTCTGAGCTGGTCCCCTCTACCCATCCCAGTGGCAGCGTGCCGGCGGCAGCCGTCCACATCGCCCCGGACCCGCTGGAATCCGGATTCGACGAGGAGACCTTCTTCCGCACCCTGCGTCGCCGCAAGACCGGCCTGAAACGGGCGCTGCTGGATCAGGGCATGGTCTCCGGGATCGGCAACATCTACGCCGATGAGGCACTCTGGCTCGCGAAGCTCCACTACCTGCGCCCCACCGAGACCATCACCCGCGCCGAATCCGCCCGGCTGCTCAGCGGGGTCAAGACCGTGATGCTCGCCGCGCTGGAGGCCGGCGGGACCAGCTTCGACGCGCTCTACGTCAACGTCAACGGCGCCTCGGGCTACTTCGACCGCTCGCTGCAGAGCTACGGACGCGCCTCGCAGCCCTGCCGACGCTGCGCCGGCACGCCGCGGGCCGCGACCATCCGCCGGGACCCGTTCATGGGCCGCTCCTCATACTGGTGCCCGACCTGCCAGCCCAGACCCCGCCGCGCCCGCGCATGAACCACCAGACATAGCCCCACTCCCTGCCAGCGCGCCTGAACAGGGCGAATGCGGGACAGCAGAGACTGTTGGGCTAGCATGAATCGGATCGACGAACGTGCAAAGGAGGGTATGTGGCCGATAAGAACGCGCCCGAGCCACAGCCGCACCGCCCGCGCAGAGCCGCCCCGCTCCCCGCAGGCACGACGGCAGCCTCACAGTCGAGCCACCCGATCGGTCCCAAGAAGTCCCCAGACCAGCCCGCCACGGAGGGTCCGGCCGGCCCGCCCGAGCTCCCCGGATCAGACGGCGCCACGGAGCCGGCACCCAAAGACCCCCGACGACGACGCCGCCTGATCCGCAACGCCCTCATCGCCGTCGCAGTTCTGGTGATCCTCGCGATCGGCGCCGGGCTGCTCTACGTCAATGAGCTGCGCACCGCCTTCGACGAGCAGCGCAACGTCCTTGACCTCGAGCTCGAAGGCGGTGACACCCTCGGGCGCACCGAGGACGGCACGGTCAACATGCTGCTGCTCGGCTCCGACAGCCGCGGCGAGGACGATCTGGAGTATCGCGGGGAGATCGGCGACGACGCCGGCGCTGAGCGCTCAGACACCATGATGTTCGTCCACATCCCCGCCGACCGCTCCGGCGTCTACGTGATGTCGATCGTGCGCGATCTCTGGGTGGATGTCCCCGGTGAAGGCCAGGGCCGGGTCAACTCCGCGCTGGGCGCAGGCGGCTACCCGCTGGTCGTCGACACGATCGAAGAGCTGCTCAACACCCACATCGACCACGTGGCGATCATCGACTTCGAAGGCTTCTCCGATCTGACCGGCGCACTGGGCGGGGTCTATGTGGACAATCCGCAGCCCTTCTCCGCCGGTCAGCACAACCCGGCGTTCTTCCCCGAGGGCGACATCCGCCTCGGCGGCGCCGACGCGCTGCGCTTCGTCCGGGAGCGCAAGGCCTTCGCCGACGGAGACTTCACTCGGGTGCAGAACCAGCAGCTGGTGATCAACGGCATCGTCGATCAGCTGCTCTCCGCCGATACCCTCACCAACCCGCAGCGGGTCATGGACGTGGTCAACGGAATCGTGCCCTACCTCAGCGTGGATGACGGCCTGAACGCGAACACCATCGCCGCCTACGCCCTGGAGATGCGCGACATCCGCTCAGGCAACATCGAGATGTTCACCATCCCCACCGGGGACATGGCCACCACGGCCAGCGGCGCGCAGGTGATCCTCAAGGATGAAGAGATGCTGGAGCTGCTCCAGCGGTCTCTGAAGAACGACAACATGGAGGGCTTCATCGAGTACACCGAGCTGCGCGAAGAAGAGGAAGGGCAGCAGTGACCCCTCGGGTACAGCTGCTCACCCATAGCTATTGGCCTGAGCGCACGGCACCCCAGCGCCGCTGGGAGCGCCTCGTGGGCTCGCTGCGTCAGGACGGCTGGGCGGTCGACGTCGTCACCCCCGCCGTGAACCTGCACCACACCCCGGAAGAGGTCCGCGGGCAGGGTCGGTTCCGGCTGCGCCCCACCCCGGGGCCCACCGGCGAGCGGCTGCACCGGACCCCCTACATCCTGCTGCGGAACTCCCGCGCCGGACGCTTCGCCTCCGACCTTGCCTCCGCGGTGCTGATGGTGCCGCGGGCGATGGGCGCGCCGAAACCCGATCTGGTCATCGCCACCGTCCCGGCGCTGCCGACCATCTGCGCCGGCTGGCTGGTCAGCCGCTGCCGCCAGGTCCCGCTGGTGGTCGACATGCGCGACGCCTGGCCGGAACTGGCCCGCGAGGCGGGAGTCAAGGCCGGCGTGCTCGGCAAGGTGATGGAATCCGCCGTGGTCAGCGTCCAGCGACGGGCTGAACTTGTCGTCACCGTCACCGAGGGCTTCGGTCAGCGGCTGCGGGAACGCGGCGTCTCCCGGGTGGAGACCATCAGCAACGGTGTGGCCCTGGAGCAGGTGCCGCAGCTGGACCACCGGACGCGGAAGCCCGGAGAGCTGCGCATCGCATACCTGGGAAACCACGGGGAGAGCCAGGCCCTGGAACGGATCATCGCGGCCGTCGCCATGATCTCTCGCGGACAGCTTGCGCAGACCGGGCCGACCGGTCCGGGTGATGAGGACGGTGCACGCACCGAGGGGCTCGATGTCCGGCTCCGACTCGTCGGCTCCGGCACCCAGAAGGATCAGCTGCGTCAGATCGCGACCGAATCCGGCGCGCTCGAGAGCGGCGCGGTGGAGTTCTTCGACCCGGTGCACGGCGAGGAGATCTGGGAGCACTATCGCTGGGCCGACACCGCGCTGGTGAGCCTGCGCACCGACTGGGCCTCCTTCGCCTGGACCGTGCCCTCGAAGACCTTCGAACTGCTGGGCCTGGGCAAGCACATCACCGCCGCGGTCACCGGAGAGGCCGCCTGGGTGCTCGGCCATGCCCCCAACGTCCGCTTCCTCTCCGGAGACTCGGAAGAGATCGCCGCCACCCTCACCCAGCTCGCCCGTGACCCGGACTCCACCCCGGTGGATCGCCGCGGACGCGACTGGGTCGCTGAGTACGCCGACCTTCCCGGTCTGGGCCGCCGCTACGCCGCGCTGCTGCGGAAGCTGCTGCAGGAGCCCGCCCGGTGATCACCGCCGCCAACGCCTACATCTGTGTCTGCACCTACCGCCGTCCCGGGCCGCTGGCCGAGCTGCTGGACTCGCTGCGCGCGCAGGAGCTGGGCGCACTGGGTTCAGTGGGGGAGACAGGTGAGCTGGGGGAGCGCGAGCTGCCCCGTTTGATCGTGGTGGACAACAGCCCCGAGGGCGACGCCGAGGCCCAGGTCCGCGCCCAGTACCCGAGCGCGCACTACCTCCATGAGCCTCGCCCGGGGATCGCCGCCGCGCGCAACGCTGCGGTGGAAGCTGTTCCGTCGGACGCAGAGGCGGTGCTCTTCCTCGACGACGACGAGCGCGCCGCCCCCGATTGGCTGCGCACCATGATCGACTGCGCCAACTCCTCCGGGGCTGATACCGTCTCCGGTCCGGTGATCACCCACTTCGGAGCGAACCCGCCGGAGTGGCTGCAGGCCAGCGGCTTCATCCGGCGCATCGATTTCCCGACCGGCCCCTGGGGCCTCCGGGCCGCGACGAATAATGTGCTGGTCCGGGCGCACTGGTTCACCAGCGCCGGGTACCGGTTTGATGAGGCGTTCAGCTTCATCGGTGGCGAGGATTCAGACCTGTTCGGCCGGATGCAGGCCGCCGGGGCGCGCTCCTGGTGGTGCGCCGAGGCCCGGGTGGAAGAGGACCTGCCCGCCGAGCGGCTCAGCCCCGCCTGGATGCGCCAACGCGGAATCCGGGCCGGCCACGTGCGCGCCACGAAGCTCATCCGGCGCGCCGAACAGGACCTGCCCACGCCCGCGCTGCGGCTGCGGATCGCTGCCGAAGGGCTCGGACGCCTCGGCTACGGGGTCGCTCGCACCACCGCGCGCCGAGTCAAGCGCGCACCAGTGCGGTACGTGGACAGCGTCTACCACCGCGAAGGCCTCGGCATGCTCCAGGCGGCCGCTGGGCGCCGCTACGAGGAATACGGCCGCTGAACTCAGGCTCTCGTCCGGGGTAGACAGGTTCTGCGAGGAGCTGGGTCTCACTCTCGCCCCGATCCAGACCGCAACTCTTCCTGGGCAGTTGAGATCTCCGGCAGCAACGTTGGAACCGGATATTGCAACTGCCCAGGAGGAGGAGCCCCGCAAGCAGAACCAGACCAAGTGGCCTGACTCAGCCGGCGTCGTTCCTTCTGTGGTCCTGGACCGCCAGCGCGTATGCCGCTTCTGCTGCGGTGATGCCCCAGTGTCCGGACCCGCGGCGCTGGATGCGATCGATCTCGGCAGAGACCTGGCGCAGCGCGATCACCCGTTCCATGGTCTTGGCCGTGGGTTTGAGCCTGCGGCGATAGACAGCCCCGACGCGGCGACCCAGGCGGGTGCGCTTGATCTGAGCCACTTGCAGCTCGGCCGCCTTGAGAGCGCGGCGCTTGATCCGGCCTGCCAACGGTCGGACTTTATTGGCCGAGGGCAGCTGGTGGACTCCGAAGAAGCGCAGCGCCTCCGGGGTTCGCCAGGAGTGCCGATACGGATCATCTACGTAGACCGCGGCGATCTGGGCAATCACGTCTGCGGCCTCCGCCTTCTCCGCCTCGGGCACATGGGAGAACTTCCGGAGGTACCAGGTGACGAGAAACTTCTCGAAGCGGGTGTCGAGGTAGTCCTGGAGCAGTCCGACCTCCCGCAGCCAGGAGCTGCGAGCCGCTTCCAAGATCAGGTACTTCCTGAAGTAGCCGGGGGTGACCACATTCACGATCGAGTTGTCGACCGCTCCGAAGTAGACGTAGACCGACTCCTCCACCGGCACGTACGCGCGCGCGTAGAACAGCATCTGTTGGAAGAAGAACGTGTCCTGCCCGGTGGCGCCCACCGGCTGGGTCAGTCCCAGGCCCTGCAGCCACGCGGTGCGGGCCACGATGCTCTCGATCGACGCAGGCTTGAACCCGATCTCCCGCAGCGAATCGCGGGTGGGCCAGCGCAGGCCGTCGTGTTCCTCGATCCCGCGGTACCAGTCGTTGACGCGCAACGTCTGGTACCGCTTGGTCCAGGTGGCCTGGCTGCCCATCGCGAAGTCTGCGTCGGGCTTCTCGGCCAGGCGCTGCTGCATCAGGTGGTAGCCGGCCTCCAGCTCCTCGTCATCGGGGTCCAGGTAGGTGACATATTCGGTGGCCGTCAGCTCCAGTCCGGTGTTGCGCGGGCGCGAGGCCGAGCCGGAGCCGCCGGTGCCGTGCCGGAACGCCGAGACATTCTCGTACGCCCGGGCCAGCTCCTCCACGATCGCCAGGGTGACCGGATCTGAAGAGCCGTCGTCGATCAGCAGCACGTGGGTGCGAGGGAAGTGCGGTGAGCGGCGCAGCGAAGCGAAGGCCTTGTGCCGCAGGTGGTTGCCGTTGTTGTAGATCGGGACGATCACGGAGAGCTCGAGCTCTTGGGCCTCCGCAGTCGCAAGGACCTCGGCCTTGACCTTGGCCAGATCGTCTCCGGCATGTGGGAGCGCCGCTGGAAGAAGCCCTGACGCGGTGATGGCTGCTGCGGTGGAATGCCCCAGATGATCGGTGGCGTAGACCCGGGCGTCCTGCCCAGAGGCGGCCAGCACGTCGGGTGTGACGAGTGCCGCCGACTCGGGGCGCCACCAGGCCGTCAGGCCCAGGTCGTCGAACCCGCGCTGGTGCCGGTGCGCCTGCTCGTCGGCCTCGCCGGCGGAGCCGGTGAGCTTCGTGGTGATCGTTGCGGACTGGTAGCGGAAGGCCGCCACATGATCAGCGGCGTAGTGCGGCCCATACCGGCGATCCGCGGCGAGTGGCAGCAGCACGTCGATGGGCTTCACGAGTGGATCCGCGGCTCGGGCGCCCAGCTCTTCCCAGCTGAGCACCTCCACCGGTGCATGGCCCGTCGCGGCGAGGCTCTGCGCGGCCATGTCCTGGACGAGCTCCGGTGTGACGGTCTCGGCGACGGCGACCACGAGCTCTCGCTGGGAGGTGACCTGTTTGCCCGCGGTACGAGCCACCCGGGTGAGCAGATCCGAGACGTGATGGCGCAGGAAGACTTCCCTCACGCCGTCTCCCTGGGCGCGACGCAGCTCCTCCAGGTCGAGTCCGCGCAGGCTCTCTTCCACGTCGGCTGCGGAGTTCGCGATGCGCACCTGCGGGTGATACGAGTTCAGGCCCTGGTTATAGCTGGAGAGCACCAGCGTGCCGGCGGCCTGCAGCTCCAGCGCCCTATTGGCGAACATGGTCTGCGAGTCGACCACCGAGTTCAGGTTCACGGCGACATCCACCACGCGCTGCAGGTCCATGAGCTCGTGATGGTCCATGGCCGGGACCCGATAAGGCCAGTACTTGACCGGGATCAGCTTATTGGCGCTGAGCATGGGCTGTTCGGAGTCCAGCTGGGCGGAGACCTCGTCCCACCAGCGGTCGATGATCGCCAGCGGTTTGCCAGCGGCGAGCACTCCGTCGAAGATCCACTCCGCGTAGCGGGCGCGCTTGTGGTACTTCTTGCCCATCCAGGAGCCGGCGAAGAAGATCAGTTCGCGCGCCTCGGCGGGGGCGCTGCGTGACCCGATCGGGGAGTGCAGCAGCGGGTTGACCCCGAACGGCAGCACTTCGATGCTGTGTGCCGCGGGGCAGTCGTGCCGGTAGTCCTTGAGAACCTCAGCGGCAGTGGTGAAGATGTGGTCGCAGGCCCGGGCCACATCGCGGAACTGCCGGTAGTCCGGCGGGTCCTCTTTGCCGTAGTAGACCGGCGGCGCCCCGGCCTCACGGAATGCCGGGATGATGGTCTCGATCAGCAGCCGACGGCGCGCTGGGGCTTCTTCCGCGGTGTTGTCCCAGGAGAATCCGTCGTGCCCGCGCCAGGTGGCGGCCACGAGCAGCAGGTCGACGTCGTTGACGTGGTCCTGCCAGTTCTCCGGGGTGATCGGGATGAGCGTCGCCGCTCCGGAGTAGGTGTCGAAGAGGAACCGATCGCAGATGATCCCGATGCGCAGGTCCAGGGTGGGCCGCGAGATGCCCGGTTCCATAGGGGGAAGCTCAGCGGCGGCGGTGCGGGCGGCGTCCAGAGAATCCTGAGCGGACCGTGCTGCGAGAGGCGCTGCGAGGGGTGTTGTCTGGCTCTGGGCGTCGTCGCGTGCGGCACGGCTGCGCAGATCAGATGCGCGTTCGCGGTGCGCCCGCGCCAGCGGCTCCCAGAGCTGGTCGTGATGCCCTGAGTTGGAGAGTTCTCGAGCTGCCTGCTCATGGGCCTGGGCTGCATGCTCCGCCGTCGCCTTGATCTCGGAGGACGAGAAAGGGTCTGCAGGAGCGCTGGCGGGGGTGCTTTCGGGCGGTGCGGAGGCAGAGTCAGGGAGAATCACCCCTCGACACTATCCCGAGGTGTGTTGGGTTTGGTGGAGGCAGTCCGGCTTGCTACAGTAAAGTCTCGATACGGCGATGGATCGGCTTGAAAAGGTCGAGATCACGGGCGTATTCGGGGATGTAGCTTAGTGGTAAAGCTTTGGTCTTCCAAACCAACGATGCGGGTTCGATTCCCGTCATCCCCTCCAGTTCATTCCAAGCCTCTCCGGTGATCGGGTCCCCTCGGTCGCAGCAGGAGAGGCTTTTTGTGTATCTGCTGACCATACGAGCTCAGAGGTGAGAGGAACCCATGGCGCGTCCCCGGGTGTATTTCGTGGTCCAGCCCACCGTCGCGCACTACCGTGAGCCGCTGGTGCGCCGGCTGCTGGAATCCACGCGCTATGACTTCGACCTGGTCGGCCGGTTCAAGAACTCCGAGGCCACCGCCGCAGACACGATCCACTCCGCCGCCGACGAGGTCCTCGCGAAGGTTCGTCCACTGAGGTTCTCCGCGGTGGGCAGGTTCTGGTGGGAGCACGGACAGGTCCGCGAGATCTGGGCCGGCCACCACGACGTGTACGTGATCGCCGGTCGGATCCCCACGGTCTCGGCTTGGGCGGCCTCTGCGGTCGCCGCGCTGCGCGGACGCACCCTGATCATGTGGGGCCACGGCTGGAAGCGTCCCGAGGAGGGGCTCAAGCGCCAGGTCCGGCTGGCCTTCTACCGGTTCACCGACGGACTGCTCGTCTACGGCGACCGCGCCAAGGAGCTCGGCAGCTCGTACGGGGTCCCGGCAGAGAAGATCCAGGTCATCTACAACAGCATCTACCGTGAGGCGCAGACCGGCTCGGCCCGCGAGTCACGTGCTGCTGACCGGGCAGAGACCCCCGACGACGACGCCGGCTCCTCGCCCACGATCATCTACAGCTCCCGGCTCACCACCCGGCACCGCCTGGACCTGCTCGCCGAAGCGCTCGGCGGCATGCCCGCGGAGGCCCGACCGAAGCTGCTCATCGTCGGGGAGGGTGCGGAGCGTCCCCGGCTGGAGCAGGTCTTCGCCGACCACAGCGTGGACGCGGAGTTCCTCGGGGCCGTGTACGACCATCACCAGCTGCGCGAGCTCTATGCCCAGGCCGATCTAGCGGTCTCCGTGGGCGGGGCCGGGCTGAACATCACCCAGGCGATGAGCTTCGGAGTCCCGGTGCTCGCCGAGGACGGCAACCCGGATTCAAGCCCCGAGATCGAAGCCGTGGTGGAAGGGATCACCGGACGCCACTACCAGTCCGGCGACGCCGGCTCGCTGCGCAGGGTCCTCACCGAACTCCTGGCCGCCCCCCATCAGCTGCAGCAGCTGGGGGAGGCGAGCCTCGCCGTCGTCCGGGATCGGTACACGGCGGAGAAGCACGCCGAGGCGATCGAGGACGCCCTAGACGTGCTGCTTGCCCGCGCCAAGCGGAGCTGAGCTGCGCCGGCCATTAGAGCGGGGCTAGCCGGCGAGGGTCGCGTAGACCACGTAGTTGTCTTCGTATTCTCCGGTTGCCTCGTTGTAGCCGTCGCAGGTGATGAGCCGCAGCTCTGGGTCGTTGGTGTTGCCGTAGACCTCCAGGGTGGGGAAGGTGTTCTTCCCGTACTGCTCGGCCCTGGTCACCACGAATGTGGCGGTCTCGCCGTCTTCTTGGTCCACGGTGATCTCGTCGCCTTCCACGAGAGCGGGCAGGTCGGCGAAGACCCCGGGCTGGCCCAGGGAGTCATCGACGTGGCCCAGCAGCACTGCCGGACCAGACTCTCCCGGGGCAGGTGAGCCGGTGTACCAGCTGGCTGGCGAGCCCGGGTCGCCGGGCGGGACATCGAGGGTGTCGTTCTCGCGCAGGCCGAGGTGCAGAAGGTCCGAGCCGGCGCCGATGGCCGGGATGGAGAAGGACGCCGGCGGTGCCGCCTCGGGGGCGGCTTCGGGCGTGGTTTCGGGGCTTTCGTCGTCGGGCGCCTCGGTCTCAGCAGGGCTCGGTGTGGGCTCGGTGTCCTCTGCGCCGGTGTCCCCTGCGCCGGTGTCCTGAGCCTGGCTGTCTTGGTCTGCTTCGGTCTCCGCTGGCTCGGCGGGTTCCGTCGTCTCCGGTGCGCTCGCCTCGGATTCAACGGCTGCGGGGGCTGCTTCTTCGCCGGCGGCGGGCTCTGTGTCCTGGCCGGGCGAACATGCCGAGAGGGCCAGCATGAGTGCGCAGCTGAGGGCCAGCGCGCCGCTGCGGCGCGGGCTGGCTGGCGCGGCGGGGATGGCCCCGGGGTAGTGCCGGCGAAGAGGAAGCATGGGAATTCTCTTTCGGTGTTGGACCTTCTGGGCGGCAGTGACGATGGGGAGCCGAGAGTGGCTCTGCGGAACTCGGAGGTTCCGCAGAGCCACTACATCGTGTCTTCGATTCCTGGTGTCTGCCTCAGCCGACTGGCGTCGTCACAGCGACGCCAGTCGCCTGCAGCTGCGGATCAGGACTCGACGGTGCGCTTGCGCATGATGTACGCACCGGCACCGATGGCACCGAGAGCGAGTGCTCCGCCACCGGCGGCCATGGCCATACCTGCACCTTCGGAGCCGCCGGCCACGCCGGTGTCGGCGCCGCCTTCAGGCATTTCACCCATCTGTGAGGCGGTCAGCGTGCCGCAGGCGGCGGGAAGGGTTGCGGCCAGGGGCAGCGACTCATCAAGCTCGGACTGTGCGTTCGCGGCTTCCTCGGTCAGGACCGTGGGGTCCACGCCGTGGACCACGACGACGCCGGTGCCATCGACGATGGAGGCCAGCACGTCATCGGAGATCTCCAGGTCGCGCTCGTAGGTGTAGCTGCTGCCACCGGGGAAGCGCTCCACTGCCAGGCCGGAGTCCGGTGAGGTGTCACCCTCGATGGTCAGTGAGGTGCCGATGCCGCCGTAGAAGGGTGCGCCTTCTTCAACGTTGACGGCGCCGTCGCCGTTCTGATCAGCATCGGCTGGCGGGCAGATGCCCTGGGCTCCGAAGTGGATGTGCTGGGCGTGGGGGAAGGGGCCGTCCATGAAGGTCTCGGCTGCGCCGTCGACTGTCATGTAGACCGTGGCCTGGTTGCCCTGGCCCTCGATCAGCACGTCACCGACGGTGCCGCTGTTGTTCAGGGGATCCAGGCTGGTCTGGAAGGACCAGGACTCGCTGGAGGTAGAGGTGGCGGCGCCGTCGCTGGCACCGCCGTGATCGGAATGGGCCATTGCTGGGCCGGCGCTCACGAGCAGCGCGCCGAGTGCGAGCGTGGGAACCGCGAAGAATGATGATTTACGCATAAGAAGAACTCCTCGTCAGGGTGGTGTGGTCGCACAACTTTTGATCGTGGGGCCGATCAGGCCATGTACGCACGGTTCGGAGCGAGATTGAAATTGGATGGTGCAGATCACAAAAAAGTTTTTTTGGTCACCAACCCGCTTTTAAAATGCAGTGTCTCCTGCTCGGGCCGTGCACTGATGTTTGCCGCACCCCTCTGCCGTGTTCCATCGCTCAGTGTGTCCGAAGCTGTGGGACATGGCATGACGATGCGAC
Source organism: Nesterenkonia maliinae (assembly GCF_051262655.1). Taxonomy (NCBI): domain Bacteria; kingdom Bacillati; phylum Actinomycetota; class Actinomycetes; order Micrococcales; family Micrococcaceae; genus Nesterenkonia; species Nesterenkonia maliinae. Next base: position 736,211 of record NZ_JBIMEY010000001.1, on the reverse strand, counting down.
AGTCTGAGTGACCCTCGGCTCGATGCGGGTTTCGCCTTGGTACATTGGCCAGACCAGTTTCGCCGAGGCGTCACGTTCCCGTGGCCCCCGAGCCCACCAGCGGAAGGAGGCTCGTGCGTTCCCGTCCTTCCTTCCGCCTCATCTCCGTGGCGCTGACCATCGCGACCGCCAGCACCTTGGTCGGGGGCTGCTCGGCCTCATCATCAGCCCAGGACGACGAGTCAGCAGGAGTAGTGATGGAGTACTGTCAGGCGGCACACTCGGGCCAGGCGCTGCCTCCTGGTCTGGCGCTCCCAGAGGACCGCCTCACTCTCGGCGTGAATCCGGATTGGGACGTCGAGACGCTTGAGCAGTTCGCGACGACCACGGGCGTGGCGCCCGGTGTCGCCGGGATCTTCGTCCAGATGCCGCTCACCGCCGATGATCGGATACGCATCCAGAGCGCCGCCGATGAGGTCGCTGGCATGGGAGGGGCGCTGATGCTGACCCTGGAACCTCACCAGGGTCTGGACGCCGTCGATGGCGCCTCGGTGCAGGAGCTGGTGGAGCTCCTAGCCACTCTCAACGATTCCTCGGTCCCGGTGCTGCTGCGCTTCGCGCATGAGATGAACGGCACCTGGTACCCCTGGGGACAGCAGCCGCAGTCCTATGTGGAGACCTTCCGCAAGGTCGCCCAGGCCGTCAAGGAGGGCACCACAGCCACCGAGATGATGTGGGCCCCGAACTACGGCGGCGGCTACCCATTCGCCGGCGGTGAGTACGCCCCCGCAGGCGACCCTTCCGCTCAGGAAGGCACAGGGGACTTCGAGTGGGCAGATACCAACTCCGACGGTGCTCTGACCGAGACCGACGATCCGTACGAGCCGTATTACCCCGGTGACGATGTCGTCGACTGGGTCGGGCTCACGATCTACCACTACGGGGGCGCGTCCCCGTGGGACGGCAACAACGTCCCCGAGTCTGACAAGTTCACCGCGCAGCTGCGCGGAGCCTATGACGGTCTCGGTGGGGACGAGAGTTCCGTTCCGGACTTCTATGCCCGCTACGCCGAAGACCGAGACAAGCCGATGGCGATCCCGGAGACCGCGGCCTTCGTCACCGCTGCCGCGGATCCAGAGCTGGCCCTGGAGATCAAACAGGGGTGGTGGCGCCAGGTGTACTCGCAAGACCTGCGAACCCAGCTCCCGAAGCTGCGCCTGGTGAACTGGTTCAACTTCGACAAGCCCGAGCTCGAGTCCGCCGATCTCGTGCGCTGGTCCGTCACGACCGACGATCGGATCGCCGACGTGTTCGGGAATGATCTCGTCGATTCTGTGGCGACGGCGGCCGATGTGGCCAGCTGCCCGTCGGTGCCGGAGTAGCGTTCATCCTCCGCTGGGTGTTCCCGGTCGGGTCAGGTCTCTGGCGTTGTCGTCTCGGATGGTGAAGTAGGTCGAGGGGCCTCCGCCGCGCAGGAGGGGTCTGGATCTTACCGTCTGGTAGATGCCAGCCTCCAGCAGCGACGTGTCGATATGGACTCCGACGACTTCACCGAAGACGACCGTGGTCACTGTGGGACTTCCATCCGCGGAGACGAGCGGCACGATCTGTGAGGTTCGGCATTCAAAGACCGCTTTCGCTTCAGCCACGTGGGGCACGGCGACGATTCTCGATCTGGCCGGGGTGACATCCGCAAGAGCGAACTCGTCCACCTCGGACGGAACCGCTGCGGAAGTAGCGTTCATCGCGTCGGCGAGGGATTCGTCGGCCAGGTTCCAGCAGAACTCTCCGGTGGACTCGGCGTTGAGCAGCGTGTCTTTGGGTCCGTTGCTCGCGAAGCCGATGATCGGTGGGCTGTAGTTGAACGCGTTGAAGAAGCTGAACGGCGCGAGATTGAGGTGCCCGGCATCATTCTGAGTCGAGATCCACCCGATGGGCCGTGGCGCGATGATCGAGTTGAAGGGTGAATGGGCCAGTCCGTGTCCCTCCGCTGGCTCGTAGAAGTGGGTCTGCGCGGAGGGCATGCCGTGTTCCTTTGCCTAGTGGTGTGGAAGCCGACGGATCTGTCTCCTGAACCGTAGCTGATCGCCTTTCCATTGGCGCGCTCAAGAAGCTTTCGACGCCTCAGAGACGTTGGCTGAGGTCGACGACGTCGCGGTCGCCCACGGGATCCTCGAGTTCGACGTCGATGGCGCCGTAGAGCCCTTCATCCGTACACCCGTCCACGCCCTCACGGGTACCGACGATCACGGCGACAGCCACCTCGTCCTCGGTCTCCTGCACCCTGGACTGCAACCCATAGCATTCGAAGTTGCCCATGGAGAAGTGGAACCGCAGCAGGTCGTCGTCGACTTCCTCGTAGTCTCCCAACCTCACATAGTGGCGGGAGAAGAGCACGTCAACGGGCTCCTGGACCTCGCCGCGCGGCACGTCATCTTCAGACGAGATTTCTGACAACTCGCGATAGGGCTCCCCTGAGTCGACCCAGTGGTGGGTGGGAGACATCGAGGGCTGAGGTGCCGGTTCTTCGTCGCCGCAGGCTGTGAGCATCAGCGCACCTGTCGCAGCGACCGCGAGAATCGGGTGGTGGCGAGTCCGTGGAGTACCCATCTCACCACCGTAGCGCGGTGGCGCTGAAGCTCCCAGGGTCTGCCCCGGATTGACACTCGCGACCAGAACGTCGCGAACTCCCGGGTGATGTATTGACTAACAATATGTCTGTATTGATAATCAATACATGTCTACTGCGTACTCGATCGGTCTCCGAGCTGCCATAAGCCTCCTGCTCCTGGGAAGTCTCATCGTCCAGGTCGCGATCCCCATCAACGCGAACAGTGCCGGAGAGGCGTTTCCTGAGCTCGAACCACTGGCGGTGCCCTACGCAATTCTCGCGATCGCCGCCATCGTGGGAGTGCAGGTGGGGTTGATCGCTACCTGGCGCCTGGCCTCGATGGTGTCGAAGGATCGGATCTTTGACCGATCTGCCTTGAAATGGGTCGACGTCATCGTCATGGCGCTGATCATGACCACCGGCTTGGCCGCAGCGGTCTTCGTGCACCTGATCTTCATCGTCCAGGTTGGTGGGCCTCCGGCACTGGTCGGTCTGGGCGGCGCCGTGGCCCTGGGCGTGTCGCTCCTGCTTCTGCTCGCGGTCATGCGGGGCCTGTTGGTGCAGGCGATCGACTACCGGAGCGAACTGGCGGGGGTCGTCTGATGGCCATCAGGGTCGCCATCGATGTCATGCTCGCTGAACGCCGGATGTCGGTGGGTGAGCTGGCCGAGAGGGTCGGCATCACTCCGGCCAACATCTCAATTCTGAAGAACAATCACGCCAGGGCCATCCGGTTCTCCACCCTGGAAGCGCTCTGCGAGGCCCTCGACTGTGAACCTGGCGACCTGCTGCGCCGGGAGAACCCTGACACTGCCAGTGCGCCGAACTAGGGAGAGGCCCCCATGACCAGGTCAGAGTTTCTCGGCATTCGCATCACGCTCGGGACCTTGGCGTTCGGAGCCTTGATCGCGCAACTCATCGTGGTTCCACGCACCGCGGCGGGTCTCGCCGAAAAGTACCCGCAGGTGGCGCACCTGGAATCTCCGTATTTGGTAGCCGTGACCGTGGCGCTCGTGGGATTCGAGGCTGCGCTGCTGGCGGGGTGGATGCTGGTCACGGGAACGTGTGCGGAGAGCGCATCAGTCGGTCGAGTGCGGTGGTGGGCGAACGGCATGACGGCGTCGCTCGGCGTCACGGCGCTGGTGCTGGCAGGTGTCTTCCTCCATGCCGGGTGGGTTGAGAATGTCGGCGGACCGCCCATGTTGTTCGGGCTGGTCGCCTGTCTCGCCGTCCTGCCCGTGGCGCTCATGCTCAGACGCTGGGCATTGCGTTCGGTTTCCTGGAGGGTGGAGAGACCGTCTTGCGTTCAGAGGTCACGCAACGGCCTCTGAACACGCTCTAGACAGGAGCAGCGTCGGCGCCTAACATCGATTATCAATACATTGATATTCGATAAGGAGTCGGGATGAGTCAGGTCGCAGAAGCCGAGACAGTCGAGGCCGCCAAGCCCAAAGGCGTCATCTACTGGCTGGTCCGGGTCATCATCGTCTTCGTCGCCGCGGTCTGGGCCATCGGTCACTTCTTCGAAGGCCTTGTGCTCATCACCGGGCGCTATCTGTGGACCGATGGCACCGTCGAGCCGGGTCTTCCGTTGGAACGGCTCCCCATGCTCAATCAGGCAGACCTCCGCCCAGGAACCTCTGGCACGTTGGAGGATGCTGAACTGTCTCTGCGACTCCTGAACGCGGTGCCCCTGTTCTTGGAGACCTTGACCGTCGTCGTTGCGGCCTGGCTGCTGGCTCGCGTTCTCCGCCGCGTCGCGGAGCGAGAGGCCTTCAGCCCGACCGCCATCAGTGGATGGCGCGCACTGTCGACGACACTGATCGTCGGGGGTGTGCTCATCGGCATCATCAACACCATCGCCGTGGCGTACCTGAATTCCTACCTCGGTCTGCTGCCGAGCACTGGAGCGCCTGACCCCGAGGGCACGGAGCAGCTCCTCGGTGGAGATTACAGCGCGATCGCGGTCGACCTTCCGTACTGGCCGGTCACGATCATTGTCGGTGGACTGATCGCGCTGGCGTTGACCACGGCGTTCCGCGCCGGAGCCCAACTGGAACGAGACGTTGATGGCGTCATCTGAACCCCAGGATGCACCACCCCACCGCATCGTCTTCCGGCTCGATGAAGCACTGCTGCAAAGGGGTATGACCCTGACCGAGCTCTCGAGGCGCACTGGAATCACCATGGCGAACCTCTCCACGCTGAAGAACAACCGAGGCAAGGCCATCCGCTTCACCACCTTGACCATGATCTGCGACGCACTGCAGATCGAGCCGGCGCAGCTGTTTGCGATCACGGAGCTCGACGGGCAGCTCGATCAGAGCGAAGGCGGAACATGAGCTCCAGGGACTACCTACTACGTGCCGTCGGCCGAGATGACGTGACGCCACTTCTCGCTGGCCGCGGTGGGATCAGCTGCCGGTAGGCGTCTGCTCCGTCTGCCCGGGGTTCACAGGTCTCTTCGGACGACGAACACGGTGACGTCATCGGGAGCCCCCGCGCGTTCTGCACGGCGCAATGCCTCCTTGACCGCACCGTCGAGTCCCGATTCACGGAGGATCCCCTCCACCTGACCGAAGGGATCCTCGAGGTCGAGGAGGTCCAGGAGTCCGTCGCTGCAGGAGAGCAGGGCATCCCCGGGGTTCAGCTGTACCGTGTTCACTCCGTGGAGCTCTCCCATGCCCATCGCCAGCGGCAGCCCGGTGGATTCCAGGTGAACCCAGCTGCCATCGGCACGCAGGATGAAGCTCAAGCTGTGTCCACCGTCGACGTAGCTGACCTCTCCGCTGCGGATGTCGATGTCCGCGCAGAACAGCGTGACGAACATGTGCAGATCACCGACGTCCTGCTCCAGGAGGGAATCGATCTCAGCCACCGTGGCCTGCAGAGAACGCTCCGGGGAGGTGCGCATCGAGGCACGCACGGCGGAGGCGATGATTCCAGCACCGGTGCCCTTGCCCATGACATCGGCCAGTGTGACCCGCAGCCGATCCCCTCGGAGAACCAGATCGTGGAAGTCCCCGGAGACGCATCCCGCCGGAGCGGAGCCCGCTGTCACGGTGAACCCGGCCGGCTGGGGAAGGTTGCGAGGAGTCTGCGCGCGCTGAACCACGACTGCATGGTCCAGCTCCTGCTGCTGAGCCAGTTCGGTCTGGACCCAGCGGGCGAGATCCTCAAGGAGGTCGCGCTCCTGCTCGTCGAACTGCCGGGGTTCGGTGTCTATCAGGCAGAGTGCCCCGACCTGTTCGCCACCCGGAGCCTGTATCGGGTGACCGGCATAGAAGCGCAGATGCGCGGGACCTGTGACGTGGGGACTGGTGGCGAACTGATCATGGCGTCGCAAGTCCTCGACGACCAGGGTGCCGGTCTGCTGGATCGTCGTGTCGCAGAAGGCCCCCGCGCGCGGGGACTCTCGGCCATCGAGTCCGACCGACGACTTGCTCCACTGGCGTTCCCTGTCGAGGAGGTTCACGCTCACCATCGGGACGTCGAAGAGCTGTTGAGCCATTCGCGTGATCCGGTCTACGCGTTCGTCGGCGGGCGTATCCAGAATGTTCATGGCGTCGAGCGCGCGCTGTCGCTTCTTTTCGTCGATCATTTTAGGACCCCTAAAGCTACCGTTCAGAAACCACCTGATCGCGACTTTAGTCCACATCAAGGATATTTCTTGGCTACTTTCAATGTGGCGTTGAGAGTCGCGTCACACGAGCACGCACCCCACCGCCGATCAGCCCCGCTTGGGCAGGATCATGTTCGTCATCCGGGCGGTCGAGAGGCGGCGGCCGGCGTCGTCGGTCATCACGATCTCGTGGCTGGTCAGCTGCCGGCCCAGGTTGATCGGGGTGCAGGTGGCCGTGACCAGGCCCTCGGTGGCCGAGCGGTGGTGGGTGGCGCCGAGCTCGGTGCCCACCACGGCGTTGTCGATGCCCAGGTTGACCCGGGCGTGCAGGATCGCGGCGATCGAGCCGAGCGTCTCAGCGAGCACCATGTGTGCGCCGCCGTGGAAGAGGCCCACGTTCTGCTCGTTGCCGCCCACCGGCATGGTCGCGACCATCTTCTCCGGGCTCATCTCGAGATACCGCAGCCCCATCTTCGCGCCCAACGGGGTGGTCCCGTGCGGGCCGGTGAGGTGGTGATACTCCTCCGGGATCCCGGCGGCCTTCATCCGTGCGGTCCGTTCCTCCTCACCAGGGAGGGGAGTGGGCACGCCGGGGACGGGGTAGTTCGAGAGCGGGTTCGAGTCGTCATGCGCAGAAGTCATGGGGATCAGCTTAGATGCAGGTGGGCGCAGCAGCCGGGATCTGGCCCAGAGCACGCGCAGAGTAAGCCCGGAACAAGCCCGAAGCAGGTCTGGGGTCAGCGCGCCGGCTCGCGATAGGCTTAGGCCCGTGTCAACTAGCCCCCATAAACTCCTGGTCATCGACGGTCACTCCATGGCGTTCAGGGCCTTCTATGCCCTGCCCACGGAGAGCTTCCTGACGGATTCCGGCCAATACACCAACGCGGTGCATGGCTTCACGAACATGCTGCTCAAGCTGATCCGTGAGGAACTCCCCACCCACGTGATCCTCGCCTTCGACCTGGACACCCCGACGTTCCGGCACACCTCCTATGCCGAGTACAAGGGCGGCCGCGCGAAGACGCCAGAGGAGTTCCGCGGCCAGATCGACCTGATCAAGCAGGTCGCCGAGGGGATGAACATCGCCGTGGTGACCCTGGAGGGCTACGAGGCCGATGACATCGTCGCGACCTACGCCACCCGCGCCGACACCGCCGGCTGGGAGACCCTGATCGTCTCCGGCGACCGGGACACCCTGCAGCTGGTCACCGAGCGGACCACCCTGATGTACCCCACCTCGGGACTCTCCAAGGTCGCGATGCTGGATCCGGCGGCGGTGGAGGAGAAGTACCTGGTTCCGCCGCTGAAGTACCCGGACCTCGCCGCCCTGGTGGGGGAGTCCGCGGACAACCTTCCCGGCGTGCCCAAGGTCGGGCCCAAGACCGCCGCGAAGTGGATCACCGAATATGGCTCCACCCGCGGGATCATCGAGAACGCCCACCTGATCGGCGGCAAGGCCGGGGAGAACCTGCGCGAGGCGCTCGCCGATGTGGAGCGCAACCTCGAGCTGAACCTGCTGCTGCGCGACCTCGAGCTTCCGGTGGCCCTGGAGGACTCCGAGCTGCAGGTCCCCGACCGCGAAGTCCTGGACCCACTCTTCGACGCGCTGCAGTTCAACCAGATCCGCGAACGGCTCTTCGAGACCTTCGCCGCGCGCTTCCCGGAGACCGTGGTCGCTCCCACCCCCACCGATGCACTGCCCGCGGTCACCGTCACCGAGCAGGCCGAGGAGCTGTCCACGTTCCTGAAGACCCACGCCGGGGCGCCGATGGCGATCGCGCTCTGCCTGGACCGGTCCGGGGAGTCGCTGACCACCAAGCCCAAGCGCGACGAGGCCGCCCGGATCGCCGAGGCGCTCGCCGTCGTGCTGGTGCCCTCGGCCTCCGGCGACGTGGCTGCTGAAGCCACGATGAACGACGACGACGCGGAGTCCGCTCCCGAGCCGACCGGCATCCCCGCGCTGGCGCTCTCGCTGACCTCCCTCGACGCGGACGCCGACGCGGTGCTGGCCGAATGGCTGAAGGACCCCGAGGCGCCGAAGCTGGTCCACGACATCAAGGACGCCGGCAAGCGGCTGGCCTGGCGCGGGCTGCACCTGCGCGGCGCCGTGGAGGACACCCTGATCAGCGGCTACCTGATCCAGCCGGACCGGCGGAACTTCGCCTTCACCGAGCTGGTCACCCAGTACCTGGGTGCCTCCACCGACCCGGCCTCCTACCTCGGCGGCCACACCGAGGACGACGCCGAGGCCTCCGGTTCGCAGGGGCCGGACCTGTTCTCCTCCCAGGACCTGCTGCCCGGGGTCACGGCGGAGGACCTGGACGCCGCCGCGCTGCACGGAATGCTGCTGCACCAGCTCTCCCAGGCGCTGGGGGAGCAGCTGGTCGAGCGCAACGGTGAGAAGCTGCTGCGCGAGATGGAGATCCCGCTGGCCGAGATCCTGCTGCAGATGGAACTCACCGGCATCGCTGTGAGCACCGAGAAGCTGGACTCGCTCGACGCGGAGTTCGCCGAGGCCATCGAGGCCTCCGCTCAGGAGGCCTACGCGGTGGTCGGCCATGAGGTGAAGCTGGGCTCGCCCAAGCAGCTGCAGGCCGTGCTCTTCGAGGAGCTCGAGCTGCCCACCGCCGGGGTCAAGAAGAACAAGACCGGCTACTCCACTGACGTGGAGACCCTGCAGGCGCTGCTGATCAAGACCCAGAACGACTTCCTGGTGCACCTGATGAACCATCGGGACTCCTCCAGGCTGCGCCAGACGGTCACCGGTCTCACCGAGTCGGTGAGCGGGGATGGCCGGATCCACACCACCTACGCGCAGACCGTCGCCGCCACCGGCCGGCTCTCCTCGCTGAACCCGAACCTGCAGAACATTCCGGTGCGCACTGCGGAGGGACGGAAGATCCGCGAGGCGTTCGTGGTCGGCTCCGGCTACGAGTCCCTGCTGACCGCAGACTACTCACAGATCGAGATGCGCATCATGGCGCACCTGTCTCAGGATCAGGCGCTGATCGAGGCGTTCCGGGCAGGGGAGGACCTGCACAACTTCGTCGGCTCCCGGGTGTTCGGAGTCGAGGCCGCGGAGATCACGCCCGAGCAGCGCTCCAAGGTCAAGGCGATGAGCTACGGACTGGCCTACGGGCTCTCCAGCTTCGGGCTCTCCAAGCAGCTGGGCATCGGCGTCGACGAGGCCCGGAACCTGATGAACGAATACTTCGAACGCTTCGGCGGGGTGCGCGACTACCTGCGTGAAGTGGTCACCCAGGCCAAGCAGGACGGGTTCACATCCACCCTGTTCGGACGGCGTCGCTACCTGCCGGACCTCTCCAGCGAGAACCGGCAGCTGCGCCAGATGGCCGAGCGCGCCGCGCTCAACGCCCCGATCCAGGGTTCCGCGGCTGACATCATCAAGCAGGCGATGATCGGCGTGGACTCTGCGCTGCGCGCCGAGGGACTGGAGTCCCGGCTGCTGCTGCAGGTCCACGATGAGCTCATCTTCGAGGTGGCCGCAGGCGAGCGGGAGGCCCTGGAGAAGCTGGTGACCACCCACATGGGTGCCGCCGCCGAGCTCGACGTCCCCCTGGACGTCCACGTGGGCGTCGGCTCCTCCTGGCACGAGGCCGCGCACTGAGTCAGCGGGTCTGCCGCCGGCGGGTCTACGACCGGCAGGCGAGTTACTGACGCTGTCTAGGAGTGAGCGAGCAGGGCTAAAATTGGCCATAGGTTCCCTCGGTCTCTTGTCTCAGATAGTGATTCATAGATCGGAATGAGGCTGATATGGCTGGTCAACGCGAGAAGTTAGACGTACGAACCTTCGACGACCCCGACGAATTGTTCGACTCGGAGATGGGACATGCCGAGCGTGTCACCGTGGGTGGCCACAGCGTCTGGCGGGCTCTTGCCAAGCCTGGATGGCGGTACACCGTGGACACCAATGGCGAGCTGTGCACGGCGCCGCATGCGCTGTACATCGTCTCGGGCCGGCTGCACGTCCTGGCGGATGACGGGACAGAAGCAGAGGGCGGGCCGGGTGAGGTGATGGTCATCGAGCCTGGTCACGATGGTTGGACCGTCGGCGATGAGCCATGTGTCTTCATCGACTTCGGCGAAAGCGTTCAACCCGCCGACCGGAGCTGAGAGGCCCGGACGACCTGGGTTGACGGTGCCTGCTGCGTGGGTTGAAGCACGGCGGCCCCACCCAGGCCCGTATGTCGCATCCCCATGCCATGTCCCATGGCTTTGGATGGAAATAACGATGGGACATGGCACAGGGATGCGACCGATTGCCGGGGAAGGGCTCAGGGATACCCCGAAGTCAGTCCTCTGGGCGATACGGTCCAGCCGGCTGCAATCTGCTCAGCGGCGAAACAGGGCCCCTAGCCCCTCGGCCCGAGCCGGGTGGCCGGCCAGGCGAAGCCCCTGCCAGGCGGTGACCTGGTTGGCGGTGAGCACCGGCATACCGAGGTCTTCTTCGAGCCGGGGCAGCAGGGCGATCGTGTGCAGCGCCGTGTCCGGGATCAGCAGGCACTGCGCGTCGGTCAGGTCTGCGGCGCGGGCGGTCGTCAGCACCCACTCGGCGTCCAGCCGGCCGGCCTCTTCGCCGCTGGGAACGTCATAGGTGGACAGTGCGGTCACCGCGATCCCATCCTGCTCCAGGAACCGCACGAAATGCCCCGCGACCTCCTCCGGGTAGGTCGCTGCCACCGCGACCCGGCTCAGGCCCAGGTGGTGCGCCGCGTCGGCGAAGGCCAGAGAGGTGGAGGAGGACGGGACGCCGGCGGCCTCCTCGATCCATCCCGCCTGTTCCCGGCAGCCATCCCGACCATAGACGAAGCTGCCCGAGGTGCACGCCCACATCGCTGCGTCGGGAGACAGCTCACGGGCCCGCTCGGCGGCCGGCGCTAGGGTGTCTCGGGATCCCAGAGCCAGCAGGGCTTCGACGTCGTGGGCGGTGCCGCCCTCCCAGGTGTGGATCACCGGGAACGAGGCGTCCGGAATCAGCTGCTCCAGGGCGGGGAACTCATCCTCCGCGCTGTATCCGGGGTAGAGGATGGCGAGGGTGTACATGACGAAGTGCCCTCTCATAGTGCGTGGCGAGTCTCTCCGAAAAAATCTACAGGTACCTTGTAGACAAACATAGGGTGCCGTCCTGTGGTGCCTGGAGGCCATCGAATGGAGACTGCTGATGACCCGCTACCTCACCATCACGCTGGAGAAGCGCGGCGTCACCGCGAGGGCCCGATTGCTCGACGCCGAGGCCCCGCGCACCGCGGAGGCGGTCTGGCAGGCACTGCCCCAGTCCGGTCAGGTGTACCACGGCAAATTCGCCCGCAATGAGATCTATGCCCTGGTCCCGGCCTTCGCATCCGAGGAGCCTGGCCCCGAGAATCAGACGGTCACGCCCATCCCGGGGGACCTGTGCTATTTCACCTTTGAGGGTGTGCTGGAGAACCCCGCCTATGGGTACGAGGCATCCGCCGGGACCGCCGAGAACCGGCTGCTGATCGACCTTGCCGTCTTCTACGGACGCAACAACCTGCTGATCAACGGTGACGTCGGGTGGGTGCCGGGGAATGTCTTCGCCACGATCGAGGAGGGACTCGAAGAGCTCGCCGCTGCGTGCCAGGACATCTGGATGGGCGGCGCTCGTGGAGAGACCCTGAGCTTCGCCCGCGCCGAGACGGAATCGAGCCACTGATCTGACCCACCGGCCGACCTGCGACCGCTGACCTGTGACCGCCGACCTGTGACCTCCGATCTGCACGGACCCAGGCCGGGAAGGATCCCCGCTGGTATTCACGTGGCCGAAACCTCCGAGCGGGTGGGAACCCCTAGAATTGGAGTATCCACCAGTCGCAGTGCGGTTCGGGCGTCATGGCGGATCTTTCGGGATTGTCGTTCCACGAATCACGAGATGCATCAGGAGCAGACATGACACCGCAACCTGCTGGCCCCATCTCCGGCCCGCCGCTCCGGGAGGCGCTCGGTGTGGTCATGCCGTTCGACATGGAGCTCGACGCCGAGCTGTGGCGCTGGCTCCCCGCCGATGTCGACCTGCTGGTGACCCGGACGCCGTTCTTGGACGAGGGGGTCACCGTGGAGTTCGCCCGGGAGGTCGCCGAGGCCAGGGTGGTCACTGACAGTGTCCGCAGCCTCACCGCCGGTCGCGCAGGCGTGGTCCTCTACGCCTGTTCCTCCGGGAGCTTCGTGAGTGGTCGGTCAGGTCAAGAGGATCTCGTTCGGGCGATGACCGATGCCGGTGCTCGTGACGCGGTGACGACGTCCGGGGCGATGGTGGAAGCTCTCGCCTCCCTCGGGATCAAGCAGGTTGCGACCGCGACCCCGTACACGCCGACGCTGTCCCTGCTCTTGGAGTCGTTCCTCGATCAGTACGGCATCACGGTGACCGGAACGGCTGAGCTCGGGCTCGACGGCCGCATCTGGGAGGTCCCCTACGCGCGGACGGCGGAGCTGATCCGTCGGGCCGATACACCCGAGGCCGAGGCCATCGTGGTCAGCTGCACGAATCTTCCCACCTACGACCTCATCGCGCCCCTGGAAGCTGAACTGGGCAAGCCGATCATCACCGCCAATCAGGCCACCATGTGGGCCGGGCTCCGGCGAATCGGAAAGCTCCCGAACGGCGAGGGGCAGTCCCTGCTGCACATGGCGGCCCCCCGCGACCTTCGGTACGTCACGGCAGCGTGACCAACCCTGCGGCCAGCTCCTTGACGCGGGTCCTCAGCACCTCCCGGACGCTGCGAACACCTTCAAGGTCCAAGGCCGCAGGGTCACTGATGTTCCAGTCCTCGTACCTCTTCCCGGGGTAGATCGGGCAGGTGTCGCCGCAGCCCATGGTGATCACGACGTCCGCGGCCTGGACGACGTCGTCGGTGAGCGGCTTGGGGAACTGCTCGTCGAGGCTGATCCCGACCTCCTCCATGGCTGTGACGACGTTCTCGTCCAGGTGCTCGGAGGGCATCGACCCGGCGGAGCGGACGTTGATGGCTCCCTGGGTGAGGTCCTTGAGGAGCGCTGCGGCCATCTGGGACCGACCGGCGTTCTGGACGCAGACGAAGAGGACCTCCGGGATCCCGCTGAGTTGTTTGCCCTGGGCGTGGGCGAGGGCGTTGAGCCGGTCCTGCGCGAAGCGACGAGTGAGGATCGGCAGGTAGGTCTTGATCTTCGCCGTGCGCGCCAGGGAGGCGTAGGACTCAAAGACATAGCGCTCGATCGTCTCAGCGGCGAATACGCCGGCGAAGGTCACAGCGAGCTCCTCGCTGATCCGGTGCAGGACGTGTTCGTGCGCGCCGGTGGCGTCGTCGTCGGTTTTCGGTGATGTGCTCATGGTCCAACCCCTTCTCCCCGTAATATTGATGACCGTCGATCTTGAGTATGGAGAGCTGGATCGATCATTGTCAATGAAATGCGGGCCGGTCATGCTCCGGCGTGTCCGGGACCAGTGCTGGCGGGAGTGTGCGGCCCATCAGTACTGGTGTCAGCGGTGCACTGGTGGGTGGGGCGGAGCTCCGCAGCTGTGAGACCTAACACCTTCTGCCCGCAGCATCATTGGGGGGATAGGTCGAGGATTGATTGCGCATGATACTCGGCTGCAACAATCTAAAATTTACTAAGTCCCGCCAAACGTGCAGGCTTCCATCAGCCCAATGTGAGGCAATGAATGGGCGTTATGATCGCGAAATCCTCCGTGGGTGTGCGAGACCTAGAGGAGGCTCCGATGGTCTGATGCGGAGCCAACGGGGTCTTGCTCCTCGTGTTTACTGAGAGGAAAAAGCCTGGTCCGAGGCTCCTGGATCCAGACTGCGCCTTGATTTCAAAGGAAGTTCACGGTCTCGCGAAGGAGTCGGACAGGCAGGAATCCAGCCGTACGGATGCTCTGAGGGGAACCAGATTTCGACCGGTAAGACGGACTTTCTCTCCAGGATTCCAAGCACCCCGCGTCCGGAGGAGAGCAAGGAATGATGCCTCGTTTGCACATAAACTTGTCTTTCGGAGTCGGTACTAGTGGCTTGATCGCGATTCCGTAGTGTTGTTACCACCGCCATAATGGTCCAGGCTTCTGGTGCATACTTGTATGCGAAACGTATTGCGACGCGCAATCATTATGGAACAGGGCGAGGAGGCTAAGTCTGAGTATGGAGAACATTCCCTCACGGCGAGAAGTCCTCATAGCTGGTGCCTTGGCAGACAGCCTCAGTGATGGCGAACGGCAGGAGCTCGACCAGGCCCGGGCAGCAGACCCCTCGATCGACGTCGAGCTCGAGGAGCTCCGGGGAATCATGGGACGGCTCGACAAAGCCGAGGTGACGTGGCGTGAGGAGAGCCTGCCAGCAGGGCTTGAGGCCCGCATCCTCGCCGAGACCGTGCTGGCTGACGAGGCCGCCGGAGATGAGCCTGGAACGACGGCCCCACCATCGTCCTCGGGACGAGCAGGGCTTGAGGAACGCTCCCAAGATCCGATCGGCAGCGAATCGCGCCGCCGGTCCACTGCGGCTCGCAGGAGCAGGAGTTCAGGCTTCTGATGAACCCGGTCGCAAGATCAATGACGGCCCCGCGCGAGGCGGGATGCCTGGGGACCTCAGGAGAATGACGCCAGAGCGGGGTCCGTCGGGAGCTTGACGTAGTCGATGAGTTCTTCGATATCCACCTTGGGGCGGGCGTGGCCGATCTGGGCGCTGGTGAGGATGCCACAGACAGCGGCCCCGTCCAGGACGGGGAGGTGCTGGGTCTGGTGGATGGCCATCTGGGCCATCGCCTTCTCGACCGAGTCGCGGAGTCCGATGCTCGGTGCGTCAGGCTTCATCAGGTGTTGGGCTCTCAACGAGCTCGCGAGTTCTCCGAGGGAGCGGAAAGCGCGAGAGATGTCCTGGCGCGTGATCACGCCGAGCAGTGCCCCGTCAGAATCGCAGAGCGGGAGGACATCGATATCGGATTGATCTAAGGCGCGAGTGGCGTCTTCCAAGGTGCAGTGCTCGGTGAGACGCGGCACGCCGAGGGTCATCAGATCTGCGACGGTCGTCATGATGCGGGGTTTCTCCTGTCAGAAGATATCTGCGTGAGTCTCGGTGGAGGACTCGGGGCCTGAAGTCACCACGAAAGGTGGTGGTCTTTCGGACGCCCGCGTCGAGGCCAGGACGTATTCCGGGTAGAGCACCCCGATGGGGTGGTCTCCGTTGAAGACCAGCAGCGGTCGTGGGCCGCCGTCGCGATAGAGGGCCAGGACCCCCTCGATGGAGTCATCGGGTCGCAGCCGGCTGGTGAGCGGCTCCATCAAGTGCGCGCACCTGATGCTGCTCCACCGGTCGGGGTTCTTCCCGGCCTCGCGGGAGACCGCTGCCTTGGTGATCAGCCCGACTGGGTGGCCCCGCAGGTCGACGACGACGGCCGCTGGGTTCTGGTGATCGAACAGGCTGACCGCGTCGGGCAGAGATTGGGTCATCCAGATGCTTCGCGGGGCGGCGGACATGAGCTCGTGTACCTGCATCATGCGGCGCACCAGGGAGGCCCGGGGGTAAGGGTGTCAGTGCTCTGAGTGAGCCGTGGACCGCCAGTGGCGGAGAAAGTCGGGTCACCGACCGTAGGGAAGTGCTGCAAGAAGCCTGCCTTGAAAGATGGTTCCAAGAGCCCGCTGCTTGAGCTACAGGTCGACCATATCTGAATTACCTGGGTCTCTAGAACCCTCTGGCCGGGGGTTTTGCTCTCCGCGGACAAGCTCTCAGGCTGACTTTCGGGTAGGCACAGCCGCGCCGCCACAACCTTGCCGCCTCATCTGGCCCCCGCCCCGCCGGACCGATAACGTAGTGCCTCGTGACGAACCAGACCTCCCCCCAGCCGCCCGAGATCGCTCCGCTTGCCCCTGGCCTCCGCAGTGAGACCCTCCCCGCGGGCCTGAACTCCGACGGCAAGACGGTCGACGCGAAGACCGCGGCCTTCGCCCGGACCGCTGAGCAGGGCTTCTACGAGCCCTGGTTCACCGACGAGCAGATCAACCACGTCGGCCAGATTCTGGTCAAGGACGAGCAGATGCTCACCGGGGTCTATGTGGACCGGGACGCCGCCGCCGAGGAGCCCTGGGGTCAGGCGTTCACCGAGGTCGGCTTCGACGCCGACCACCCGGTCGGGACCTTCGTCGACTACGACAAGACGCTCAACGCCGGGGGGCCAGCTGGCCCGCTGCCGGCACGGCTGATCACGGTGGTCACGGTGAACCCGAGCTTCCGCCGCCGCGGCATCCTCAAGCACATGATGACGTCCTCACTCGCCCGCGCGGTGGAGGACGGCATGGCCCTGGCCGCGCTGACCGTCTCCGAGGGCGGCATCTACGGCCGTTTCGGCTTCGGCGTCGCCACCCGCGAGGCCAACATCCGGGTGGACCTCGGCGAGGGTCAGGGCCAGGGCTTCGCGCTGCGCAGCAAGCCCGCCGGACGCGTCCTCTCCGCAGACCCGGTCAAGCTCGACGACGTCATCAACACCAGCTTCGAGGCATTCCACGCCCGCACCCGCGGCTCCATCGGACGCCAGCAGACCTACCAGATGGCCGCCACGGCACGTTGGAACTCCGAGGATCCCGCCGCCTGGAACCGCAAGCTGCGCGCCGCGGTGCATGTCCGCGAGGACGGGACCATCGGCGGCTACGTCACCTTCAAGCACGAAGGCTGGGACACCGACCCCAGCACCATCCGGATCGGGGACCTGATCGCCGCCGATGACCAGAGCCACCTCGCGCTCTGGGACTACATCGCCGGACTCGACATCGTCCGCCGCGCCACCATGCGCACCGCCCCGGTGGTCGACCCGCTGCAGTCCGCGCTGGTCAACCCGCGCAGCTATCAGGTCACCGCACTCGCGGATCTGCTCTGGGTGCGGATCCTCGATGTGGTCAAGGCCCTCGAGGCCCGCGCCTGGACCGCCGACGGCGCGTTCCGGCTCGAGCTCGAGGACCCGCTGGGCATCACCGGCGGCAGCTTCACCGTGAAGGTCGACGACGGCGCCGCCACCGTCACCCGCGCCGCTGCGGGTGACGCCTCGGGAACCCCCGGGACCGAGCAAACCGCAGCAGATCTCCCCACGCTCCAGCTCAGCGTCGAGGCCCTCGGTTCGCTCTACCTGGGTGACCTCTCCGTGCGCACGCTGCACGCCGCCGGCCGGCTCAAAGACACCACCGCCGCGGACGTGGAACGGATCGCGAAGATCCTGGACCTGCCCTCCGTTCCCTTCTGCGCGACACATTTCTGAGCAAGTCACCGCCCACGTCCACCGGTTGATTCGTATTGGATTGCCGGTATAAACTGGCCCAGCGCGTTCTGCGCACAGAGTCGAACACGACATCTGATGCAGACCTTGCTCGAAAGTCCGCCCTTCGGCGTCTTCGCCGGAATCGGGACCTGCCGAGCTCACCCTGTTCATCTGTCCAACGCTCAGTGCATAGACATGTCATCTCACGATGTCGGCACCGTGCACTGACCATTCAGCCACAATCCATAACGGAGCCCCTACTACATGACCCCCACCACCACTGCCCCACAGGTCGCCATCAACGACATTGGCACCGCAGAAGAGTTCCTCGCCGCTGTAGATGCGACTATGAAGTACTTCAACGACGGAGACCTCGTTGAGGGCACCATCGTCAAGGTCGACCGCGACGAGGTCCTCCTCGACATCGGGTACAAGACCGAAGGCGTCATCCCGTCCCGCGAGCTGTCCATCAAGCATGATGTGAACCCGGACGAGGTCGTCGCAGTCGGCGATCTGGTGGAGGCTCTGGTCCTCACCAAGGAGGACAAAGAAGGCCGCCTGATCCTCTCCAAGAAGCGCGCACAGTACGAGCGCGCCTGGGGCGACATCGAGCGCATCAAGGAAGAGGACGGCGTCGTCTCCGGCACCGTCATCGAGGTCGTCAAGGGCGGCCTCATCCTCGACATCGGTCTGCGCGGCTTCCTGCCCGCATCGCTGGTCGAGATGCGCCGTGTCCGCGATCTCGCGCCCTACATCGGCCAGGAGATCGAAGCCAAGATCATCGAGCTGGACAAGAACCGCAACAACGTGGTCCTGTCCCGCCGCGCATGGCTCGAGCAGACCCAGTCCGAGGTCCGCTCCTCCTTCCTCAACAAGCTCGAGCGCGGACAGGTCCGCACCGGCACCGTCTCCTCGATCGTCAACTTCGGTGCGTTCGTGGATCTCGGCGGCGTCGACGGTCTGGTCCACGTCTCGGAGCTTTCCTGGAAGCACATCGATCACCCGAACGAGGTTGTCGAGGTCGGCCAGGAAGTCACCGTGGAGGTTCTCGAGGTGGACATGGATCGCGAACGCGTCTCCCTGTCGCTCAAGGCCACCCAGGAAGATCCGTGGCAGACCTTCGCCCGCACCCACGCGCTGGGCCAGGTCGTCCCCGGCAAGGTCACCAAGCTGGTGCCCTTCGGTGCATTCGTCCGCGTCGAAGACGGCATCGAGGGTCTGGTGCACATCTCCGAGCTGGCAGTCCGCCACGTTGATCTCGCCGAGCAGGTCGTCTCCGTCGGTGACGAGCTCTTCGTCAAGGTCATCGACATCGATCTCGAGCGCCGCCGCATCAGCCTCTCGCTGAAGCAGGCCAACGAGGGTGTCGATCCCGAAGGTGCCGAGTTCGATCCGGCCGTCTACGGCATGGACGCTCAGTACGACGACGCCGGCAACTACCTCTACCCCGAGGGCTTCGATCCGGAGACCAACGAGTGGATGGAAGGCTACGAGGAGCAGCGCAACGTCTGGGAGGCCCAGTACGCCAAGGCCCAGGAGCGGTGGGAAGCGCACAAGAAGCAGGTCGTCGCCGCCATCGAGGCCGACGCCGAAGCTGCCGCACAGGCCACCGTCGGTTCCAGCTCCTCGAGCTCATCCAGCTCCAGCAAGTCGGAGCCGGCTCCGTCGAACTACTCCTCCTCGCAGAACACCTCCTCCGAGGATGCCGGCACGCTGGCCTCCGACGAGGCGCTGGCTGCGCTGCGCGAGAAGCTCACCGGAAACAGCTGAACCCCATGCGGGCGGATCATTGATCCCGCCTGAGTGACACAGAGAAGGCCGGTTCCACCTGCGGGTGGGACCGGCCTTCTCTGTGTCTGCGGTGCTGCTCTGGCGGTGACTCTCTAGCGCTTGGTGGACACCGTCACGGTGAACCGGGCGTCGCGGGCGAGCTGCTCGGTGAGCCCGACCTCCTTGGAGAGCACCGTGCGGTGCTTCAGGTGGGAGTTCCAGACGCTGTAGATCCGTCCGCCCGGAGCCAGCACCCGTCCCGCGGCCCGGATCAGCCGGTGTGCGGCACCGGGGTCCACCGCATTGCCCTGGTGGAACGGTGGGTTCAGCAGGATCACCTCGGCGGAGCCGTCCTCGAAGCGGGAGAGCGCATCGTCGCGGACCGTCTCGACCCTGTCGGCCACCCCGTTGGCTTCGGCGGTGAGCTGGGTGGACTGCACCGCAGACGCCGAATGATCGGTGGCGATGACCTTCAGCTGCGGGTGCCGCAGCGTCAGGAACGCGCTCACCGTGCCGTTGCCGGAGCCGAAGTCGATCACGTACTCGGCTCCCGGGAAGCCCTCGTGGGCCTCCACGGCCTCGAGCATCAGCCGGGTGCCGGGATCGAGCTTGGTGCCGCCGTAGGTGGCGCCCAGGCTGCACAGGGTCAGCTCGGTGGAGCCCTTCCCGGGGATGGCCAGCTGGTGGGTGTTCTTCCGCGGCGCGGAGGTGGGCACGCCGTCGCACGGTCCGCGGGCGGTGAGCACCCGGGACTTCGAGCGGCCGCGGCCTGCCGAGACGTCGCTGAAGTTCTTCTCCAGCACCTGGTTCATCGAGTGGTTCATGTGCTTGTCCCGGCCCACCGCCAGAACGACGACGTCGCTCGCCGCGTGCTCCCGGATCAGCCACGCCCAGTCAGTGAGTGTCTCCAAAGACCGCGGCAGGTGCATCAGCACCGTGTGCACCCCGGTGAACGCCTCCGGGGCCTGCTCGGTGAGGGTCGGCAGCTCGGAGGGGGCCGGGGCGGGCAGATCGGCGCGGCGGGCGTTGCCCTGCAGCGCGCGCTCGGCGCCGAGCTCATCGGAGAGCACCCGCACCGCGGCCACGGCGTCCTCGACCTTCGCGCAGACGGCGCCGGGCTTGCCGGCGTCCTTGATCAGGGAGTCCAGGATCGGCAGCGTGATCGCCCCGGAGCGGTCATCGAGGATCAGCACCCCCTCACGCGGGTGGCCGTTCTCCCACCAGGCGGCGGCGGTGTCGAGCAGCAGCAGGTCCACCGCATCCGGTGGGGGACTGATCGGGGTGAAGTCGAAGCTCTGAGTGAGCGCGGAGGGCTGGACATCGGGGGTCTGACCCGCAGGAAAAGGCATAGAGCCAGCTTAGAGGATCGGTCTCGGCCGGCTCCCGACAACCCCGATCCAGGCTCACAGACAGCTCCACACCAGGTTGTACACAGAATCGTTACATGAATGAGATAGCGTCCCCGCATGCGGCTCATGCCGGGAGACGGGGGTCTGTGTTGAACTTGCTCCTACCGCAGACGCCCCGAAAGTCCGGCAAGCGGACGGCTGTGAAAGTGCATCAACGGAACAAATTCCATACCGTAGGGACGATCTCCCGCTCGTCAGGCCGCAGTCTCGAGCTCCGCGGGGAGCCGAGGGTCGTCAGTCTGCCGGGCGTGGGCAGTGACTACTCCCATGAAAGGCAATGATGCTGCAACGGCTCCACGACGTGCTCCGGCTGAGAACCAGCCCGATCGTCTTCTTCACCTCCGCAGCGATCGTCCTCGGATTCACGATCCTGACGCTCCTCATGCCCACCGGAATGGGTGACTTCTTCGGCGCCGGCTCCGGGTGGATCTATGACAACCTCGGCTGGTTCTACATCTCCGGCGTGACGATCTTCCTGATCTTCCTCGTCTTCATCGGCTTCGGACGCTTCGGACGGATCAAGCTCGGTGCCGACGGGGAGACCCCAGAACACTCGGACATGGCCTGGTTCGGCATGCTCTTCGCCGCCGGCATCGGCACCATCCTGATGTTCTGGGCGGTGGCCGAGCCCGCCTACCACTTTGCTGAGCCGCCTCGCGGCGCGCAGGAGGGAGTGGAGCCCCGTTCCATCGAGGCCGCGAACGAGGCCATGGGCTTCACGCTCTACCACTTCGGCCTGCACACCTGGACGATCTTCGCGCTGCCCGGACTGGCCTTCGCGTACTTCATCTACAAGAGGAACCTGCCCCCGCGCGTCTCCTCGATCTTCCAGCCGATGCTCGGTGACAAGATCCACGGACCGGCCGGCAAGGCCATCGACATCTTTGCCGTAGTCGGCACGATCTTCGGCGTGGCGGTCTCCATCGGCCTGGGCACCCTGCAGATCCAGGCCGGACTCGCTCGTCTGTTCGGCTTCAGCGACGCGGCCTGGAACTTCATCCTGATCATCTTGGTGGTGACGCTGATCGCGACGCTCTCGGCGATCCTCGGCGTGGACAAGGGGATCAAGCGGCTCTCGAACTTCAACATCTGGACCGCCATCCTGCTGCTGATCTTCATCCTGGCCACCGGCCCCACGGTGTTCATGCTCAAGGGCGTCGTCGAGTTCGCCGGCACCTACGCCTCCATGCTGCCCGAGCTCGCGCTCTGGAATGACACGCTCTCGGACACCGGCTGGCAGGATGGCTGGACCATCTTCTACTGGGCATGGACCGTGGCCTGGGCGCCCTTCGTGGGCATCTTCATCGCCCGCATCTCCCGCGGACGCTCGGTGCGTCAGTTCGTCGCCGGCGTGCTGGGTCTGCCCACCCTGTTCACCATCGTCTGGTTCGGCATCTGGGGCACCGGCCTCTTCGACATCGAGCTCAACGGTGACGGCGGAGTGGTGGACACCGTGCTCGAGGACGGTGTGGAAGGAGCGCTGTTCGCGTTCCTCGCCGAGTTCCCGCTGGCCACGCTGACCTCCTCGATCGCTATCATGCTGGTCGGCATCTTCTTCATCACCTCCATGGACTCCTGCGCCCTGGTGCTGGATGACATGTGCAACGGCTATGAGGGCAAGGCCCCGCTGCACCAGCGGGCGTTCTGGACCATCTCCATCGGCCTCATCGCCGCGATCCTGCTGACCGCCACCGGTGAGGGTGGGCTGGCTGCGCTGCAGAACGTCGCCCTGGTGCTGGGACTGCCGTTCTTCGTCCTGGGCTACTTCATGATGTACAACCTCTCCCGGGCGATGCGCGAGGACGCCGGCGAGGTTGGCTTCCTGCGCACCCGTCGCTGGCTGCGCACGCTGCCTCCGGAGGAGTACCAGCGCCGCATGGAGGAGCCGGACGGTTCGCTCACCGAGGCTGTGGTGGCCCCGGACTATCACGAGGGCACCCAGCCGGCGAATGCTCCGGATGTGGACCATGCGGAGCAGCCTGCCATCGTGGAGGAGTACCGGGTCCGCACCGGGGATGTCCCCACGGTGGACCCGACCCAGCCGAACAGCAGCTATAACAGCCGCTGATCAGCGCTGGTTCCCGGCCCCGCTGATCGGTCCTGACCGACCGATCCGCAGGCCTTGACACAGAAAAGTCCCGCTCTCGACTGAGGGTGGGACTTTTCTGTGTTCGGGGGATTCTGGAACCAGATGCGATACCGTGGCGCCCATGAGTCAGCAGCGGCGGCCTCGCAGCAGTCCACGCGCCTGGAAGCGCGTCACGCTCGGCGGGGCAGCCCTGGCCGTTGCAGCCCTGCTCCTCGTGACTGTGGTGATCATCCTGGCCCGGCCGGAGGGAGCCGCTGAGCGCGACCGCATGGCGGTGGTCGGAGATTCCAACACCGAGATGGATTCCCCTGACTTCGCGGCCGGGCAGATCGGGGACGACTCCTGGGTCTCCACGCTGCTCGCGGAGGGATTTCGCTTCGCCGGCGGGTGGGCGGTCGCGGGATCCACCTCGGTCCAGCAGGCGGAGGGTCTCGATGAGGTCGAGAACGCGGAGGTGCTGCTGGTGATGACCGGCACGAATGACCTCGCCCAAAGACTCGATTTCGAGGAGACCGCGTCGGGCCTGGAGACGATCGTCGCCAAGGCCCCGGCCGAGCGGGTCGTGCTTCTGGCGATTCCGCCGCGGGAACCGGAGACCACCACGAGCAGCACCGAGTTCAATGACATGCTCCAGGACCTCGCCGAGGAGCAGGGTTGGGAGTTCTTCGACGGTCTGGAGTTCCTCCGCAGCCCCGACGGCGGTTTCGTCCCCGGAACCACCAACGACGGCGTCCATCTCACCCCGGATGCTCAGGAGCGGTTCGGTGAGACCGTGATCGACTACCTGGCCGACGACGACGTCGCACCCTCCAACGGGTGATCCTTTGCGGGCTCGTGCGTCGGCGCCGGTTCATCCACGGGGGCAGGCTCGGGCGGCGGAGCGGGCTGCGCCGGGGGAGTGCCCCGCACGGAGGCGTAGATGACCCCGCCGACCACCAGCACTCCGCCGGCGAGCTCCAGCCAGGTCGGCACCTCGTCGAGCGCGACCCAGGCGGCGAGGATCCCGACCACGGGCACCAGCATCGAGAACGGCGCCACCGTCCCGGCCGGGTGCCGGCGCATCAGCCAGACCCAGATCCCCGCACCCACCACGGTGCCGAACAGGATCGTGTAGGTCAGGCCCAGCCAGGCCGGGATCGCGGCGACGCTGATCGAGCTGGCCAGGGCCGCACCGATCTCCTCCGGCCCCTCCACCAGGAACGCCACGCTGAGCAACGGGATCGGGGGGACCACCGCCATCCACAGCACCAGCGCCATCGGCCGGTCGGTCTGGGCCTTGCGGGAGGCGAGGTTGCCCAACGCCCAGCCGAAGGCGCCGAAGAGCACCAGCAGAAACGGGGTCCACCCGTCCAGGACGCCGCGGGAGACCCCCACCAGACCCAGCCCGAGCACCGCGACAGCGACGCCGGTCGCCCGCCGTGCGGTGATGTGTTCCTTCAGCACCAGCGCGCCGAGCAGCACGGTGAACGGTGCCGAGGCCTGCAGCACCAGGGAGGCGAGCCCGGTGGGGAACCCGGCGGACATGCCCAGGTAGAGGCCGAAGAACTGCAGCGTCCCGAAGCCGAGCCCGTAGCCCAGCAGATACCGGACCTTGACCCCGGGCCAGGGCACGAAGAGCAGCGCCGGCAGAGCCAGGATCAGGAACCGCAGCCCGGCCAGGAACAGCGGCGGGAACTGGTCCAGCGAGATCCGGATGGCGAGGAAGTTGAGCCCCCAGAGGACGGCGACGAGCAGGGCGAGAAGAGTGTGACGCAGCGGCATGGCTTCATCCTCCGCCGAAAAACTCATCAGGTCTACTGAATGCTTCTGTACCGACCGTGTAGGTTGCCTACATGGACGCCTGCCGTTCAGAACCCAGCCAGCTCCCACCGCGCTATCTGGAACCCCGTCACCTCGAGCTGCTCCGCGAGATCGCGGCCCGCGGCACCCTCGCGGCCGTGGCCAAAGCCACCCACCGCACACCCTCGGCACTGTCCCAGCAGCTGCGCACTGCGGAGCGCGAGCTTGCGGTCAAGCTGGTGGAGCCCGATTCCCGCGGGGTGCGGCTGACCCCGGCCGGGCAGCTCCTGGCCGAGGGCGCCGATGAGGTCATCTCCAGCTTGGCGCGCGTGCAGGCTCGGTTCGACGCCGCCACCGGTGAGCCCCGCGGACTGGTCAGCATCGGCACCCTGCCCAGCGCCGGGCAGGTGCTGCTTCCGCAGCGGCTGCGCTGGCTGGGGGACACCGCGATCACGCTGACCCTGGATGACTTCGACATCGCCGAGGCGGATTTCGCCGCCCGCGCCCTGGATGCCGACATCGTGATCAGCCACAGCATCAGCGGGGGAGTGCCCCGCGGCGCCGGGGGGCTTGTCAGCACGGTGCTGGCCCGCGAGCCCATCGACGTGGTGCTGCCCGCTGATCATGCGCTCGCAGCCAAGACGCAGCTGACGCCCGAGGATGTCGTCGATCTGTCGTGGGTCGGCGTGCCTGAGGGCTATCCCTTCGACGCGATCCCGGTGGCGATCGAGCAGCTCACCGGGCGCCCGGTGCACCGCACGCTCCGGCTCCGCGACAACCACCTGGTCGAAGCCCTGGTCGGCGCCAGCGCGGCGATTGGTCTGCTGCCACGCTTCAGCACCCGGCCCGCGCCAGACGTAGTCCTGCGCCCGCTGGTCGGTGTCCGGGCCGCCCGGAGCATCGTCGCGCTGAGCAGACCTGATCGGCACGAGCGCCTCGCCGTCCGCACCGTGACCGATCACCTGGTCAGCATCGGCGCCCAGCTGATGGGGGCCTACGGCGTGGAGGACGGCTAGAGCTCCCGCCAGGCTCAGCCCAGCGCGGCTGCGATCTCATCGTGCATGCGCTGGGCTGCTTCCTCAGCGCTGACCCGGCCGAAGAGGAACTCCTCTTCGTAGCGCCAGATGATCTCCTGGACTGCCCCGAAGCCTTCGGGTGGAAGCGGTGGAGCGTCAGCGACGATGTCTTCGAGGCCTTCGTTGTGCTCCAGGACCGTGGCCTCGGTCTCGTCCAGGTCATCCCTGATGGCTTCGCGGACGTCCTCGTTGCCCGGGATTCCTCGCTCGATCTGCTGGAGACGCCCGGCTTCTTCGTTGTTGACCAGGTAGTCGATGAAGAGCTGAGCCTCCTCCGGGTGCTCGGAGCCTTCGTAGACCGAGTAGAACATCGACGCCTTGTAGTACAGCTGAGCGTCCGCAGCGTCGCCGGCTTCGCTGGGGAACTTCAACGGGGTCAGCCCGACGCCCTCGTTGGAGGAGAGCACGATGATCTGGGTGTCCCACCAGGAGTCCATGGCCGCACCCTCGGTCGCGATCATGGTCTGTTCCAAGGCGGCGGCGCGGTCCTCGTTCACCTGGGAGCCAGAGGGCAGAGCCCCTGAATCCAAGGAGTCCCCCAGCATCTCGAAGTAGGGGACCGCGTCCTCTGGCTCCCACGCGACCTCCCCGTCTTCGGTGACCATGTTGGCGCCGGCGTGCTGGCGCAGCCAGATCCCAAGGCCCGCATCATTGAACGGTCGTGCCTGGCCGTAGGCCTCCGAATTCTCGGAGATCTCGGCGGCGATCTCGGCGAACTCGTCCCAGGTCCAGGTGTCGTCGTCCGGCATCTCCACGCCGGCGCTCTCGAAGATCGATTCGTTGGCCATGATGGCGAGCGAGGTGCTGCCGACCGGCATCCCGTATAGGGCGCCATCTTGGCTTCCCGTGGCCAGCAGCTCATCGGTGAAGGCGCCGGTGTCCACCTGGTCCAGTTCCAGCAGGAGTCCGTTCTCGATGTACTCGCGGATGTAGGACAGGTCCATCTGCATGACATCCGGGGTGTCTCGGGCGGCGGACTGAGTGGCGAGGGAGTCCCAGTACCCCTCCCAGGAGTCGAACTCCGGACTGATGGTGATGCCCGGATTCTCCTCCTCGAAGGCGTCGATGATCTCCTGTGTGTAGGCATGACGGGTATCACCGCCCCACCAGGTGAAGCGGAGATTAACGTTCTCATCATCGCCACCACCGCCCCCGCCGCATGCGGATAAGGTCAGCGCTGCGAGGGAGAGGATGGCGACGGTCTTGCGTGGTGCCTGGTGCATAGTGACTCCGATGTCAGGTGCTCGTGAACGGGCCTCTCTGGCGGACGGCCCAAAATGTGAACGATCACTTTTGCTGATCTTGAGCGTATGGAGCACTTGATCGACGTGTCAAGCGAAAAATGTAACCAATATCACGGTCCGGCGTTGCTGGCCGGGGAGCTGCTCGCGGTCTGACGTGCATCCGTCCACCTGATTTAAACTCAGGGGATGCATCGAATCCTTTCAGTGGGCCTGACCGGCGGAATCGCCTCGGGCAAGTCAGCGGTCTCCAAGCGGTTGGCTGAACACGGCGCCATCGTCATCGACGCTGACATCCTCGCCCGCGAGGCCCTCGAACCCGGGACATCGGGCCTCGAAGAAGTGGTCGAGACCTTCGGATCCGGCGTGCTTTCCGACTCCGGCGCCCTGGACCGCGAGGCACTGGGGCAGATCGTCTTCGCGGACGACGACGCTCGAGCCAAGCTCAACGCGATCGTCCACCCCCGGGTCCGCGACGCCCGCAATGCGCTGCGCGCCCAGGCGCCCGAAGATGCGGTCGTGGTCGAAGACATCCCGCTGCTGGTGGAGACCGGACAGGCCGACCGGTTCGACGTGGTCGTGGTGGTCTCAGCCCCGGCGGAGCAGCGGCTGGACCGGATCGTCCGGGACCGGAACACGAACCTCGAGGACGCCCAGGCTCGCATCGATGCGCAGACCTCTGAGGCTAAACGAACCGCCGTTGCTGACGTGGTGCTGGACAACTCCGGCACCCTGGAAGAGCTGCACGCACAGGTCGATGAGCTGTACGAGAAACTCCACGGGCGTGTCAGTGCCCAGCAGTAGCATTGATGCATGAGTCTCGCTCAGAAGATCAGCCGCACTGTTGCCCCCTTTGAGGTCATCAGCCCTTTCAAGCCCTCGGGTGATCAGCCGAAGGCGATCGCTGAGCTGGTAGAGCGCATCGAAGGTGGCGAGAAGGACGTCGTGCTGATGGGTGCCACCGGCACCGGCAAGTCGGCGACCTCGGCGTGGCTGATCGAACAGATCCAGCGTCCCACGCTGATCATGGTTCAGAACAAGACGCTGGCCGCGCAGCTCGCCAACGAGTTTCGGGAGCTGCTGCCGAACAACGCGGTGGAGTATTTCGTCTCCTACTACGACTACTACCAGCCCGAGGCGTATGTGCCGCAGACGGACACCTTCATCGAGAAGGACTCCTCGGTCAATGAGGAGGTTGAGCGGCTGCGCCACTCGGCGACCAATGCGCTGCTGACCCGGCGTGACGTCGTCGTGGTCGCCACTGTCTCCTGCATCTATGGCCTCGGCACGCCGGAGGAATACATCAAGCAGATGGTCGCGGTTGAGGTGGGGGAGAAGATCGAGCGCGATGAGCTGCTGCGTCGCTTCGTCGGGATGCAGTACGCCCGCAATGACACCGACTTCCACCGTGGCACGTTCCGTGTGCGCGGAGACACCGTGGAGATCATCCCGATGTACGAGGAGCTCGCGGTCCGTATCGAGTTCTTCGGCGATGAGATCGAGTCCATCTCCACGCTGCACCCGCTGACCGGCACGGTGGTGCGCGAGGAAGAGGAGATGTACATCTTCCCCGCCAGCCACTACGTGGCCGGTGACGAGCGGATGGCCAGTGCGATCAGCCGCATCGAGGACGAGCTCCGCGAGCGTCTGGCCGAGCTGGAATCCCAGGACAAGCTCTTGGAGGCTCAGCGGTTGCGGATGCGCACCACCTATGACCTCGAGATGATGCAGCAGATGGGCTTCTGCAACGGGATTGAGAACTACTCCCGGCACATCGACGGCCGCGGACCTGGCTCCGCCTCGCACTGCCTGTTGGACTACTTCCCGGATGACTACCTGCTGATCGTCGACGAGTCCCACGCCACCATCCCGCAGATCGGCGGCATGTACGAAGGTGACATGTCGCGGAAGCGCACGCTGGTGGACCATGGATTCCGGCTGCCCTCCGCCATGGACAATCGGCCGCTGAAGTGGGATGAGTTCCTGGAGCGGATCGGTCAGACCGTGTACCTGTCGGCCACGCCCGGGCGCTACGAGCTGGACCAGGCCGATGGCTATGTGGAGCAGATCATCCGGCCGACCGGCCTGGTGGACCCGCAGATCATCATCAAGAAGACCAAGGGTCAGATCGATGACCTGCTGGGGGAGATCCGCACCCGCACCGCGAAGAACGAACGCGTACTGGTCACCACGCTGACCAAGCGGATGGCCGAGGACCTCACCGAGTACATGCTGGAGAACGGCATCAAGGTGGAGTACCTGCACTCGGATGTGGACACGCTCAAGCGGATCGAGATCCTGCGGGATCTGCGACGCGGCGTCCACGACGTGGTGGTCGGGATCAACCTGCTCCGCGAGGGCCTGGACCTGCCCGAGGTCTCGATGGTGGCGATCCTGGACGCGGACAAGGAAGGCTTCCTGCGCTCCACCACGTCGCTGATCCAGACCATCGGCCGTGCTGCCCGTAACGTCTCCGGTGAGGTGCACATGTACGCGGACCGGATCACCGATTCGATGCGCCGCGCGATCGATGAGACCGACCGACGCCGCGAGCGGCAGATCGCGTACAACAAAGAACACGGGATCGATCCCACCCCGCTGCAGAAGAAGATCGCCGACATCACCGATCAGCTCGCCCGCGAGGATGCCGACACGGCCGAGCTGCTGCAGGGGATGGGTGGACTGGCCACGGGCTTCCAATACGGTAAGGGTCACCGCGGATACACCAGCTTTGACAACGAAGACGGCGAGGACAGCACCGGCAAAAAGTCCGGCAAGTCACTAGCCGCGCAGACGCCGGCGAAGGACCTTACCGACCTGATCGCCCAGCTCACAGGCCAGATGCACCACGCCGCAGAGGAGTTGAACTTCGAGGTGGCGGCCCGGCTCCGTGATGAGATCGGCGAGCTGAAGAAGGAGCTCCGCCAGATGCAGAACGCCGGGCACGACCAGATGTGACGCTGTGCGCTACGTCTCATGGCCTGAATCTATTCACGGATAATCTGTGTTTTTGCTGTCAGTCCCTTATGCTGAAGTGAGCCATATTCGTGGGACTTTGGGGGACAGCAGTACGTGGAATTGCGTGATTATCTAAGAATCGTCCATCGCGGATGGCTCATCATCGTATTGGCGACCCTCGCCCTAATCGGTACCGCGGCGACGTTCTCCATGCTCCAGAGCCCCCAATATGAGGCTGGGACCAGGGTGTATGTCTCCACGGATTCCGCTTCGAGCGTCGCAGAACTGGGTCAAGGAACGACTTATACCCAGCAGATCGTAGAGAGCTTTGTGCAGGTGACGACGACCCCGCGTGTGCTTCAGCCGGTGATCGATGACCTCAGTCTCGACCGGACACCAGCCGGACTTGCTGAGTCTATTGCTGTGTCTACTGACGCCAACACAGTGCTTATGCGTATTACCGCGACCGATGAGGATCCCGCGGTAGCGGCTGAGATCGCGAACTCTGTGACGGATAATTTGATCAACGTGGTCGGTGAGATCACCCCTGGCTCGTCCGGTGAGGACAGCGCAGTCACCGTCGAAGTCCTTCAAGATGCCGTGCCGCCCGAATCTCCAGTTTCCCCAAATGTGCCGCTCAACCTCGCACTTGGGCTGCTCGTCGGATTGGCCCTCGGCGTGGGCATCGCTGTCCTGCGAGAGGTCTTGGACACCAGAATCCGCGGAGAGCACGACATCACAGCGGTCACCGATAGCCCCATTCTGGGTGGCATTTCCTATGACCCGGAGGCTCAGAGGCGTCCACTGGTGGTCCAGGTCGACCCGATGAGCCCCCGCGCAGAATCGTTCCGTACCCTGCGCACAAACCTCCAGTTCTTGGAGGTTGGAGAATCCAAGCGAAGTTTCGTGGTGACTTCCTCACTCCAGGGCGAGGGCAAGTCCACCACGGTTGCCAACCTTGCCATCACTATGCAGGAAGCGGGTCAGAAGGTTCTGGTGATTGACGCCGACCTTCGCCGCCCAAGAGTCGCAGACTACTTCGGGCTTGAAGGCGCCGTGGGGCTTACAAATGTCTTGATCGGCAAGGTCGACCTCGCCGACGTCGTGCAGTATTGGGGACCACATGACCTCGCGGTCCTGCCCGCCGGAGATATACCTCCAAACCCCAGTGAGCTTCTCGGTTCGCCCAGCATGGACGCCTTGCTGCGTTTCGTCGAGGACCAGTTCGATGTTGTGCTGATTGATGCGCCGCCGCTTCCTGTCACCGATGCCGCCGTGCTCGCGAAACGTGCCACTGGCGCGTTCATCGTGGTCGCGGCAGGAAAGACCCACCGTCACCAGCTCGGCAAATCCGTGACTGCACTTGAGACCGTCGGAGCCAAGCTCTTCGGCGTTATTCCCACGATGCTTCCGACGAAGGGCCCGGATGCCTACGGCTATGGGCTTTACAACTACGCCTATACCTATGAAGAAGATCGAAAGGCGTGAGCGATGTCGGATCACTTCCGCATTCTCGTGGTGTGTACCGGAAACATCTGCCGCTCCGCACAAGCTGAGCAGCTTATTCGGGCCAGGATCTCGGAGAGATTCACGGAATTCGAATCAGTGGTTCTGATCGAGAGTGCTGGCACGGGCGCTATGGTCGGTTCCGGCATGCCCGCGGAAGCCGCCACGCTGTCCGCGCAGTATGGAGGAATACCCGGAGCTCATGTTGCGCGCCAGTTGACGGTCGAGCATGTAAGAGCCGCGGATCTTGTTTTGACCATGACCTTTAATCACCGCAGCACGGTGGTGCGGTTGCTCCCTCGTGCATCGCGCCACACGTTCACGCTGGTTGAGTTCGCGGCGCTGCTGGAGAATGCGGAGCAGAATTACTCAGCCTCGACGGTAGCTTTTATTGGATTAGAGCCAGCAGACAAACTCCGAAGCGCAGTGAGGATGGCCTCAGCGCGTCGAGGATACTTTTCTCTCGAAGATGGATCCTCCGCAGAGGTGGTGGACCCATATCGACGCTCAGACGAGGTCTACGCAGAATCAGCGCGCCAAATCGTGGACGCGATCGAGCGTTCCGAGCAAGCCGGCGTGCGGTTGGTAGAGCGGGCCAAAGTATGAGGGGCAGCCAGGGAAATCCAGTGGGTATTTGTGGATTCAGGCGCGAAGTCCTCATCTTCCCTGCCTCGGTCCCTCTAATCTCGGTTGGCATCGGACCTGTTGCCCGGGTTCTAGGCTGGGGCAGAGATCAGCCCAAGCCCCAAGGACCGCAGTCACCAACTTGGACGCTGAGGCCTGCGGGGTACGCGCATGACAGCGTTCAGGATGGAGTTGCTTCACGCCCCCTACTCGATCTGGAGCTTAATCCCTTGCCGACGGCGCCATTCCTATGGCCAGCTTCGTGTGAGAACGTCCCCCGGTGTTCAGACGAAGGCGCCTGTGATGAACGTGGGTTCCCCAAGTTCACCGTCGGAGGGGGAGACACCTGCGACTCCGATGACCATAACGGAGACGATTTCAGGCGCGGTCTATTTGTGTCAGGATCGGACTTCTCCTTTGTACAGTCCGCGGTCGCAGGAGCAGCGGACTGCAAACCCGAAGGCCTGGGCCCATACGATTCAGGGGCTTCCTGGACCGACGGCGAGCAATCAGTAGTTCGCTCGGCGCTATCGGATCGTGCTGATTCAACACAGGTCCTTTGGTCCGGCAAGCCTCACCGAGGTTCCTGTTGCGACAAGGCTCAGGTCGAAGTTACTAGCGGTGTCGCTTCTGTGGTCTGCAGCCACGGATCACAATGGGGTGTTCAGACCGAGAGCGCTAGATGGGTCAACATAGATCGGCAAAATACCCATGCCTTGAATGGGTCAGAGGGGCGATGGGTCTCGGCAGTCGAATCGTCCGATTGCGAGGTAACGGGCCCAGTGCAATTCGATGACAAGTCTTTCGAACCATCGGCCCGCGCGCCCGCAGGTGGAGTTGGTCCCATAGCGCTAGATCTCGCTGGAAACACACTCTTGGTATCGGCAGAGGACAAGGTGCCTGTGGCCGTTGACATTGAAGGGAGTTTCAATTAGTGAACGCCGCCGAAGCTCCCGACATGCACGCGACCTATACCGGTATTCGTTCTGCTACGAGGGAAGTGCTACCGCGGCGAGTATGGCAAAAACGATACGCTCGACGGTTGGTCGTTACAGATTTTTTTGTTCTCGCATTCGTGATAGTGGCAACCCAGCTGTTTTGGCTTGGTATCGATGACACGGCGAACTTTAGGATCCCGACGAGCCCAGGAGATCAGTATGGAGGAGAGGTAAGCTACGGAATCGTCTCTGGTGCCATACTAATTCTCTGGATGGTAGTTCTTTTTGCGGTAGGAAGTGTCGACTCCCGTGTAATGGGAGTGGGACATGCTGAGTACCGAAAGATTACGGACAGCGGAATAGGCCTTTTCGCAGCTATCGCTACGATTATGTTTTTGCTAAAACTTGATGTAGCTCGAGGCTATCTTCTTTTGACTTTTGCCTTGGGCATCGTGGGTTTGCTCTTTGCCCGGATGGCATGGCGAAGCTGGCTCAAGCGTCATCGTGCGGGGGGTGACTACTCCAACCAAGTAGTCCTTGTAGGATCTAGCTCCTCGATTCGCCACATCTCAGATGAACTCGCGAAGCAACCTTGGGCGGGCTACAACGTTGTTGGTGCAGCCCTCGCGCAGGACCCCCGAGACAGTGGAGTCCTCGCCATAGGCAGTGTTCCGGTAATCAGTGACTTCAACGGTGTGCGTCAGGCCATGGACATCATCGGTGCCGATACGGCTATCATCACGGGTGCTGATCATCTAGACCCGCAAAGAGTCCGTGAGTTGAGCTGGGAGCTCGAGAAGGGGGAGTACTCCCTCGTTATGGCGCCCAGTCTTACCGACGTTAGTGGTCCCCGCATCCATAGCCGTCCCGTTGCGGGCCTGCCGCTGATGCATGTAGAAACTCCGCGTTACACAGGTCTGAGGGCAGCGATGAAGCGCTCGTTCGATATCCTAGGCTCTCTCCTGATCATCGCCCTACTATCGATCCCCATGTTGGTCGTGGGGCTAGTGGTAAAGGCGACGTCCCCCGGGCCTGTGATCTTTAAACAACAACGCGTGGGACTCGATGGAAAAGAGTTCAAGATGTGGAAGTTCCGGTCGATGCGCCGGGACGCGGAGCAAGTGCTGGCTAATCTGGACGCTGCGGACCGGATGGACCCGGAGCATGTTCTGTTCAAGATGAAGGACGATCCCCGTGTCACTAAGATTGGTCGGGTCATCCGTCGGTACAGCATTGATGAGCTCCCTCAATTATTCAACGTACTGGTAGGTAGCATGTCACTGGTGGGTCCCAGACCTTCGCTCGCGCAGGAAGTCGCGCAGTACGAACATCATGTTCACCGTAGGTTCCTGGTAAAGCCGGGAATCACTGGACTGTGGCAAGTGAGTGGGCGATCAGATCTTCCTTGGGAAGAGGCAGTCAGGCTCGACCTTTACTACGTCGAGAACTGGTCTATGACGGCGGACCTTGTTATTTTGTGGCGGACCGCAAACGTCGTAATTCGTGGCTCCGGAGCGTACTAGACAGCAAGTGACCTAACCGTAGCACCACGTCAACCAGCTGCATTCTTTCCTGTCTGTCTAAAAGTTATAAAATAAAAAAATCTGAATGGTTTTGATTTAAAAAGTCAAAATCTACCTAATATTTAACCGCAAGCCCGATCGATGTGCAAGCTTGCACGGTATTTGTCTTGAAGACGCTGAAAAACTATTACTTTGGAGATAATGTGAAGTACCTTCGAAAAATCGCGTGGCGTAGATTGACACGATTGCGTAGTTGGCAGCAATTCATTCTCGATGAGCGACGCTATCGACGTTGGAGCGTGCCGACAGACGTCGATTCCTTGCAAAGAATCGATGGACGCCAGCTTGAATGCCAAGTGACCAAGGATTACCACAGAATCGAAAAAGGTCTAGCCTTCGCGAACCCCAAACGTCCCTTCGGAGAAGATGCCCGAGAGCGATTGTCCCTAGCAATGGATGGGCGAAGCTGGAGTGAAGATGACGCATACGCTGGATACGCGCGGACAGCACTCTCCGCGCTCGACAGCTGGAACGAAGGTGGAGAAGTTGCCGAGGTTGCGGCACCCTTGGCGAGCTCCCTGGGTTCAACCGATCTGAACTCGGAGCAGGTTGATGCGTTCTTCAAGACGCGTAGAACTGTTCGGGCTTTTGACTTGGCACGGCGTCCCCCGATAGAAAAAATCGAGCACGCTGTTAGTCTTGCTATAAACACTCCATCTGTTTGCAATAGACAGTCGTGGAAAGCGCATTACTATGAAGGTTCTGAAGCGCAAAATATTTTAAGTCACCAACGAGGAAACCGAGGTTTTGGTCACGCCATACCTGGGGTTATTATTGTGACCACTGACGCTAGAATGTTCTCCGGATCAGGCGAAAGAAATCAGCGTTGGATTGACGGTGGATTATTTGCGATGACATTGGTTTGGGCGCTACATGCAATTGGACTGAGTTCGTGCATGCTGAACTGGTCGCGAACGAGCCAAGATTCCGACAGACTTCGAGCGGCGGCCCAACTGCATGAGTCGGAGGACATAATAGTACTGATTGCCGTGGGTTACCCGGTCCCGAACCACAGAGTTGCCAGGTCAGAGCGTCGTTCAACCAAAGACGTATTGATGGTTCACCCTACCAACAGCTAGGAGCCGTAGAGTAATGGCATTAAACAACGTAGCGATCGTTTTGACTGGGGCGTACGGGAATCTAGGCGATGCTGTAATTCGGAGACGTGCTCTGGAGTGGGCGAGGCCTCACGGAAAGGTTCACGCCTATGTTGGTAACGCTCCGGATGGGTGGATCAAGCAGCTCGGCTTAACTGGATCGGACGTGCTGTACGACTCTTCCAAAAAGTGGGCATGGATCTCTAGGTCTTTGTTTGATCGTTCTATAAAAGCTCTGTTTCTGGACCCAGGAGCCGTCCCTTTAACTCGGAAGCATATAGGACCAGAGACCGTGTTGTTGGTCGTATCTTTGGCTCTCAAATTGCGTGGCGCGCTCGTTGTGCGACCACCGCGCAGCATCAACCCGTCGAGTAACTTGTGTCTATGGATCCACCGCTTGGGATGTCGCCTTTCCGACGTGGTGCTTTGGCGGACCGAACCGAGTCAGCGCTATGCCAAGGTCGGCCAACTCGCACCTGACACAGCTTTCGGCGAGCCGCGGACACTTGGTCTTGCGTGGAGCGAACGAAAGCGGTTGGTGGTAAGCATGAGGGGAAAGCGGCGGTTCCCGTCGGTTCAATGGTTTGAAAGCATTCGGGACATCGCTTCTAAGGCTGACTTGGACCTCATCGTTGTTACTCAAGTCCGAGAAGACGAGCAGCGTTCTGCTGAGATCGCCACCGAGCTTGGGGCAGAACTTCATGTCTGGGATCAAGTCGAAGACATTGACCAAGAAGTACGGCTACGAGAGCTCTATGAAACAGCTGCGATTGTTGTGAGCGATCGTCTGCATGTTCTCGTGTTGGGGGCTATGGCGGGTGCCGTTCCGCTGGAGTTGTCCGACCGGCCGGTTTCAAAGATTCTTGATACCTTCGCGCAAGTTGGTATGACTGACGTGGTTTTTGATACGGCGAGTTCCCAAAGCTCAGATGCGGTCAGGTTCGCGTTTCGTGCGGTGGACGGTCGAGAGAAGATGTCCCAGAAGCTGGATGATGCAAACACCAGGCTGAAAGAGGCTTTGTCCTCGGTTCATGCGTGACCCGCGTACCAGGGCCGCCAGTAAGGTCCGAAGGGTTGAAGTACCGTTGAGACGCGAGGGGTAGCCACAGTGATAAAGCAATTTTCCTGGATCGCGTCGGGACGTATCTTCGCTGCCGTGCTGCAACTCCTAAGTCTGGGTCTTGTAGCCGCACAAACTCGTCCATCCGAATTCGGCTATCTCGCCGCGGTTCTGGGGTTGAGCACTGTTGTAAGCGCAATGCTGGGATTCGGAATAGATACCCATGTGACTAGGGCCAGAGCGGCGAATGTCGCTGACGGCTCAGTTACTTATGCCCTACTCATTAACGGCAGGGTTTCTGTGATGCTGTTCGCGGCTGTTGGCATAGCCCTAACAACCGTAGCGGTATCTTTCGACGACCTATTCTGGCTCATGATCCCTCTCGCTGTTTGGATAGCGGCCGAACGAAACTCCGAGACCTGGGCTTGCGTCGCTCTCGCGGACGGGGATGCACACATCAACAGCGTCAGTCTCGTCGGGCGACGTTTAGTTACGCTCGCGGTACAGCTCCTCTGCCTTCTTCTCGGTGTCAACGCAGTCCTTGGATACAGTCTTGGATCTGCGCTTGGGGCAGTTCTTGCAATTGCATTTGTACGAAGAATGGTTCGAAACAGGCTATCCAGCTTGGATCGTGGACTCACTATCAGTGGGCTACTGAAGATCACGTGGCCGTATTGGCTTCACTCTGCCTCCACTCAAGTACGCAATGTGGATACTGCTTTGGTCGTTGCCATCGCGACCCCTGCGGCGGCGGGGATGTACGCGATCGCGAGCAGGCTAACTGGCCCTCTTCGAATACTTCCCTTGTCGCTCGCTGCAGTTCTCTTGCCGGGACTGACTCGAAAGAACGGCGTACTTGATAATCGGACTATCCTTGGTATTGCTACTGTCGTAGTTATGTTCGCGATCGTGTACTCTGCGATCGCCGCTATGGCGGGATGGGCGGTCCCGACGTTCTTTGGCGACGAGTACGCCGCTGCCGTGTTACCTGTGCAGATCGTATGCGTCGGTCTCACTTTCGGTGCGGCCGCCTCGCTGCTTGCTTCTGTTATGCAAGCACGAGGGCTGCAGCGTATGGCTGGATACATTTCATTAGGGAGTGCGTTGTACTGCGTTGCTGCTATAGTCCTGGGTACCACTTTGGGTGCGGCTGTGGGTGCTGCTTTGGGTCTTGTGTCGTCATTTGCGGTACAGGCCATTTTGATGTTTGGCTCCATTGTATTCACACGACGAAACGATTTGAACCGGTGAGGAACCTGTACTCAGTCTTGGGAATCGCGCGAAGAACGTTTTTTAGTTGCTCAGCTCGTCTGATTGCGTCGCGGAGCCGGCCTTGGTGACACTCACGTTGGTTGTTTTCGCATTTTTGGCTTCTGGAGCAGCGCTCGGGCTACTCACGAAGCCTCCAGGGCGCTTTGTCCTGTTCGTCTTTGGCGGCATGTTGGCTCTTGGTGGCGCTTCTGGACTGTCTCCGGCGAAGATGGGCTACGCGGCCCTCTTGTTACTTATTGTGGTCATCGCGCTCACCCGGTTGAAAAAGTCCCTCAGTGCACTGGATCCATCGAGTCGAGTTACAGCGCGTGCAATGATGTCCGCGTCAATGGTCCTCTGTGTTGTGGTGCTACTTCAAGCAACGCTGGGACTACTCGAAGGTCGATCGGTCACTATCGTGGCGCAGGATGCGTTTACCTACCTGTTGGTTGCGATTTCTCCGCTCGTTGCGCTCGATGCAGGTGTTGGCATGAGACTGCGGCATTTGAAGTTCATAGTTGTTAGCTCCGGTGTGCTCGCAGCTTCGAGCTGGTCTGTTCATTGGTTGGGCCGCCGCGGTAGTGGATTCGACGGCCTTGAGAGGCTTGCTCTCCCAACTTCTTTCTTTGCATTTGCTGTTTTTGCAATTGCTCTCGTTACAGGAATTAACGCTCGTCGATCGTTTGACCGTGTTCTTTGGCTATCTTTCGCGATCGTGATTGTCGTTATTTATGTGGCCTCAGGTAGTCGCAGTCTACTGGTTTTTGGCCTTGGTTTGATTGGAATCCTCGGAGCACGACGTTTTGGTAGACTGCCGCCTTGGTTGGGCGTTTTGCTTGTACCGCTAATCTTGCTAGTCGCTGCGCAGTTTACAGCGACATTTATTAGATTCCTTCCCGACGGGGGGAGGCTCCTCGACCGGTTCACTAGGACATTTGATCTACTCTCCGATAGTGGACAGGGGTTGGGCGCAGATGGGAGTTTTTCCGATCGCGCAAGAGCGTACGAGATCACGTGGCAGTCGTTCATGGAATCTCCGCTCCTAGGGAACGGTTTCGGTTACCTTTATGAACCGGCGAACCCATCAGCAGTCCAGGCACTTTCTCTTGACAGCCCATTTCTAATATTGGCTAAGTTTGGGCTGATTGGCACATTTGCTTTAGTCGTCTTCATTATTTCAGTTTTTCGGTTCCTTTCCTCGAACCGTGGACCATCCTCTATGAGGCTGGCTGGAACAACCCTCAGAGTTTTTGTTTTTATAGCACTGGGACGTCTCTTCTTTGTTGCCCCAACAGAGGACAAAGGGTTTGGTTTCAGTCTGTCGCTGCTTATCGTGTGGTCCATAATCGTAGGTTCTTCCGACAGCCGTTTGTGGCGTACGACCAAGGAGAACATTTCGTCTGCTAGGTTGGCAGGCCGTCGCCGATCAGGAGAGTCTAATCTGATTCTGCGACGACCAGTACGGCGGAATTGAGATTAGCGTAGGGCGTCTCAGGGTTCAATCACGATTTTGGTTGTCGAGATCTAGTGCCGGACGCCGCCCGCTTGGCCACCCCTTTTTTGGTGCCCTTTGGTGGTGGTCACGTTGGGTCTTGCGTGTAGTCGGCAAGAGGGCGGTGTTTTGTCCTGATGGGGAGACTCCGCTTGGGGGCTCACGCATTCGTTGACCTGAACTGTCTACCAAGTATTCCAAGGTCCGGTATTGAAGTTCCGCGAACCCCGTATTGCCGAGAAATCCTGGCCAACTGGGACACGTAAGGATAACGGACTAAATGCTCCAGTTCTTGCTCCTCAACGATTTGAATCCGGATGCCATTGTCCCGAGCATCGCTCCAGATCTACGGAACGGCAACCAATTCATCTACGTCTCTCATTGACGGCAAGACAGGTAAGCGCCGGCTAAGCCGAAAGCTGAGGGCGGTAGTACTGAGTACGAGTCAGTAAGAAGCCAATTTTGGCGGTCTTGACTAGTGGTCTTCGGCTGCGGGGGTCGACCAGTCCGACGAGACTTGTCTGTGGACGCTCACTAGGTCGGCTTAGTCGTTCCTTCGAGCTGACTCGCCAGTACCTCGAGCAGTCATGAAGGATCGTGCAGGTTCCTCAGTATGACGTCTACGATACGTGCAGCGGCACGTTCAATTGAGGGTGCGTCTGACGTGGAGGCGGGCTCTCGCCGCCTCATCTTGTCCATTCTGGACCAGGCTGCGGCGAAAGAGGCAGCTGAATCTTCTTCCGCAGTCCACAACGTGGTGCCCTCGGCTAGGTGCGAGGCCTCTGGCGCCCGTTCCGACCCTGGCGTGGTGAGTACGGGCAGGCCCAGTGCCAGCGCATCCACGGCCACGAGTCCGATGCGCCCAGGATTAACTAAAAGTTTCGCTCGAGCAGCTGCAGGTCCATACTCCGCAACTTCGGCGTGACCAAGCAGGACGACTCGTCCGGTGCTCCGGCTCAGCTTTTCTAATTTCTCTCTCTCAGGACCGTCTCCAGCTACCACTAACCAGCAATCAGCATTATTGTGCATTACATCTAGTGCGGATTCGCAGAGCAGATCGATTCGCTTATTTTCACGTAAGGCACCAATAAAGAGTGCAATTTGTGCGTTAGAATTGATGCCGTGAACCTGGTAAAAGGTCTTTATTTCGGCTTCTGTGATGGAATTAAATACTTCCCTAAGTGAGACCGTATCTGTGGCATTACCGAATGCACTTACCTTCTCTGGAGAGATTCCCGCAGCGGCAATTACTGCATCGCGCCCTTCAGCCTCGTATGTGATTACGTGCCGGGCGTTCTGATTCAGGCGCGCTTTGAGGGCGGTCGGTAGTTTGCCATTTGAGGTAGTTCCGCTTTTACCGTGCCCGAACGTGATGTACGGCCTATTGGTGAACAAATGGGCCCACGCATTCAGGTTTGTGGCCTGCATTTCTGTGACGAGTAACGCGTTGCGCCACTCGACTGGCAAACGGCGACTGACTAGCTTCGGTAGCCGACGTCCGATGTTCCACATCTTCGTTGGCACCTGATCCGCCCAGGGAGCCGTGACTGCGTCCCCGAGTGCGTCCTGCTCTGCGAGTGCCTCCGCGTCACCGCCGAAAAACACGCGTGCCTCTACGTCACGTGCGGCGAGTTGGGCGACTACGAGATCCCAGAGTTTATAGCGGTAACGGGGGATATATGGCTGTGTGATCGCTACGCGCTTGCATGCTTCACGCATAAAGTCCTTCTAAACAGTCGGCAACGGTGTTCATTCCGTAATTACGTTGAACGAGTGCGCGTGCTCGCATGCCCATTGCCTCTCGAGCCGGCGCGTTCCGAA
The DNA here is from genome assembly GCF_051262655.1 of Nesterenkonia maliinae. Classification (NCBI taxonomy): domain Bacteria; kingdom Bacillati; phylum Actinomycetota; class Actinomycetes; order Micrococcales; family Micrococcaceae; genus Nesterenkonia; species Nesterenkonia maliinae. Next base: position 695,052 of record NZ_JBIMEY010000001.1, on the reverse strand, counting down.
GAAGTTCACGGACAGCTTCACTCAACTGCTCCAGTGAGTCATCCACTACGATTCCAGCGTTTGCCTCAGCAATTGGTTCGGCAAGTCCATTGTCGGCTGTGACCACGACCGGTTTGCCCAGCGCCATTGCCTCCAAGACGGACATGGGGAACACCTCGCCTACCGACGGGAGCACGTAGATTGAGGATGCTCGCATCCGATGTGAGGTCTGGTCGGGAGCGAGAGCTCCCTCCCAACGAATACGACTTTCATGACCCGAATCGGCAATCATTTTCGAGACAGTTCCCGCCTCGCCTTCGTCCGGTCCGACTAGGGCAAAGTTAACATCGGAAAATTCATCCGCCAGCGCTCGGGCCATTTTCACGAACAGGCTTGCCCGCTTTCGCGGGTGCAATCGTGCGAGAAACAGTACTTCGACTGTGCTGGGTGTTGCTCCCAGCGATGGCACTGGGACGCCGTTGTGGATAGAGCGCGTGCGTAACTTGCTCCCGGCGATGGCATGCAAGGAAGCTCTCTCATTTTCCGTCAAGCTAAGGGCGATGTCGACGGAGCGAAGAATTGGACGCGTAAGCAGCGAGTCGAACACCGGCGCCAATGGATTGCTTGAGACGTCGACCATGCCATGCGTCTGCACCACCAGTCGTCGCGCGATCCGACGCATGGAACGCGCGGCCGGCATCGTCACCAGGTCGCGGGCCAGGTGGACATGTACCGCATCGTCTGAAGTCGCAGTCTCGCCCAAGTAGCGTTGAAGGAGCGGTGAGGCTAAGCCGGCGAATCCCGTCCGGGGAATTCGCTGCACTGCAGGGAAGAGACGCAGCGGAACCCCGTCCTCCTCTTTGGGGATAGCGCCGGCAAAACCCCTATGCGATGCAACGAGTTCGACGTCGTGCCCTCGTTCTTGCAACTCGCGCAGTTGGTTGATGGCCACTCGGATGGGCCCGCCGTAGGCTCCGTCTGGCGTGACAAGAGTGGCTACGTGGATGATCCTCATAGGATCCCTCCGGTGAAGCGCTGGCCGACCTCCACGGCGGGGTTTCCTCGGGCAACGACGTTTGACTGCAGGTCACCATCCACGACCGACATGGGAGCCACAAGCGCTGAACGGCCGATTCGCACTCCTCCGAGCAACATGCATCTGCTTGTTATCCAGACACCGTCCTCGATGTGGATTGGGCGCGTCATCAGCGCCATATCCAGACGGTGCCGGTGGCTCCCGGTCGTGAGCATTGACTCTTGCGAGATTACGACGTCACTTCCGATATAAATGTGGTCCTGGTTGTGGAACCAGACACCCTCTCCGATCCACGTGCGGGCACCAATGTGCAACTTCCAAGGAAAACGGACGCGTGTTCTAGGGCGGAAAATTACGCTAGGACCTATCTCTGCCCCGAAGGCTCTCAAAACACGGACCCGCAATCCGGAGCTGATTTGCCACGGGTTAGTTACAAATAGCAACTCACAGGCGCCCCACAGATAAACCATCCACCGAGACCGATTCCAGCTTTCTCGCTCACCCTGTGCTTGCGATAGGTCGATTACCGGTACATCGCTGTCACTTGGCGATTGGCGATCCACTAGTCCATCCATTCTGGTTTACGTGAGGAGATGTACTAGATTCTAGCCTGATGACTACTCCACTCAGAATCAGTCTCCTAGGCCTGAACTACGCGCCTGAGCACACGGGCATTGCGCCGTACACGAGCGGGCTCGCAATGGGGCTCACTCAGAAGAAGTTCAGCGTCCGCACATTCGCGGCTCATCCCCACTATCCAGACTGGGCAATCAGTGAAGGGTACGGCGCATGGACTTCGCACGAGCAGCTAAGGGGTGTGCCCCTCACTCGTTTCCGCCATTACGTTCCGGCTGACCCTCGAGGTGTCCGTAGGCTCGCCTCCGAGATTTCGTTCGGAGTGCGACTACTGTGCGCGAGCCTTGATCGACCTGACGTGGTCGTGGCAGTCTCGCCGTCCCTTTTCTCGACCGCGATTGCTGCCCTGGGGATACGACGCAGAACCCCATTTGTCGTTTGGGTCCAGGACATTTACTCGCTGGGAGTTAAGGAGACTGGTGGAAATGAAGTAGTGGCACGCATCATCGAGAAAGTCGAGTCTTGGCTGCTTCGCCGAGCCGACCGCGTGGTCGTCATCCACGAGCGCTTCGCTGATTATCTGACGATGTCGCTTGGTGTGCCCCGTGAGCGAATCGAAATCATCCGCAACTGGACTCACCTAAAGGACAGCGAACTCCCGGACCGGGCCGCGACTCGTGCAAAGTTCGAATGGAGTACCAGTGAGACCGTGGTGCTGCACGCGGGAAACATGGGTGTTAAGCAGGGCCTGGAGAATGTCATCGACGCCGCGCGGATCGCCGACAAGCGGGGGGCCCCGGTCCGGTTTGTGTTGATGGGCAACGGCAGTGAACGAGATCGTCTTGCGGCTCTCGCCAAGGATGTAGAACGAGTGGAGATTCTGCCCTCTCAGGAAGATGAATTGTTCGCGGCAATGCTCGATGCTGCGGACATTCTGCTCGTGAACGAAAAGCCAGGCATTGCTGAGATGGCCGTCCCCAGCAAGCTGACCTCGTACTTCAGTGCGGCCCGCCCAGTACTCGCGGCGACGGATCCCGGTGGAACCACTGCCAGTGAGGTGAACGCGGCAGATGCCGGAGTCATCGTCAATGCCGGTGATCCGGCAGCTCTCCTCGACGCTGCTCTGGCGCTTGCAGTCGACTCTGGTAGGAGTGAACAGCTCGGCCGAAACGGTCGTGCCTACCGCGAATCCGTTCTCACGGCGGGCGCCGCCATCGAGAAGTTCTCAAGGCTTCTGACTAGTTTGGCCAATACTGGAGAACGTAGGTCCACGCCTGGCCTGAAGTATCCTGTAAATAGCGGATTGTAGAATTCGTTTTTCGCTAAGTACCAGAAGCCTGGAGTGGAGCTTTCATGACTAAACGTGCACTAATCACCGGCATCACCGGCCAGGACGGTTCCTACCTAGCTGAGCTTCTGCTCGCCAAGGGATACGAGGTGCACGGCATTATCCGTCGTGCGTCCACGTTCAATACGAGCCGCATCGACCATCTTTACGTAGACCCGCACGAATCCTCAGCGAAGCTGTTCCTCCACTACGGAGATTTGAGCGACGGTGGGCGCCTCGTCACGCTGATGAGCCAGATCAATCCGGACGAGGTGTACAACCTCGCCGCGCAGTCGCACGTGCGTGTTTCATTCGACGAGCCCGAGCACACGGCCGACACCACCGGTACGGGAACCATTCGTCTCCTTGAAGCTGTGCGCCTCTCTGGCGTCGAGACTCGCTTCTACCAGGCCTCCTCATCAGAGCTATACGGAGCGACTCCGCCACCGCAGAGCGAGACCACGCCGTTCTACCCGCGCTCACCCTATGCTGCCGCGAAGCTCTACTCGTATTGGATCACCAAGAACTACCGCGAGGCCTACGACATGTTCGCTGTCAATGGCATCCTGTTCAACCACGAGTCCCCTCGCCGCGGCGAAACGTTCGTCACCCGGAAGATCACCCGCGCCGTCGCCCGGATTAAGGCCGGCGTGCAGAAGGACCTCTACTTGGGCAACCTCGAGTCGGTTCGCGACTGGGGCTACGCCGCGGAGTACGTGGAAGGCATGTGGCGCATGCTGCAGGTCGACACTCCCGATGACTACGTGCTCGCCACGGGAGTCGGCTACACGATTAGAGACTTCCTCGAGACCTCCTTCAGCCATGCAGGTCTGAACTGGCAGGACTACGTGAAGTTCGACGAGCGCTACCTGCGCCCCACCGAGGTCGATGCGCTGGTCGGCGACCCATCTAGGGCCAAGGCCGAACTCGGCTGGACGCCCACCGTCGATGGGCTCACCCTGGCCAAGCTCATGGTCGACGCCGACATCGAGGCGCTCGCATCTGAAGGGCGCCCCTGGATCGACAAGGTCTCGCTGCGCTCGTGGAGCACGGAACAGGTCGCCCGATGACCGGCGGCCAAGACTTGGCCTTCAACCCCGGGCCTCTGGACCGCGACGCCACCTTCTACGTCGCGGGACACCGCGGCTTGGTCGGCTCCGCCATCTGGCGGCGACTAGAAACCGCAGGGTTCACCAACCTCATCGGGAAACCCTCCGCAGAACTGGACCTGAAGAACCGTGAAGCGGTCTTCGACTTCTTCCGAGAGACCAAGCCGAAGTACGTGGTGCTCGCTGCGGCGAAGGTGGGCGGAATCCTCGCCAACAGCACCTACCCGGTGGACTTCCTCAGCGAGAACATCCGGATCCAGTCCAACGTGATGGACGCAGCGCTCGAGGCCGGCGTCGAGCGGCTGCTGTTCCTCGGGTCCAGCTGCATCTACCCAAAGTTCGCTGACCAGCCCATCCGTGAGGATTCCCTGCTCACCGGACACCTGGAACCCACCAACGACTCCTACGCGATCGCCAAGATCGCTGGAATCCTCAACGTGCAGGCAGTGCGCCGTCAGTACGGACTTCCATGGATCTCGGCAATGCCGACCAACCTCTACGGACCGAATGACAATTTCAGTCCCAAGGGGTCGCATGTGCTCCCAGCGCTGATTCGCCGGTACGACGAGGCCGCCCGTTCAGGTGCCGCGACGGTCACGAACTGGGGGACAGGCACACCCCGGCGCGAGTTCCTGCACTCCGACGACATGGCCGACGCATGCCTGCACCTGCTGGAGAACTATGACGGACCAGAACAGGTCAACGTCGGCACCGGCAGCGACGTCACCATCCGCGAGATCGCCGAAACGATCGCCTCAGTCGTGGGTTACCAGGGCGAGACCGAGTGGGACACCACTAAGCCCGACGGGACGCACCAGAAGCTCCTCGATGTCTCGAAGCTCGCCGGCGCCGGCTGGACAGCCAAGATCAGCCTCGCAGAGGGGCTGGAGCGCACGGTGAAGTGGTATCGCGAACACGTCGACACCATTCGTCAGTAACACCGGTGACCCGCGCCACGGATTATCGTGGCGCCGGTCAGCTCCGCAGGAGACTGGAGAGCAGGTCCTGGCAGCCAGGCCACAGCGGGTCCGGGAGCTCTGCAGGTCCGAACCATCCGAAGTCCAGAGCCTCGTTGCGCGGGCCAGGTGCACCGGCCAGCTCGACGGTGAAGGACAGGCCGACAGAGTGCTTGCGTGGGTCTACCCCGTGAGCAAGCTGCTGGGCTGACTCCGGTGTGTCCGCAGGCGGGAACCACTGGTAGACGTGGCTTGGCTGCGGGTCTGCGCCGAGGACCAGGTCCGTGTCCAAGGTGTCATGGGCATGCCGCTGCAACGCATCGGTGATGGTCTCTCCGCGCGATATGCGCCCGCCAAGGTGGCACCAGACTTGCCCGAAGGGTGACTCCCGCAGAATCAGGCCGATCTCGGTCCTGCCCTGGACCTGCCGCACGGGGACAAAGTCCACGCAGATCAGGGGAATCGACTGCTCGACCTGGGCATATAGCTCGTCCGGTAAAAATTTCACGAGCCAAGTCTAGGGCGAATGATCAAGTTCACCGACCGGCCGGTGTATCATCATCCAAGCGTGGGGGAGTATCCCTAACACTGTGGTCGTCAGCACGCGGGGCAACGTCGCCTCGCCGGACACAGAGGCCTGGACTCAGGCGGAGAGACTCGCGATGACATGGTTGTACCCATCTTCGCGAAAGGCTCCTTCATGGAGATCTCCCCATTGGTCTGGACCGTCACGCTTGCGCTGATCATCGGTCTGCTGCTCTTCGACTTCGTCTTCCACGTGCGCAAGGCGCACACCCCCACGATCAAAGAGGCCGCCCTCTGGTCCGCCTTCTACGTGGGCGTGGCCCTGCTCTTCGGCCTCGGCTTCTTCGCCCTGGGCTACCCGGAGATGGCCACCGAGTACTACGCCGGCTATGTCACCGAAAAGGCGCTCTCGGTGGACAACCTCTTCGTCTTCCTGGTCATCATGGGCAGCTTCAACGTCCCCCGTGAGTACCAGCAGAAGGTGCTGCTCTTCGGCATCGTCTTCGCGCTGATCGCCCGCAGCGGGTTCATCTTCATCGGCGCCGGGCTGATCAGCCTCTGGAGCGACGTCTTCTACATCTTCGGCATCATCCTGCTGATGACCGCCGGGCAGCTGCTCAAGAAGGAGCTCGCCGGTGACTCCGGGGGAGACGAGGCGGACAACTTCATCATCCGGTTCGCCCGTCGGCACCTGAACACCACCGATGACTTCCACGGGGACAAGCTGACCACCCGCATCGACGGCAAGCGGATGTTCACCCCGATGCTGCTGGTCATGCTCGCCATCGGCGGCACCGACCTGCTCTTCGCCGTGGACTCGATCCCTGCCATCTACGGGCTCACCCAGGAACCGTTCATCGTCTTCGCGGCCACCGCGTTCTCGCTCATGGGTCTGCGCCAGCTCTACTTCCTAATCGACGGCCTGTTGGACCGGCTCATCTACCTCTCCTACGGCCTGGCGCTCATCCTGGGCTTCATCGGCGTCAAGCTGATGATCCACGCCCTGCATGACAACAACCTGCCCTTCATCAACAACGGTGAAGACGTCTCCGTGGTCGAGATCACCACAGGTCTCTCGCTGCTGGTCATCGTGGGCGTTCTGATCATCACCGTGGTCGCCTCGCTGCTGGCGCCGAAGGGCCGCGCGCTGCGCGCCATCCAGAACGCCGAGAAATACAACCAGCGCTACGTGGACCTCTCGGAGAAGGCTCCCGAGGACCGAGAGTTCAGCCTGATCAAGACCGCCGAGAAGTCCGACTACTGGTCTGCGAAGGTTGCCACCGTGCCGGAGAAGTACCAGGCCGACCTGATCGAGCATCGGGGCAACTACGTGGCGCTGCTCGAGAAGGCCCGCGGTCTGCGCACCGGAGTCAAGTGACCGAATCGACGACCGGACAGGACTGACGGAACATCTCTGACCGGCACGAAAGAACCGGCCGGGTCCCCTGATCTCAGATCAGGCGGGCCCGGCCGGTTCTTTTCTACGTCACGACAGTGACCCTCAGGTGCGTTTCAGCAGCTCACCAAAGACCCGGGCGCCGTCGTCGCCCAGGCCATCGTGGTGGAACTCGTTGGTCTCCCAGACGCTGATCCCGCCGACACGGTCCGCAGTCTCCCAGGAGAGCTCGCGGGCCACATACACATCATCCGTGTAGAGCGCCGCGGCGGTGGGCACCCGGTTGGCGCGCAGCTGCTCGAGGTCATAGAGCGGTGCCCAGTCCTCGACTCCGGCCAGAAGGTCCGCGGCCGGCACGAGGTCTTGCAGCGTCGGGTCCAGGAGCAGGTGTTCGCGCAGGATCATCTCGCCAAGCAGCAGGGGAGAGGCGCCCTCGGCGTCGAACTCCGGGAACTCGGCAGCCACCCGCTGGGCGGCCCAGCCGGTGGACGCGCGACCATCGGTCAGCGCGGCGGGCTGGCCGTAGATGGATTCATGCAGCACTGCGTACATCGGGTTCGCCGCGAAGGACAGCTGCTGGCCCACCGCGGCGAGGAAGGTGTCGGAGAGCTGAGTCGGGTCAGGTCCGGTGAATGCCTCTTCGAGCAGGTAGTGCAGCGAATCGGCCCGGGTGTTGCCGCCCAGGAGCATCCCGAGCAGCTGGAACCGGGCCGGGGTGAGTGCCGAGCCGTCGAGCAGCTGCACCCGGTGGGTGCGCAGGTGCGCGAAGACCGCGTCCAGGATCTCCCGGTCCTGCGGGAAACGCGCGAAGTGCTCATAGTTCCGCGCCCGCATCTTGGCGTAGGTGGCGCGGTAGACCCGGTCTGCGTGGCCGGTGAGCGGGGCGAGGCCTCCGGTGATCAGCGCGCGGTCCAGGGACTCAGGGGCGAAGGAGAGGTAGCTCAGCGTGCAGAACCCGCCGAAGCTCTGTCCCAGCACGCTCCAGGACTTCAGTCCCAGGGCCCGGCGGAACGCCTCGGCGTCCGCGACGATCGAATCCGCGCGGAAATGCCGCATATACGCGGCCTGGGCAGCGTCGTCGCCCCGTGATTTGAGGGAGTGCCGGGTCAGGGGAGTCGAAAGGCCGGTGCCGCGCTGGTCCAGCATCAGGATCCGGAAATTGGCTCCGGCTTCGGCCATCCAGCCGCCGAGCTTCGCGGGCCGGGTGCCCTTCCCGCCGGGGCCGCCCTGCAGGAACAGCAGCCAGGGGAGGGACTCCACGTGCTCCCGGCCCTGCGCGGCCGCCTCCGCGGAGACGAATTCCCGGGCGTAGATCCGGATCGCCTCGCCGTCGGGCGCTGTGTGACTCAACTGCGCAGTGTGGTTCGACTGCGCTGAATGGACCAGCGGCACGTCCAACCAGTGATCGGTGATCTGGGTGCCGTCGATCAGCGTGGAGGTCGCTCCGGCGCTGGGCGCCGGGTGAGCTCCCGAAACGGCAGTGCTCATCCCAGTTCGCCGACCCGGTCCATGATCACCACGGGGGCCCCGGTCTCATCCGAGGCGGTGAGATCGATCCAGGCGTGGATGCCCCAGTCGTGATTAGACTCGGGGTCATCCAAGACCTGCACCGCCCGCCAGTAGCGGCGCTCCGAGTCCGGAGTGTCCTTGGGTGAGACGTCGATCCGCACCAGGGAGGGCCCACGGGACTGGGCGTCGGTGTAGACCTCCTCGTAGATGTCGAAGTAGGCGTCCAGCGCCTGACCCCAACGGTCCTTGTCCCAGCCGTGCTCGGCGTTGAGCTCGGCGAGCTTCGCCTCCTTCTCCTCCGCGAAGAGCTCCGCGCGCAGGAACAAGGCGTTACGCACCATCACCTTGAAGGCCCGCGCATTGGAGGTGACCCGGTCCGGGTGATCCAGCGCGGAGATGTCGGCCTCCATGGCGGCGAGTTCGGCCAGCTTCTCCGGGTCATCCCCGGCCTGGAGCCGCTCCCATTCCTCCAGCAGCGAGCTGTCGGTCTGCCGGACCACCTCACCAAGCCACGCGAGCAGGTCCTCGAGCTCCTCGGTGAGCCGGTTCTCCGGGACCGTCTGCTTCAGCGCCTTATAGGCGTCGCTGAGGTAGCGCAGCAGCACGCCCTCGGACCGCGCGATCTGGTAATGATTGACCATCGTGGTGAAGTCGAAGGCTCGCTCGAGCATGTCGCGGACCACCGATTTCGGCTGCAGCGCATGGTCGGAGACCCAGGGGGCGCCGGTGCGGTAGATCTCGAACTGCTGGGTGAGCAGCTCGGCCAGCGGCATCGGGTGGGTGAGCTCATCGAGGATCCGCATCCGGTCCACATACTCCACCCCCTCGGCCTTGAGCTCGCCGATCTTCTCCGACTTCAGCTGCTTCACCTGGGCGCCGGTGATCTGGTGCGGGGTCTCCAGAATGGACTCGATCACGCTGATGACATCGTGGGCGTAGGACTCCGACTCGACGTCGAGCAGCTCCACCGCGGCCACCGCGAACGGCGCCAGCGGCTGGTTCAGCGCGAAGTTGTCCTGCAGGTCCAGGGTCAGGTCCACGGTGCGGCCGTCCTCATCGGGCCGCTCCAGACGCTCCAGCACCCCGGCGGTGAGCAGCTCGCGCAGGATCTGCAGCGCCTGGCGCTGCAACTGGGCCTTCCGGGCCGGGGTCTCATCGGCGGCGAGAATCATCCGGCGCATCGCTCGGATCGGGTCCTCGGGCCGTTCCAGGAGGTGCAGCACCATCGAGTAGCTGACCTTCATCCGGGAGACCATCGGCTCCGGGGTGGCGGTGATGATCCGCTCGAAGGTCTTGTCGCTCCAGGAGACGAACCCGTCCCGGGGCTTCTTCTTCCCGGCCGAGCGGATCGCCTGGGAGACCTTCTTCTCATCATCGCCGTGCTTGGCGCGGGCCTTCTCGATCGCCGCGTTGTTCTCGATCACGTGCTCCGGGGCCTGAACCACCACGGTGCCGTGGGTGTCGAACCCGGCCCGGCCGGCGCGACCGGCGATCTGATGGAACTCGCGGGCATTGAGCTGCCGGGTGCGGGTGCCGTCGTATTTGCTCAGCGCGGTCAGCAGCACCGTGCGGATGGGCACGTTGATCCCGACGCCGAGGGTGTCAGTGCCGCAGATGACCTTCAGCAGGCCCTGCTGGGCGAGCTGCTCCACCAGCCGGCGGTACTTGGGCAGCATGCCCGCGTGGTGCACCCCGATCCCGGCGCGGAGCAGCCGGTTCAGCGTCTTGCCGAAGCCTGCCGCGAACCGGAAGGTCTCCAGCTTCACCCGGATCAACTCGCGCTCCTCCTTGGAGACCACGTTGAGCGAGGCCAGGCCGACGGCGCGCTCGGCCGCCTCGCGCTGGGAGAAGTGCACCACGTACACCGGGGCCTGATGGGTGCTGACCAGCTCCTCGAGCTTCGCCTGCAGCGCTGTGGTGGAGTATTCGTAGCTCAGCGGCACCGGACGCTCGGCGCTGGAGACCGTGACGACGTCGCGTCCGGTTCCTTCACTCAGCCGGGCCTCGAACCGGGAGGTGTCGCCCAGAGTGGCGGACATGAGCAGGAACTGCGCCCGGCTGCCGGAGGACCCGTGTCCGGGGGTGCCCGGGTCGGCGCGGCCGGTGAGTTCGAGCAGCGGGACCTGCCAGGCCCAGCCGCGCTGCGGATCGGCGTAGAAGTGGAACTCGTCCATGATGACCGGGCCGACGTTGGCGTCGCGGCCGTCGCGCAGGGCCTCATTGGCGAGGATCTCCGCGGTGCAGCAGACGATCGGGGCGCCGGCATTGACCGAGGAGTCACCGGTGACCATCCCGACGTTCTCGGCGCCGAAGATCTCCACCAGGGAGAAGAACTTCTCCGAGACCAGGGCCTTGATCGGGGCGGTGTAGACGCTGCGTTCGCCGCGGGAGAGCGCGAAGAAGTGCGCGGCCGTGGCGACCAGGGACTTGCCGGAGCCGGTGGGAGTGGCCATGATGACGTGCTGGCCGTCGGCGAGCTCCAGGATGGCGTCCTGCTGCGCCGGGTAGAGGGTGATCCCCTGGGTCTGGGTCCAGGCTTCGAAGGCGGCGTAGAGCTCTTCGGGCCCGGCGGGGCCGTCTGTTCCGGCGGAAGGTTCGAGCTTGTTGAGTCGTTTGGAGGCCGTCACAGCAGTCACCGGGCTCACCAGCCGCGTTCCCGCCAGGTGGGGAGCTGGGCGCGTTCGGCGCCCAACGTCGTGGGGTCGCCGTGGCCGGGATGGATGATCGTGTCATCCTCGTAGACCTCGAAGAGCCGGGCCTCGACGTCATCGATCAGGGAGATGAAGTCCTCGGCTGCCCAGGTCTTGCCGACCCCGCCGGGGAAGAGCGAGTCGCCGGTGAAGATGTGGGTCGGGCCGTCCTCGACGCGGTAGACGAAGGCCACGGACCCGGGGGTGTGGCCGCGCAGGTGGACCACGGCGAGGTCGATGCCGTCATAGGTCAGGCTCTCGCCGTGGCCGAGCCGACGGTCGATGGTGACGTTCTTCTCGGCCTCGATGACGGGGGCGTCCTCGGCGCCGGCCGCGGCCTCCGGGCGGGCCGACCCTGCGGCGGCCGCGGTGCCGCCGCTGAGCAGTTCTTCGAGCGCGCGGATGTGATCCCAGTGCGAATGCGTGGTGAGCACCGCGGACAGCTCCAGCGGACAGGGAGTGTCCTGGGCGGCGGAGGCGAGCAGACCACGGATGGCCCCGGCGTCGTCGGCGGCATCGATCAGCACCTGGACCCCCGACTTCTTCGCGGTGAGCAGATACACGTTGTTGTTCATCTCGGAGACCGAGATGCGGCGAAGCGTGATTGCGGGGAGATCGTAGAGCAGAGAACTGTCAGAGGCCATGAGAGTCAGTCTAAGGTGCGGCGACCCTGCGGAACCACGAAGCGGACGTACCCCGGCGCGTAGGCCTTCTGCTTGACCGGCACCAGGATCCCGGCGGCGACCAGCGCCTCCTCGAGGCGTTCGGCGGTGCTGACGATCGGCGCGGCCCCGGCCTGCTCCAGCTCCCCGGCGGGAGCGTAGCCCCAGCGCACCCCGATGCAGGACAGCCCGTGGGCGGCGGCGCCGTCCACGTCAAAGATTCGGTCACCGACCATGACCACCTTGGCGTCGGGTGAGGTCTCTGCGATCGGGCCGTTGCTGGGGTCCAAGCCGATCGCTTCCAGGGCCGCGGCGAGGATTGGGCCCTTGCCGGCGTGGGGGATCGACTCGTCCTCAGGTGACCCAGCCACCGCGGCGAAGTGCTCGCGGATGCCCTGGATGCTCAGCAACCGTTCGGCCAGTCCGGTGGGCTTGGAGGTGGCCACCGCGCAGACCACACCGGCGGCGTTGAGCGTGCGCAGCAGGTCCTCTATGCCTGGGTAGACCCGGCTGGCCTGCATGCCCTCGGCCAGGTAGCGCTGCCGGTACTCCTCCACGATCGAGGGGATGATCGCCTCGGTGACTCCGGGCAGGCTGGCCAGCGAGGTGGCCAGCGGGGGGCCGACGAAGGAGTCCAGCACCTCCTGCTCCGGGATCTCGATGCCGTGCACGGTCAGCGAGTGCACGATGCCGAGGGTGATCGCCCCGGCCGGGTCGACCAGGGTGCCGTCGAGGTCGAAGAGGACTGCCCTGATGTCGGGCGCGGTGACGACCACATCGTCGGTGCGGACGGCGGCAGAGGCGGTGAGAGAGTCGGAGATCACAAGGCCATTCTCACATGGTCCTATTGTGTGGAGTCCAGAGCGTGATCGAGAACACTTCTATCGAGGGGCGGAATGATCGAATATCTGGGGACGAAATTCGTATCAGGTACTCGGAGAATCCGCCCCTCAACTGGGGGTGGCCTCATAGGAACTCAGGCTCACCGGGGAGGCAGATTCACTGAGGTGCGGCGGCCGGCGTCGTCGTCTGCTGGGTGGTCTGCGATGGGGGAGTGGCCTGTCCGCGCATCACCAGCCAGTAGAAGAGCCCGCCCAGTGCTGCGCCGATGATCCAGGCGAAGCCGGCCAGGGCGGCCAGCGCCGGGACCCAGACGGTGAGCACCGCGAAGATCGCTGCGATGCCGAAGGCTGCGATGGCCCGCAGGTTCCAGCCGCGGGTGTAGTAATACGGTCCAGTCGGATCCATGCTGAACAGGTCCGGCGTGGAGATCTGACTGCGCCGGATGATGCAGTAGTCCACGATCAGCACGCCATAGAGCGGTGCCAGCAGTGCGCCGAGGGTGTCCACGAAGGTGGGCAGCCCGATCTGTTCGATCACCGCGACCCAGAGCGCGCCGATGATGAACCCGATGACGGCGGTGATGTAGCCGCCGGTGCGGAAGCTGATCTTTTGCGGCGCGAGGTTGGCGAGGTCGTAGGCCGGCGGGATGAAGTTGGCGACCAGGTTGATGCCCACGGTGGCCAGCAGGAAGGTGATCGCCGCGACGATCGCCAGGATCACGGATTCGGTCTGCGCGACGATGTCGGTGGGATTGTCCATCGGCTCCCCGGTGCCGCCCTGGAACACCACATAGGCGCCGGCGGTGATGAACAGTGACAGGAACGTGAAGAAGGCCAGCGAGAGCGGGAGTCCGGTGAAGTTGCCGAGCCGCATGGAGCGTTCGGTCTTGGAGAAGCGGGAGAAGTCGCCGAAGTTGATGATCACCGCGGCGAAGTAGGCCACCATGGTGCCGACCACCCCGACGAAGGCGGAGATCGCGGCCCAGCCGGTGACGTCCTGGTTGCTGAAGATCGTGCCCACTGCGGGGAGCAGGTCGCTGCCGGCGCGGACCCAGATCACGATCAGCAGCACGGTCATCACCACGTAGACCGCGGGCCCGGCGAAGTTCAGGAAACGGGCGATGGTGCCGATCCCGCGGGTGAACAGCCAGACCTGGATCAGCGCGACGATCACATAGGAGACCCAGCCGATCACATCCAGGCCCAGGAAGGTCCCGGTCTGCGGGCTGTTCAGGGCGGCGTTGAACGCCAGCGCCACCGCGGTGGAGGCGAAATAGGTCTGCGCGCCGTACCAGAAGATCGCCACCACGCCGCGGACCATCGCGGGGAATCGGGCACCCAGCACGCCCATCGAGGGCCGGGCCATCACCGCATAGGGGACGCCGTGCCGGACGCTCGGGGCGCCGGAGAGGTTGACCAGCCAGTTCACGAAGACTCCGGCGAGGATGATCGCGGCGAAGACGTACCAGCCGTTGATCCCGGCGCCGATGAACAGCGAGGCGGCCAGGGTGTACCCCGCCAGGGACTGCACGTCATTGGTCCAGACGTTGAAGATCTCGAACCAGCCCCAGCGCTTCTCTTCCGGGCCGACGGGTCCGAGGTCCTTATTGTGCAGGGCTGGGTGCGGGGCGGGCCCGACGGCTCCGGGGCTCGCAGGGCCTCCGGCGGGGGCTCGAGTGCCTGCGGGAGCGTGACCTTGAGCATGTGTAGGAGCGGTGGACGGGGTGGCGGTCTGGGTGAGTCTGCTGGGGGCGGTGTGTCTGAGTCACTGTGTTCTCCGTGGGGGAGCGGATCCGAGCGTCCACCGGCGGGTGAATGCACAGCGAGACTAGCCCCGGTGAAACGTTGTGCATCACCGTTTAGGACCCTCTGCAACGAATGAAACACAGGTTTTACGTGGGTGAAACTCTGCAGGTGCCTATCCCGCTCTCGCTTCGAACGTTTGTTCGACCGCCTCAGGACATTTGGCGGGGAACGCCGAACCGGGTGTTCGGAGAATCTGCCACTTTTCGCGAAAATCTAGATCCCTGGAAGAGCAGGGCAAGCTGGTCTTGATGGTTGCCGGGTGGAGGATGTTCGAGCATCTACAGTGAGACCGAGAACAGTGGTGCCAACGTACGGGGTTGTTTCAACGATGAATGCTCAAGGTTTTTCGGGCGCGCAGTGGACACTGTCCACGACCGCCCAGGAGTGGCTGCTGAATCTGGTGCACGAAGCCATCTACGTTCGCGATCTCGATGGCCGTATCCTCTTCTGGAACAGCGGTGCAGAGGAGATGTATGGGTGGTCTCAACAGGACGCCCAAGGAAAGATCGCCTACGACCTGCTGCAGACACAGTTCCCCGCGCCCCTCGAAGAGATCACTGCGGCTGTGTTTCGTGACGGCAGGTGGGAAAGCGAACTGACTCAAGCCGCCAGAGACGGCAGCGAACTGGTCGTACTCTGTCGATGGGTTCCCCTGCGGAATGAGAGCGGCGAACCTGAAGCGATCATCGTCATCAATGATGACCTCACATCACAAAGAGAAATCCAGAACAAGCTTCTAGAGAGTGAAACCCGACTTCAAACCTTGGTCGATAATGCGCCCGTGGTGCTTTTTGCTATTGATGCCGAGGGAGTCTTGACGCTTTCAGAGGGGCAAGGACTCACTGCTATAGGTGTCGCTTCAAAAGAGCTCGTAGGAGAGTCAATCTTTGACCTCTACTCTGATAATCCTGAGGTCATCGCAGCTACGAGAGGCGCGCTAGCGGGCGAGAGGACGACTGTAGACATCCGAATCGGTGCGGTGGTGTACTCCGCGACGTACTCGCCCACTCGGGGTCGCGGCGGTGAGGTGACCGGAGTGATCGGCGTCGCTGTCGATGTGACGACCCGTGAGCTGGTGTCCACACAGCTGCGTTCCGGGAAAGAGGCTGCTGAGGCGGCGAACAGGGCGAAGAGTCAGTTTCTGGCGAATATGTCGCACGAGATCCGCACCCCGATGAATGGCGTCATCGGCATGACGGAGCTGCTCCTGGAGACAGGTCTCTCTCCTCAGCAGCGCGACTATGCGCAGACTCTGCAGAGTTCAGGAGAGGCGCTGTTGTCGGTGATCAACGACATCCTAGACTTCTCGAAGATCGAGGCCGGCAGAATGGAGCTCGAGCTCACGAACTTTGATCTGAGGGAGACGATCGAGGAGATCACCCAGCTCTTCGCCGCCCCTGCCCACAAGAAGGGTCTCGATCTGAGTGGCTTCGTTGAGCCAGGCACGCCGCAGAAGTTGGTCGGCGATTATTTCCGCATCCGACAGATACTGATCAACATCGTTGGTAACGCCATCAAATTCACCGACTCAGGTGAGGTTGTCATCAGCGCCTCATGCAATCAAGAGACTGAAGACGTCGCGACGATTCAGTTCGAGGTCACCGATACAGGTATCGGTATCAGCAAAGACCAGGAGGATCGACTGTTCTCAGCTTTCTCACAGGCAGAGGACTCCACTTCTCGACGGTTTGGCGGAACGGGCTTAGGACTCTCCATCGCCAGTAGATTGAGCGAACTGATGGGTGGCGAGATGGGCATGATAAGTATTCCGGGGAGCGGAAGCACATTCACATTCACAGCACCCTTGATGAAACATGCCCCCGGCGACGGGGATGCGGACCCTCAGGAACACCCTCAGAACATGTTGGGGAGACGTGTCTTGGTGGTCGATGACAGTCCCACGAACCGGAGCATCCTCGAGCATCAGCTCGCCAGCTGGGGAATGCACAGTGCTGCCGCTGAAGACGGACCCCGGGCGTTGCAGATGCTTCGTGAAGCCGCGGATGCACAGGTGCACTATGACCTAGCGATATTGGACATGCATATGCCGGGCATGGATGGCATCACGCTGGCTCGTGTCATCTCAGCAGATCCAACACACGAGGGAACCCGGCTTCTGCTGCTGACCTCGATCGGCGAGAGCCTCGGTGAGCAAGCCAGTCAGGCAGGAATTTCCGCCTACCTGACCAAACCGGTCCGACAGACCCAACTCCTGGAATCGTTGACACAGGTCATGACGGCTCGCGACGCCAAGGGAGAAACGGCGAAGTCGTCCTCTGCAAAGACCGCTGAATGGAACCAGCCGCTGCAGGAGGGGTCAGGAGAGCGAGCCCCCTACGCCGGACGGATCCTCTTGGTCGAAGACAACCTGATCAACCAGAAAGTCGCCAGCGCCATGCTGCAAAACTTGGGGTACACGGTGGAGACAGCAGCGAACGGACGCCTTGCGGTTGAAGCCGCGACGCATCACTCGTTCGACGCGGTGCTGATGGATATCCAGATGCCTGAGCTGGATGGTTATTCCGCTACCGCCCAGATACGGAGGATAGAGACAGAGTCCGGAAAGGACCGCTTGCCTGTCATCGCACTGACAGCCAACGCCATGGCCGAGGACCGTGACCAGGCCCTGGCGGCTGGCATGGATGACCACCTGCCGAAACCGATTCATCAGAAACAGCTGCAACTGGCCTTATCGCGCTGGGTGGGGTCACCAGCAGGTGATGTGCCAGATCTGACGGCAGCGCCAGAACGGACTTCGTCTCCGCTGGATCGGGGGATCCTGGAGGCGCTGAGAGCCTTGGATCAGCCAGGCGGAAACGAGGTATTCGCTGAGCTGGTGGGCATGTTCCTAGAAGACGCCCCCGCCCAGATTGAGAAGATTGGCCAGGCCATCACACAGAATGACCACACTGCGGCAGTCCAACTTGCGCACGCCCTGCAGGGGAGCAGCGGCAGTATGGGCGCCCTTCACCTGAGCAAACTAGCTGGTCAGGTCCAGGAACTGAGCAGAACCCGAGATTACCCGCAGCTCACTCAGAGACTTAGACTGCTGGAGATCGAGTTCGAGGCCGTCAAAGGGTCCTTGGAGAAGGAAGTCGCCAAGACGGTCTAGTGTCACGTAGGCAAAGACGCCAGCGCGCGCGACCGACAGGTACGCGGGATGAGAAAGGGAGCTGCTGTGGACGAAGATTTCGCTTCTTTTCGACCCGCGCACTGGACGAAACGTAGTCATCGTCTCGGGCGAAGCCTTCTGGAACCGTCAAGCGTGGACGTCGCTGACCATGTGCTGCGGTTGACGCTGCCGGCGGACTCCACCAACGGAGCAGAGATACGCTCCGTAGAAGCCTTTGGCTTTGGAAGGTTCGAGGCGCGTCTGCGCGTTCCACACGCCCCTTCCTCGATCACCGGATTCTTCCTTTACGAACCGCCGGACGAGGCTCAGGAGATCGATATCGAGATCTTCAACGACCGGACCGGCAGGGTGATGTTCACCTACTACTCTGCTGGTCAACAGGTCAGCAGGACCCATGAGCTGCCTTTCGACCCGACAGCGGGGTTCCACACCTACGGCTTCCACTATGGGGCTGATGTGGTGGAGTTCTTCGTCGACGGTGAACTCCTGGAGAGTCTCCGTGGTGACATGCCTGCCGGACCACTTCGTCTGCATCTCAACACATGGTTTCCGGCATGGTTGGAGGGTGAGCGCAGTCCGCAGGATCATCACGTGTCAGTGGACCACGTCCGGGTCACGCCTCGCTAAGCCGGGATCGTCATCTGAGGCGACAACCTCAGATTCGGCCTCTGGAACGCCACAGCACGGTGCGAACACGTGCAGCGAGCTCATCCGGAGAGAACGGCTTGGCGATGTAGTCATCGAGCCCTGCTTCCAGCCCCTCGATGGTGTCGTTCTCACCTTGACGTGAGGTGAGCATGATGATCGGCAGCTTCGCGAGATCCTCCATGGGACTCTTACGCAGCTGACGGACCAGCTGCAGTCCATTGAGCCGCGGCATGAGCTTATCCACCACAAGAACGTCAGGTCTTGCACCCGCGTGCAGAGCCTCGAGGGCTTCTTGTCCGTCAGCGAGCTCAGTCACCTGACAACCCAGACCAGTGAGCTTGGCCGTGATCATGCGTCGTATCACGCGCTCATCATCGACGACCATCATCTTGATGCCTTCAAGTCCAGCCATTGCTGCCCCTCGCCTTACAAATACCAAAAGTTCTTGAACTTTAGTTCGGGTACATTCTATCCATGGGATTCGGTATACCGGGGTGGATGCAGGTGGTTGTAGCGCTGCTGGTGCTGTCGATCCTGGTGATGGTGATGACCACAGTGAGCATCAAGTCAATCCGCAGCATGATCGAACGGTGGCGGGGAGCGAATCAGGAGAAGATGGAACCCCTGTTGGAGAAGACCCTCCACGGCGGTATGGGTCCGGCAACTTTACGCCGGGTAGGTCTGCGCCGACTTGACCGCGACCTCACACCGATGTTGGTCGAACGCATCAGATATCTCCATGGCTCTTCTCGGGACCAGATGCTTGACCTGGTCCGTGAGCTGGGACTGGTGAGAAGGAATCAGGCCGCCCTGCGTTCGCGTCGCCGCTGGCGCCGAGCTCGGGCCGCGGAACGGCTGGGTCATCTCGGCGGCGCCCGCCAGGTCGAGGATCTCGGGTTGTTGGTCACTGATCAGGATGAAACAGTCCGTGCCGTCGCTGCGCGCGCTCTGGCGCAGCTCGGGACACCACAGGCGGTGGAGATCTTGGTACGTACCCTCGATGATCCCTCCGAGTTGACGCGATTGCGCATCGCGGAGAACCTGCATCGGCTCGGGAGCCAAGCCCTTCCCCAGCTCATCGCACACGTAGAAAGAAGGCTCGTCCACGACGTCGGAAACGGGGAGAAGGGGCTCCTCGCCGTGCTCAGCGTGCTCGGCGGGACACGTTCCTACCAGGCCCGCCCGGTCCTGCGTGAAACCATCGAAGTGGCGCAGAGTGTGGCGGTGCGTGCTGGAGCTGTCCGGGCGCTGGGCCGTTGCGGCGGGCCCAGCGATGTGCGGCTGCTGAGCGCGTGTTCCAAGGACGGTCATTGGGAGGTCCGTCAACAGGCGGCCCATGCCCTGAGGTCAATCGGGGACACCTCGGGGATTCCAGCCCTCGGAAAACTGATGGCAGATGAGATGTGGACCGTGCGTACCGCGGCAGCAGAAGCCCTCGCAGGAATGGGCCTGATCGGAGAGGACGCGTTGGTCAGGTTCGCAGGCTCTCGAGACGCCCACGTTCGAGACCAGGCAGTGACGGCTTTAGAGGCCAGTGGCGCCACTGCCAGGTTAGTTCAGGAACTGGCCCTTCAGGGCCCGACGGGAACCCGCGCGCGAACCGCGATATCGACCCTCGTCAATGCTGGGGCGACACGACACCTCACCGACCTGGCCACCGAGCTTAGCCATACCGAACGCGAAACTCTGGGTCGCATGCTGCAAGTGCCTGCCCCATCTGAAGATGAACGCCTGGAACGAGAAGTAGGGGTCGAGAATGACGGTTGAGGGTTTCGTACTGGCCGTCAACTACGCCATACTCGGTTACTTCTTTCTCCTTAATGGCTTCTATCTGATGCTGTATGTCATTTCATTTCGGGTCGTCTCAGACTACGCGCGGCGGGAAGTGTTTTCGGGATTCTCAGAGCTCGCGAACTCGCAATACTCTCCCGGGGTCTCGCTGATCGTCCCTGCATATAACGAGGAAGCCACCATCGCGGCAAGCGTCCGCTCATTCCTCGCCCTGAACTACCCGACATTCGAGATCGTCGTCGTCAACGACGGCTCCCGTGATCGCACCGTCGACATCCTGCGCAAGGAATTCGAGCTCAAAGCGTCAGACCAGTCAATCCAGAAAGAGCTGCAGACGCAGCCGATAAAGGCCGTCTACACCTCGGCGACGGATAATATCCTGGTCGTCGACAAGGACAATGGTGGAAAGGCCGACGCGCTGAACGCGGGAATCTGCGCCGCCCGCTACCCCTTGATCTGTTGCATCGACGCTGACGTCATCCTCGAAGAAGATGCCCTCCTGCGTCTAGCGCGTCCCATGATCGAATCCAGCGATGTGGCTGCGGTGGGGGGCATCGTGCGCGTCGCGAATGGATGCACCGTGGAAATGGGGCGGGTCATCGATGTGAAGACCTCTCGGCAGGCGCTGCCGAACTTTCAGATCGTGGAGTACCTGCGAGCCTTCCTCGCTGGCCGCACCGGGTGGAGCTCACTCAACGCCATGCTGATCATCTCCGGGGCTTTCGGCATGTTCCGGCGACACGACATCGTGGCAGCCGGCGGCTACGCGAGCGACACCGTGGGCGAAGACATGGAGCTCGTGACTCGGCTGCACAAGACGCTCCGAAGGGCCCAGCGCAAGGAGCGAATAGTCTTCGTGCCAGATCCCGTCGCCTGGACCGAAGTCCCCAGCTCCCTCCGGGTTCTGCGGCGGCAGCGCGATCGGTGGCACCGAGGTCTGCTGGACACGCTTCATCGCCACCGCACCATGCTGTTCAATCCACGCTACGGAACGGTAGGCATGCTGGGGATGCCGTACTTCTTGTTCTTCGAGGCGCTGGGCCCAGTCATCGAACTCATAGGATATGCAGCATTCGCGATCGGATTGAGCCTAGGAATTCTCGACGTGAGTTTCGCGGTCGCATTCTTCGTCGCGGCTGTGGGGCTGGGGATAATATTGTCCCTCGCGGCAGTGCTCCTGGAGGAGATGCGACTACGCCGGTATCACCGATGGTCAGACCTCGCCAAGATCACCGCCTACGCAGTGTTGGAGAATTTCGGGTACCGGCAGATCAATACACTCTGGCGCGCTTTTGCCATCGTTACCTACCTGAGAAAAAACCAATCCTGGGGTGCCATGGAGCGACAGGGCTTTGACAAGCCGCCAGGATAACGACTGGGCGGGTCCCGGCGCATCGCCCCCCCCGTCTCGCTTCGAACGTTTGTTCGAGCGCGTCAGGGGTTCTACACTGAACGACGTGTCAGAGCGAGCAGCAGAAACAGCGATCATCGAATCCGTGGACGACTATTACGCCGAGGGTGCGCGAGAAAAATCCGCCATCAACGGCACGATCGGTCGTGCCGAGGCGGACCGGATTGTGGTCCAGGGTGCCCGCGAGCACAACCTCAAGGACGTCACGGTCGAGCTGCCGCGCAACTCGTTCATCGTCTTCACCGGCCTCTCCGGCTCCGGCAAGTCCTCGCTCGCCTTCGACACCATCTTCGCCGAGGGCCAGCGGCGCTACGTCGAGTCGCTCTCCGCCTACGCCCGGCAGTTCCTGGGCCGCGTGGACAAGCCCGACATCGACTTCATCGAGGGCCTCTCCCCAGCGGTGTCCATCGACCAGAAGTCCACCTCCAAGAACCCCCGCTCCACCGTGGGCACGGTCACCGAGATCCACGACTACCTGCGCCTGCTCTGGGCCCGGATCGGGATTCCGCACTGCCCCACCTGCGGGGAGAAGATCGAACGCCAGACCCCGCAGCAGATCGTCGACCAGGTCCTCGGCTTCCCTGAGAAGACCCGCTTCCAGGTCCTGGCCCCCGTGGTCCGCGGCCGCAAGGGCGAGTTCAAGGACCTCTTCCGCGACCTCGCCAGTGAGGGCTTCTCCCGCGCAATCGTCGACGGCGAGATCATCCAGCTCAGCGAGCCGCCCACGCTGGAGAAGACCTATAAGCACCAGATCGAGGTGGTCATCGACCGCCTGGTGATCCGCGAGGGCATGCGCCAGCGGCTCACCGACTCGGTGGAGACTGCGCTGAAGCTCGCCGACGGACGCCTGGTCATCGACCTGGTCGACCTCGACGACGACGGCGAACCCACCAACGACCGGGTCCCCGAAGGCCTCAAGGGCCCCAAGCAGCGGCCGTTCTCCGAGAACCTCGCCTGCCCGAACGAGCACCCGCTGCAGCTGGACGAGATCGAGCCGCGCTCCTTCTCCTTCAACAACCCCTTCGGCGCCTGCGAGGTCTGCTCCGGCATCGGCTCCAGCCTCGAGGTCGACATCGACCTTGTCATCCCCGATGACACGCTCTCCCTCGAGGGCGGCGCCATCGCCCCCTGGGCGCTGGGCAAGGCCTCCAAGGACTACTGGCTCCGGCTGATCACCGCGCTGTCCAAGGAGCTCGACTTCTCGGTGCGCACCCCCTGGAAGGACCTGCCCAAGAAGGCGCAGAAGGCGCTGCTGCACGGCCGCAACCACAAGGTCGTCGTGCAGTACCGCAACCGCTTCGGCCGCGAACGCACCTACTCCACCGGCTTCGAAGGCGTGCTCTCCTACATCTCACGCAAGCACCTCGAGGTGGAGTCCGACAACGCCCGGGACCGCTACGCGCAGTACATGCGCCAGGTCCCATGCCCGGCCTGCAACGGCCAGCGGCTGAACCCCGCCGCACTCGCGGTCACGGTGCAGGGCGCCTCGATCGCCGAGATCGCCCGGCTGCCGCTGGACAAGTGCGCCGAGTTCTTCACCAGCGTGGAGCTCTCCGCCCGCGACGCCGCCATCGCCGACCAGGTGCTCAAAGAGATCCTGGCCCGGCTGAACTTCCTGCTCGACGTCGGCCTGAGCTACCTGAACCTGGAACGCGCCGCCGGCACGCTCTCCGGCGGCGAGGCCCAGCGCATCCGGCTCGCCACCCAGATCGGCTCCGGCCTGGTCGGGGTGCTCTACGTCCTCGACGAGCCCTCCATCGGTCTGCACCAGCGCGACAACGCCCGGCTCATCCAGACCCTCACCCGGCTGCGCGACCTTGGCAACACCCTGATCGTGGTCGAACACGACGAGGACACCATCGCCGAGGCCGACTGGATCGTGGACATCGGACCCGGCGCCGGTGAGCGCGGCGGCGAGATCGTGCACTCCGGCTCCGTGCAGGGCCTGCGCGAGAACACCCACTCCATCACCGGCGACTACCTCTCCGGCCGGCGCAGCATCCCCGTGCCCACCACCCGCCGCCCGGTGGACAAGTCCCGGATGCTCAAGGTCGTCGAAGCCCAGGAGAACAACCTGGACAAGGTCTCCGTGGAGATCCCGCTGGGGATCTTCCTCTCGGTCACCGGCGTCTCCGGCTCCGGCAAGTCCACGCTGATCAACGAGATCCTGTACAAGTCCCTGGCGAACAAGCTCAACGGCGCCAAGCAGGTCCCCGGCCGCCACCGCCGGATCGACGGGATCGACGATCACCTGGACAAGGTGATCCACGTGGACCAGTCACCCATCGGGCGCACCCCGCGCTCCAACCCGGCCACCTACACCGGGGTCTTCGACCACGTCCGCAAGCTCTTCGCGCAGGCGCCCGAGTCCAAGACCCGCGGCTACCAGCCCGGCCGGTTCTCCTTCAACATCAAGGGCGGCCGCTGCGAGTCCTGCTCCGGCGACGGCACGCTGAAGATCGAGATGAACTTCCTGCCGGATGTCTACGTGCCCTGCGAGGTCTGCCACGGCGCCCGGTACAACCGCGAGACCCTCGAGGTGAAGTACAAGAACAAGAACATCGCCGAGGTGCTCGACATGCCGATCGAGGAGGCAGCAGAGTTCTTCGCCGCCTTCGCCCCGATCGCCCGGCACCTCAACACCCTGGTCGAGGTCGGCCTGGGCTACGTCCGGCTCGGCCAGTCCGCCACCACGCTTTCCGGCGGCGAGGCCCAGCGGGTAAAGCTCGCGTCTGAGCTGCAGCGCCGCTCCAACGGGCGCAGCGTCTACGTGCTGGACGAACCCACCACGGGCCTGCACTTCGAGGACATCCGCAAGCTGCTCCAGGTCCTGCAGGGACTCGTCGAGAAGGGCAACAGCGTGATCACCATCGAGCACAACCTCGATGTGATCAAGTCCTCCGACTGGGTCATCGACCTCGGCCCCGAAGGGGGCAGCGGCGGCGGGCTCGTCGTCGCCCAGGGGACCCCGGAGAAGGTCGCCTCCACCGCAGAGAAGACAGGTTCCCACACGGGCGCATTCCTTGCCGCACTGCTAAAGTGAGTGGGCCAGTTCACAGGCTGGACTTTTTTCATTTACGCAGGACGACGTCGCTGATCAGCGAGTAAGCGGAGGCACCAGGTGAGCACCACCCCCGAGGCGCAGGATTCTGAGCGCGTCGCCACCAATGATGCGGTCCGCAAGACCTTCGAGATCGCCGTAAAGCTCTCCTGCCGACCGGTCATCACCGGACTGGAGAACACCCCGGACGAGGGCGGCTTCATTGTCGCCTCCAACCACCTCTCCTTCCTGGACTCGGTGCTGATCCAGGCGCTGTTCCCGCGCACCGTGAGCTTCTTCGCCAAGGCGGAGTACTTCAACCAGACCGGGGTGAAGGGCCGCGCGATGAAGCTGTTCTTCGAATCCGTCGGCTCGGTCCCGGTGGAGCGGCAGCGCCAGTCCGCCTCGGTGGAGGCGCTCTTCGAGCTCGGCGCGATCGCCCAGGCCGGCCACGGCGTCGGGATCTACCCCGAGGGGACCCGCAGCCGCGACGGCCGGCTCTACCGCGGCAAGAACGGCGTCGGCTGGCTCGCCGTGGCCACCGGACTGCCCATCGTCCCGGTCGGGCTGCGCGGCACCGAGGCGCTGCAGAAGCCAGACTCCCGGATGGTCCGACCCCGGAAGTTCGAGATGCACGTGGGGGAGCCGCTGCAGTTCGAGAAGCTGGGCAAGAAGCACCCGTTGCCCGCCCGCCGGGCCGCCACCGAGGCGATCATGGACTCGATCGCCGCGCTCAGCGGCCAGGAACGGGTGGCCAGCTACAACGCGCCCCCCGCCGAGGACCATGGCTGATCCCTCTTCCTACCGTCCGAAGACCGGGGAGATCCCCACCACCCCCGGGGTCTATCGCTTCATCGATCCGCACGGCCGCGTGGTCTATGTGGGCAAGGCCAAGAACCTGCGTTCCCGGCTGAACTCCTACTTCGCCCGGGTCAACACGCTGCACCCGAAGACCTACGCCATGGTCCACGCCGCGGCCAGCGTGGAATGGACCGTGGTCGGCTCGGAGCTCGAAGCGATCCAGCTCGAATACACCTGGATCAAGCAGCACACCCCGCGGTTCAACATCATGTACCGCGACGACAAGTCCTACCCCTACCTCGCGGTCACCATGAACGAGAAGTACCCGCGGGTCCAGGTGATGCGCGGCGACAAGAAGCCCGGAGTGAAGTATTTCGGACCCTTCTACCCGGCCAAGGCGATCCGCGAGACCGTGGACACCATGCTCCGGGTCTTCCCGGTGCGCTCCTGCTCCGCCGGGGTCTTCAAGCGAGCCAAGGCCTCCGGCAGGCCCTGCCTGCTGGGCTACATCGGCAAATGCGCCGCGCCGTGTGTGGGGGAGATCAGCGAAGAAGACCACCGCAAGCTCGCCGAGGAGTTCTGCGAGGTGATGGCCGGACGCCCCGGCCCGCACGTGAAGCGGATCGAGAACCAGATGAAGTCCGCCGTGGCCGAGCTGCGCTATGAGGACGCCGGCCGGCACCGCGACGACCTCGAAGCCATCCGCCGGGTCTTCGAACGCAACGCCGTGGTGCTCTCCGAGGACACCGAGGCCGACATCTTCGCCTTCGCCGAGGACGAGCTCGAAGCCGCCGCCCAGGTCTTCCACGTCCGGCAGGGCCGCGTCCGCGGCCAGCGCGGCTGGGTCGTGGAGAAGGTCGAAGAGACCGACGCCGGCGCGATGGTCGAGCAGCTGCTGATGCAGGTCTACGGCTCCATGGCCGACACCGAACGGATCCCGCCCGAGGTGCTGGTCCCGGCGCTGCCGGACAACGCCGAGGAGATGACCGCCTGGCTGCGCCAGCTGCGCAGCGACTCCGGCGAAGGCAAGGCGCAGATCAGCCTGCGCGTGCCCCAGCGCGGGGACAAGGCCGCCCTGCTGGGCACCGTGCAGGAGAACGCCGCCCAGGCGCTGTCCCTGCACAAGTCCCGGCGCAACTCCGACATCACCACCCGCTCCGCCGCGCTGCGCGATCTGCAGGAGGCGCTCGGCGCCGCCGAGCCGCTGCTGCGCATCGAATGCTTCGACATCTCCCACACCTCCGGCACCAACGTTGTCGCCTCGATGGTGGTGCTCGAGGACGGACTCTCCAAGAAGCGCGACTACCGGCGCTTTGCGATCAAGGGCGACGCCGCGCGGGATGACACCTCCGCGATGTACGACGTGATCACCCGCCGGTTCGCCCGGCACCTGAAGGACCAGGCCCAGTCGGGGGCTGCGGTGGAGGTGGCTGAGGCGGCTGAGCCTGCGGCAGGGGAGTCCGCTGCTGAGGAGACGAAGGACTCCACCGTGGTGGAGCGTGAGGCCGAGCGCTTCGCGTACCCGCCCAGCCTGGTCGTCGTTGACGGCGGCCAGCCGCAGGTCAACGTGGCCCGGCAGGCGCTGGATGACCTCGGGATCACCGACCTGCCCGTCGTCGGGCTGGCCAAACGCCTCGAGGAGGTCTGGCTGCCCGGGGACGACTTCCCGCTGGTGCTCCCGCGCTCTTCTGAAGCGCTCTACATGCTGCAGCGGATCCGCGACGAGGCCCACCGCTTCGCCATCGCCTACCACCGGTCCAAGCGGTCCAAGGCGATGACCGCCTCCGCACTCGACGATGTCCCGGGCCTGGGGCCGAGCCGCCGCGCCGCCGTGGTCGCGCATTTCGGGTCGGTGGCGAACCTGAAGAAGGCCAGCCTGGAGGAGATCATCGAGGTCCCCGGCATGGGTCGCGGCACAGCGCAGAAGATCCTCGACCACCTGCAGGCCGAGTCGCCTGCGGGGGAGTCGGTTGCGGCGGGCGCCGCCGAGAAGGACCCGGCCTGAACGCTGTATCGACCCGGGTCTGAACCCTGGACTGAACCGGAGGTTCACCCTTGTCATACCCGGCAGATAGGCTTTGGGCATGGATGTTGGTCTGACCCCGGTGAAGCCGCCCGAGAACGAACTGTTGATCGTCACCGGCATGTCCGGTGCCGGCCGAACCACCGCTGCCCATGCCCTGGAGGATCTGGGCTGGTACGTGGTCGAGGGGCTCCCGCCGGAGCTCATCACCACCATGATCGATATCATCTCCCGACACCCTGGCTCCATGGAGAAGCTCGCCGTGGTGATCGACGTGCGCACCCGCGCGCTGTTCTCCGACATGCTCGGCGCCCTGGAGCAGCTCAAGGCCACGGGCGTGACCTACCGGATGCTCTTCCTGGACTCCTCCGACGCGCTGCTGGTCCGCCGCTTCGAACAGGGCCGCCGCCCGCACCCGCTGCAGGGCTCCGGTCGGATCCTCGACGGCATCACCGCCGAGCGTGACCTGCTCAAGGAGGTGAAGTCCGCCGCGGAGATCGTGCTCGACACCACCGACCTCAACGTCCACGGCCTGGCCCGGGAGATCACCGAGATCTTCAATGAGGACGGCCCGGTCCAGCTCCGGCTCAACGTGATGAGCTTCGGCTTCAAATATGGGGTCCCGGCGGACGCGAACTTCATCGCCGATATGCGCTTCATCCCCAACCCGCACTGGGTGCCCGAGCTGCGCGCGCACACCGGCCTGGACCCGGAAGTCAGCGAGTACGTGCTCGGCAACGAGGGCACCTCCGACTTCCTGGACAACTACGTGGAATCGCTGCGCCCGGTCATCGAGGGCTACCGCCGCGAGAACAAGCACTATGCCAACATCTCGGTGGGCTGCACCGGCGGCAAGCACCGCTCCGTGGCCGTCTCCGAAGAGCTGGCCCGCCGGCTCGGCCAGCTCCCCAACGTCACGGTGAACACCATCCACCGTGATCTGGGACGTGAGTAAGCGGTGAGCCAGAACCCCCAGCCGCAGCCGCTCAACACCTCCCGCGGCTCCTTCCGGGTCTCCGCGCTCGGCGGGGGACACGGGCTCTCCGCCACGCTCTCGGCGCTGCGGGTGATCGCCGCGGAGCACCTCACGGCGATCGTCACCGTGGCCGACGACGGCGGATCCTCCGGTCGGCTGCGCGAGGACATGGACGTGCTGCCCCCCGGAGACCTCCGGATGGCGCTGGCCGCGCTGTGCGACGACACCGAATGGGGCCGCACCTGGGCCCAGGTCATGCAGCACCGGTTCCGCTCCCGCGAGGGCGTCACCGGCAGTCTGGACGACCACGCCATGGGCAACCTGCTCATCGTCGCGCTCTGGGAGCTCATCGGCGACTCCGTGGAGGGTCTGCGCTGGGCCGGGACGCTGCTCGGCGCCCGTGGCCAGGTGCTGCCCATGTCCCGGCAGCCGCTGACCATGTCCGGGGTGGTCGAGCCCCTCGAGGGTCAGCCCGGGCTCGAGGCGCCGTTCAACAACGGCGACCGGCTCTCCTCGCAGGTCGCCCTGGCCGCCGCCGGCAGCCTCGGCCGGCTCCGCGATGTGCAGCTGCACCCGGCCGAGGCCTCGGCGTGCTCCGAGGCGCTCACCGCCATCGAGCTCAGTGACTGGGTGGTCTTAGGACCTGGCTCCTGGTACACCTCGGTGCTGCCCCATCTGCTGCTGCCCGAGCTCCGGGACGCTCTCTATGAGACCGAAGCCCGTCGGTGTATCGTGATGAACCTCACACCGCACACCGACGAGACCGCCGGTATGAGTCCCGCCGAACATCTGCGAGTCCTCCATCACTATGCCCCTGGACTGCGCGTGCACCGCATCATCGCGGATCCCGCATCGGTTCCAGGTCAGGAGCGCGAGGAGTTCGCAGAGGCGGCCCGGCTGCTCGGCGCCGAGGTGAGATATCACGACGTCGCCAAGGCAGGTCAGCCTGATGTGCACGACCCGCTGCGGCTGGCCATCGCGTTCAGCGAGGTCTTCGGGGACTGACGCTACGAACGGGATCACGATTCCGTTCAGGGGCATTGGGTACGATGACGGATCAGCATCACACGAAGACCAGAGGACAACACATATGGCGCTGACCGAGTCGGTCAAAGAAGAGCTTTCCCGCCAACACGTCAAGACCACCTCCGAGCGGAAGGCCGAGGTCTCGGCCATGCTCCGCTTCGCCGGGGGACTGCACATCATCTCTGGTCGGATCGTGATCGAGGCCGAGCTGGACCACGCGGCGACCGCGCGGCGGCTCAAGACCACCATCACCGAGGTCTACGGGCACAACCCTGAGGTCATCGTGGTCTCCGGCAGCGGACTCAAGCGCGGCTCCCGCTATGTCGTCCGCGTGGTCCGCGACGGCGAGGCGCTGGCCCGGCAGACCGGACTGCTCGACGCCCGCGGCCGACCCGTGCGCGGCCTGCCCTCCGTCGTCGTCAACGGGTCCATGGCCGACGCCGTCTCCGCCTGGCGCGGCGCCTTCCTGGCCCACGGCTCGCTGACCGAACCCGGACGTTCCTCCTCCCTGGAGGTCACCTGCCCCGGGCCCGAGGCGGCCTTGGCCCTGGTGGGCTCCGCCCGCCGGCTCGGCATCCCGTCCAAGGCCCGCGAGGTGCGCAGCGTGGACCGCGTGGTGATCCGCGACGGCGACTCCATCGCGAAGCTGCTGACCCTCATGGGGGCGCATCAGACCCTGCTGGTCTGGGAGGAGCGCCGGATGCGCAAAGAGGTCCGGGCCACCGCCAACCGACTGGCCAACTTCGACGACGCCAACCTTCGCCGCTCCGCCCAGGCCGCCGTCGCCGCCGGCGCCCGGGTGCAGCGCGCCCTGGAGATCCTCGGCGACGACGCCCCCTACCACCTCAAATACGCCGGCGAACTCCGCCTGGCGCATAAGCAGGCCTCCTTGGATGAGCTCGGTCGGCTCGCCGATCCGCCGATGACCAAAGACGCCATCGCCGGGCGGATCCGACGGCTGCTGGCCATGGCGGACAAGCAGGCCTCCGAGCAGAAGATCCCCGGCACCGAATCCAGCGTCACCCCGGACATGCTCGAAGGCTGAGGCTGCGTCCACGGGCCTGAGGCCCACCTCACACGGCAGTTACTCCGGTGGTGAACACTGCAGGTCATAGGCGTCGATCCCCTTTCTGGCGATGCCCTCACGGCATAGGATGAGAACCGAGTTGAGGTGAAGCTGGCCTCGACGAACCCCCGTGTCTAGGAGGACATTTTGACTGACTTCACGCTTCCTGAATTGGACTACGACTACTCCGCGCTCGAGCCGCACATATCGGCTCGCATCATGGAGCTCCACCACTCCAAGCACCACCAGACCTACGTCACCGGCGCCAACACCGCGCTGGAGAAGCTGGCCGAAGCCCGCGAAAAGGGCGACTACGCCACCACCCCGAAGCTGCTCAAGGACCTGCAGTTCAACCTCGGCGGACACACCAACCACTCGATCTTCTGGAAGAACCTCTCCCCAGAGGGCCAGGAGCGCCCCGAGGGCGAGCTGGCCGCAGCCATCGACGAGTTCTTCGGCTCCTTCGAGGCCTTCCAGCAGCAGTTCACCTCTGCCGCGCTGACCATCCAGGGCTCCGGCTGGGCGATCCTCGCCTACGAGCCCGTCGGCGGCAACGTGGTCATCGAGCAGTTCTACGACCAGCAGAACGGCGTGCCCGTGGGCACCATCCCGCTGCTGATGCTGGACATGTGGGAGCACGCCTTCTACCTGGACTACCAGAACGTCAAGCCTGACTACGTGAAGGCCTTCTGGAACATCATCAACTGGTCCGACGTGGCCACGCGCCTCGAGGCCGCCCGCTCGGGCGCCTCGAAGCTGATCACTCCCTGATCATCTCCACCCGGACGGTCTCACCGTCCGACGCGGACGGTGACACCGTCCGCTCAGAGAGACTCGGCCCCACGATGTTGGGGCCAGCCATGGCGACATGGTTGAATGATGTACGAGAAAACTGAAAATCACGTTCTGCAGACAGCCTGATGGACAACGATGTTGTTGGGGGTCAGCGGTTCGACTACGGTCGAGCTGCTGATCCCCAACGTGTGTCTAAGGGCCTTTTCCCCTTCCGGGAAGCCCCTCGAGCTGCCTCTGCCAGAACGGCCCCAAGGCCCGCAGGAACTGCGGTCCCATGCTCAAGAGAGGAACCTCATGGCGACGAAAATCGCGATCAATGGTTTTGGACGTATCGGCCGCAACGTGCTGCGCGTGCTGGAGAACACCGGCCGCACCGACCTGGAGCTCGTGGCGATCAACGACCTCACCGACCCCGCCCAGCTGGTGAACCTGACCAAGTACGACTCCGTCATGGGCCGCTACCCGGCAGACGTCTCCCTGGACGGCGACACCCTCGTCGCCGGTGACCGCCGGATCAAGCTCCTCTCTGACAAGGACCCGGCGAACCTGCCCTGGGGCGAGCTCGGCGTCGACGTCGTTCTCGAGTGCACCGGCTTCTTCACCACCAAGGACACCGCCGGCAAGCACCTCGAGGCCGGCGCCAAGAAGGTCATCGTCTCGGCACCGGGCAAGGGAGTCGACGCGACCCTGGTCATGGGCATCAACGAGAACACCTATGACCCGGAGAACCACACCGTGGTCTCCAACGCCTCCTGCACCACCAACTGCCTGGCTCCGCTGGTCAAGGTGCTCAACGACGAGTTCGGTCTGGTCGAGGGTCTGATGACCACCGTCCACGCCTACACCGGTGACCAGCGCCTGCACGACGCCCCGCACAGCGATCCCCGCCGTGCCCGCGCCGCCGGCGTGAACATGGTCCCGACCTCCACCGGTGCGGCTGCCGCCATCGGTCACGTCATCCCCGAGGTCGACGGCAAGCTTGACGGCTACGCCATCCGCGTCCCGGTCATCACCGGCTCCGGCACCGACCTCACCGTCGCCATCGAGAAGGAGGGTGTCACGGCCGAGCAGGTCAACGCCGCCTTCAAGAAGGCCGCCGAGGGACCGCTCAAGGGCATCCTGTCCTACAACGAGGACCCGCTGGTCTCCTCCGACATCGTCGGCGACCCGCACTCTTCGATCTTCGACGCACCGCTGACCAAGGTCATCGGCAAGACCGTCAAGGTCTTCGCCTGGTACGACAACGAGTACGGCTACTCCTCCCGCCTGGTGGACATGACCGCACACGTCGGCGGCTGATCCAGCTCGCGTGACCGCAAGGGCCCCGGCTCGACGAAACCTCGTCGGGACCGGGGCCTCTGCCGTGCGGCATGCGTGCGTCGTCGTTCTTCCTGTTTCTCCCTTCCAGCGATTGGTACCCTGATCACATGACTGCAGCCACCCTTGACGCCCTGCTCTCCGAAGGCCTGGACGGGCGCCGCGTGCTCGTCCGCTCCGACCTCAACGTGCCGCTGAAGGATGGTGAGGTCACCGACGACGGCCGCATCCGCGCCTCCCTGCCGGTGCTCGAGAAGCTCGCCGCCGCCGGCGCCCGGGTGCTGGTCACCGCCCACCTGGGCCGCCCCAAGGGCGAGCCCGACCCGCAGTACTCGCTGGCCCCCGTGGCCGCCCGGATGGCCGAGCTCAGCGAGGTCGACGTGCTGCGAGCTTCAGACCTCGTCGGCCCCAGCGCCCAGGAGAAGGCCGCCGCGCTGGAGCCCGGTCAGATCCTGCTGCTGGAGAACGTCCGCTTCGACCCCCGCGAGACCTCCAAGGACGACGCCGAGCGGGCCAGCCTCGCCGCCGAGCTCGCCGCCCTGACCGGCACCGACGGCGCCTACGTCAACGACGCCTTCGGCGCCGTGCACCGGGCCCACGCCTCGGTCGCCGACATCACCGCGAAGCTTCCCGCCTACCAGGGCGACCTGGTCCGCGACGAGCTGCTGGTGCTCCAGCGCCTCACCGAGACCCCGGAGCGGCCCTACACCGTGGTCCTCGGCGGGTCCAAGGTCTCTGACAAGCTCGCGGTCATCGAGAACCTGATGAGCCGCGCCGACACGCTCCTGGTCGGCGGCGGCATGGTCTTCACCTTCCTCAAGGCCCAGGGCCACGGCATCGGCAAGTCCCTGGTGGAGAACGACAAGCTCGACACCGTCAAGGGCTTCCTGGAGGCCGCCGAACGGCAGAACTGCCGGATCGTGCTGCCCACCGACATCGTGATGGCCTCGGCCTTCGCCGCCGACGCTGACGTCGAGGTGCTCCCCGTGGACGCCCTGGAATCCGGAGCCGCCGGCGCCGAAGCCCTCGGCCTGGACATCGGACCCGAGACCTCCCAGGCCTTCGCCGCCGAGATCGCCCAGGCCAAGACGGTCTTCTGGAACGGGCCCATGGGTGTGTTCGAGATGGAGGCCTTCGCCAAGGGCACCTCCGCAGTCGCCGATGCACTGACCACCACCGAGGCCTTCACCGTGGTCGGCGGCGGCGACTCCGCGGCCGCAGTGCGCGCACTGGGCTTCGACGAGGCCAGCTTCGGCCACATCTCCACCGGCGGCGGCGCCAGCCTGGAGTACCTCGAGGGCAAGTCGCTGCCCGGCATCGACGCGCTCGAAGGCTGAGCTCGCGCTTCGTCTGACCTGCTGATCTCATCACTGTTGAAAGGGAATCCCTCTCCATGACCACTCAGAAGAATGGCGCCTTCGTGCGTCGCCCGCTGATCGCCGGCAACTGGAAGATGAACATCGACCACATGGAGGCGATCGCGCTGGTCCAGAAGCTCGCCTGGACGCTGAACGACGCCGGCCACGACTACGACCGCGTGCAGGTCTCGGTGTTCCCCCCGTTCACCGACCTGCGCGGCGTCCAGACCCTGGTCACCGGGGACAAGCTGAGCATCGACTACGGCGCCCAGGACCTCTCCGACCAGGACTCCGGCGCCTACACCGGGGACATCTCCGGGGCCTTCCTGAACAAGCTCGGCTGCACCCAGGTGCTCATCGGGCACTCCGAGCGCCGCGAGGTCCACGGCGAGACCGACGAGCAGCTCAACGCCAAGCTGAGCGCCGCGCTGCGCCACGGACTGACCCCCGTGCTCTGCGTCGGTGAAGGCCTGGACGTCCGCGAGGCGGGCAACCACGTCGCCCACACCCTGGCCCAGCTCGAAGGCGCCCTGACGGGCCGCAGCGCCGAGGAGCTCACCGAGCTCGTCGTCGCCTACGAGCCCGTCTGGGCCATCGGCACCGGCAAGGTCGCCGGACCCGAGGATGCTCAGGAGATGTCGGCCGCGATCCGCGCCAAGCTGGCCGAGCTGTACTCTGAGGAGTTCGCCGACACCGTCCGGGTGCTCTACGGCGGTTCCGTGAAGTCCAAGAACGTCGCCTCGATCCTCGCCGGTCCCGACGTGGACGGCGCCCTGGTCGGCGGCGCGAGCCTGGACACCGACGAGTTCAGCAAGATCATCTCGTTCGAGAAGCACGTCGACACCGGGGCGCAGGGCTGAGCTTCCTCCTGAAGCCAGGATTCAGCCCCATACGGGCTATCCTGGTAGCTGATTCGCCCACGTTCCATCATGAAAGGTCGCTGTGTCTGCGCTGACCATCACTCTTCAGGTCGTCCTTGCCCTGATCAGCCTGCTGCTGATCCTGCTCATCCTGCTGCACAAGGGCCGCGGCGGAGGCATGTCTGACATGTTCGGCGGCGGCGTGACCTCCTCCCTGGGGTCCTCCGGCGTGGCGGAGCGGAACCTGAACCGGTTGACCATCACCCTGGCGGTGAGCTGGGGCCTGATCATCGTCGCCCTGGCCCTGATCGTCCCCCTGGGCGCCGACATCTGACGCCCTAGGCTTGCACGAGAAAAGCCCAGCTCGACCGTGAGGTCGGACTGGGCTTTCTCATGTCCCGGGTGCTTCGTCCTGGGTCACTCATCCTGGGTGGTTGCGTTTTCCGGCAGTTACGTAGTAGCCGGAAAACGCAACCACCCAGGAAGGGGTCAGCGGAGTTTGGCGGCGGCGGCCTGATCCAGGTGCCAGATGGTCTCCCGGGCGCCGCGAGCGTTCACCGCGGGAATCTCGGTGAGCTCGGTCCCCGGAGTCAGCGCCTTCGCGGCGGCCTCGGCCTTGTCCGCGCCGGCCACGACCGTCCAGACCCGCTCGGCGGTGTGGATCGCAGGGAACGTCAGGGTGATCCGCTGCAGCGGCGGTTTCGGGGACTGGTCCTCGCTCGTGGTGGTCTGGTCGGTGACGTGCAGCGAGTCCTTGCCCGGGAACAGGCTGGCCACGTGGCCGTCGGGTCCGACGCCGAGCAGCAGCACGTCGAAGCGGGGGAGGGCCAGCCCGTTGCGGCCGCCTTCGACCGTGTGGCCGGCCAGCTCGGAGGCATACATCTCCGCCCCGATCGGCGGGGCCTCGGCGTCCTCGGAGGTGGGCATCCGGTGCACGTTCTCCTCGGGCAGCCCGTGCTGGATCAGCAGGTGATCGAGCAGCGCCTCATGGGCCTGCTGGGCGTTGCGCTCCGGGTCGTCGCTGGGCAGCAGCCGCTCGTCGCCCCACCAGAAGTGGACCTTGCTCCAGGGCGGGGTCTCGACGCCGGGCTTCGCGACCAGCTCCGCGACCTCGGAGAGCACCGCGATGCCGGCGCTTCCGCCGGTGAGCACCGCGTGGGCATCACCGTGGTGGCGTGCGGCGTCGACCAGGACCGCGAGCAGCCGTTCGGCGACCACGGTGACCAACTGGTCCTTATCGGCGTAGATCTCGGTGCGGGGAGCCGCCAGGGTGGTCTGGGGGGAATCGGTCATGAGGGTGCATCCTTCCGCAGCATCGTCACTGATGCTGCGAGCCTAGTGGGTCGGTCGGAGATGAGTCAGCTGATCGT
This sequence comes from Nesterenkonia maliinae, assembly GCF_051262655.1. Lineage (NCBI taxonomy): Bacteria > Bacillati > Actinomycetota > Actinomycetes > Micrococcales > Micrococcaceae > Nesterenkonia > Nesterenkonia maliinae. The sequence continues at coordinate 659,024 of NZ_JBIMEY010000001.1, read as the reverse complement.
CTGGGTGGCGCCGGAGAGGTCCGTGGCGGGCAGCGCCCGGGTGAGCACCTCACCGAAGACCTCGTCGGAGTCCAGCCGGCGCAGTTCCTCGGCCAGGCACACCTGCAGGGTGCGCACCGGCAGCGGGACGCCTTGGACCAGGCCGTCGGCGGAGCGCAGCTCGGCGATCTCCTCGCCACGCGGCCGGGAGAGGCTCACGTCGCCGCTGGGCCGGTGGAAGGTCACCGCGGTCAGGGTCAGCGGCAGCTCGGACTCCGGCGGGGGAGCCGTGGAGTTCAGGGTCACCGGGATCTTCAGCGCCTGCTGCAGCCAGGCCGCGAGCAGCGCTGCGCTGGGCAGGTCCGCGGCGGCCTCCACGGTCACCGAGGTCAGATCCGTCGGGTCCAGGGTGTCGAGGATGCTGGCCAACTGGATCCGCCAATGGGTCAGCCGGGTCCAGGCCAGATCGGTGTCGCCCTCGGCGTAGTGCGCGGAGATCCGCTGCAGCGCCTCCAGCGGACGCGGGTCCATGGCCGAGTCGGTGATCCGGCGGTGCGCGATCCCACCGATCGGGGTGCTGCTGACGTTCTCGGGCAGCTCATCGGCCCACCAGGCCACGATCGGCGCGTCGGGCAGCAGCAACGCCGAGACCATCGCCTCGTTCTGCTCGGCGAGCTCGCCGGATGCCTCCAGCACGATCACCTCGGAGGCGCCGGCGTCGCCGCCGACGCGGATCTGGGCGTCCAGCCGGGTCTCATCGGTGCTGCGCCCGGAGGCGAGCACGATGATCCGGCAGGGGTGCTCCCGGGAGGCCAGGTTGGCCGCGGCGATGGCGGGCTCGGCGTTGTCCTTGGAGGTCAGGATGACCAGGGTCAGCACTCGGGTCAGCGCGACCACGCCGCCGTCCTCACGGAGCTCACGCAGCTTCTTGGAGACCTTTGAGGTGGTGGTGTTCTCGATATCGACGATCACGGGGGTTCTCCTTTAGGGCCTGCGCCAGGTGCGGCCGTCACGGGCCAGAAGATCGTGGGCGGACTGGGGACCCCAGCCGCCCGGGGCATAGGGCTCGGGCTGGACCTGCTGGCCGGCCCAGTGCTCCTCGAACGGATCCAGGATCTTCCAGGAGAGCTCGACCTCCTCCTGCCGCGGGAACAGCGGCGGCTCACCGAGCAGCACGTCGAGGATCAGCCGCTCATAGGCCTCGGGGCTGTCCTCGGTGAAGGAGTGCCCGTAGCCGAAGTCCATGGTGACGTCGCGGACCTCCATCTGGGTGCCCGGGACCTTGGAGGTGAATCGGATGGTCGCGCCCTCATCGGGCTGGACCCGGATGACGACGGCGTTCTGACCGAACTCGTGGTCGTCGTGGTCCTGGAAGAGCAGATTCGGGGCGCGCTTGAAGATCACCGCGATCTCGGTGACCCGACGGCCCAGCCGTTTGCCCGCGCGCAGGTAGAACGGGGCGCCGGCCCAGCGGCGGGTGTTGATGTCGAGCTTCAGTGCGGCGAAGGTCTCGGTGATGGACTCGGGGTTGAAGCCCTCTTCGTCCAGGAACCCGACGACCTTCTCCCCGCCCTGCCAGCCGGAGGTGTACTGGCCGCGGGCGGAGGCGGCGCCGAGGTCCTCGGGCAGCCGGACGGCGGCGAGCACCTTCTCCTTCTCGGCGCGCAGATGATCCGCGTCGAAGGAGATCGGTTCTTCCATCGCGGTCAGCGCGAGCAGCTGCAGCAGGTGGTTCTGGATCACGTCGCGGGCGGCGCCGACGCCGTCGTAGTAGCTGGCGCGACCCCCGATGCCGATGTCCTCGGCCATGGTGATCTGCACGTGGTCCACGTACTGGGCGTTCCAGAGCGGCTCGAAGAGCTGGTTCGCGAAGCGCAGCGCGAGCAGGTTCTGCACCGTCTCCTTGCCCAGGTAGTGATCGATCCTAAAGACCGCGTCCGGGGGGAAGACCGACTCGACCACGGCGTTGAGCTCCCGGGCCGAGCTGAGGTCATGGCCGAAGGGCTTCTCGATGACCACCCGGCTCCACGGGTCCTCCACCGAGTTCTGCGGGGCGGCGAGCCCGTGCGAGGAGAGCTTGTGGCAGACGATCTCGAACGAGTTCGGCGGGATCGAGAGGTAGTAGGCGTGGTTGCCGCGGGTCCCGCGGGACTCCTGCAGCTCCTCGAGGGTCTCCCCGAGCCGGGCATAGGCGTCGTCGTCGTCGAAGCCGGTGGCTGTCACGAAGCGGAGCCCGGCAGAGAGCTGATCCCAGACCTGCTGATCGAAGGCGGTGCGCGCGGAGGCCTTGACCTGCTCGAGCACCTCCGCGGCGAACTGCTCGTGGGTCCAGTCGCGCCGGCCGAAGCCGACCAGCGAGAAGCTCGGCGGCAGCAGTCCGCGGTTGGCCAGGTCGTAGATGGCCGGGAGCAGCTTCTTGCGCGCGAGGTCGCCGGTGACGCCGAACATCACCATCGCCGAGGGGCCGGCGATCCGGTTCAGCCGGCGGTCGCGAGGGTCGCGCAGCGGGTTGCTGGGCTTGCTGCGCGAGCTGCCGTTGCCGCGCTTGGCGTCGGCGCGGGAAGAGGCGGGGCGCCCGGAGGCGTTGGTGCGGGACTCGCTCACAGGGCGTCCACCGTCTCGATGACCTGGGTCAGGCCGGCGGTGCGGTCATTGAGATGCACCTGCAGGACCGGCATGTCGTGTCCGGCCAGGACCTGGGCGTCGCCCTCGGCCTGGGCGGCGATCAGCTTCGCCAGCGTGAAGGGCCGGTCCGGAACTTCGACGTCGCGCTCCGAGCTGGTGGTCAGCTGCAGGAAGGCCCCCACGTGGGGGCCGCCCTTGTGGAACTGTCCGGTGGAGTGCAGGAAGCGCGGGCCCCAGCCGAAGGTCACCGGGCGTCCGGCGAGCGAGGAGAGCTGCGCGCGGATGGCCTCGAGCTGGGTCTCGGTGGTGCGGTCCAGGTAGGCGGTGACGGCGAGGTAGCCGTCCTCCGGGACGGACTTCACCAGGGCCTGCAGCGCCTCGCTCAGGGTCGAGGGGTTGGCCTCGGTCAGTGCGGCGCCGCCGATGGTGCGGAAGGCGACCGCGCCGTCGGTCACGGAGTCGCCGGCCTCAGGCGCCGGGGCGTCGAGCAGGCCGCGGGCGGCGGTCTTGGCGGACTCCACGTCGGGCTGGTCGAAGGGGTTGATGCTCAGCAGCGCGCCGGCGACCACGGTGGCGACCTCCCAGAGCATGAACTGGGCGCCGAGGCTGCCGCCGGTGCGGACCTTGTGCGAGCTGACCACCAGGTCGGCGTCGTCGTTGTCCACCGAGGCGCCGTCTTCGACCTCGACGTCGATGATCTGAGCGATGAGCACGTCGTCCTCGTCGCGGTGCAGCTCGGGCTCGCCGTCGGCCACGATCACCGGCAGCAGGCCGGTGCCGTTCTTGCCGGTGGACTCGGCGATGAGCTGTTCGATCCAGTTGCCCAGCCCGATCAGCGGGGAGCCGTCGTCGACGATCACGAGCTTGTTGCGCAGCGGCACGGTGCCGCCGATCGCGGAGCCCAGGCGCAGGCCGGGGTTGTCGGCGTCGTCCTCGGAGAGGATCGTCAGGGTCTCCTCGGCGTCGTCGAGCAGCGACTCCAGGTCGGCGCCGGCCAGCCCGGAGGGGACCAGGCCGAAGGCGGTGAGCGCGGAGTAGCGACCGCCCACAGTGGGGTCGGCCTCGAAGATCGCGCGGACCCCGGCCTCGGTGGAGGACTCGCTGAGCGGGGAGCCGGGATCGGTGACGATCACGGTGCGGGACACGGCGTCGATCCCGGCCTCGGTCATCGCCTGCTGCACGATCCGGCGCTGCGAGTCGGTCTCCACGGTGGAGCCCGACTTCGAGGAGACCACGAGCACGGTCTTGTCGATGTCGGCGCCGATCACGGCGGCCACATGCTGCGGGTCGGTGGAGTCCAGCACGGTCAGCTCCACGCCGGCGGTGGCGCAGATGACCTCAGGGGCCAGGGAGGACCCGCCCATGCCGGCGAGCACCACCCGAGTGACGCCCTCGCCGGCGAGCTCCTCACGCAGGGCGGCGATCTTCGGCAGCAGCGCGCGGGAGTCCTCGAAGAGCGAGACCCAGCCGAGCCGCTTGCTGGCCTCGTCCTCGGCGTCCACGCCCCAGAGGGTTTGGTCCTTCGCGGCGAGCCGGGAGGCGAATTCGTGGTCCAGCAGACCGGGAACCTGGTTCTCAGCGGCCTGACGGGCCGCTCCGGTCAGTGTCAGGGAGAGTGAGCTCATGACGTGCTTCCTTTCTCAGCCGAACGCCTCGGTTCAGCCTGGCCAGCATCTGCGCTTATAGGGGGCCGGTGGGATTCACATGGCTGTTGACCCTGATCGATGCCCGGTCGGGGGAGTCTTCGGCTCCGGTCCTGCTGGAGCCTGGGACGCCGCCCGAGCCGGGCACCGTACGGAGTGAACAGTCGACCGGTCAGCTCAGCATGCGAGCCGACCGGTGTTCAGGTTCAGCTGTTGCGCTTGAGACCATCATCGATGGTGCCCAGCAGGCCAGTCCAGGAGACCTCGAACTTCTGCAGACCTTCGGTCTCCAGGGTGTCGACGACCTCGCGGTAGCTGATCCCGGCGGCGGAGATGCCGTCGAGGACCCGGTTGGCCTCCACGTAGGTGCCGCTGAGCGTGTCCTTCTCGACGACGCCGTGGTCGGCCAGGGCGAGCAGGGTCTTCTCCGGCATGGTGTTGACCACGTCGGCGCCGGCCAGCTCGGTCACGTACAGGGTGTCCGAGAGGTTCGGGTCCTTGGTGCCGGTGGAGGCCAGCAGCAGGCGCTGCGGGCGTGCGCCGCGCTCGGCCAGCAGCTGCCAGCGCTCGGAGGAGAAGGTCTCCACCGCGATCTGGTGCGCGAGCCGGGCGTTGGCCACCGCGGCCTGGGACTTCAGCTTCTCGGTGCCGGGCTTGCCCTCTTCGGCGGCGAGCTCCAGACGCTTGTCGATCTCGGCGTCCACGCGGGAGACGAAGAAGGAGGCCACGGAGTGGATCTTCGAGATGTCGATCCCGTCCGAGTGGGCCTTCTCCAGGCCGAGCATGAACGCGTTGATGACCGCGCGGTAGCGCTCGAGGGAGAAGACCAGGGTCACGTTGACGCTGATCCCCTCGGCGGTCACGGCGGCGATCGCCTCGATGCCCTCGACGGTGGCGGGGATCTTGATCAGCACATTCTCCCGATCCACCGCCTTGTAGAGCTCGCGGGCCTGGGCGATGGTGCCGGCGGCGTCGCGGGCCAGACGGGGGTCGACCTCGATGGAGACGCGGCCGTCGACGCCGTCGGTGGCGGCGTAGACCCCGGCGAACACGTCGCAGGCCTCGCGCACATCGGCGGTGGTGATGTCGAAGACGGCCTTCTCGGCGTCGGCTCCGGCGGCGGCCAGCTCGGCCAGCTGCGCCTCGTAGGCCTCGCCGTCCTTCAGCGCGGACTCGAAGATGGTCGGGTTGGTGGTGACGCCGACGACGTTGTGCGACTCGATCAGCTTCGCGAGCGAGCCGGAGTTCAGCCGTTCGCGGGAGAGGTCATCGAGCCAGATCGAGACGCCGAGGTCTGAGAGCGCCTGGGTGTTCTTGTTCGCAGTCATATTTGTTCTCCTGATGCCAGGGTTGGATGAATCTGATGCGCCGGGCGCCTGGAGGCTGAGCCCCTTGAAGGGGCTGCGCCGGTCGGAGGCTCAGCCTCCAGGCGGTGCCGGGTGAGACGTAAGTGCCTCTAGGAGGCGGCGGCGATGGATTCCTGGGCTGCCTCGGTGACAGCGGCGGTGGTGATGCCGAACTTCTCGTAGAGCACCTTGTAGTCGGCGGAGGCGCCGAAGTGGTCCAGACCGATGATCCGACCGGCGTCACCGACGATGTCCCGCCAGCCCATGGAGGACGCGGCCTCCACGGAGACGCGTGCCTTCACCGCGGCCGGGATGACGCTCTCGCGGTAGTCGGCGTCCTGCTCGAAGAACCATTCGCGGCAGGTCATCGACACCACGCGGGCGGCGATGTTCTGCTGGCTGAGCGCCTCGCGGGCCTCCACGGCCAGCTGGACCTCGGAGCCGGTGCCGATGAGCACGACGTCGGGAGTGACCACGGCGCCGTCGCGGACGGCCTCGGCGAGCACGTAGGCTCCCTTGGCCGCGCCCTCGACCGCACCGAACTCGGTGGCGGTGGCCGCACCGGTGCCGCGGGCGTAGGTGGGGATGTTCTGGCGGGTCAGCGCCAGACCGGCGGGCCGGTCGTTGCGGCGCAGCACCTCGCGCCAGGCGATCGCGACCTCGTTGGCGTCGCCGGGGCGGATCACGTCCAGGTTCGGGATGGCCCGCAGGCTGGCGAGCTGCTCCACCGGCTGGTGGGTGGGGCCGTCCTCGCCCAGGCCGATCGAGTCATGGGTCCAGACGAAGATCGACCCGGTCCCCATCAGCGCGGCGAGCCGGATGGCGGGGCGCTGATAGTCCGAGAAGATCAGGAACGTGCCGTTGTAGGTCCGCAGCGGCGTGGACAGCGAGATGCCGTTGGTGATCGACGCGGCGGCGTGTTCCCGGATGCCGAAGTGCAGGTTGCGCCCGTAGGGGTTGCCGGTGAACTTTTCGGTGGAGTGGGACTCCGGGACGAAGGAGTCGTAGCCGGACATCAGCGTGTTGTTCGAGCCGGCGAGGTCGGCGGAGCCGCCCCACAGCTCGGGGAGCACGTCGGCGATGCCGTTGAGCACCTTGCCGGAGGCCGCGCGGGTGGCGACGTCCTCACCGGCCGGGAACTCGGGAAGGTTCGACTCCCAGCCCTCGGGCAGCTCGCCGGCGGTGAGCCGGTCCAGCAGCTTCGCGGCATCGGGGTTGGCGTCGCGCCAGGAGGCGAACTTGGTGTCCCATTCCTTGCGGGTCTCGACGCTGCGCTCGAGGATTTTGCGGGCGTGGGTGAGGACCTCGTCCTCCACTGCGAAGTGGGCCTCGGTGTCGAAGCCGAGCAGCTCCTTGAGTGCGACGAGCTCGTCGTTGCCGAGCTTCGAGCCGTGGATGCCGCCGGTGTTCTGCTTCTTCGGGGAGGGGTAGCCGATCACGGTGCGCAGCGCGATCAGGGAGGGCTTGGAGGTCTCGGCCTTGGCCGCCTCCAGGGCGCGGTGCAGCTCTTCGATGTCCTCGTCGTAGTCGCCGGACTTCTTCCAGTCCACGCGCTGCACGTGCCAGCCGTAGGCCTCGTAGCGGGCGGCGACGTCCTCGGTGAACGCGATGTCGGTGTCGTCTTCGATGGAGATCTTGTTGTCATCCCAGACCACGACGAGGTTGCCGAGCTCCTGGTGGCCGGCCAGCGAGGAGGCCTCGGAGGTGACGCCTTCCTGGAGGTCGCCGTCGGAGGCGATGACCCAGATGGTGTGGTCGAAGGGGGACTCCCCGGCTGGCGCGTCGGGGTCCATCAGGCCGCGCATCCGGCGCTGGCCGTAGGCGAAGCCGACCGAGGAGGCGAGCCCCTGGCCGAGCGGGCCGGTGGTCATCTCCACGCCAGCGGTGTGCCCGTACTCGGGGTGACCGGGAGTCAGCGAGTCCCAGGTGCGCAGCGCGGCCAGGTCATCGACCTCGAGGCCGTAGCCGGAGAAGTAGAGCTGGAGGTACAGGGTCAGGGATGTGTGACCGGGGGAGAGGATGAAGCGGTCGCGGCCGATCCACTTGGGATCAGTGGGATCATGCTTCATCATCTTCTGGAAGATCAGGTAGGCGGCGGGGGCCAGCGACATCGCGGTGCCGGGGTGGCCGGAGCCGACCTTTTCCACGGAGTCAGCTGCGAGCACGCGCAGCGTGTCGACTGCCCGCTTGTCCAGATCGGTGAATACGGCATTATCGGTCACTAGGTTTCCTCCAGATGGTGAGGGACGGTGGACAACGAGGGCCGCGCACATCGTTGTGCCGCGCAGGATCAACCCTACCGGGGTAGAGGCTATTCCTGGCGGATCATCAGAGCATTGCAGAATGCTCACGAGCGATGATCGCGAGTATGAAATCTTGGAGCCGGCTGCGTCTTCGCAGCGGCTGCCGGTGTCCTGCGACGGTGCAGGCCGGTTGTTCTCCTCCTCGAGCCGGTGGGCTCAGCTCATCCCCAGGGCCAGCGAGATGAGCTCGAAGGAGCGGTGGTCGATCACCAGGTCCGCCTGCTCACGCAGCGCGGGCTTCGCGCAGAAGGCGATTCCCACTCCGGCGGCGGTGATCATGTCCAGGTCATTGGCGCCATCGCCGACGGCGACCACGTTGCGGGGGAGCAGACCCTGTGACGCCGACCACTGTTCAAGATACTCTCTCTTGGCCCTGCGGTCGACGACGGCGCCCCGGACGGTGCCCTCGAGAATCCCCTGCGGCGAGATCGCCAGGTCATTGGCGTGGTAGCCGGTGAGGCCCAGATCCGCGGCCAGCGGGGCAAGCACCTGCAGGAACCCGCCGGAGACGGCGTAGCTGGGCCAGTTCCGGCGGTGCAGCTGCGCCAGCAGCTCCCGAGCGCCCTGGGTGGGGGTGATCGCGGCGAGGGTGGAGTCGATGACGCTCTCGGGCAGGCCGGTCAGTGCCTGAACCCGCTGGTGCAGCGAGGCCGCGAAGTCGATCTCCCCGCGCATCGCACGCTCCGTGACCTCAGCGACCTCGGCCTCCCGGCCGGCGTCGCGGGCAAGGAGCTCGATGACCTCCTGGTCGATCAGGGTGGAGTCCACATCCATGAGCAGCATCAGCCGGCCGTCCGGGGCGTGCAGCTGCGCCCGGCGCGGGGCGGGGAGCACCGTCTGGGTGACCGGGCCCTCGAGCTGATAGGCGGCGTCCTCGAGCAGCGAGACCGCCAGCTGGGAGCCGTAGGAGTCGTCGGAGTCATCCAGCGTCACAGACCACCGCACCGCGGAGACCTCGGTGCGGTCGGCCAGCGGGACCTGGCGCAGTTCCACACTGTGGACCACGCCGCGTCGGGAGAACTCGTGGGTCAGCGAGCGGATGAGCGGTCCGTCCAGCTCAGCGGCCGCCAACATGGCCACCGTGCCGGCGGGGAGATCAGGATCAGGGTGCGCAGTCATAGCGTGTTCAGCCTATAGCGCCTGATCCGGTTCGATAGTGTTGAGCGCATGAGCCCTGTCCTCGATATCCAGAATGTCAGCGTGCGCCGAGGGCGCAAGAATCTCCTCCACGACGTCTCCTGGACGGTGAACGAGGACGAGCGCTGGGTGATTCTGGGGCCGAACGGGGCAGGCAAGACCACCCTGCTGCAGATCGCCGCCGCCCGGCTGTTCCCGACCACCGGCACCGCGAAGATCCTCGACGAGCAGCTCGGCGCCGTCGACGTCTTCGAGCTGCGCCCGCTGATCGGGTTCAGCTCCAACTCGCTGACCACCACGGTCCCGATGCAGGAGACGGCGCTCAACGTCGTTGTCACCGCCGCCTACGGGGTCACCGGACGCTGGCGCGAGGAGTACGAGCAGCTCGATGAGCGCCGCGCATTCGCGCTGCTCAACGAGTGGGGCGTGGGCACGGTCTTCGACCGCCCGTTCAGCACCCTCTCCGAGGGGGAGCGCAAACGCGTGCAGATCGCCCGGGCGCTGATGACCGACCCCGAGCTGCTGCTCCTCGACGAACCCGGCGCCGGACTGGACCTGGGCGGACGCGAGGCACTCGTCGAGCGGACCAGCGAGCTGGTCAGCAGCGAGGAGGCGCCGACGACGGTGCTCGTCACCCACCACCTCGAAGAGATCCCGCCCGGATTCACCCACGTGCTGCTGCTGCGCGACGGCAAGACCGTCGCCGCCGGACCGATCGAGGAGACCATGACCTCGGCGAACCTCTCGAAGACCTTCGACACCGAGCTGGAACTGATCCACCGCGACGGGCGCTTCTCCGCGTTCAAGAAGCCGGCTGCGGCGGCCGCTGCGACGTCGTCGGCGGTCTCCTCGGCCGCGTCGTCGCAAGCTCGTGCCTGATGGAGGCGCTCGCTGACTTCTTCCTGGATGACCTGAGCGTCGCGCAGCTGCTGCTGATCCTGGTGGCAGGGATCTGGGCCGGCGCGATCAACACCGTCGTCGGCTCCGGCACCCTGGTGACCTTCCCGGTGCTGGTCGCGATGGGCGTCCCGCCGGTCTCGGCCACGGTCTCCAACGCGATGGGACTCATCGCCGGGAACTTCACCGGCGCCTGGGGGTACCGGCGCGAGATCCGGCAGGTGAAGTCGGTGCTGGTGAAGCTGATCCCGGCCTCAGTGCTGGGCGGCGTCATCGGCGCGGTGCTGCTGATCACCCTGCCCGAGGAGGTCTTCAGCCGGGTCGCGCCGATCCTGATCGTGGTCTCGCTCGGCTTCGTGATCGCCCAACCGAAGCTCTCCGCCTGGGTCCGCGCCCGCGCTGCGGCCCGGGAGAAGGGCGCCGGTGGTGCTGATGCTTCCGCCAAGGATGCCGGCTCAGCTGATGTCGGCTCCGCCGATGTCGGCACGCCGAAGTCCGGGAAGCCCTCGATGCCCACGGTCGGCCTGGCGCTGATGCTGCTGGTCTTCGCCGCCGGCATCTACGGCGGCTACTTCGTCGCCGCGCAGGGGATCCTGCTCATGGGCATCCTAGGGATCTTCCTGATGGCCAACATCCAGCAGGCCAACGGCGTGAAGAACTTGCTGGTCGCCGTTGTGAACCTCACCGCCGCGATCAGCTACATGTTCGTGGACTACGTGCTGCGCGACGCGGGGGAGCGGGTGATCCTCTGGGAGATCGTGGTGGTCATCGCAGTGGGCTCCACGCTCGGCGGACTCGTCGGTGCCTGGGTCGGCCGCCGCCTCTCCCCCCTGGTGCTGCGCCTGATCATCGTCACCCTGGGCCTGGTCGCCCTCTTCGTGATGCTGCGCAACCTCTTCCTGGGTGGTTGAGTTTTCCGGCTACTACGTAACCGCCGGAAAACTCAACCACCCAGGATGGGGCGGGCGCACCTCTGGGAGCGGGTTCCGGCAGGTGCGCGGCTGATTTGATATAGTGCTGTGTTGGTCCAAACTCGGCCCACCCTCAGTTCCACGCTTCTGGCAAAATCCAGCGGCAGATGAAAAGGACACACTTCATGAAGTCTGATATCCACCCCACATACGAGCCGGTCATCTTCAACGACCTGGCCTCCGGTGAGAAGATCCTCACCCGCTCCACCACCTCCTCGAAGAAGACCATGGAGTGGGAAGACGGCAACACCTACCCGGTCATCGACGTCGAGATCTCCGCAGCCTCGCACCCGTTCTACACGGGCAAGCAGCGCATCATGGACTCCGAGGGTCGCGTCGAGCGCTTCAACGCACGCTTCAAGGGCTTCGGCGGCAAGAAGTAAGCACTTCGCTTCTTTCGCCTCAAGCACCGTCAGTAGGGCCACAGTCATCGACTGTGGCCCTGCTGCTGTCTTGAGGGCCTTGAAGAATCCGTCGCTGCGGCCCGCCGCTCAGACCAGAGCCGGCTTGAACTCGGTGCCCACCGCGATGCTCGGTTCCACGCGGCGCCAGGCCTCGGCGAGGATCTCCACCGCGAGGCTGGTCTCCTCCGCGGGGTAGCTGAGCGGGAAGCGCAGGAACCGCTCAAAGGCTCCGCCGAGTCCGAACCTCGGGCCCGCGCCGATGGGAAGGCCGCCGTCGCGCGCGGCCAGGGCGAGCTGGGAACTGACAGGTTCCTTGATGTTGACCCAGGTGCACAGCCCGCCGGCGACATGCGGCACATCCCACTGCGGAAAGTTCGCGCGCAGCAGCTGCTCCACGTGATCGCGCCCCTCGGTGAGCTGCACCGTCCGGAAGCGCAGGATCTCCTCGTACTCTCCGAGCAGCTCCAGGGCGATCAGCTGCTCGAGGATGGGCGTGCCCAGGTCCTGGGCGTAGCGCGCCTGCTCGAGGCGCCTGATCTTCTCGGGCTGCGCGCGGATCCATCCGATCCGCAGCCCGCCCCACACGGTCTTGCCCATGGACCCGACGAGGATCGCCGGTCCGTAGGCCGCCAGCGGAGCTCCCGCGGCACCATCGATGCGCAGGTCCGCCGTCGTCTCATCGGCCACCACCAGCGTGTGGTGGCGTCGGGCGAGGTCCATGAGCAGCTCGCGCTGATGGCCCGGCATGACGGCGCCCGTCGGGTTGTGGAAGTCCGGCATGACGTAGGCAAGTGCCGGTCTGGCCCCGCGGAAGGCCTGTACGAGCCCGTTGTCGTCCCAGCCCCGGCGGGGATCCACGGTGACCGTGACGAGCTTGCGAGCTTTCAGGCCCAGGGCGTCGTAGGCGTGGGGGTAGCTCGGCGCCTCCACCAGAGCGGTGTCGGCCCGGGACAGGAATGTCTTGGTGATCAGCGAGATCGCATGCTGGGCCCCGAGGGTGACCATGATGTTCTTGGGATCGGTCGGGACGCCTTTGGCCGTGTATCGCTCGGCCAGAGCCTGGCGAAGCCGAGGCAGCCCGAGGAGATCGTAGCCGGTGCCGCCCAGGTAGCCCGGCAGCGCCTGCGCGGCTCTCAGGGAGGCCTCTCCGACCTGCGGGGCGGCGGGGAGCGCCGCCTTGCTGAAGTCGAGCGTGGTGGTGGTGCGCGCCTCGATGTCCTCGACCGGGCTGTCACGTCCCGGGATAGTGACCACGCTGCCCGACCCGCGGGTGCTCTGCAGGTAGCCGCCCTCGCGAAGCCGCGCGTAGGCGGCCGCGACGGTCGTGCGACTGACTCCCAGCTCGGAGGCGAGCTCCCGTTCGGCCGGCAGTCGGGTGCCGAGCGGAATCCGCCCGTCGAGGGTGAGGAGTCGGATGCGATCGGCGAGAGCACTGTAGGCAGGTCCAGCCACGCGCCACGCGCCGAGCTCCGAGGCCAATCTGCGGGCCGTGAGAACCATCATCAGTCCACCATGCCACAATTGGACTCTTGTTGTAATGCCAATCAGCTGGTGAACTTCTCTCATGAGTCTTCTTGGTGCCTGGCGCAGTGCCCAGCTGTTGGTCGGATTGTTCCTCTACGGGTTCTCTCTCGCGATGATGATCAGGGCCACCCTCGGTGTCTCACCGTGGGATGTCCTGGGCCAAGGCTCGGCGCTGCAGACGGGACTCCCGTTCGGCGTGATGACCAACATCATCGGACTGATCGTGTTGCTGCTGTGGATCCCACTCCGGCAGAAGCCCGGCGTGGGCACGGTCCTCAACGTCCTGCTGGTTGGCCCGAGTGCGGAGGTCGGTCTCGCGGTCCTCGGGGAGCCCGAGGCGCTCTGGATGCGCATCCTGCTGTTCACCGGCGGCTTGGTCCTCCTAGCCGTGGCCACCGGACTCTACATCGGAGCCCAATTCGGACCCGGCCCCCGGGACGGACTCATGACGGGAGTGCACCGTCGCTTCGGACTGCCCATCTGGCTGGTCCGCACCGGCATCGAGGGCACAGTGCTTCTTCTGGGCTGGCTGCTGGGCGGCCCTGTGGGTCTTGGAACGGTGGCCGTGGTCTTGCTCATCGGCCCGCTGGTCCACCTGGCGCTGCCGATCTTCCTCATCCCGATCCCCGAGAAACGACCGCAACCTCCCGGGCCGTCGTACCTCCATGGATACTCCCAGACCGAGAGCGTCGAGATCGTCGGTCAAAGCCATCAACTCAAGGGAACATGATGCTGTCACTGTTGTCTGTCTTGCTCTTCACCGTTGCTGTCCTTGCGTATATCGGAAGGACTTCGGTTCCGGCCCGGGAGCGCCTTCCCGTCACCAGCTGGAGTGCCAGGGATCTGTGGCGAAACGTCCGGCGTGGGATCGACGTGTGTGGCGCGCACACGCCGCTGCAGCGGATGCTGGATCAGCCCACCGACAAGGCGTCGAAAAGGTGAATCGCGTGCGAGCCTCGCGGGGGACTGCGACGCTCGATTCGGCCGACAATCCCTGAACTGAGGTTCCCGCGACCGGACCCTGTCTCCGCCCCCGCACTGCCAACTAGAATGAGCTATGGCTCAGACCGGCCGGACCACCGCCGCGGCGGTGCTGCTCGTCCTCGCGGCAGCGCTGGCGCTGCTGGGGGTGCTTCTCCACCACGGATTCCTGGCGGAGTACGGAATCATCACCGACAACGCACTCGAGGGCCTGGTCTGGGGGCTGACGGCCGGTGTCTCCGGCGTCGCTCTCATTCTGGTCCTCGTCGTCGTCGGGATCGTCCTGGTGCTCTCGCCCCGAACCTGGATCCGGTGGACCGCCGCGGCCATCCCGGTCCTCATGCTGGTCACGATGCTCGCTCTCACGCCCTTGGCGCTCCGGCAGAAGGTCGCGGCCCAGTATGACTCCGTCCCGCAATGCGTGAGCGAGGACTCGGGGGAGCCGGCTGCCACCGCGGAGCGTGAGTCCCAGGAGGCGTTCGAGTCCATCGAGCACATCGGCTACTTCAACCGCGGCGGAGCCAGCGGCGTCGGCGGCTGTGACCGCAGCCTGGAAGTCTCCGAGGAGGTCGAGGTGCTCGGGCATTACCGGAATGCGCTGCCGGAGGCAGGCTGGGACGTGATCGACGACGACGCCCGCCACGTCCGTGCCCAGCGCGATGGCATGGGGTTCGAGGTGACGCTCTGCCCCGGGGGCGCGGTCGTCTGGGCCGGCAGTGAGGGCGACGCCGGCCCCTCCTGCCAGGAACCCTGATCTGGACCCGATGTGCGGGGGCTCAGTCATGTGTGCCGCGTGGCTGAGCCGGCGGCCGGCGTGGAACCAGTTCCCCATTCACCTCAGAAAGACCCTGTCATTTCGGCTCAAATGAACATAGGTTGTCATCACCTGAACTCAGAGGAGCTGACGTGAACCTGTACACCGTTGAGCGGGCTCAGAACGACCTGCTGATGCGAGTCCGTTCCCGATTGAACAGCCGGACCGCAGCGAAAGTGCTCAAATCCATCGAGGCGGCCAATGGTCCGCTCGCAGGGCATCTCAAGGCACAGGCCGATGCCTACGCCGCCGATGTCCTGGGCTCCAAGAGCTATGCGCCCTGGTTATATGTCTACAGCGCGATAGCCGGAGAGTTCCGCGAAGGGTGGATCCCCGACAACTACTACATGTCGGTGGTCCTTCCGGCGATCGAAGGTCGCTATGGCGGGCTCTCCGACATGCGGTCGATGACCGCGCGTGTCTTTGGGCGTGAGAAGGAGATTCCCGACCGCGGATACGTGGTCAAGGGCCGGCTGTACAACGCGTCACTTGAGCCGGTCTCGTCGTTCGAGAACTTCGCCGAGCTCGTCTTCTCCGGTGTTGAGAAAGTCGCGTTCAAAGCAGACGCGAGCGATCGCGGCCGGGGCGTGCAGATCCTTGATCGCGCCAGCTTCACGCAGTCCGCTGTGGGTTTTCCCGATGGCGTGATCCAGCCCTTCATCGACCAGCACGAAGTCTTTGCTCAGGTCGCGTCTCGGTCGGTCGGGACCCTGCGGATGACAAGCGTGGTCGAGCCGGACGGTGAGATCACCGTCCGGGATGCCTACCTGCGATTCGGCCGGGATACCGACGACCACGTGTTCTCGGAATCGAATATCCGCGTTCTGCTCGATACGGCGACGGGAGCCTTCAGTCCCATCGGGTACTCGGTGGACTGGCTCGAGATCGACCGGCACCCTGATTCCGGCTTCGTGTTCTCAGGGAACCAGGTGCCCAGCTATGCGGCCTGCGTCGAGGCAGTGCAGCGGCTGCATCGGCGAATCCCGGTGGTCCCCTCCATCGGATGGGATCTCACGGTCGCCGACGACGGCTCGGTTCAGGTGCTGGAATGGAACAGCGGCCACAACGACATCAAGTTCTCTGAGGCGACGTCGGGCCCGTGCTTCGGCGGCCTGGGCTGGGAACATCTCGGCCGGGACCCCAGAGCGAACCAGATCGCCGGGTGATCGAGGGCGGCCTCTGCGCTCCTCGATCAGCACCCATAGGATTGCCCCATGACGGATACGCATCAGCATCACGGGGAGTACAAGGTCGTGGGCGGCAAGCTCGTCGTCGTCGACCTCCACACCGATCTCGATCCCCGCACCCACCCGCGGGACGCGAAGATCACCGCCGCCTCGGTCAACGGGGACTTCTTCCTGGAGCCCGACGAGGCGCTGGACTCGCTCAACGCCGCGCTGATCGGGCTGCCGACCCGCTCCACCCGGGAGGAGATCGCCGAATCGGTGCGTGCCCAGCTGCCGGCCGACGCGCACATGTTCGGCTTCGACGAGTACGCGATCGCTACCGCGGTGCGCCGCGCCCTGGGTCATGCCACCCGTTGGGAGGACCATGACTGGGAGGTCATGCCCGCGGTGCAGCTGCCCGTGGAGATGCACGTGGCGCTGGACCAGGTGCTCACCGAAGAGGTGGGCCGCGGCAACCGGCCTCCGTTGATGCGGATGTGGGACTACTCTGGCCGCGCCGTGGTCATCGGCTCCTTCCAGTCACTGGCCAACGAGGTGGACTCCGAGGCCGCCCAGCGGATGGGCGCGACCGTGGTCCGCCGGATCACCGGCGGGGGAGCGATGTACATGGACGAGGGCAGCTTCGTGACCTACTCGCTCTCGGTGCCGCAGTCCCTGGTGGACGGACTCAGCTTCGCCGACTCCTACCCGTTCCTCGACGCCTGGGCGATGGAGGCGCTGACCTCGATCGGGATCACCGCCTCGTACAAGCCGCTCAACGACATCGTCTCCACCGAGGGCAAGATCGGCGGGGCCGCTCAGAAGCGCCTCGCCAGCGGCGGCATGGTGCACCACGTGACCATGAGCTACGACATGAACGCCGACGACATGCTCCAAGTGCTGCGCATCGGCCGAGAGAAGATCTCCGACAAGGGGATCACCTCCGCGGCGAAACGGGTGGACCCGCTGCGCAGCCAGACCGGGCTGGCGCGACAGGAGATCCTGGAAGCGTTCGTGGAGACCTTCGCGACCAAGTACGGGGCACGGATCGCCGAGATCCGTCCCGAGGAGCTGGCCCGTGCAGAGCAGCTGGTGACGGAGAAGTTCAGCACCGAGGAATGGACCGCACGAGTCCCCTGATCTGGGCGGGGACAGCGTCGACGACGAGTGGTGGCGTGCCCGATTCGCGGTCCCGTTCAGGGCCGTGCTAATGTTTCTTGTCGTTGCCTTTGAGGCAAAAACAAGATGCGCGGGTGGCGGAATAGGTAGACGCGCTAGCTTGAGGTGCTAGTCCTCGTATAAGAGGGTAGGGGTTCAAGTCCCCTTCCGCGCACATCTGAGAACGAACCAAAGACCCCGGTCTGACATGGAGCAATCCAGTCGGCCGGGGTTTTTGCTTTGTTCTGGACCGGATGAGCCATTCAGTGGTGCGCCATGTTTCAGCACGGCCGCACAGCGGGCCCACGCGCTGAAAACCTCGCCCACCCGCGTCGTGCATGAACATCGGGCCCCCGAACCCTCCCTCCGGTACGCTGGCCAAGACATTGTGTGGGTCTCGGGACAACGCTCAGAACTCGAAGACGCCCGAGGGGGCACTATGGCAAAGCCGAAGAAGCTGGCAGGCAAAGATCACGACCCCGTCGATGACCGGCCGTTCATAGAGGCCAATGCGGACGCCAAGAAGCGATACGGCAGGTTCAACCTCGCCGTCATCGGCAACACGGGGGTGGGGAAGTCATCTCTGGTGAATGCCGTGTTCGGTCGTGAGCATGCCAAGGTCGGCAAAGGACTGCCCGTGACGAAGGGTGTCAATTACTACCACGACGATTTCCTCGGGGTATGGGACTTCGAGGGCTTCGAGATCGGTTCCACCGACGCTCCTTCAGAGAGTCTCCGGGTGAACCTGCAGACCATCGCGGAGCGACCCGCCGATGAGCAGATCGCCGTCGTGTGGTACTGCGTGCTGCACAACGCCGACCGTCTGACTGAACCCGACGTCGCCATGATCCGTGCCCTCGACGCCGCAGGTCTCCCAGTTATCCTGGTCCTGACGAAGACGGATTGGACGAAGAACCGGGTCACCGGCACGTACCGCGCCCCCGCAGATACCGAGCTGTTCCGAGAGTGGCTTGAGCACCCCGTGGACGGCGACGGCGAACCTGTCCACCTCCCACTTCGGCATGTCTGCGTCACCTCGGCTTCCGGCAGGAACGGAAAGGAGACGGGTCACGGGCTCGGTGACCTCGTCGACGCAACGATCGCAGTTGCGCCGGAAAGCGCGAGGAACGCCTTTCGGATTGCCCAGAAGCTCAACCTCGAGTGGAAGCGTCAGATGGCTCACCGTGTCGTCGTGGGTGCGTCGGTTTCCTCTGGGGCTGCAGCGGCGATCCCCATCCCTGTTGCCGACGCGACAACCCTTGCGCCGATCCAGATGGCCATGATGGGACGCATCGCGCACATCTATGGGCTTGAGCTGAAAGACATGATCTCTGCGGCGACATTGGCCCAGTTGGCGGCGCATATCGCCGGGAAGGCGCTGGCCCGCAGCTTCGTGAAGTTCATCCCCGTGGTGGGCAGTGCGGTGAACGGGACTGTCGCGTCTGCACTGACGGCGGCCACAGGCGAAGGCTGGATGCGCCTCTGCGAGCGAGTGCACACCGGCGACCTTGATGCGTCCTCGATCGCCGAGACGCTGGATCAGTTCAGTCCCACGGTTCGCTCGGTCGTGAAGAACATCTTCTTGCAGAAGGCGTCTCGCACGTGACTCCATGCGGGTCCGACGCCACGTGTCAGAGCGGGTCAGGCGCAGGGGTGGAGCAAGCGGTCCGTCTCAGCCGGCCTCGGAGACGCGGTCTCTTCCACCGTCCCCACAGCTATAAAACGCCCACCACGCATTGAGAGGCGG
Organism: Nesterenkonia maliinae; assembly: GCF_051262655.1. NCBI lineage: Bacteria > Bacillati > Actinomycetota > Actinomycetes > Micrococcales > Micrococcaceae > Nesterenkonia > Nesterenkonia maliinae. The sequence continues at coordinate 640,329 of NZ_JBIMEY010000001.1, read as the reverse complement.
ATGCTGCGGGTCGTTCATGCGTTTTTCGGGTCGAGGTGCTCGTAAATTCAACCCCTCAGCGGGAGGCCCCGCCCTCAGAACGGCACCTGGGTTGCCAGCAGTCCTGGAGCGGGGGCCCGGCCGCTGGTGGCGCGGCAGAACTCGAATGGATCCATCGCCAGGCGCTCGCCGGTCCCGTCCCCGACTTCCCAGCGCCCGCCGGCCGGCCCGCTGAGCTCCAGGACGTAGGGGCGCCCGTGGCGCTGGGCCCACTCACGCACGACGTCGGCGACGATGACCCGCTCATGATCAGCGGTGGCGACCATCGTCGTGCCGGTGGCGCGGGTGATGTCGATCCGGTGCATGAACGGATCGCGGGTGAGGATCACGTCGACGAGGTAGCCGACGCTCCATCGGCCGTCGGTCTCCTCCACCATGGTCTGGCGTCGCAGGAACTCAGGCGCTCGACGCCGGTTGCGCATCGCCCGCGGACTCAGTCTCCGGTATTCGCGAGCGATCTCTCCGGGGGTGAGTCTGGAGTTCTTCTCGACTTGGAGGGCGGTGAGCGCGTCGATCTGCAGGCCCCCGCGACGTCGAGCCGTCCACGTCGCCGTCGCCTGCTGGCGGATCAGCTCGGGCACCGAGGCGGCCATCTGGACCATGCCGAGCATGTGACCGGCCATGTCGCGCACGTCCCAGGCGGGGCAGTCGGTGGGGGCCTCCCACTGCTCGGGGGTGAGGCGGTCCAGAAGGTCAGCGACGCGCGTGTATTCCACGGCGGCGAGCTGGGCCGCGAGGTCACGGTCCAGCTGGGGGAGTCGGGCTTCCCGGGTCAGTTCCTGCTGCTTGCTGCTCATGACTGCTCCTTCGGGCAGTGGGTGGGGAGGTGCTGGGTCAGGGCAGGCCGAAGGTGTCGGCCAGCATGTCGATGGCGCGGTTGAGGAGTCGACCCCACCGGTCGCCGCCCGGGTCGTTGGCGTGTTGGGAATCCACCAGACCTCCGACCAGGGCGGTGAACAGATCGAGGTCCTCCTGCGCTGTGAGGCCGTGACGGGCGAAGATCTCGCGGGCGAGGTCCAGCGTCGCGACGGCAGGCGCGTAGTTCTCGGCGCTCGGGGTGAAGCCCGGAATCGTGCGCAGATTCATCAGCTGGTGGCGGGGGAGGTCGCTGGCAGCGAAGTCGAAGAAGCTCCGGGCGAGGAACCGCAGCGCCTCCCGTCCGGCATCCGGGATCTGATCCCGGATGGATTCGAAGCGTGCGAGGCAGTCGGCCCAGGCCTGGCCGAACATCGCGTCATAGATCGCGTGCTTGGACCCGAAGTGCGTGTAGAGCGACGGCGCGCGCATGCCGACTCGCTCGGCCACCCCGCGCAGGGTGATCTCTGCGAGTCCGACCTCTCGAGTCATCGACCACGCGGCGTCGAGGATCTCCAGCTGCGTCGCCGCACGCCGTTCGGCCTGCCTATCGCGTGTAGTTCCACCTAACATAGTTAGGAGTGAAGCACTGCGGCGCGTGAGGTGTCCAGGTCCTGCGGCTCCGCAACAAAAACGGCTGGGACCTCCGTGCACTACCCGGCCCTCAGCGCGGGGGAGTCGGCTCAGCCGCCATTTTCGGCCCACTGCTCGGCGCAGCGTCGGGGTCTTTCCACTAGTCGATCTGCCGCCTCATGAGGGGCGCCATTGATTGGCGCGCTGGTTCAAGGATGCCTGCCGCGCCGTCTCGGAGATCCGCGCCTCGCGCGTCGCGGGACGCTTGGCCTGGATGATCCATTCCAGGATTCCCCGACGCGCGGAAGGGGGAAACCGATCCCAGTTCTCGCGGGCCGGCGGATGGCGGGTGAAGGCCTCGGCGAGGTCCTCGGGCACGATGAGGTCTTCGACCTGATCGAGCAGCGACCAGGCGCCAGAATCCACGGCCTCAGCGACGACGCGCTCGCCGGCCTCGGTCATCGCCCCGCTGCCGCGAAGCTGCTCCACCCGGCGCTTGTTCGGCCGGGACCACGCGCTGCCGGGCCTGCGGGGCGAGAAATAGAGCATCGTGCGCTCATCGTCGAGCTTGCGAGGCTTGCTGTCGACCCAGCCCACGGCGAGCGCCTCGGATACTGCTTCGTCATAGGCCATCGCCGGCCGACCGGTGGCCTTCTTCCAGGAGACGAGCCACACAGAGGACTCCGTCTCATGGTGAGCCAGCAGCCATTCGCGCCATTGGCCGCGCGTCTCGGCGTGTACCCGCTGCGCGGAGTCTGGACCTGCCATGTCAGAACCCCCTGGTGAGGTGACTGCTGTCCCCGCGGCGCGGCGGGAGCATCCGGAGGAGATCGCACTCTGCGAGTCAGGATAGCGGCCCTCGCCGCCGCAGCCGAAGCCCTCGGGAGGAACCGCCGCGCAAGTCCCCACACGCAGTGAGGGGCGGATTCTGCGAGCAGTTCAAGCCCCTTTCGGGTCAAACTGGTCGCAAAATCCGCCCCTCAACGTGAAAAGGGGAGCAGGGTCAGCGCCGGGTGGTGCCTGAGCTGGGGTTGCGGCCGGACCGGCCGCGCACCATACGGAAGACTTTGCGGCCGAGCCACATGAGGACTGTTCTGATGATCATGGTTGGAGCATAGCCGAGGACACATCTAAAAGGCGCATGCAACCTGTACAGAGCCTGAGAGGGTGAGACTCGATAGGCTGGGGGCAGAAGATTCCCTACCCCAGGAGACGCCCTGTGAGCATCGCCCCCGGCACGAATCCCGCAGATCCCGCCGCCGCAGCCGAGACCGAGGTCATCGACTTCTGCCGGGACCTGATCCGCTTCGACACCTCCAACTGGGGCGAGGGCAAGTCCAACGGGGAGCGCGAAGCCGCCGAGTACTGCGCCGCGGTGATGCGCCAGGCCGGGCTCTCACCCGAGATCTACGAATCCGCGCCCGGGCGCACCTCGGTGGTGGCCCGGATGAAGGGCGCCGACCCGGAGCTCGGCGCGCTGGTAGTGCACGGGCACCTCGACGTCGTCCCCGCCCAGGCGGAGGACTGGCAGGTCGACCCCTTCGCCGCCGAGATCCGCGACGGCATGATCTGGGGCCGCGGCGCCGTGGACATGAAGGACATGAACGCGATGATCCTCGCCGCGCTGCTGCGGATGCACCGCGAGGGCCACCAGCCCCAGCGCGACCTGATCTTCGCGTTCTTCGCCGATGAGGAGGACAACGGCAAATTCGGCGCCAAGTGGATGGTCGAGAACCACCCCGAGGTCTTCGACGGCGCCACCGAGGCGATCAGCGAGGTCGGCGGGTTCTCCACCGACGTCGCCGGTCAGCGCGCCTACCTGATCCAGACCGGGGAGAAGGGCCTGCACTGGACCAAGATGACCGCCTCCGGCACCGCCGGGCACGGATCCGCGATCCACAGCGACAACCCCGTGGTCCGGCTCGGCGCCGCCGTCGCCGCCATCGGTGAATACGAGTGGCCGCTGGACTACACCAAGACCACGCGGGCGCTGATGGAGCAGCTCTCCGAGCTCACCGGGATCCCCTTCGACGAGCAGGACCCCTCCGAGCTCCTCGAGGCCACCGGCAGCGCCTCGAAGTTCATCGCCGCCACCCTGCGCAACACCTCCAACCCGACCCTGCTCGAGGGCGGCTATAAGCACAACGTGGTCCCCGGGTCCGCCTCGGCGCTGGTCGATGCGCGGACCCTGCCGGAGCAGGACGAGCGTGTCGCCGCGAAGCTGAAGGAGCTCGCCGGCGAGAAGGTCAGCTTCGAGCTGCTCAACGGCGGACCCTCGCTGGAGGTCCCGTTCTCCGGGCTGCTGGTCGAGCAGATGGTCGCCTCGCTCAAGGCCGAGGACCCCGAGGCTGTCGTGCTGCCCTACATGCTCGGCGGCGGCACCGACAACAAGCACCTGTCCTCGCTGGGGATCTCCGGCTACGGCTTCGCCCCGCTGCAGCTGCCTGCCGATCTGGACTTCACCGGCATGTTCCACGGCGTGGACGAGCGCGTCCCCACCGAGGCGCTGACCTTCGGCGTCCGGGTGCTGCACCGCTTCCTCGCCGCCCAGTAGCCCCACCTCACGCCACACCCACTGCAGGAGCGCACCATGGACCCCGTCACCGCCGTGCTGAGCCCGGAGCTGCTGGCGCGCCTCGCCGCCCGCGCCCCCGGATACGACGCACGCAACGAGTTCTGCCACGAGGACCTCGCCGAGCTCACCGAGGCCGGGTGCCTGCGCGCGATGATCCCCACCGAGCAGGGCGGGCTCGGCTGGGACCTGCCGACCCTGGTCGCCGCGCAGCGCCGGCTCGCAGCCGCTGCCCCGGCCACGGCGCTCGCGGTGAACATGCACCACATCTGGGTGTCCGTGGCGCGCAGCATGGTCGCCGGCGGGCACACCGCCTTCGAGCAGGTGCTCCGCGAGGCCGCAGCGGGGGAGATCTTCGCCTTCGGGATCTCCGAGGCCGGCAACGACGCAGTGCTCTTCGACTCCACCACCCAGGCCGAGGTCGACGACGACGGCGCGGTCACCTTCACCGGCACGAAGATCTTCACCACCTTGGCCCCGGTCTGGACCCGGCTCGGGCTCTTCGGCAAGGACACCGCCGCCACCGGCGACGCCGAGGAGACCCCGCTGATCTTCGGGTTCCTGGAACGTGAGACCCCGGGCTGGCGCACCATCGAGAACTGGGACACCCTCGGGATGCGCGCCACCCAGTCCCACGCCACGGTCCTGGAGGGCGCCCGTGTGCCAGCGGATCGGATCGTGCGACGCCTGCCGGTGGGGCCGAACCCGGACCCGCTGGTGTTCGCGATCTTCTCCTCGTTCTTGACCCTGCTCGCCGCCGTCTACACCGGCATCGGGGACCGGGCGCTCAGCTTAGGAGCGGACCTGGTGGCCAAGCGCACCTCGCTGCTGAGTGGAGAGACCATGGACCGGGATCCCGACGCCCGGTACAAGCTGGCCGAGGCGCAGCTGGCGCAGCTGTCCCTGGACTCCCAGCTGCGCGGGCTCGCTGCGGAGATCGAAGCCGGCGTCGAGCACGGCGCCTCTTGGTCACCTCGGCTCGCGGCGCTGCGCACCAACGCCACCCGGACCGCGCGCCAAGTCCTGGATCTGGTCCTGGGCGTCGCCGGGGGAGCGCAGTACCACCGCGAGTCCGAGCTCAGCCGGCTATACCGTGACGTGCTGGCCGGGATCCACCACCCCTCCGACGACGAATCAGCCCACCGGACCCTGGCGAACTACACCCTCGGCCCGCTCTGAACGGACCGGAGTGGATCGGCGTCGAGTCCCGGCGTGGGCGCTCTGAATCGTCGCGCCGGCGTGATCCGTTACAGCGTGCGCTGAACCCGCATCACGCGCCGACGCAGCCAATAGCGGCGCAGCCCGCCGGTGTAGATCATGGAGCGGCGGAGCTCCCATTTGCCGTACTCCGCGTGGTCGGTGACCCGGCGGCGCACCTCTTTCAAGGACTCCTGCGGCTGGCAGGTGATGACCATATATTCCCAGGTGGGGCCGGCGTCGTCGGTCGTGGTGTAGAGCTCGGCCATGGGCTGGGACCACCAGTTCTGCTGGGTCATCAGAGGTTCACCTTCACTTTCGTGGGGAGCTTCAGCCTACGTGGAACTTCAGTCTCAATCCGAGATCACAACCAGGACTTACCGAAGTGGGGTCTCGTTGGTACGGTGAGCTTATGACTATGGATCCTCGCGTGGCACTCAACGCGCTGACGAACGCTCTTGAAGAGCATCTCTCCGCCTCGCTGAACCGCCGTGGAGATGAGGATCCTTCGGTGGAATCCGCGTTCTACAACATCTCCGACGCTTTCGAAGCCTATGAGGACGCCCTCTTCGCCGCCAGCGGCGAGGTCACCCCGCTGGACCTCTACGACGAGGATGACGACGACAGCGACGAGGACGACGACGATGACCTCGACGAAGATGACGACGACGAGGACTCCGACGGCGAAGACGAGATCTACGAGGACGACGACGAGGAACGCTGAGCGCTCCGCGCCGGAACGCTGAGCGACCCATACCGCTCCAGCTGAAACCCAGATCACTTGCAGGGCTTTAACAGGGCTCAGCCAGCGCACTTCCAGCGCGCTCACAGCCGTTCGTGATCCTCACCACCGTGGTGGGTCCCAGGCATCTGGGCCCCGATGCTCTAAGCTCGGCCTGTGCAGTGGATAGAAGCGATCATTCTCGGCCTGGTGCAAGGCCTGACAGAGTTCCTCCCCGTCTCATCGTCCGCGCATCTGCGGATCGTGGGGGAGTTCCTGCCCGGTGCCGCTGACCCCGGCGCCGCCTTCACCGCGATCACCCAGCTCGGCACCGAATTCGCCGTGCTGGTCTACTTCTGGCGCGACATCGTGCGCATCGTCAAGGCCTGGTTCGCCGCCCTGGCCGGCAAGCTGCCGCATTCCGACGCCGACGTGCGGATGGGCTGGCTCATCATCGTCGGCAGCATCCCGATCGTGGTGCTCGGACTGCTGCTAGAGGACATGATCGAATCGGTCTTCCGCACGCTCTGGCTCACCGCCACGATGCTGGTGGTCTTCGGCGTGCTGCTGGCCTTCGCCGACGCCTACGGCAAGCAGCGCAAACCGCTGGACCAGCTCAGCATCCGCGACGGAATCATCTTCGGCTTTGCCCAGGCCATGGCCCTGATCCCCGGGGTCTCCCGCTCCGGCGGTACCATCACCGCGGGCCTGCTCATGGGCTACACCCGTGAGGCCGCCGCCCGGTATTCCTTCCTGCTGGCGATCCCCGCAGTCTTCGGCTCGGGCTTCTATAAGCTCTTCGGCTCACTCGGGGAGCAGACCGGTCCCTACACGATGGGTCAGACCCTGCTGGCCACGCTCGTCGGGTTCTTCGTGGCCTATCTGATCATCGGCTGGTTCCTCAAATATGTCTCCACGAACTCCTACACCTTGTTCGTGAACTACCGGATCCTGCTGGGCCTGTTCGTCTACGTGATGCTCGGCCTCGGAATCATCAACGCCTGATCGGCGTTGCGTCAGTAACGACATTCTTCCCGGCAGGGGATTCTTCGGCGGTTGACCCTCCGGATGACCTGCTGGGCTGCCCCACTGGTGAAAGGACCTGTGCGTGAAATCGTGGATCTCCCCGGACGTGCCCACCCTGCCTGCGCTGCCCGAGACCCTGCAGCTGCACGACACGTCAGCGGGCACTCTGGTCCCGGTGGAGTCCACCGACGGCGTGGGGTCCCTCTACGTCTGCGGCATCACCCCCTATGACGCCACCCACCTGGGCCACGCCAACACCTACGTCCAGTTCGACCTGCTGGTGCGTTACTGGCGTGCCTCCGGGCTGCGCGTGAACTACGTGCAGAACGTCACCGACATCGACGATCCGCTGCTGGAACGCGCCACCGCCACCGGCGTGGACTGGTTCTCACTCGCCCAGGAGCAGACCGAGCTCTTCCGCGAGGATATGGCCGCCCTCGGCGTCATCGCCCCGGACAACTACCTCGGCGCGGTGGAGACCATCCCGGTCGTCGCCCAAGACGTGGCCCAGCTGGTCGAGCTCGGCATGGGCTACCCGGTGCCGGTGCCGCTGGAGGAGCTGGCCGACGGCGTCACCCCCGGTGAGCGCGAATCCTTCGACATCTACTTCGACACGACGGCGGCGCAGGCCACCACCCCGTGGACCCTGGGCAGCATCGGCAACTACGACCGCGCTGAGATGGAGGAGCTCTTCCCGCAGCGCGGCGGCGATCCCGAGCGTCCCGGCAAGCGCGACCCGCTGGATCCGCTGCTGTGGCGGGCTCTCCGCAACGGGGAGCCGCACTGGGACGGGCGTAGCCTCGGCCAGGGCCGCCCGGGCTGGCACATCGAGTGTTCAGTCATCGCCCGGCGCCACCTGCCCGCCCCGTTCATGGTCCAGGGCGGCGGCTCCGACCTGCGCTTCCCGCACCACGAGTTCAGCGCCGCCCATGCCACCGCCGCCGACGGCGTCGCGCTGGCCAAGACCTATCTGCACGCCGGGATGGTCGGTCTCGAGGGCGAGAAGATGTCCAAGTCCAAGGGCAACCTGGTGCTCTCCTCGCGGATGCGCGCCGAAGGCGTGGACCCGCAGGTGATCCGCACCCTGTTGCTGAGCCACCACTACCGGGCGGACTGGAGTTACACCCCGGCTCTGCTCGAGGCCGCCGCTCAGCGCTGGGAGCGCTGGAACGCCGCGCTGGAGCAGGCCCCGGAGACCGACGGCTACGGGGAGCTCGGCACCGCCAGCGCGGTGCCGGAGGACCTGCAGTACGCGCTGCACTCGGCGCTCTCACAGAACCTCAACGCCCCCGCGGCGCTGGACACCCTCGACCTGTGGGCCGCCGGCCAGCTCGCCGGCGGCACCAGCCGAGCCCGGATCATCGCAGTGGTCAAGGCGCTGCTGGGCATCGAGCTGCAGCACACGAGCCCCGCACACAGCGTGACGGCCGGCGCGGTCAACACCGCCGGCTGACGCCGCCGGTCCGGGCCAGGTGACTGGGTCTAGTTCTCCGGGCGCTTGCGCCGGCGCAGGTAGCGCTCGAACTCCTGGGCGATCGCTTCGCCGCTGGCCTCAGGAAGATTCGTGGTGTCCGTGGCCTCTTCAAGACGCTTGACGTAATCTGCGATCTCGGAGTCCTCCTCCGCCAGGTCATCGACGCCGCGCTCCCACGCCTCGGCGTCCTCCACGACCTCGCTCTCATCGAGGGTCAGCCCGAGCAGATCCTCGAGCTCGCGCATGATCGCCAGCTGCGCCTTCGGTGAGGGAGCCTGGCCCACGTAGTGCGGGATGGCCGCCCAGAGCGAGACGGCGGGCAGCCCGGCCTGCGCGGCCGTGTGCGCGAGCACCCCGACGATCCCGGTGGGACCCTCATAGCTGGGCTCGTCGATGTCGAGGATCTCCTGGAGCGCCACGTCCTCGCTGGAGAGCGAGGCCGGGATCGGGCGGGTGTGCGGGACATCCGCCAGCAGCGCGCCCACCAGGATGATCCCGGAGACGTCGTTCTCCGCGGCACGGGTCAGCAGGTCCGCGGTGAAGGCCTGCCAGCGGAAGCTCGGCTCCACGCCGTGGACCAGCAGCAGGTCCACCGCCGCGCGCGCCGGCCGGGCCCGGTAGATCTTGGTGGAGGGCCAGATGATCTCGCGGTGGCCCCCGCTGCTGCGCACCTTGGGCCGGGAGAACTGGTAGTCGTAATATCCCTCGTCATCGACCTTGCCGATGAGCTCCGCACCGCAGGCTTGTCCCACGGCGCGCACCGCGGAGGAGGCGGCGGCACCGGCGTCGTTCCAGCCCTCGAAGGCCATCACCATCACGGTCGGCCGCGAGCGCGGAGCCTGCCCCTCGCCGGTGGCCGCGGCGGTCTGGTTGGCCCGAAGATGCTCGGCGAAGCGCTGCGCGAAGCCCTCGGGCAGCGTGGAATCACTGGCTGCCGGGGTTTCGCCGGAGTCCTCGGGGGAGGAGTCCTGAGACGGTGTTTCGTCGCTCACGCTTCTCAGACTATCCCTCCTGGTGATCACACGGGAAGCGTAGGATTGAGCCCATGCCTTCGACCTCTTCCGCCCCCGTTCAGCAGCAGCGCGCCGCCGCACCCCTCGCCTCCGAGGCGCTCTCCGGGGAGCTCCAGGCCGTGTTCTGGGACATGGACGGCACGCTCGTCGATACCGAGCCCTACTGGATCTCCGAGGAGCGCGCCCTGGTGGAGGCGCACGGCGGCACCTGGTCCCAAGAGCAGGCCCACGGCCTGGTCGGACAGGCGCTGAGCTACAGCGCCACGGTGCTTCGCGAGGCCGGGGTGGACATGACGGTGCGCGAGATCATCGACCACCTCATCACCCGGGTCGCGGCCCGGGCTGCCGCCGAGATGCCCTGGCGCCCGGGAGCCCGCGAGCTGCTCGCCGACCTCAACGCCGCCGGGGTGCGCTGCGCCCTGGTCACCATGAGCGAGAAGCCGCTGGCCGAGGCGATCGTCGCCGCACTCCCGGCCGGTTCCATGGAGTTCATCGTCAGCGGCGACATGGTCGGCCGCGGCAAACCCGACCCCGAGGCCTACCAGCAGGCCTTCACCACCATGTCCGGAGATCATGAGCAGCGCAGCGGGGAGCCGCTGACGATGAGCCGCTGCATCGCGATCGAGGACTCGGTCCCGGGGGTCAGCTCCGCAGCCGCCTCCGGACTGGTCACCATCGCGGTCCCGCACTACACCCCGATCCCGGCCGATGCCCGCTGGCAGACCCTCGACGGTCTGGCCGGTGTGAGCGCGGCGGACCTCGAAGGGCTCCTGCCCCGATGACCGCCCGCCCCGGCGGCCGAGCACGCAAGGCGATGACCCTGGTGCGGATCGCCGGGGTCCCCGTGCGCTTCCGCGCCTCCTGGTTCCTGGTCAGCGCCGTGATCGTGGCGCTCTTCGGCCCCCAGGTCCAGCGGATCTTCCCCGAGCTGGGCGCCCTGGCCTACCTGGTGGCCCTGGGCTACGCGGCGCTGCTGATGTTCTCGGTGCTGGCCCACGAGCTCGCCCACGCGCTGGCGGCGCGCTCCTTCGGCTGGCCCACCACCGAGATCGAGCTCAACCTCTGGGGCGGGCACACCGAGTTCCTCGCCCACCGGGCCACCCCGGCGAAGTCCCTCGCGGTGTCCCTGGCCGGACCCGCCGCGAACCTGGTGATCGCCGGGCTGGGCCTCTACCTCTCCGGGCTGTTCGAGCTCACCGGCGTCGCCGCGATGCTCTTCCAGGTCACCGTGCTGGTGAACTTCTTCGTCGGGGTCTTCAACCTGCTGCCGGGACTGCCGCTCGACGGCGGACGGATCGTGGAATCCGCGGTCTGGGCCGCCACCGGAGACCAGGACCGCGGGATGCGCGCCGCCGGATGGGCCGGGCGCGTCGTCGTCGTCCTGCTGCTGGCCGGACTGGCCGCCGTGGTGATCAGCGGGGTGCGCGAGGTGAGCCTCGTCGTCGTCGTGGTGACCGTGATGGTCAGCTTCTTCCTCTGGCAGGGCGCCTCGGAGACCGTGCGGGTGGCCAACGCCCGGCTCAGCCGCCCGCGCTGAAGCCTGGGCCCTGACAGGGATAGGCTGAAGCCAGACGATACGTCCGCCTGGACCGGATCACGGTCGGCGGAGCCGCAGCACCTCAGAGAGCGAGTTTCAGTGACCACGAGCACCTCCGGCGAGACCCCGACGACGACCCGCACCGGTCCCATCGGGGCCCATATGCGCTCAGGTCCGCTGCGCGCGGGCCAGCGCGTGCAGCTCACCGACCGCAAGGGCCGGCCCAGCACCATCACGCTGGCCCCCGGCGGCGAATGGCACACCCACCAGGGCGTGCTGCGCCACGACCTGCTCATCGGCGCCAGCGAAGGAATCCTGGTCGCCAACGACGCCGGCCACGAGTACCAGGTGCTGCGCCCGCTGCTCAACGACTTCGTGCTCTCGATGCCGCGCGGCGCGACCGTGGTCTACCCGAAGGACTCCGCCCAGATCGTGCAGGTCGCCGACATCTTCCCCGGCGCCCGCGTGGTCGAGGCCGGCGTCGGCTCCGGCGCGCTGTCGATCTCGCTGCTGCGCGCAGTGGGGGAGAACGGGATCCTGCATTCCTTCGAGCGGCGCGCGGACTTCAAGGACATCGCCGTGGGCAACGTCGAGGCGTTCTTCGGCGAACCCCACCCCGGCTGGGAGGTCTACCTCGGCGACATGCAGGAGGAGGTCCTCACCGTGGAGGAGCCCGGCAGCGTGGACCGCGTGGTGCTGGACATGCTCGCCCCCTGGGAGTGCCTGGACGCGGTGAAGACCGTGCTGGCTCCCGGCGGCGTCTGGGTCAGCTACGTCGCCTCGGTCACCCAGCTCTCCCGGCTCGCCGAGGAGATCCGCTCCTCAGAGGGCTTCACCGAGCCCGAGGCGCACGAGACCATGCTGCGCACCTGGCACCTCGACGGGCTCGCCGTGCGCCCGGACCACCGGATGGTCGCCCACACCGGCTTCCTGCTCTCGGCCCGGCGGCTCGCCGACGACCAGACCCCGCTGCAGCTGAAGAAGCGAGAGAAGGTCTCCGTGGTCAGCGAGGAGGACCGCGCCGCCTGGCCAGCCAACGACCCCGACGCCGTCTGGGACGAGGAGAGCCTGAAGACCCGCACCGTCTCCGGAAAGAAGGGCCGCAAGGCCGCGGCCCTGTCCCAGAAGATCGCCGCCCAGGCCAAGGAGGTGTTCACCCGTGAGTGAGCAGACCGGCAACGAGCGCACCCCCGCACGGACCCCTGACTTCGAGCCCGCGCAGACCTTCACCCCGAACACCGAACAGGCCCGCGAGGCGCAGCGGCAGCAGGAGCGGCTCGCCCAGGCGCACCGTCAGTTGGACACGCTGCGCAGCCGCTCCAAGCAGCTCGAGGCCCAGCTGCAGAGCGCCGGACGGAACAACCAGCGGATGACCGACCTGCTGGAGACCACCCGCAACGAGATCTCCCAGCTGCGCAACGCGCTGCAGGCCGACGGTCAGGCGCCGTTCACCTTCGGCACCGTCATCGCCTACCGGCCCGAGCACGCCCAGGCCGAGGGTCGCGAGATCCAGGCCACCACGGTGGCCGGGGTCGACATCCTCCAGGCCGGACGCAAGCTGAGGGTCAGCCTGTCTCCGCTGATCAGCCCCGAGCAGCTGCAGGCCGGCGACGAGGTGCTGCTGAATGAGAACTTCACCGTGGTCGCGATCCTCGGCGCCGAGCGCACCGGGGAGCTCGCCCGGGTCAAAGAGGTGCTGCCCGATTCCCGGCTGGTGATCATCTCCCGCGGCGAGGACGAGCGGGTGGTCACCCTCACCGAGGCCGCGACCGCCCAGGCCCAGCGCGAGGGGCTGCACAGCGCCCGCGTCGGCGACGCCGTGATGGTGGACCTGCGCACCGGCACCGCCACCGAGATCGTGCCGCTCTCCGAGGTCGAGGACGTGGTGCTCGAGGAGTCCCCGGACGTCTCCTACTCCGACATCGGCGGCCTCGCCGAGCAGATCGAAGCGATCCGCGACGCCGTGGAGCTGCCCTTCCTGCACGCCGATCTCTACAAGGAGCACGGGCTGCGCGCGCCGAAGGGGATCCTGCTCTACGGGCCTCCCGGCTGCGGCAAGACCATGATCGCCAAGGCCGTGGCCAGCTCGCTGGCCCACACCGGCCAGACGGCAGCCGACGACGCCGGCCAGTCCAGCGCCGGCCAAGGTTCCGGCGCCGCCGACCAGGGTTCCGCATCAGGCGCCCCCGGCCCGGGCAGGGGCGCGTTCTTCCTCAACATCAAGGGCCCCGAGCTGCTGAACAAGTACGTGGGCGAGACCGAGCGGCACATCCGAGTGATCTTCTCCCGGGCCCGCGAACGCGCCTCCGCCGGGCAGCCCGTGGTGGTGTTCTTCGACGAGATGGAGGCGCTCTTCCGCACCCGCGGCTCCGGCGTCTCCTCCGACGTCGAGACCACCATCGTCCCGCAGCTGCTGGCCGAGATCGACGGGGTGGAATCGCTGGAGAACGTCATCGTGATCGGCGCCTCCAACCGTGAAGACATGATCGACCCGGCGATCCTCCGCCCCGGCCGCCTCGACGTGAAGATCCGCGTCCAGCGCCCCGGTCGCGAGGGCGCCGGGGAGATCCTCGGCATCCACCTCGGCGGGGCGGTCCCGCTGCACCCCGAGCTGCTCGCCGCCCACGGGGACCGCGCCTCCGCCGTCGCCGCCCTGGTCGACGCGCTGCTGGACCGACTCTTCCCGCAGACCCCGCAAGCACGACTGCGCCTGATCCACGCCGACGGCACCCACACCGCCTTCCAGGCCGCGGACTTCATGTCCGGTGCGGTGCTCAGCAACATCGTGGACCGGGCGAAGAAGGCGGCGATCAAGGACTTCCTGCGCGCCGGCACCGACCCGGCGCAGAAGGGCCTCACGTGCAAGCACCTGCTCGCCGCCGCCGAGGAGGAGCTGCGCGATCAGGAAGACCTGGTCAACACCGCAGACCCGCAGGCCTGGGCCCGCGTGGTCGGCGCCTCGACCTCCCCGGTGGTCCGGATCGAACGTCCCTCCGAGGCTGCCGTCGACGCTGCTGCCGGCGCCGCGTCCTCCACCGGAGCCCAGCGATGACCGTGCGTCGGCTGATCGGGATGGAGACCGAATACGGGATCCACGCCCCGGCCAACCCGCGCGCCAGCCACATCGCGCTCTCCATTGAGCTGGTCAACGCCTACGCCGCCCACGTCACCGAGTCCGGCGGAGCCGTGGCCGGCACCGAATGGGACTACCAGTCCGAGTCCCCGCTGGTCGACGCCCGCGGCTGGGTGCTCCCACGCTCCGCCGCGCACCCCTCCCAGCTCACCGACACCGGGGAGACGCTGGCCCACACCCGCCACGACGACGCGCTCAGCTACGCCACCGAGCAGGAGCCCGGGCCGGGTCCGGTCCGCGATGCGCTGGGCAACGTCAGCTCAGGGGACCCCAGCCCGGCCGACGTCGCTTTCCACGCCCCCGGATCCCCGCACTGGCGCGGCGAGTTCTTCCAAGCCGCCGAGGACGCCCCGCAGCTGCTGATGAACCTGGTCCTGGGCAACGGGGCCCGGTTCTACGTGGACCACGCCCACCCTGAATACTCCTCGCCCGAGGCCATCGGCGCCCGCCGTGCGGTGCTCTACGACGTCGCCGGAGACCGGGTCGCGCTCGCCGCCGCCGGCCGGCTGAGCCAGGAGCAGCACGCCCCGCAGGTCCTGCTGTACAAGAACAACACCGACAACAAGTCCGTCTCCTACGGCGCCCACGAGAACTACCTGGTGCCGCGCAGCGTGGACTTCGACGCGATCGTCGCCGGGCTGCTCCCCTTCTTCGCGACCCGGCAGGTCCTCTGCGGCGCCGGGCGGGTGGGGATCGGGCAGACCAGCGCGCAGGCCGGCTACCAGATCTCCCAGCGCGCCGACTTCTTCGAAGAACAGGTCGGGCTGGAGACCACGGTGCGCCGCCCGATCATCAACACCCGCGACGAGCCGCACGCCGATCACGACCGGTTCCGCCGGCTCCACGTGATCATCGGCGACGCGAACATGAGCGAGTACTCCGCCTGGATGCGGGTGGGCAGCACCGCGCTGGTGCTGGACCTGATCGAATCCGGACGAGCCCCGGAGCTCACGCTGAGCGACCCGGTCGCCGCGTTGAAGACGATCTCCCACGACCCCACCCTCACCGCCACGGTGCCGACCTCCCGTGGGGAGCTCACCGCGGTGCAGATCCAGCAGCTCTACCTGGACGCGGCGCGCGCCTGGGAGCAGGAGAAGGCGGGCCCCAGCAACACCGTCAGCGTCCCCGATGCCGAGACCGCCGAGCTGCTCGAGGCCTGGGAGGAGCTGCTCGAGGACCTGGGCACCGATCTCTACGCCGCGGCGGACCGGGTGGACTGGATCGCGAAGCTGACCCTGCTGGAGTCCTACCGCCGCCGCGACGGCCTCGCCTGGGACGCCCCGCTGCTGGGCATGGTTGACCTGCAGTACGCGGACCTGCGCCCGGAGAAGGGCCTCTACTACAAGCTCGCCCGCGCCGGACGGATGCGCCGACTGTTCACCGATGCGCAGATCGCCTGGGCCGCGGAGCACCCGCCTGAGGAGACCCGCGCCTGGCTGCGCGGCCAGCTGGTCAGTGACCACGCCGACGTCGTCGTCGGGGCCAGCTGGGACCAGATCCTGCTGCGCGCCGATGACGTCTCCCCGGTGGTGCGGCTGGGCCTGCCCGACCCCTATGCCGGCACAAGGGCGGCGGCGGAGAATACACTTGCCACCGCAGAGACGGCCCAGGACCTCATCACCGGACTCCAACGGCTGCTGGGTCACTAGACTTTCCGGTGAACAGGCTGCTGAGTCACCGAACTGCAGGGTTCCTAGGAGGAGACATCATGTCCACGCAACCGCAGAAGCGCCCGCAGGGCGGAAACGACGACGGCGCAGCGCGCGAGGCCGCGGACGCGGTCGGCGCCAACGCGCAGGCCCAGAAACGGGCCGGCGAGCTCGACAGCCTCCTCGACGAGATCGATTCGGTGCTGGAGTCCAACGCCGAGGAGTTTGTCAAGGGCTTCGTGCAGAAGGGCGGCGAGTAGGCTCCCATGGATCGGCGCGTCATCGGGGTCGAGACCGAGTTCGGCATCACCCACACCGGAGGCACCCACCGCGGCCTGCCCCCGGACGAGGTGGCCCGCTACCTCTTCCGCCCGGTGTTGCGCTGGGGGAGAAGCTCCAACGTCTTCATCCCCAACGCCTCCCGGCTCTACCTCGACGTGGGCTCGCATCCGGAGTACGCCACCGCCGAATGCGATGACCTGCTGGACCTGATCGCCTCTGACCGTGCCGGCGAGCTGATCATGCACGACCTCGCCCAGTGCGCCGAGGCCGCGATGACCGAGGACGGCTTCGACGGCAGCGTGTACCTGCTGAAGAACAACGTGGATTCCCAGGGCAACTCCTATGGCAGCCACGAGAACTACCTGATCCCGCGCACCACCCACTTCCGCCGGCTCTCCACGATCCTGCTGCCCTTCCTGGTGACCCGGCAGATCATGGTCGGCGCCGGCCGGCTGGTCCCGGCCACGGATGAGACCCCGGCGCACTACGCGTTCTCCCAGCGGGCGGATCACATGTGGGAGGGCATCTCCTCGGCCACCACCCGCTCCCGGCCGATCATCAACACCCGCGATGAGCCCCACTCCGACGCCGCGGTGCACCGCCGGCTGCATGTGATCGTGGGCGACTCCAACATGTCCGAGACGACCAGTCTGCTGCGCTACGGCGCGACCGACCTGGTGCTGCGGATGGTCGAGTCCGGGATCCCGGTGGGGGACTTCGAGCTGGAGAACCCGATCGGCGCGATCCGGCACGTCAGCCACGACATCACCGGGCAGGCCACCGTCAAGATTCGTCATGGAGACGAGCAGACCGCCGTGGACATCCAGGCTCGGCTGCTGGACCGCGCCCGACGCTTCGTCCGGGAGAACGGCGCCCACCACGACCGGGTGGAGCAGATCTTCGAGCTCTGGGAACGCACCCTGCAGGCGGTGGCCAGCGGCGAGCACGCACCGATCGAGCGCGACATCGACTGGGCGATCAAGAAGCGGCTGCTCACCGACGTCGCCGAACGCGGCGGCCTGCCCATGGGACACCCGAAGCTGGAACAGCTCGACATGGCCTATCACGACGTCCACCCGACCCGCGGGGTGTTCAACCTGCTCGCCGCCCGCGGCCGGGCCAGCACCCAGCTGGAGCCCGAACGGATCCAGCGCGCCATCGTGGACCCGCCGGCGACCACCCGGGCCGCGCTGCGCGGACGCTTCCTCTCCACCGCCCGCGCTATGGGCGCCGAGCACACCGTGGACTGGGTGCACCACAAGCTGGTGGACCGTCCGCTGGACGCGCTGATGCTCAAGGATCCGCTCAGCGCCGAGGATCCCCGGGTGGACACGCTGCTTGGCCGGCTCGGTGATCGGGTCTCCACGCTGAGCGAACAGAGCCTCGAGCAGCGGCGTGCGCAGGAGGTGCCGCTGGCGCTCAGTGAGCGCTACAAGCTGGGCCATCCCCAGGAGCTTGCTGAGCCTCCGCTGATCTGACGAACCAGGTATCCGGCCTGTACAGTGCTGGGCAGGCCCAGACCTTGTCAGGTCGCCGTTCAAGCTGAAGGAAATCCCGTGCATTCTTCGTTCCGCCGCACCTGCGTGGCACTGTCCATCCCGGCAGTGCTGCTGCTGACGTCCTGCTCCGACGACGGTCTGGGTGACACCGACGCACTCTCCGGCGTGGATCTGCACTTCACCGATGAAGGCAGCCCCGAGGTCATCCTGCGCAGCCCGCTGGAGCTCGAGGAGGAGGCCTCCCGGGTGCTCGACCGCGGCGACGGCGAAGACCTCGACGAGGAGCAGATCCTCGAGGTCTCCCACGCCGTGGCCGACCCCAGCTCCGGAGAGATCCAGGAGGAGAGCTTCAGCCAGGACAACCCCTCCATGATCTTCCTCCCGCAGATGCAGGAGCAGAGCGAGTTCATCTACGAGTCGCTCACCGACACCGACCTCACGGTCGGGTCCGAGATCGCCCTGTTCGAACCCGCCAACGCCGAGACCGGCGCGCAGGCCACGCTGCTGGTGCTTCGCGTGGAGGGCCAGTCCCCGGCCTTCGCCGAGGGCGAGGTCCAGGAGCAGGACGGCGAGCTGCCTGAGATCGAGAACGAGGAAGGCGTGCTCCCGGAGCTGCTCGGCGGCAACGACGGCGACGCGCCCGAAGAGGTCAGCACCGAGGTGCTCATCCAGGGCGACGGCGAGGAGGTGGCCGCCGACGACCAGGTCGTGGTGCGCTACTCCGGCTGGAAGTGGTCCGACGGCGAGCTCTTCGACTCCAACTGGCCCGCCGATGACGAGGAAGCCGACGCCGGACCGGCAGGCTTCCCGCTGAGCAGCCTGGTCCCCGGATGG
Organism: Nesterenkonia maliinae; assembly: GCF_051262655.1. NCBI lineage: Bacteria > Bacillati > Actinomycetota > Actinomycetes > Micrococcales > Micrococcaceae > Nesterenkonia > Nesterenkonia maliinae. The sequence continues at coordinate 621,925 of NZ_JBIMEY010000001.1, read as the reverse complement.
GCCGAGGGCCTCGAGGGCGAGCAGGTCGGCTCCCGCGTGCTGCTGGTCATCCCGCCGGAGTCCGGCTACGGCGAGGCCGAGGAGGGCGCCGCAGAGGGCACCCAGCACGAACTCGCAGGCGAGACCCTGATCTTCGTGGTGGACCTGATCGCCTCCGCCGAAGCGCCCCAGGCCGCGGCCCCCGCCCCGGCACCCGAGGGCCAGCCCGAGCTCTCCGAGGAAGACATCGAAGAGATGATCGAGCAGATGGAAGCCGAGCAGGGCGGCGCCGAAGGTGCTGAAGAGGGCGCCGAGGGCGACGACGCAAGCAATGACGACGCGAACGAAGAGGAGACCGAGTAATGTCATTCGGCCAGCGCAGCTATGACCGCACCCGCCCCGAGATCGACTTCCCGGGCGACACCCCGCCCGAGGAGCTGGTCATCGAGGAGCTCATCGCGGGCGGCGGTCACACCGTCGAGCCCGGCGACTCGATCTCCTGCCACTACGTGGGCGTCTCCTGGTCCACCGGCGAGGAGTTCGACGCCTCCTGGAACCGCGGCGAGACCCTCGACTTCACCGCCGGCATCGGCCAGGTCATCCAGGGCTGGGACCAGGGCCTGATCGGGATGAAGGAGGGCGCCCGCCGCCGCTTCGAGATCCCGCCGCACCTGGCCTACGGCGAGCAGGGAGCCGGCGCCGCCATCGGCCCGAACGAGACCCTGATCTTCGTGGTGGACCTGGTCAGCGTCCGCAAGGCCTCCTGATCCGCCACGGCCTTCGAGCAGCACGGTGACTGAGACGATCGACGACGGCGGCGCTCATCCGGCAGCGGAGGAGGAGCAGGACGTCTTCGCCGACTACGGCGTGGCGCGCGCCTTCTCCCTGGCCGCGAGCATCCTCGACGCCGGAGCGGGCGGGCTGACCAAGGCGGAGATCCGCGATCGGGTCGAGCACTACCGCAGCCAGTCCGAGGAGCAGTCCGAGGACGCCTGGGAGCGGCTCTTCAGCCGCGACAAGGACCACCTGCGCAGCTCCGGGATCGCCATCGAAGAGCCTGCCGCGGACCGTGAGGACTACCGCTACCGGATCGACCCGGCGGACTACGGTCTGCCCCCGCTGTCGCTGAGCGAGACCGAGACGCTGGTGCTCTCCCGCGCCACGCAGCTCTGGGCCGGCAGCCGCACCCGCTCCTGGCTGGACCAGGCCAGCTGGGCGCTGGCCGGGCCGGCCGGGCCCGCGCCGTCGTCCTCCGCCTCGCGCTCACCCCACGATCAGATGCCCGCCGCTGATTCATCCGCCGCTGATTCGTCCGTCGCGCCTGCCTCATCCTCGGGTGCGCTGAGCTTCAACCTGGGCAGCGATGAGGAGTTCGAACGGCTCACCGAGCTCGCCGCCCTCCCGCCGCAGCAACTGATCCGCTTCGACTACACCGGCAGGGGCGCCCAGCAGCCGGCCCCGCGCCGCGTGGTGCTGCTGGACTTCGCCGCCCGCGGCCACTGGTACCTCATCGGGCACGACCTCGACCGCGGTGCGCGCAGGACCTTCCGGCTCGACCGGGTGCATGGACCGATCACCCCGCTGCGCCCAGAGCCTGCGCTGACCGAAGCCGATCGGGTCGCCATCGACGCGGCGGTCAGCACCGCGGCGGATGCCGGATCACCGTTGGACGGACTCGCCGGTGACGAGGACCCGAGGCGGCTGCTGCGCGGCGTCCTCGACGCCCATGCGGGCCCCGCCCCGAAACCACCCCGGCTCGCCCCAGCCGGGACCCCGCGCCGGGCCGATCCCGCCCACCGCAAGGTCGAACGCGTGCTGGCCATGACGGCCTACCTGATCAGCGCCGACGGCGTGCGCCCCTCGGAGCTGCTGGTCCGCCATCAGATCACGCCCAAGCAGCTGCTCAAGGACCTGCTCTCGATCCAACAGTCGGGCAGCTTCGGCCCTGGGCAGTACGGGGAGTTCATCGACATCCACCCCGCGCCGCCGCTGAACCTGGACAGCTTCACCCAGGACTACCTGGCGACCGACGCGCCGATCACCCTGGCGATGCCGTCGGCGCGCACCGGCGACGTCCTCGCCCGGCCCCTCACGCTGACCAAACCTGGCGCGCTCTCGCTGCTGATCGCGCTGAACACCATGATCAGCGCGGCGGACACGGACACCGGCGCCCAGAGCTGGGTCGCCGCCGCCGAGTCGCTGCGCGAGAAGATCGCCACCGTGCTGCCCGAGGGGCTGCAGGAGGCCGCGACCACGGTGGCCGCCGGCGCGCGGGCGCACAGCGAAGCCACCGCCGAGCTGCGCGACGCGGTGACCGGCGGCTACTGCCTGCAGCTGCGCTATGAGGACGCTTCCGGAACCATCACCGAGCGGGTGGTCGAACCCACCCACGTCTACCTCGACGGGCCGCGCACCTACCTGCAGGCCTGGTGCCGGGTGGCCCAGGGGCCACGGAACTTCCTCAGCTCCCGGATCCGGGAGCAGCGCCCGCTGACCCAGGAGCCGATCAGCGAGACCGCACGTCAGCTCGCCCAGGCACCGGCGGAGCCGCCGCGCCCGCCCCGGGACAGCGGAGCCTTCGACGTCGTCCTGCGCTTCTCTCCGGCGGCCTCCGCGCTGGCCGATCGCTATGCGCCCCAGCGACAGCGCATCCAGCCCGACGGCGCGCGGTTCATCAGCACCTGGTTCCAGAGCCGTGAGGCGCTGATCCGGCTCTGCCTCCAGCTCGGCGGGGATCTCACCGTCCTGGCGCCGGCCGAGATCCGCGAGCAGGTCACCGCGCGGGCCCGCGAAGAGCTGTCGGCCCTGGCAGGGTGATTGGCGTACGATTGGCTTCGAGGAAAGGACCTATGCCATGAACATCAGCGGCTGGCAGATCGCGATCATCGCGCTGCTCATCATCCTGCTCTTCGGAGCCCCGAAGCTTCCCAAGCTGGCCAAGTCACTCGGCCAGTCGATGCGCATCTTCCGGTCTGAGGTGCGCACCATGAGCGAGGAGTCCAAGCGGAACTCCTCGGACCCGGATTCCCCGGACGTCTCCGCCGAGCCCAGCGACGATCCGCGCCGGGATGAGCGTGCCCCCGTCGAGGGCCGCGTGCTCAACCCCAATGACCCCACCGCCGAGCAGACCCGCCGCACTGAGCGGGAGCAGCGGGGAGACCACCGCTAAGCCGCATGGCCACATCGAAGAAGCGGCGGCGCGATCCCGAGCGCACGATGGCGCTGAAGGATCACCTCCGAGAACTGCGCAATCGCCTCATCAAGGCCGCTCTCGGCATCCTGGTCGGAGCGGCCGCCGGCTTCTTCCTCTATGACTGGCTGGTCCAGGTGCTCGCCGAGCCGATCCTGGGCTTCGAGTCGGAGGGTCAGCTCGCTGAGATCGCGTTCAACACCGTGGGCGGCCCGCTCGATCTGATGATCCGGCTCTCATTGTTCGTCGGCATCGTGATCTCCTCACCCATCTGGCTCTACCAGATCTGGGCGTTCATCATGCCCGGGCTGAAGAAGACCGAGAAGCGCTATGCCGTCGGTTTCATCGCCGCCTCGGTCCCGCTGTTCCTCGGCGGCATCGCCGCGGCCTACAGCGTCCTGCCCCAGGCGGTGGGCTTCTTCCTCGCGCTGAACCCCGAGGGCACCTCCAACGTCATCAACCCGGACGTGTACTTCTCCTTCGTGCTCACCCTGTTCCTGGCCTTCGGGATCGCCATGGTCATCCCAGTGGTGCTGGTCGGGATCAACATGATGGGCCTGGTCACCGGCAAGCAGGTGCTAAAGGCCTGGCGCGGGGTGATCATGCTCATCGCCGTGATCTCCGCGCTGGCAGCCCCCGGCGGCGACGCGGTCAGCATGTTCTTCCTCGCGCTGCCGCTGACGGTCCTGTTCGGGATCGCGATCCTGCTGTGCATGCTCAACGACCGACGCCGCGCCAAGCGCGAGGCCGCCACCGACGCAGAGATCGACGAGCTCCTGCTCGACTGAGCTCCTGCTCGACTGAGCCGCGGCCCACTGAGCCAGCCCGGCCCCCGGTGCCGGCTCAGCCCTGGGCGGCCGCCTGGGCGCGGAGTCCGCGCAGCAGCTGATCCTGCTCCTCGATGAGCAGCCGGCGCAGCGCCGCGGGGGCGTCGGGATTCTCCTGAAGCCAGCGTCCGGTGCGCAGCGCCAAGGGATGCTCCGTCGGCTCCTCGCCGACCTCGAGGTCCTGCGCGCCCGGGTAGAGCCCGGAGACCACACGGGTGGCCTGCCCCTGGCTCATCCGGTTCCACACCCCGGTGAGCGCGTCGAAGTAGGCCTCGGTCTGCCGCTCGATCACCGCCGCCGTCTCCGGGTCACCGGCCACGGTGAAGCCGTCCACGGTCGCGGTGAGGTGGTCGTTGGAGAGCTCCTGACCGGCGTCGTCGGTCCCGGCCAGTGCCTGGCCGAAGGCCGCCTCCTTGACCCGGCGCTCTGGCCGTGCCGCGGCGGCGAGTCGGTGCGCGATCCGGGCCCGGGCGGTGGTCTTGGCGGCCAGCTCCGCGTTCAGCTGGTCCAGGCTCACCCGCCCATGCGCCGCCAGGGCCTGCAGGAAGGCCCAGCGCAGCTCCTCGTCGATCTGCAGCCCGGAGATCCCGTGGTCCTCCGCGCCGCCGTCGAGCAGCGCCTCGAGGAGCTCCAGCTGGGAGCCCTCCCGGCGCGAGAGCGTGGCCAGGGTGCGGGCCGTCGCGCGCTGGTGATCCCCGCCGGCGGTGCGGGTCAGCTCCGCGGCGAGCCGTGCGGCGAGGTCTCGCTGCAGCCCAGCCCGCTCATCGGCAGGGGTGTAGCGCTCGAGCGCGGTGAGCGACTGGCGCAGCAGCCCCTGGACGACGACGATCTCGCCGATGCCCAGGCCCAGCTGCTGCACGGCGGCCAGGAAGCGGCGGGCGGGCAGCTCGCCGTCGCGCACCATCGACCACAGGGCGGCCCACACGGTCGCCCGCGCCAGCGGATCCGCCACCGGGTAGGTCAGCACCGCGGCCAGCGACTCCGCGTCGAGGCTGAGCTTGGCATAGGTCAGGTCATCCTCGTTGGGCAGCAGCAGCCGGGGCTGGTCTGCCGGAACGCTGAGCTTCGGGACCACGGTGACGCCCTCCGGAGCCTCGGGGTCCAGGAAGACCTCCTGGGCGGCGTGCAGCACCAGCGTCTCGCTCGCCGGGTCCAGCACATGCACCCCGACGCGGATCTTGTGCGGCCGGGACACGGACTCGCCGGTGGCCGGATCGATGCCCTGCTCGCGGACCAGCACCCGCCCGGGGCCGGAGCCCATGCCTGCGGCGTCGAGCTCGGCGGAGAGCACCGGGACCCCGGCGGTCTGCAGCCAGGCGCGGGCCCAGTCGTCCATGTTCGCCCCGGTCACCTCTTCGAGCACGGCGAGGAAGTCGCCCAGTGAGGCGTTGCCGAAGGCGTGGCGGGCGAAGTAGCGCCGGGCGGCCTCGCGGAAGGCCTCGCGTCCGGCGTAGGCGGCGAGCTGCTTGAGCACCGACGCGCCCTTGGCATAGGTGATCCCGTCGAAGTTCTGGTCCGCGGCCTCGAGGTCGCCGATGTCCGCGACGATCGGGTGGGTGGTGGGCAGCTGGTCCTGCACGTAGGCCCAGGCCTTGCGTCCGTTGGCGAAGGAGATCCAGGAGGTGTCGAAGTCGGTGGCCTCGTCCACGGCCAGGGATCCCATGTAGTCGGCGAAGGACTCCTTCAGCCACAGGTCGTCCCACCAGTGCATGGTCACCAGGTCGCCGAACCACATATGCGCCATCTCGTGCATCAGGGTGTTCGCCCGGGTCTCATACTGGGCGTCCGTGGCGGCGGTGTCGAAGACGTACTTCTCGGTGAAGGTCACCAGCCCCGGGTTCTCCATCGCGCCGAGGTTGTACTCCGGGACGAAGACCTGGTCGTACTTGCCCCAGGGGTAGGGGTAGGCGAACTCGGCGTGGAAGAAGTCCAGCCCGCGATGGGTGAGGTCCAGCAGCACGTCGGCGTCGAAGTGCTCCGCCAGGGAAGACCGGCAGAGCACGCTCAGCGGGATCTCGACGGTCTCCCCGTCGGGGGTCGAGCCGCGGTAGTGGCCCTCGACGTGATGATAGGGACCGGCCAGCAGCGCGGTGATGTAGGAGGACATCCGCGGGGTCTCGGCGAACTCCACCCGGACCAGCGGGCTGGCGGTGCCGGCGTCGTCAGCCTCGGTGGTCTCCGCGTGCTCCAGCGGCATCCGGGAGACCGCCGGGCTGTTCGAGCGCAGCTGCCAGTGCTGCGGGCCGATGATCGAGAAGCTGAACCGGGCCTTGAGGTCCGGCTGCTCGAAGACCGGGAACACCCGACGCGAGTCGGCGGGCTCGTACTGGGTGTAGAGGTAGACCTGCTCGTCGGAGGGGTCCACGAAGCGGTGCAGCCCTTCCCCGGAGCGGGAGTAGCGCGAGGTGGAGCGGATCTCCACGGTGTTCTGCGCCTGCAGGCCGGGCAGCAGGATCCGAGCCGGCCCGACATGGGTGGCCACGTCCAGCTCCACCCCGTTGAGCACCAGGGATTCCACCGAGGCGCCCAGGTGGTCCAGGAAGGTGCTTGCACCGACCTCGGAGGCGGTGAAATCGATCCGGGTCTGCACCGGGTAGGTCGCGGCTGCGCCGTCGGGCGCGCCGCGCAGATCCACCTCCACCCCGTACTGCGTGACCTCCAGGAGTGCACCGCGCTGGGCGGCCTCCTCCCGGGTCAGGTTCTCGACGTCGGCACGGGGGAAGGGCAGCTGAGCAGTCATCCTGCCATTCAAGCAGACACCTGCTCAGCCGCCCATCGCTCACGCTTCACCGGGGCATCACTGGCCCGTCAGATCACCCTGACGCGCCCCGACGCACGCTGCGCTCACTTCCGGCGGGAGTGCAGCAGCTTCTCGTCCACCGGCGCTTCGGGGGAGGCCCGCAGCGTGCGGTAGTACTCCATGGACTCGTCCTGGCGCCGCTGCTCGGAGCCGGAGGTGATCTCCATGCGCACGTGCTCGGGGGAGTAGCCGAAGGAGTCCACGATGTCCTGGGCGTGGGGGCGCAGCCGCGCCAGCAGCCGGTTCACGTACGGGCTCAGCGTCCGGGCCCGCTGCGAGGAGATCCGGCCGTTGAGCAGGTACCAGTCCAGGGTGTCCTCGATCTTGGTCAGCGCGTAGAGGTCGCGCAGCCAGGTCATGATCTGCTTGGTGCCGGGGTCGCTGACCTTCTCGAGGGCCTCCGTGAAGGACTCCCAGAGCAGCAGGTCCGCGTGCGCCTTGGCGGCGTTGATGATCTCGTACTGGTGGTCGTTGAAGATCTCCGCCTGCTTCGCCGCGGGCAGCTTCGAGGCTGAGCGCAGCTCACCGGCGACGTCGATGACCATCTGCCGGGAGCGTTCGGTGAGCAGCTGACGCTGCACGTCGGGCTGCTTGAACCAGTTCGCGCTGCGGCGCTCATCGCCGGTGTCCTGCACCGACTGGTAGGCCCGGCGCAGACCGAAGCGGTTCATCACGGTGGACTGCGCCTGGTTCGCCACATAGCGCGAGAGCACCCCGAAGTCCGCGCCCTTGAACTCGGCGGCGTAGTCGCTGAGCAGCCGCTTGGCCACGAGCTGGAGCAGCACGTTGTTGTCACCTTCGAAGGTGACGTAGACGTCGAGGTCCGCGCGCAGCGAGACCAGCCGGTTCTCGGAGATGAACCCGGCCCCGCCGCAGGCCTCGCGGGCCTCCTGCAGAGTGTCCAGGGCGTGCCAGGTCGTGATGGACTTGATCGCCGCGGCGAGGGTCTCCAGCTCCTGCCGGTTCTCATCCGAGTCGTCCTTGCCGGAGAACACGTCGTCCAGCTTGACCAGCAGGTTCTCGTGGGCGAAGTTCGCGGCGAAGGTGGTCGCCAGGCGGGGGAGCAGCCGCCGCTGGTGCAGCTGGTAGTCCAGCAGCACCTCTTCCTCGATGGGGGAGCCGGCGGTGAACTGGCGGCGCTGGTTGCCGTAGGTGACCGCGCCGATCAGGGCCAGCTTCGAGGCGGCCACCGAGGCGCCGGTGAGCGAGACCCGGCCCTGCACCAGGGTGCCGAGCATCGTGAAGAAGCGCCGACCGGGGGAGTCGATCGGGGAGCTGTAGGTGCCGTCGGCGGCGACGTCGCCGTAGCGGTTGAGCAGGTTGGTGCGCGGCACCCGGATGTTCTCGAAGGTGAAGCAGCCGTTGTCCACCCCGTTGAGGCCGCCCTTCTGCCCCTCGTCGGTGATGGTGATGCCGGGCAGCGCCTTGCCGTCGTCGCCCCGGATGTTGGTATAGAAGCAGTGCACCCCGTGGTTGACCCCATTGGTGATCAGCTGAGCGAAGACGACGGCGTCCTTGGCGTCGTTCGCCGCATTGCCGAGGTAGCGCTTGGTGGCCGCGGGGAAGGGCGTGTTGAGGATGAACTCCTTGGTGGCCGGGTCGTAGGTCGCGGTGGTGCCGATGGAGGCGACGTCGGAGCCGTGCCCGAACTCGGTCATCGCGAACGCGCCCGGCGCCCGGAGGTCCATGGTGGCGGGAAGGAACCGGCGGTGGTGGTCGGACGATCCCAGGTGCAGCACCGCGGCGGCGAAGAGGCCCCACTGGACGCCGGCCTTGATCTGGAGCGAGGGATCCGCGGTGACCAGCTCCTCGAAGGCGGCGATGTTCGCGCCGTGGGCGTTCTTGCCGCCGAACTCTTCGGGGAAGGCGCGGTGCACGGCGCCGTCCTCGGCGAGCTGGACCATCTGCTTGAAGACCCGCTCGCGGTGGTCCTCCTTGGACATCCCCTCGACCTTGTGGAAGGAGGAGTCCTTGAGCAGCTCACGGGCCTGGCGCCGGGTGTCGGCCCAGTGTCCGAGCAGCACGTCCTCCATCACCTTCTTGTCCACACGGACTTCTTCGGCAGTGTCGACGGCGTCAAGGGTGTCGATCGGGTCGGTGACCGATGGGTGTGACATGAGGTCTCCTCAGAGTGTGGTTGAGCGACAGGCGCACGGGGCGATCTGCACCGGTTCCTCGGTGCGGGGTGATCAGTGATCCTGCACACAAAATAGTCTATGATACTGACCAGTAACAAATGCAAGACCTGCCGGACCCGCTGACCAGCGGGGGTCCCGTCAGGTGCCTGCACCCCTCGACCTAGGAGTCAGTTCCATGAGCGCACAGACCATCCGCGACGCCGTCATCATCGGCGGAAACCGCATCCCCTTCGCCCGGGCGCACACCGCCTACGCCACCGCCGGCAACCAGGACATGCTCACCTCCACGCTCAACGGCCTGGTGGCCCGCTTCGGGCTGCAGGGCGAGCAGATCGGGACCGTCGCCGCCGGTGCCGTCATGAAGCACTCGAAGAACTTCAACCTCACCCGTGAGTCCGTGCTGGGCACCCCGCTGGACCCCAAGACCCCGGCCTTCGACGTGCAGATGGCGTGCGCCACCGGCATGGAAGCCATCGGCTCGATGGCGAACAAGATCAAGCTGGGCCAGATCGACTCGGCCATCGCCGGGGGAGTGGACTCCATCTCCGACGCCCCGATCGTGGTCACCGATGAGCTGCGCGGGATCCTGATGGAGGCCAACCGGGCCAAGTCGGTCAGCCAGCGGCTCAAGGCCCTGGCCAAGATCCGCCCCGGTCACCTGGCCCCGCAGGCCCCCGGCGTCAACGAGCCGCGCACCGGCATGTCCATGGGCGAGCACATGGCGATCACCGCCCACGCCTGGGGCATCACCCGGGCCGAGCAGGACGAGCTCGCCCTGGCCAGCCACAAGAACCTCGCCGCCGCCTACGACCGGGGCTTCTTCGACGACCTGATCACCCCCTTCAAGAACGTCAGCCGCGACACCAACATGCGCGCCGACTCCACCCTGGAGAAGCTGGGCAAGCTCTCCCCGGCCTTCGGGCGTGACCTCGGCGCCGAGGCCACCATGACCGCGGCGAACTCCACCGCGCTCACCGACGGCGCCTCCGCGGTGCTGCTGGGCTCGGAGGAATGGGCGGATCAGCACGACCTGCCCAAGCTGGCGAACTTCATCGACTACGAGGAAGGCGCAGTGGACTTCGTCGACGGGGCCGAGGGCCTGCTGATGGCCCCGGCCTACGCCGCCGCCCGGATGCTCAAGCGCAACAACCTCAGCTTCTCGGACTTCGAGTACCTCGAGATCCACGAGGCCTTCGCCTCCACCGTGCTGGCCCAGATCAAGGCCTGGGAGTCCGAGGAGTTCTGCAAGAACAAGCTCGGTCTGGACTCCGCGCTGGGCACCATCGACCGCAGCCGGCTCAACGTCAACGGCTCCTCGCTCGCCGCCGGACACCCCTTCGCCGCCACCGGCGGACGGATCGTCGCCTCGCTGGCCAAGGCGCTGCACGGCAAGCCCGGCAAGCTCGGCTTCATCTCCGTCTGCGCCGCCGGCGGCCAGGGCATCACCGCGATCATCGAAGGACGGTAACCGCTTCATGGCTAAAGACCTCTACACCGAATTCGCCAACACCGGCCTCGGCCGGACGCTGACCAAGAACCTCGGTCTCCCGCGGCCGGCTAAGCTGCGTCGCCACCGGCCCGGCCGTCTGCCGATCGACGGTCCGGTCGTCGTGCTGGGAAGCTCCGACGCCGCCTCGGCGCTCGCGGATCGACTGCTCAGCTGGAACCTGGATGTGCGCAGACACGTCGGACCCAAGGAGAAGGTGGCCGGCGTCGTCGCCTGTTTTGACTCCGCATCCAGCCCCGCCGACCTCAGCAGCACCGTTTTGGAGATCGGGATGCTGCTCAAGCAGCTCAAGTCCTCGGGCAGGCTCGTCACCGTCTCGCGGGACCCGCAGGGCACCTCGGATCCCGCCGTGCGCGCCGCCCGCAGCGGCGTCCAGGGCCTGACCCGCTCGGCGGCCCATGAGATGCGCGCCGGAGGCACCGCCAACGGGATCGTGCTCGCCGACGATCTGGACCCCTCCGCGCCCGGGGTGGCCGGGGCGCTGCGCTTCCTGCTCTCCGGACGCTCGGCCTTCGTCTCGGGCCAGTTCATCTCGGTGGACAGCGTCACCGGGGCGCTCCCGGAGAACTGGGACCGCCCGCTGCAGGGTCAGGTCGCCGTGGTCACCGGCGCCGCCCGCGGCATCGGCGCCTCGATCGCCCGGGTGCTGCACCGCGACGGCGCCCGGCTGATCCTGGTCGACATCCCCGCCGCCGGCGAGCAGCTCGCCACGGTGGCCAATGAGGTCTCCGGCACCGCGCTGCAGCTGGACATCACCGCCGAGGACGCCGGGGAGCGGATCCTCGCCCACGCCGCGCAGCACCACGGGCGGCTCGACATCGTGGTGCACAACGCCGGAATCACCCGGGACAAGCTGCTGGCGAACATGGACGAGTCGCGCTGGAACTCGGTGATCGCGGTGAACATCGAGTCGCAGCTGCGGATGAATCGGGCCTTCCTGGCCTCGGACCTCTTCAACGCCGGCGCGCGCGGCCCCATGGGTCCACGGATCATCTCACTGGCCTCGACCTCCGGGATCGCCGGCAACCGCGGGCAGACCAACTACGCCGCCTCCAAGGCCGGAGTGATGGGCATGGTCTCGGCGACCGCCGCGCAGATGTCCGCCCGGCACGGCACGATCAACGCGGTCGCACCGGGCTTCATCGAGACCGAGATGACCGCGAAGATCCCGTTTGCCACGCGGGAGGTCGCGCGCCGGCTGAACTCGCTGAACCAGGGCGGTCTGCCGGTGGACGTGGCCGAGACCATCGCGTTCCTGGCCTCGCCGCAGGCCGGCGGCACCTCGGGGCTCACCCTGCGGGTCTGCGGACAGAACCTCGTGGGGGCCTGAGCCATGAGCCCTGAATCCCGAAGCCCTGAATCCCGAAGCGCTGATTCTCGCAACGCCGGATCTCGGAACACCGGATCCCCGAACACCGGATCCACGATCACTGCGATCGAGATGCCCTCGCTGAGCAGCCTCTACGGCCGCGCCGCCCTCGGCGCCGCGCGCTCGAAGCTGCGTCCCGGGGCCGGTCCGCGCACCCTGCCGGGGAAGACCGTGCTGGCCCAGCATCCAGGGGTCAGCCTGGAGGAGGCCGAGAGCTACCGTCGGCTCTTCGGCGGGGAATCCTTCGACGGCGCCCATCGCGCCGCGCTGCCCTCGGTGCTGGTCCACATCATCGGGTTCCCGGTGCAGATGGCCCTGATGAGCGAGGACGATTTCCCGTTGCCGTTGATGGGGCTGGTGCACGTGGCCAACGAGGTCGAGCACCTGCGCCCGGTACGGGTGGGTCAGCCGGTGCAGATCCTGGTCAGTGCCGAGAACCTGCGTCCGCATCGCCGAGGCACCCAGGTGGACATCACGGTCACCGTTCTCGAGCAGGGGGCAGACCCGCAGAGCGCCGACGAGGTCGGAGCAGACGGCTCGGCGGAGACCCCGGTGCTCTGGCGCTCGATCTCGACCTACCTCAGCAAGGGCATCCAGCTCGGCACCGAGATCTCAAAGGCTTCAGGGGCTGAAGAGAACGGATCCACGGCTGTGACCCGGTCCGAGGATCCCAAGTCCTTCGTCCCTCCGGTCAAGACCGCCTCCTGGCGGCTCGGCTCGGATGCCGGCCGGGCGTATGCCGCGGTCTCGGGGGACTACAACCCGATCCACGTCTCCCAGCTGGCCGCCAAGGCGTTGGGCATGCCCGCGGCCATCGTGCACGGGATGTACTCCGCGGGACGGATGCTGGAGGGCCGCGAGCCCGAGGGTGCCGGCCACCGCTGGTCGATCCGCTTCGAGGCTCCGGTGACCCTGCCCGGCACCGTGGCCTTCGCCGCACAGCCGCAGGGACCCAAATCGGTGCGGTTCACCGGATGGAACCCGCGGAAGGCCCGGCGGCACTTCAGCGCCGAGCTGCAGCTGCCCTGAGGAGAATGCGCGAACGCTGAGGTGGAGGCCAGGTCGTGGTCTGGCGGCTGATCCCGCGCTGCACCGACGGCCACCGCAGCGCCGGCCCCGCGTGGGGTCCGGACCGATAGGATGAGCCCCATGGCTTCTCAGCGGACCGGATCCTCGCGGACCGGCACACAGCGCGGCGGCAGCACCGGACGCGGCGCGAAGAAGGCCGAGGGTCTGGACTTCCGCAGCGTGACGCCCACTCCGCTGATCCTGCTCAAGGGCAACGAGGACTACCTCGCCAGCCGTGCGCTGGACCGGATCAAGCAGACGCTGCGCGCGGAGCACCCGGACCTGGAGTACACCCGGCTCGACGTCGCAGCCGCCGCGCCGGGGGAGCTGTTCACCGTCACCTCGCCCTCGCTCTTCGGAGAGGCGCGCCTGGTGCTGGCGGAGGACCTGGCCGCCATGAACGACACCTTCCTCACCGATGCCCTGGCGTACCTTCAGGAGAAGCCCGAGGACGTGACCCTGGTGCTGCGGCACAGCGGCGGCAACCGGGGCAAGAAGCTGCTGGACGTGCTGGCCAAGCGCGCCGTCGTCGTCGACTGTGCCGGGGCGCGCAATGACAACGAGAAGCTGGACTTCGTGCGCCGTGAGTTCCGCGCCGCCGGGCGTGAGATCCACGCCGACGGTGCCCGCGCGCTGGTCGCCGCCGCCGGATCCACGCTCTCTGACCTGGGTGGCGCCTGCCAGCAGCTGATGGCCGACGTCGCCGGGGACATCACCGAGGAACACGTGGACCGCTATCACGGCGGCCGGGTCGAGGCCACGGCGTTCAAGGTCGCCGACGCCGCATTCGAGGGCCGGCGAGAGGCCGCCACCCGGCTCTACCGCCACGCCATGGCCACCGGGGTCTCGCCGATCGCGGTCACCGCGGCGCTGGCCCGCAAGGGTCGGCACATCGCCGCCCTGGTGGACCACCGCGGCAGCCCCGCCGCGCTGGCCGCCACCCTCGGAGCTCCGCCCTGGCAGCTGCAGCAGGTGGCCGAGACCGCCCGACGCTGGCACCCGCTGCGCGCGGCCGAGGCCATCGAGGCGATCGCCCGGGCCGACGCCGAGGCCAAGGGTGCCTCGCGGACCCCGGAATACGCGGTGGAACGAGCCATCACGACCATCGCCTCCTCAGTCGGCCGCTGAGCTCGACGCTGCCTCGCAGCAGAGCGCGCCACTGCCCCGCAGCGTAGCTCGCCGCCGAGCGCGCAGGTGGGCTCGGACACGGGCCCGCTCGGTGGCTGGTGGACGGCTTCTCTGCTATCGTCTATAGGCAGTGTCTGGGGTTCGAAAGAGCCCCAAAACCCTGCGGCAGCAAGTCTCGCGCAGTCCTGGGCCCTCTACCTCAATGGGCTGCGCAATCGCTATGGCAACCCCACGCCACTGAAGTTTGTCTGCTGCCGGCCGACAGGGACGTATCCTCACGACCAGTGACCTCAGACAGAAAGACAACTCGTGGCAAACATCAAGTCTCAGAAGAAGCGCATTCTCACCAACGAGAAGGCGCGCCAGCGCAACCAGGGCGTCAAGTCCCAGCTGCGGACCGCCATCAAGAAGGTCCGCAACGCAGTTGCCGCCGGCGATAAGGATGCAGCGATCGCAGCCAACCGCGAGGCAGCCCGCAAGCTGGACAAGGCCGTCTCCAAGGGTGTTCTGCACAAGAACAACGCCGCCAACCGCAAGTCCGGTCTGGCCGCCACCGTCAACGCTCTGTGAGCTTGACTCTCTAGAACGTCCGCTCGACATCGAGCGAGCATCGGGGCCCTGCGCGCTGCGCGGGGCCCCGTTCGCGTAGGAGACCAGACTGCCGGGCAGTCCTGGATCGGCAGTCATGGCACAGCCGTCATGAAACAATGAAGAGCCAGGTGCAGCACATTGCCCGGCGTCTCGACGAAGCAAAGGACCCCCACCACCGTGTCACCGAAGGCCAGCAGCTCGCAGGTGCCCGCCGCCACTGACCCCAGTGTCATCCGGAACTTCTGCATCATCGCGCACATCGACCACGGCAAGTCCACGTTGGCCGACCGGATGCTGCAGCTGACCGGGGTTGTCCAGGCCCGCGATATGAAGGCCCAGTATCTGGACCGGATGGCCATCGAGCGCGACCGCGGCATCACCATCAAGTCCCAGGCCGTGCGCATGCCGTGGGAGCTCGACGGGCAGACCTACGCCTTCCACATGATCGACACCCCCGGCCACGTCGACTTCTCCTACGAGGTCTCCCGCTCCCTGGCCGCCTGCGAGGGCGCCCTGCTCCTGGTCGACGCCGCCCAGGGCATCGAGGCGCAGACCCTGGCGAACCTCTACTTGGCCATGGAGCACGACCTCAAGATCATCCCGGTGCTGAACAAGATCGACCTGCCCTCCGCCCAGCCGGAGAAGTACGCCGAGGAGATCGCCTACCTGATCGGCTGTGAGCCCGAGGACGTGCTGCGCGTCTCGGGCAAGACCGGCGACGGCGTCGAGGAGCTGCTGGACAAGATCGTCGCGGAGATCCCCGCCCCCGAGGGTGACGCCGACGCTCCGGCCCGCGCGATGATCTTTGACTCCGTCTATGACACCTACCGCGGCGTGGTCACCTTCGTCCGCGTGGTCGACGGCAAGCTCGGACACCGCGAGAAGATCAAGATGATGTCCACCGGAGCCACCCACGAGCTGCTCGAGATCGGCGTCTCCTCTCCGGAGCCCGAGCGCACCAAGGGGCTCGGGGTCGGCGAGGTCGGCTACCTGATCACCGGGGTGAAGGACGTCCGGCTCTCCAAGGTCGGCGACACCGTCACCGCGCAGAACCGGCCCGCGCAAGAGATCATCGGCGGCTATGACGATCCCGCCCCGATGGTCTTCTCCGGACTCTTCCCGCTCGACGGCTCCGACTTCCCCGTGCTGCGCGAAGCCCTGGAGAAGCTCCAGCTCAACGACGCCGCATTGAACTACGAGCCCGAGACCTCCACCGCGCTGGGCTTCGGCTTCCGCGTGGGCTTCCTGGGCCTGCTGCACCTGGAGATCACCCGCGAACGGCTCGAGTCCGAGTACAACCTCGATCTGATCTCCACCGCCCCCAACGTGGTCTACGAGGTCACCGCTGAGGACGGCGAGGTCCACCGGGTGACCAACCCCTCGGAGTTCCCCGAGGGCAAGGTCACCGAGATCCGCGAGCCGGTCGTGGACGCCACCGTGATCGTGCCCGCCGAGTTCATCGGCCCGGTCATGGAGCTCTGCCAGTCCCGGCGCGGCACCATGGAAGGCATGGACTACCTCTCCGCGGAGCGCGTGGAGATCCGCTACAAGATGCCGCTGGCCGAGATCGTCTTCGACTTCTTCGACCAGCTGAAGTCCCGGACCAAGGGCTATGCCTCGCTGAACTGGCAGGGCGTCGGCCAGCAGGCCGCCGACCTTGTCAAGGTCGACATCCTGCTCCAAGGCGACCAGGTCGATGCATTCTCCGCGATCACCCACCGCGACTCCGCCTATGCCTATGGGGTGAAGATGGCCTCCCGGCTCAAGGAGCTCATCCCGCGCCAGCAGTTCGAGGTCCCGATCCAGGCCGCCATCGGCTCCCGGATCATCGCCCGTGAGAACATCCGCGCGATCCGCAAGGACGTGCTCTCCAAGTGCTACGGCGGCGACATCAGCCGTAAGCGCAAGCTGCTGGAGAAGCAGAAGGAGGGCAAGAAGCGGATGAAGATGGTCGGCACCGTGGAGGTCCCGCAGGAGGCCTTCATCGCCGCGCTGTCTTCGGACGAGGACGCCGGCAAGGAGAAGGCCGGGAAGAAGTAGGCTTTGCCCTCCACACTTCCCCTCGGCGACCCGGTTCCCGCCGACGGCGGGTTCCCCGCCGCCGTGCAGCAGGCGCTTCCCGCGCGCGCCGAAGCGCCCTTCGGCCTCTACGTCCACATCCCGTTCTGCAGCGTGCGCTGCGGCTACTGCGACTTCAACACCTATACCGCCGAGGACCTGGGTCCCGGCGCCTCCCAGGTGTCTTACCCGGACACGCTGATCTCTGAACTGGTCTTCGCCCGCTCGGTGCTCGAGAAGATGGGCGCCCCGGAACGGCCGCTCTCCACGGTGTTCTTCGGCGGCGGCACCCCGACGCTGCTCCCGGCGGGGGAGCTCGCCCGGATCCTCACCCGGGCCCGTGAGCTCTTCGGCTTCCGGCCCGGCGCTGAGATCACCACGGAGGCGAACCCCGACACGGTCACCGCCGAGACCGCGCAGGTCCTGGCCGACGCCGGCTTCACCCGGCTCAGCCTCGGCATGCAGTCCGCCGTGCCGCATGTGCTTCAGACCCTCGACCGGACCCACGACCCCGCCAACGTCGAGCGTGCGGTCCACGCCGCGCGCACCGCAGGACTCCAGGTCAGCCTGGACCTGATCTCCGGAACCCCGGGGGAGAGCCTCGAGGACTGGCGCACCAGCCTGGAACACGCGGTGGCCCTGGCCCCGGACCACATCTCGGCGTACTCGCTGATCATCGAAGAGGGCACCGCGATGGCGGCGAAGATCAAGCGCGGCGTGCTGCCCGACATCGACCCCGACGACCAGGCCGACAAATACCTGCTCACCGACGAGGTGCTCAGCGCCGCCGGACTGCACTGGTACGAGGTCTCGAACTTCTCCACCAGCGCCGCGACCCGCTCGGAGCACAACCTGAACTACTGGGTGGACTCCGACTGGTGGGGCGCGGGTCCCGGGGCCCACTCGCACATGGCCGGACTGCGCTGGTGGAACGTGAAGCACCCCGCCGCCTACGCCCAGCGGCTCTCCACCGGCGCCACCCCGGGACACGGCCGGGAACAGCTGGCCGATGAGGACAAGACCCTGGAGCACCTGATGCTGCGGCTGCGCCTGGCCGAGGGCCTGGACGTGGCGGGGTTCAACGCGCTCCCGGAGCTGCGCCGCAGCCACGGCGAGAAGATCAGCGCCAAGAGCCTGCAGTCGCTGGTGCACGACGGCTTGATCCACGACGACGCCGCGCGGCCCAGCACTGCACATCCGCAGGGGCGAGCGGTGCTCACCCTGCGCGGGCGGCTGCTGGCCGATGCCGTGACCCGGCGACTGGCTCCCTAGCAGCCTTCCCAGGCGCGCAGCGGTTCAGTGGATCAGGCGGAGATTCAGCGGGTAGCGGTAGGGGCGGCCCTTATTGCACTGGATGCCGGCGACGAGCCCGGAGAGGGTCATATAGATCCAGAGCAGCACAGCGACGATGCCGAAGGCCCAACCGATTCCGGGAACCAGTGCGAGGATGTAGCAGGCGAGCATCACCGCCGTCAGTGGGAGGGTGAAGTTCAGCGCCTCCTTGGACTCCTGGGCGGTGAAGGGGCCGCGGTCGCGGTAGACCAGATACACCGCGAGGGCCGGAAAGCAGCCGATGAGCGCGCCGAAGTGCGAGAGCGTGGCCCAGCGCCGATCCTCTGCGGGGGTCAGCGGTGCCGCGGCGACGGAGGAACCCTTCAGGCGTGCAGATGCGTCCGCTCCAGCGTCCTCGCTCGACCGGTCACCCTGGGGTTTCTGATTATGCGCCACTGCACCTCCGTGATTGCGGCGCTGAAAGTTCAGCACCTGGCCGTTCCCGCTCGCAAGTCTAGTGACTCACCCTGGACATCCACTGGCCTCCCTGGGCGTGTCGGCGCCCGGGTTCTGTGAAATCCGTCGCAGCGACTCGGATCCTCGGGCTCAGGTGCGGGTGCTCACGGCTCCACCGTGACGAAGTCGATGAGCTCCTCCACCCGGCCCAGCAGCGCGGGCTCAAGGTCCGCGTAGCTGTTGACCTGCGCGAGGATCCGCTTCCAGCCGTGCGCGATGTCACGCTGGTTCGCGTGCGGCCAGCCCAGCGCCTGCAGCGTGCCGATCTTGATGTCCTGGCTGCGCGGAATGTCCGGCCACCGGGTCAGCCCGAGCAGCTGCGGCTTCACGGCCTGCCAGACGTCCACGTAGGGGTGGCCCAACACTGCGATGTTGCCCTTTGCGCCCTGTTGCTGCATGACCTCACGAGCGATCCGGGACTCCTTGGATCCCGGGACTAGGTGGTCCAGCAGCACCCCGACCCGGCGCTGCGGCCCGGGCCCGAACGCGCGGATCGCGCCGAGGAGGTCATCGGCCCCGTGCAGCGGCTCCACGACGATGCCTTCGATCCGCAGATCCTCACCCCAGACCTTCTCCACCAGCTCCGCGTCGTGGGTGCCCTCGACCCAGATCCTGGAGGCCCGCGCGACTCGCGCCGGAGCGTTGGAGACCGCGACCGAGCCCGAGGCTGTCCGGGTGGGCTTCGGCGCGGCGGCCCGGGGAGTGGGGGGTGTCAGCTCCACGGGTTCGCCCTCGTAGAGGAACCCGTGTCCCAGCGGAAAGGAGCGGACCTTGCCGCGGCGATCCTCGAGGCTCACCACGTGGACGCCGCCGGAGGCCTCCACCGAGATGATGGCACCGACCCAGCCGGACTCCACCTCCTCGATCACGGCGCCGTAGTCGGCGGGCATGGCGGAGACCTTGCGGAGCTGGCTCTGGCGGAGCCGGGAGAGGTCCTGTGCACCCCAGCTCGGGGTGGAGGAGGGACGCCAGTCGGGGAGGTGCGGAGCGCTCATGATCACCCATTGTAGAATTGGCACTTGTACTCGAAGAGTGCCAGAGGGTCAGGAGGTGCCACACGTACATGTCAGACACCCGTCGACTGCAGGTCCTGCGTGCCATCGTGGAGGACTACGTCCACACCCGGGAGCCCGTCGGGTCTCGGGCACTGGTGGAACGCCACGACCTGGAGGTCTCCCCAGCCACGATCCGCAATGACATGGCCCACCTCGAGGAGGAGGGCCTGATCGCCGCCCCGCACACCTCCGCCGGGCGCATTCCCACCGACCTCGGCTACCGACGGTTCGTGGACAAGATCACCGAGGTGCGCCCGCTCTCGGCCGCCGAGCGCCGCGCCATGGACACCCTGCTCGAGACCGCCGATGACCACGACGCGATGCTCGAGCACACCGTGCGGCTGCTCGCGATGCTCACCAACCAGGTCGCGGTGATCCAGCATCCGCAGCGCTCCACTGCGAAGATCCGACACATCGACGTCGTCTCGATGTCCTCGCACAAGGTGCTGACCATCGTGATCCTCTCCTCCGGGAAGGTCGAGCAGCGGATGGTCACCCTCGCCGACGCCATCGGCGACGATTCGCTGCACCGGATCGCCCAGGTCCTCTCCACCGAGCTGCATCAGCGCTCGATCTCAGCCCTGCCGCTGCCCACCGACACCCTGATCAGCCGGGTGGAGCCGATGCTGCGACCGTCGATGGCGATCATCGCCCAGTCGGTGGAGACGATCCTGGAGTCAGGCCGCGTGGATCGCATCATCATGGCCGGGACTGCTAACCTCGCCAGGTCGGGCCGCGACCTCGGTCCCTCCATCGGACCCATTCTTGAAGCGCTCGAGGAACAAGTCGTGCTGCTTCGACTGTTGACAGAGATGGAGCAGGACCGACGTGGTCTCTCCATCCGCATCGGACACGAGACCAGCCACGATTCGCTGATCGAGACCGCTGTCGTCGCAGCAGAGTACGGCGCCCATACGGGGGCCGAAGGAGCCAAGCTCGGCGTCGTCGGTCCGACCCGCATGGACTACGGCTCCACCATGTCCGCGGTGCGCGCAATGGCGCGCTACCTGTCCCGAATTCTTTCCGAAGGGTGAACGTCCACGAAGATGACGACTGACTATTACGAGGCGCTCGGCGTCAGCCGCTCGGCGTCCACCGAAGAGATCAAGAAGGCCTATCGCAAGCAGGCCCGGAAGCTTCACCCCGACGTGAACCCCTCCGACGACGCCGCCGAGCAGTTCAAGGTGCTCGGCCGCGCCTACGAGGTGCTCTCCGACCCGCAGAAGCGGCAGAACTACGACGCCACCGGCGACGAGAACGGCCGCTCCGGCTTCCCCGGTGGAGCAGGGGGCGCCGGCTTCGGCGGCTTCGGCGACATCTTCGAGACGTTCTTCGGCGGGGGAGGCGGAGGCCCCGCCTCACGCACCCGCCGCGGCCAGGACTCGCTGATTCGGGTCCGCATCGACCTGCGCGACGCTGTGTTCGGCACCACCAAGGAGGTGGAGCTGGAGACCGCGGTGACCTGCACCGTCTGCGACGGCTCCTGCACCCGCAAGGGCACGCACCCGACCACCTGCCCGGACTGCCACGGCCAGGGCCAGGTCCAGCGCCCGATGCGCTCGATCCTGGGCACCGTCATCCAGACCCAGACCTGTGCTCGCTGCGCCGGCTTCGGCAACATCATCGAAGACCCCTGCCAGGAGTGCGACGGTCAGGGTCGGGTGCGCGAACGCAAGTCCCTGAAGGTCAAGGTCCCGGCAGGCGTGGACCGCGGCAACCGGATCCACCTGGCCGGAGAGGGCGAGGCCGGACTGGCCGGCGGTCCTTCCGGCGACCTGTTCATCGAGGTCGAGGTCAAGCAGCACGAGGTCTTCACCCGCCGCGGCAACGACCTGCACGCCACCGTCTCGATCCCGATGACCGCGGCGGCCCTGGGCACCACGGTCGGCCTGGACACCTTCGACGGCGACGAGGAGCTCACCGTGAAGCCGGGCACCCAGTCCGGTGAGGTGCTCACGCTCAAGGAGCGCGGTGTGACCCACCTGCGCGGTGGCGGTCGCGGTGCGCTGAAGGTCCACCTCAAGGTCGAGACCCCCACCAAGGTCTCCGAGCGCGAGGCCCAGCTGCTGCGCGAGCTCGCCGTCGAGCGCGGCGAGGAGCGCGGGGAGTCCACCACCGAGCACCGCGGGGTCTTCGCGAAGCTTCGCGAACGCTGGGACGCGCTCTAGAGATGCGGACCACCAGATGCGCGGTCTGAGATGACGGCGCCGCTGTTCCACCTCGGCCCCGGGGCGCTTGAGAACGCCGAGGCGGCCGAGGTGGTCACGCTCAGCGGGCCCGAGGGCCACCACGCCGCCACGGTCATGCGCCTGCAGCCGGGGGAGCCGGTGCTGCTCTCAGACACCGTGGGGCGGCGCGCCGAGGGGCGCGTCCGCTCCGCCGGCGGCGGTCAGCTCGAGGTCGAGATCCTCACGGTGACCGATGAACCGGTGCTGCTGCCCCGGCTGGTGCTGGTCCAGGCGTTGGCCAAGGACCGCCGCGACCTTCAAGGCGTGGAGTCCGCCACCGAGCTCGGCGTGGACGCCGTCATCCCCTGGCAGGCCGAACGCTCCGTGGCCCGCTGGAAGGCCGGACGCGAGGCCAAGAAGCACGCCGAGTGGGTCTCCATGGTGACCACCGCGGCGAAACAGACCCGACGCACCACCATCCCAGAGGTGCGCCCGCTGCAGTCCACCGCCCAGTACCTCAAGACGGTCGCCTCGGACGGCACGGGCGTCGGCGTCGTCGTCCTGCACGAGACCGACGAGACCTCGCTCGCCGAAGCGATCGCCGAGCTGCAGGATGCTGCCCGCCCGGACCCCCAGACGGGGACCCCCGAAGACCAGCTGCAGGAGCTGCATCTGGTCGTCGGACCCGAGGGTGGGATCAGTGACCGGGAGATCGAGCAGCTCACCTCGGCCGGCGCCAAGATCGCCCGGCTCGGCCCCAACGTGCTGCGCTCCTCCACCGCCGGGCCCGCAGCACTCGCGGCCGCCCAGCTGCTGCTGGGCCGCTGGGACTGGGCCGCCGAGACTTCTCAGCCCGACCAGACCGCATAGACTGAGGATCAATGACTGAGACTTCGCAGAACCCGAGCACACCCCCCATCTCCGGAGCGGCCCGCTGCGCCACCGCCGCCGCCCTGGGCAACATCGAGCGGCAGGTCTACTTCGCCGACGCCGACACCATGTTCCGCAGCCTCGGCGCCGGAGACCTCGCGCTGCGCATCCTGCAGGGCCTCTACCCGGCCTCCTCCATCGGACTGCGCGACCAGCTGGTCACCGTGGGCGGGCCCTCCGGCGAGGTCACCGGGATCGTGGAGATCCTGAACCAGCTCAAGACGCTGGCGGCCTCCGGGACCACGGTCAGCGAGGAGATCATCGAACAGGTCACCACGATGGTCCGCGCCGACGCCGCGCAGGACTCTGCTCGCATCGTGACCACCAACATCCTGTCCCACCGCGGACGCACCATCCGGCCCAAGACCAAGAACCAGCAGACCTACGTGGACACCATCGACGAGTCCACGGTGGTCTTCGGCATCGGGCCCGCCGGCACCGGCAAGACCTACCTGGCCATGGCCAAGGCGGTCCAGGCGCTGCAGGCCCGCGAGGTCAACCGGATCATCCTGACCCGCCCCGCCGTGGAGGCCGGTGAGAAGCTCGGCTTCCTGCCCGGCAGCCTCAACGACAAGATCGACCCGTATCTGCGCCCGCTCTACGATGCGCTGCACGACATGATCGACCCGGATTCGATCCCGCGGCTGATGGAGTCCGGCATCATCGAGGTCGCCCCGCTGGCCTACATGCGCGGACGCACGCTCAACGACTCGTTCATCATCCTCGACGAGGCGCAGAACACCACCGCCGAGCAGATGAAGATGTTCCTGACCCGGCTCGGATTCAACTCCAAGATCGTGGTCACCGGCGACATCACCCAGGTGGACCTGCCGCGCGGCACCGACTCCGGGCTGCGCACCGTGATCGAGATCCTGGACGGCGTCGAGGGCATCGAGATCTCCCGCTTCGGCTCCGAGGACGTGGTCCGCCACGCTCTGGTGGGGCGCATCGTGGACGCCTATGAGCGCCACCAGGATCGGGCCAAGTCCCCCGCCGCCCGGCGCGGAGGACGACGATGACCGAGGTCCAGGTCACGGTCGAGGACAGCTCCGGCTCCGATCTGGTCTCCGGGGAGCACCTCGCCGAGCTGCTGGACCTCTCCGGGTTCCTCTACGCCAAGCTGCACCTGGGACCCGCGGTGGCGCTCTCGATCACGCTGGTGGACGAAGAGACCATCGAAGGTCTGCACCTGGACTGGATGAACCTGCCCGGCGCCACCGACGTGATGAGCTTCCCGATGGACGAGCTGATCGCCGGCACCGCCGAGGACCCGGTCATCGACGGCGTCCTCGGGGACATCGTGATCTGTCCCGCCGTCGCCGCGGCGCAGGCCAAGGCCAACGGTCACCCGCTGGGCGCGGAGCTCGCGCTGCTGGCCACCCACGGGGTGCTCCACCTGCTGGGGCACGACCATGCCGAGCCGGCCGACCGCGAAGAGATGTTCACCCTGCAGCGAGTGCTCCTCGAGGAGTTCCTCGGTCACGCTGCCCCGACGCCGACGGTCTGACCCATGGTCCTCGGTCTGCTCATCCTCCTGGCGCTGGTCTGTTCCGTCCTGGCCTTCGCGCTCTCCGCCGCAGACTCCGCGTTCCTGCGGCTGAGTCGCCGCGAGGCCGAGGAGATCGCGGAGCAGCGCGGCTCCACCGCGGTGGAGAAGATCCTGGCCCAGCCGGTGGCGCACACCCTGGCGCTGCAGACCTGGCGCTGGTTCTTCACCACCGCCGTCGTCGTCCTGGTCATCGTGGCCTCCGCGGTCGCGCTGGAAGGACTCGGCGCCGGGGCGGTGGTGGGCTCCGCGATCCTGCTGATCGGCGGGATCATCGGCGCGGCGATCTCCCCGCGGCGCATCGGCCGCGGGCACCACCTGTTCGTCGCCGCCTCCACCGCCGCGCTGGTGCGCACCCTGCGAGTCGTGCTGGGGCCGTTTCCCGAGGCGCTGAGCAGCCTCGGCGCACGCACCGTCCCCGGCACCGCGCACACCGACCAGGGCTTCTTCGACGACGAGGAGTTCCGCGAATTCGTGGCCCGCGCCTCGGAGACCGACCTGATCGAAGACGCCGAGGCTGAGCTGATCCAGTCGGTCTTCGACCTCTCCGCCACCCGGGTCCGAGCCGTGATGGTCCCACGCACCGACATGGTCACCGTGGAGTCCGGGACCAGCCTCGCCGAGGTGATGACGCTGTTCTTCCGCTCCGGCTACTCGCGGATCCCGGTGGTGCGCGGCTCCGCCGACGACATCACCGGGATGATCTACCTCAAGGACGCCGCCTTCCTGCACCACCGGCTGCGCAGCGGCGAGCTGATCAGCGCCTACACCGGTCGCGACCCGGACTCGATCATCGTCGACGAGCTCCAGCGCGACGTCCGCTACGTGCCCGAGTCCAAGCCGGTCTCGGAGTTTCTCTCCGAACTGCAGCGCGAATCCACCCATGTGGCCATCGTCGTGGACGAATACGGCGGCACCGCCGGAATGGTCACCCTGGAGGACCTGATCGAGGAGATCGTCGGGGAGATCGTCGACGAATACGACACCGAATCCGCGGAGATCGAGGACCTCGACGGCTCTCAGCGCCGACTCTCGGCCCGGATGTCGGTGGATGACTTCGCGGAGCTCTACGACCTCGACCTCGACGACGAGAAAGAGGTGGACACCGTCGGCGGACTGCTCGCCAAGGCCCTGGGCCGGGTGGCCATCGCCGGATCCGAAGTCGAGATTCCGCGCCGCCACGGACCCGGAGTGGTGCTGCGCGCCGACCGGCTCGAGGGCCGCCGCAACCGGGTGAGCCACGTGCTCGCCTGGGAGGCCGAAGAACGACGCGGCGCCAGAGCGGGGCTGGGCACCGACGCCGAGCCCGACGCGCTGCACCTCGCCGCGGTCGGGACCGGATCCGGGACCGCAGCACAGACCACAGCAGGACCCGCAGCACCGCACCACGATCGAGCCGCAGCCGCGGCCTCGGCGCACGAGAGGATCAGGTCACCCCGATGAGCCCCACACAGATGCCGCCGCAGCAGGACGGCTTCGCCGCATTCGACGAGAACTTCCGCGCCGGATTCGCCAGCCTCGTCGGGCGCCCCAACGCCGGGAAGTCCACGCTGACCAACGCGCTGGTCGGGGACAAGGTGGCGATCACCTCCTCGAAGCCGCAGACCACCCGGCACACGATCCGCGGCATCGTGCACCGCAGCGCCTTCCAGCTGGTCCTGGTCGACACCCCCGGGCTGCACCGCCCGCGCACGCTGCTGGGCAAGCGGCTCAACGGTCTGGTCATCGACACCCTCTCCGAGGTCGACGTCGTCGGGTTCTGCATCCCCGCCGATGAGAAGGTCGGCCCGGGTGACCGCTTCATCGCCGCGCAGCTGACGAAGCTGCCGCACAAGCGGGTCGTCGCCCTGGTGACCAAGGTGGACAAGGTCTCCCGCGAGGATCTCGCCGAGCAGCTCATGGCGGTGGACCAGCTGGGCCGTGAACACCTCGCCCAGGAGGGCAGGCAGGCCGGCGGCTTCGCCGAGATCATCCCGGTCTCCGCCCTCGAGGGCGAGCAGACCGAGGTGGTGGTGGAACAGCTCGCCGCCATGATGCCACAGTCACCGCCCCTCTACCCCGAGGGTGAGCTCACCGACGAGCCCGAGGCCATCATGGTCGCCGAGCTGGTCCGCGAGGCAGCCCTGGAGGATGTCCGCGACGAGCTGCCGCACTCGATCGCCGTGGTGGTCGAGGAGATGGTCCCCCGCGAGGACCGCCCCGCCGACAAGCCGCTGCTCGACGTCCGGGTCTCGATCCACGTGGAGCGCGACTCGCAGAAGGCGATCATCATCGGCAAGCGCGGCGCCCGGCTCAAGGCCATCGGCACCGACGCCCGCGCCGGGATCGTCAAGCTCCTCGGCACCCCGGTCTACCTGGACCTCCACGTGAAGGTGACCAAGGAATGGCAGCGCGACCCGAAGAAGCTCGGCCGGCTCGGCTTCTAGTCCGCCGCCGGCTCCACCGCTGAGGACGGGGGCGCCGGCGTCGTCCACATGATGAGAATCAGGGTGACCCACTGCACAGGCCCGTACCGCGTGCTACGTTGAGAGGCGTGCAGACGATACGCCAGCGAGTCCTACGACTAGAGCTTCTCCGCCGCAGCGGGGAAGAGCTCGCGCACGTCTGATCCCAGCTCACCTCTTCGGTCAAGCTCGTAGATCCAGCACAGCGCAGCACTTCCAGGTCGAATCCCCGCTGCGGAGCTCCTCCGCCTCGACCGCTCGCCCTCAGCTCGCTCACAGCAAGGAAGCTCTCATGCGCAAACTCCAAAAGACCTCACCGATGCCCTTCGGTCGGTACGTTCCCTTCGAGGATCAGATCACCGTCTCCCTGCCGGACCGCACCTGGCCCGACAAGACCATCCGCAGCGCCCCGCGCTGGTGCGCGGTCGACCTGCGCGACGGCAACCAGGCGCTGATCGACCCGATGACCCCAGATCGCAAGCACCGGATGTTCGAGCTGCTGGTCAACATGGGCTTCAAGGAGATCGAGGTCGGCTTCCCGTCGGCCTCGCAGACCGACTACGACTTCGTCCGCCAGCTCATCGAGCAGGACAAGATCCCCGACGACGTGTACATCCAGGTGCTCACCCAGGCGCGCGAAGCTTTGATCGAGCGCACCTTCGAGGCCATCGCCGGGGCGCCGCGAGCGATCGTGCACCTGTACAACTCCACCTCGGTGCTGCAGCGCGAGGTCGTCTTCAAGGCGGACCGCGACGGGATCGTGGACATCGCCACCCAGGGCGCCCGGCTGTGCAAGAAGTACGAAGAGGCCATGCACGCCGCCGCGGACACCCCCACCGAGGTCGTCTACCAGTACTCACCGGAGTCCTTCACCGGCACCGAGCTCGACTTCGCCGCGCACATCTCCGATGCGGTGGTCGACGTCTTCGGCGCCACCCCGGAGAAGCCGGTCATCATCAACCTGCCCGCCACCGTGGAGATGGCCACCCCCAACGTCTACGCGGACTCCATCGAGTGGATGCACCGGAACCTGCGCAACCGGGAGTCGATCGTGCTCTCGCTGCACCCGCACAACGACCGCGGCACCGGCGTCGCCGCCGCCGAGCTGGGCTACATGGCCGGGGCCGACCGGATCGAGGGCTGCCTGTTCGGCAACGGTGAGCGCACCGGCAACGTCGACCTGGTGACCCTGGGCATGAACCTCTTCAGCCAGGGCATCGACCCGGAGCTGGACTTCCGCGATATGAGCACCATCCGCAGCACCGTGGAGCACTGCAACCAGATGGGCGTCCCAGAGCGCTCACCCTATGGCGGCGACCTGGTCTTCACCGCCTTCTCCGGCTCGCACCAGGACGCGATCAAGAAGGGCTTCGAGCACATGGACGCCCGCGCCAAGGCGGCCGGGACCTCCCGCGACGAGATCACCTGGGCGGTGCCCTACCTGCCCATCGACCCGAAGGACATCGGGCGCAGCTACGAGGCGGTCATCCGGGTCAACTCGCAGTCCGGCAAGGGCGGGGTCTCCTACCTGCTCAAGGCCGAACGCGGGATCGATCTCCCGCGCCGCGCGCAGGTCGAGTTCTCCGGAGTCATCCAGCGTCGAGCCGACGACGGCGGCGGCGAGGTCTCCGGCGAGGAGATCTGGCAGATCTTCCAGGACGAGTACCTGCCGGTGGACTCCGCAGACCACCAGTGGGGCCACTACCGGCTGGACGAGGTCAACACCTCCTCCAACGCCGAGGGAGTGTTCCACATGGAGGTGGAGCTCCAGGCCGGCGGTCAGACCCGCTCACAGTCCGCCCACGCCAACGGTCCGATCGCCGCGCTGCTGAAGATCCTCGCCGCCGACGGGGTCGACGTGCGGCTGCTGGACTACACCGAGCACGCCATGAGCCAGGGCGGAGACGCCCAGGCGGCCTCCTTCGTGGAGCTGGCGATCGGGGAGCGCGTGCTCTGGGGAGTGGGTCTTGACCACAACACCACCCTGGCCTCGCTGCAGGCGGTCATCTCCGCGGTGAACCGCGCCCTGCGCGACGCCGCCCCGGTGGTGTGAGGGCGGCGGCCGCCCAGGGCTGACGCCGTGCTATCCCCGGGGATGCGCCGCAGCATCCCCGGGCGTGCGCCGCAGCATCCCCGGGCGTGCGCTGCAGTATCCCCGGGCATGCGCTGCAGTATCCCCGGGCATGCGCCCATGCCGCTGTAGTACTCTGCCACCATGGCCGGCTCCACCTTCGCGTCCCGCTCGTACCGGGACGCCGCGATCATCCTGCGCACCCAGAACCTGGGCGAGGCAGATCGCATCATCACCGCGCTGACCTCGGCGAACGGGCTGGTGCGCGCGGTCGCGAAGGGAGTGCGCCGTACCTCCTCGAAGTTCGGTGCGACCGTGGAGCCGTTCATGGTGGCAGACATCCAGTTCGTGCACGGCCGTTCCCTGGACATCGTCACCCAGGCCACCTCGAAGAACACCTACGGACCGCCGATCGTGGCCGACTACGACAAGTACATGGCGGCGAGCACCATGGCCGAGACCGCCGAGCGGCTCATGGACGTCGAGTCCGATCCGGCCTTCGGCGGCGCCCAGTTCCGGCTGCTTCACGGCGGGTACTCCGCCCTGGCCCGAGGAGTACACCCGGCCGACGTCGTGCTGAACTCCTATCTGCTGCGCGCCCTGTCCTCCGCGGGCTGGGCGGTCACCTGGACGGCCTGCGTGGCCTGCGGCAGGCCCGGGGCGCACACCGGCTTCCACCCGGCGGCCAGCGGACCGGTCTGCACCGACTGCCGGCCCCCGGGCACCCGGACCCTGGATCCCGCCACGGTGGAGCTGCTGCACGCGCTGCAGCACGGCCACTGGGAGCAGACGCGCGCGTTCCGCAGCGATATCCGGCATGAGGCCACCAACGTGGTGATCAGCTACGCCCAGCACCACCTGGAGCGCAGGCTGACCTCGCTGGGCCTCTGACTCTGGCCCGACATGGAAGAATGAGCACCATGTCCTTGCCCACTCACCAGGATCCCGCCCCGCACCCCGAGGGCGTCACCGCACCGAAGCTGCCCCCGGAACTGGTGCCGGCCCATGTGGGGATCGTGATGGACGGCAACGGGCGCTGGGCGAACCAGCGCGGGCTCCCGCGCACCGAAGGACACCGGGCCGGGGAGGCCGCGCTGATGGACGTCATCGCCGGAGCCATCGAGATCGGCGTCAAGCACATCAGCGTCTACGCCTTCTCCACCGAGAACTGGAAGCGCTCACCCGACGAGGTGCGCTTCCTGATGGGCTACTCGCGCCAGGTGCTGCGCCGCCAGCGCGACGTGCTGAACTCCTGGGGCGTGCGGATCCGCTGGAACGGACAGCCCGGGCGGCTGTGGCGCTCGGTGATCAAGGAGCTTGAGACCTCCGAGGAGCTCACCCGTGACAACACCCGCTTCACGCTGACCATGTGCGTGAACTACGGGGGCCGCGCGGAGATCACCGATGCGGTCAAGCTGATCGCCGCCGAGGTCGCCGCCGGCCGGATGGATCCGCGCAGGATCACCGAGAAGACCGTCGCCGCCCATCTGGACGAACCCGACCTCCCCGACGTCGACCTCTTTCTGCGCAGCTCCGGGGAGCAGCGGATCTCGAACTTCCTGCTCTGGCAGTCCGCCTACGCCGAGCTGGTCTTCATGGACGTGCTCTGGCCCGATGTGGACCGCACCACGCTGTGGGAGGCCGTGGAGATCTACGCCCGCCGGGACCGGCGCTACGGGGCCGCCGTGGACAGGTTCTCCGCTGGACGCTCGGCCTCCGGGGCGTAGGCGCGCAGCCAGCGATGCACCTCGTCCAGCGCGCGATTGCGCACCGAGGTCTCTGAGGCGAAGACGTCGTGGATCGCCCGGTGCACCCGGACCACGGTGACCTGGTCGCCGAGCTTGACCGCGCGGCGGGCCAGCAGCTCCACATCGAGCACCGAGTCTGACTCCTGCAGCTCCTCGGTCCAGTGCCGCCGGTACGCGGTGGCGCCCGAGAGCAGCACCAGGATCGGAAGCTCCAGGCCGAGGCCCTCATAGATCTTCCGGTGCCCGGCGAGCACCGCGCGCATCCAGCCCACCCGGATCGGGAAGGAGGTGCGCGGGCGCCAGCGCGGGTGCAGCGTCCATTCGCCCTGCGCCTGGTCCGAGAGCGACTGCCAGTAGTTGTCGACCGCCGGGAGCTTCAGCGCCCGAGTGGGGGAGAACTGTCCCAGCGGCGCGAGGATGCCCTCGGTGGCGGCGCGGGCCGCGACGTCGCCGGACAGCTCCAGCCACGGGCTGTTGAGCACCAGCGCGCTGATCCTGCCGGGATTTCGCTGCGCCCAGAGCGCGGCGACCAGCCCGCCGGTGGAGTGTGCCTCGATGATCGGTGCCGGGGCATCCGGGTGCAGGGCGGCGATCTCGCCCAGCGCGGCCTCGATGTCGGCGTCGTAGGTGCTCAGGTCATCGACATACCCGGCGGTCTGCCAGCTGCGCAGGCTGCGCCCGTATTTGCGCAGATCCAGCGCGTAGAAGGGGCGTCCCCAGCTCTGCCAGCGGCGAGCCATCGGAACGTTGTAGAAGTAGTCGGCCCAGCCGTGGATATGCAGCACCGGGGCCAGCTCCGGCGGGTGCTCCGGCTCGGCGGGCGTGGCCTGCGCGGCGGCGACGGCCTCGGCCTCACCTGGGCGCTCATCCTGGACCGCCTGCTGTTCGGGATCGGGGGAGTAGCTGACCAGGGTCGCGCTGACGGGCCCCTCCTCATCCTCACCGAGCGGCAGCGTCAGCCGCTTGCAGCCCGGCAGGTGGTCGGGAGACCAGACGCCCACCGGGGAGTCTTCAAGCAGTTCATCCATGGTCCCCATCCTATGAGGCGATATTCGGCGAACCCGCATCCTAGGATGGAGGCCATGTACCCCTTCCTCTTCAAGACCGTCTTCACCCGGATCGATCCCGAGAAGGCTCACCACCTGGTGATCTCCGGGCTGCGGCTGAGCCACCGGGTCGGGGCCGGCCGGGTGCTGGAGCGGCTCTGCCGCCCGGACGAGTCGCTGCAGAAACGCGCGCTGGGTCTGGTCTGGCCCTCACCCTTCGGCCTGGCCGCGGGCTTCGACAAGGGCGCCACCTCGGTGCTGCCGCTGGCGACCCTGGGCTTCGGACACATCGAGATCGGCACCGTGACCGCCGCCGCCCAGCCGGGCAACCCGACGCCGCGGCTCTTCCGACTGCTCAAGGACCGGGCGCTGATCAATCGGATGGGCTTCAACAACGACGGCGCCGAGACGGTCCGTCCGCGGCTTGAGGAGATCCGCGAGCAGATCTTCCGGCTCAAGCGCAATGGGCGGCATGCCCCGGTGATCGGGGTGAACATCGGCAAGACCAAGGTGACCCCGCTTGGCGACGCCACCGCGGACTACCTCGCCTCCACCCAGATGCTGGCACCCGTGACGGACTACCTGGTGGTGAACGTGTCCTCGCCGAACACCCCGGGGCTGCGTCAGCTCCAAGACATCAGCGCGCTGCGTCCGCTGCTCGCAGCGGTGGGCTCAGCGGCCGACGACGCCGCGCGGCGCCACGTGCCGCTGCTGGTGAAGATCGCGCCTGACCTCGCCGACGCCGACGTCGATGCGGTGGCCGAGCTGGTCAGGGATCTGGGGCTCGACGGGGTCATCGCGACGAACACGACGATCTCCCGGGAGGACCTGCACAGCGACGCCGAGCTGGTGTTGGCTGCAGGCGCGGGCGGACTCAGCGGTCCGGGGCTCGCCGAACGCTCCAAGCAGGTGCTGACCCGGCTGCGCGCCGCGCTGCCGGAGACCACCGCGATCATCTCGGTCGGGGGAGTGACCTCGGGCGAGGATGTCGCCGAGCGGCTCGCGCTCGGCGCTGACCTGGTGCAGGGCTACACGGCCTTCGTCTACGAGGGTCCGTTCTGGGTGCGCCGGATCAACCGCAGCCTCAGTCGTGTGCTGCGAAGCCGATGATGCCCCGCCGCTCGGGCGGGGGCTGAACCTCAGGCGGGGAAGTGTCCGCGAGAGACCAGCGGCTTGGGCAGGCGCAGCCTGCGGATCTGGAGCGCGCGCATCGCGGCGTAGAAGGGCAGGCCCCGTTCCCGGTTCTCGGCACCGAACTTCGCGTCGACCTTCTTGCGCACAACGCGGCCCACCCAGACGGCCTCGACCAGGACGGCGAGCACGAAGAGCCACAGGATCTGGCTGACGATGATGCGCATCTCCTCGTTCATCACGAAGGATGCGAAGAGGAAGACCAGCACCAGGATGAGCATCCACTCACCGATGCCGAAGCGTGCGTCGACATAGTCACGGACGAAGCGCCGCTGCGGGCCGCGGTCACGCGCGGGAAGGTACTTCTCTTCGCCGGTCTCCATCGCCCGGCGCATCTTCACCCGCTGTTCGGCCATCTGCTGGCGCTGCGCGGCGCGGGCGACCTTGCGATCGTTCTGCACCAGCGGTCGCTTGCGGGCCGCCTGCTGCTGGCTGCGCTTAGGGGTGGGAACGCCCTTCTTCTCAGGCTGGCGCCTGGTGTTCTGGGCTTCCACACGGGCAGCTGCAGCTTCAGCTTCGGCGGTCTTCTCGGGAGTCTTTTTCTTACGTCCTAGCACCCAGCCAGTGTAGCGGGAATAATAGGGCCGAACCCGGCGACGTGCGGGGCCGGCGGGAATGAACTGCGCAGGCCCCGGCGTTGTTACCGTAGAGCACAGGCCTGCCGCTACAACGAGAGAGGTGTATGCCATGAGCACCACCACCCAGGACACCGCTGCTGGATCCGCCGCTGAGACCGAATCAGCTGAGATCACCGGAGCGAGCGTCGATGGTTTCAAGACCCACCAGGTCGAGCTGAGCGAGACTGCAGCCGAGAAGGTCTCCTCCCTGCTTCAGCAGGAAGGCCGTGAAGACCTTCGTCTGCGCGTGGCTGTGCAGCCCGGCGGCTGCTCGGGCCTGATCTACCAGCTCTACTTCGACGAGCGTGTGCTCGACGGCGATGCGTTGCGTGATTTCAGCGGCGTAGAGGTCGTCGTGGACAAGATGAGCGTCCCCTACCTCGAGGGTGCCAAGATCGACTTCGAAGACTCGATCTCCAAGCAGGGGTTCACGATCGACAACCCCAACGCCGGCGGCTCCTGCGCCTGCGGCGACTCCTTCCACTGACCGACCTGCTGGCGACTCACTGACCAGCCTCCTCCGGGGCTGCGTCGTGCCCAGCTCCGCGCCGCCGGCGCAGTGCAGCGAGTCACAGCGTCACAAAGCAGACATATCGGCAGCAGTTTCAGGCGCTGCCCAGCACGAGTGAAACTCCGCTTCTCCTGTTTTCTACACGGGGTAGAAGCGGAGTTTTCTCGTGTCTGGGGGCCCGCCGGGGCTGGCGAACGAGCAGATCAGATGCTTCGGCCGCGGGTGTCCGTCCTCCCGGTCCTCTACAGGACGTAGTAGTCTTGAGCGCGAAGCGTCCATGGTGGCCCGATCTCTGCGCACAGCGCGGTCAGCGGCTCACGGAGTTCGCAACATTCGCACATTCGAGATAGAGGAAGGGCCGTCTGTGAGTTCGCATAAACGAACCGGCAGCCAAGGCCGTGCACTGAAGGTAACTGCACTGGCCAGCGTGGCGGCACTGGCGCTCAGCGCCTGCTCCGCGGAGAACCCCGCATCGCGGGGATGGCTCCCGGGCAATCGAGGCACGACCAGCAACACCGCGGAGATCACCGATCTGTGGGTCAATTCCTGGATCGCGGCGCTGATCGTGGGTCTCATCACCTGGGCACTGATGCTCTGGTGCATGGTGGCCTACCGTCGCCGCAAGGGGGAGACGGGCTATCCGCGTCAGCTGGCGTACAACGTGCCGCTGGAGATCATGTACACCATCGTTCCGCTGGTCATGGTCGGTGTGCTGTTCTTCTACACCAACCAGGTGCAGCGCTCGATCGATGAGCCCTATGAAGATCCGAACCTGGTGATCGACGTCCGAGGCAAGCAGTGGGCCTGGGACTTCAACTACAACTACGAGGGCGAAGAGCGCTACTTCGCCGGCGTCCAGGCCGATCTCACCGGTGAGGAAGGTGTCCGCGAGACCCTGCCGACCCTCTACCTGCCGGTGGACGAGCCGGTCACCTTCGAGCTCAACGCCCGCGACGTCATCCATTCCTTCTGGATCCCCGCCTTCCTGCAGAAGCGCGACATGATTCCGGGTCGCACCAACGAGATCCACCTGACCCCGCAGGAGCTTGGCAGCTTCGACGGCAAGTGTGCTGAGCTCTGCGGCGAGTACCACTCGGAGATGCTCTTCAACGTGGAGGTCGTCACGGATGAAGAATTCCGTGCCTATCTCGAGACCCTGCCCGAGGGTCAGCTCGGCGACGAGTATGACCGCAATCCAAACCTCCACGAAAACGTGGCCGGAACTGAAGGGGACGACTGACCGTGGCGACCCTCGAATACACAGCCGACGAAGCGCGTGATGTCTCGCGCGTCGTTCCCCGCTCCAAGGGAAAGATCATCGTCAACTGGCTGACGACCACTGATCACAAGGTCATCGGGTACATGTACCTGATCACCTCCTTCCTGTTCTTCTGCGTCGGCGGCGTCATGGCGCTTCTGATCCGTGCGGAGCTCTTCGAGCCCGGCATGCAGCTGCTCCAGACCAAGGAGCAGTACAACCAGCTGTTCACCATGCACGGCACGGTCATGCTGCTGATGTTCGCGACGCCGCTCTTCGCCGGCTTCGCCAACGTGATCATGCCGCTGCAGATCGGCGCCCCTGACGTGGCATTCCCCCGTCTGAACGCGCTGGCCTTCTGGTTCTTCCTCTTCGGCGCACTCGTCGCGATGGCAGGCTTCCTCACCCCGCAGGGCGCGGCCTCCTTCGGCTGGTTCGCCTACGCACCGCTGTCTGACACCACATACTCGCCGGGAGTCGGTGGAGACCTCTGGGTGTTCGGACTGGCTCTGACCGGCTTCGGCACCATCATGGGTGGCGTCAACTTCATCACCACCATCATCTGCATGCGCGCACCGGGCATGACCATGTGGCGGATGCCGATCTTCGTGTGGAACACGCTGATCACCTCGATCCTGGTCCTGATGGCCTTCCCGCCCCTGGCGGCAGCGCTGTTCGGACTCGGGCTCGACCGGCGGTTCGGCGGTCACATCTTCGATCCGGAGGCGGGCGGTGCCGTCCTGTGGCAGCACCTGTTCTGGTTCTTCGGACACCCGGAGGTCTACATCATCGCGCTGCCGTTCTTCGGCATCATCTCTGAGATCCTTCCGGTCTTCAGCCGGAAGCCGATCTTCGGCTACAAGGGCCTGGTCTACGCGACCATCGCCATCGCTGCGCTGTCGGTGACCGTCTGGGCCCACCACATGTACGTCACCGGAGCGGTGCTGCTGCCCTTCTTCGCGCTGATGACCATGCTGATCGCGGTGCCCACAGGGGTGAAGTTCTTCAACTGGATCGGCACGATGTGGCGAGGGTCGCTGACCTTCGAGACACCCATGCTGTGGAGCCTCGGCTTCCTGGTGACCTTCCTCTTCGGCGGGCTCACCGGCATCATCCTGGCCGCCCCGCCGCTGGACTTCCACCTCTCCGACACCTACTTCGTGGTGGCGCACTTCCACTACGTGGTCTTCGGCACCGTGGTCTTCGCGATGTTCGCCGGATTCTACTTCTGGTGGCCCAAGTGGACCGGCAAGATGCTCAACGAGCGCCTGGGCAAGATCAACTTCTGGATGCTGTTCGTCGGCTTCCACGGCACCTTCATGATCCAGCACTGGCTCGGCGTCATGGGCATGCCGCGACGCTACGCGGACTACATGGTCGAAGACGGGTTCACGATGATGAACCAGTTCTCCACCGTGTTCTCGATGCTCCTGGGCGCCTCGCTGATCCCGTTCTTCTGGAACGTCTGGATCACCTCACGCAAGGGCAAGAAGGTGCTCGTGGATGACCCGTGGGGCTTCGGCGGTTCGCTCGAATGGGCGACTTCCTGCCCACCGCCGCGGCACAACTTCTACTCGCTGCCGCGGATCCGCTCCGAGCGTCCCGCGCTGGATCTGCACCACCCTGAGCTCGCTGACCGGCACACCCTGCAGACCCCTGCGGGCAAGATCTTCGGTCCGGCGGATCAGTCGGACAAGGAAGGCGTCTGATGAAGGCAAATATCGGGTTGTTCCTAGGCCTGGGGGTCTTCGTCCTCATTGTGGCCTTCATCTACGGCTTCTGGAGCGGCTGGTCGGATCTGGCCGGGTTCCCGCTGCTGCTGCTCACCGCAGGCATGGGCTTCATGCTCTGGTTCTACCTGCGCATGGTCGCGAAGAACCACGACGTGCTGGACGGGGACAACCCGGAGGGCGAGATCGAGCACATGGCCGGCAACTACGGCGAGTTCGCTCCGTGGAGCTGGTGGCCGCTGGGCCTCGGGTTCTCCGCGGCGTTCGCCTTCTTCGGTCTGGCCATCGACTGGTGGGTGTTCTTCCTCGCACTGATCCCTGGCCTGTTCTTCATCACCGGCTGGGTGCTGGAGTTCAACCGCAAGCGCTACGCGCACTGATCACACCTCCCGCAGCGGTCACGCCGCGGACCCCGCACCGAGGGGTCCTCATGACCTGACTGGCATGAGCTGAATCGAGGAAGCCCGCCGTGAGCATCGACTCACGGCGGGCTTCCTCGTCTCCGGGAGCTCTGCGCGGTGCGTAGAATTCTGGCTATGACGATCCGCCCCATCACGATCCACGGTGAACCAGTCCTGCATCGACGCGCGCAGGAGGTCGAGCGCATCGATGACTCGATCCGCGAGCTCGTCGCCGACATGGTGGAGACCCAGGACGCCGCGCACGGGGTGGGACTCGCCGCCCCGCAGGTGGGCGTGGGCCTGCGCATCTTCACCTACAGCTTCGCCGACTCCGGAGACCAGCCCTCGCGGGGTGTGATCATCAATCCGCGGCTGCGCCTGATCGGGAAGGTCTCCAAGGAGTCTCCCGATCCCGAGGAGGAGTCTGAGGGCTGCCTGTCCGTGCCGGGGTACAACTATCCGCTCAAGCGCAGCGAGCACGTGGAGATCACCGGGATCGATCTCGACGGCGAGCCGCTGCAGTTCGAAGCCACCGGCTGGTTCGCCCGGATCCTGCAGCACGAGTATGACCACCTGGACGGCTACCTCTACGTCAACCGGCTGGACCCCAAATGGGCGCGACGCTGGAAGAAGGTCGTGAAGAAGGAAGGCTGGAACCAGTCTGGGCTGACCTGGATGCCCGGCGTCGACCCTGACCCGTTCGGCCATGATGAGCTCGACGACGGCGACGAGCCCGAGGAGACCACCTCCACCGGTCGGGGCGTCAGCTCACA
The DNA here is from genome assembly GCF_051262655.1 of Nesterenkonia maliinae. NCBI lineage: Bacteria > Bacillati > Actinomycetota > Actinomycetes > Micrococcales > Micrococcaceae > Nesterenkonia > Nesterenkonia maliinae. Next base: position 583,993 of record NZ_JBIMEY010000001.1, on the reverse strand, counting down.
CTCCGGCTGAACGCCACCCAGCGGCGCAGCACCTCGGCTGCGGCCCCGGAGTCGATGGATTCCTCGGCCCGGCGCATATTGGCCCGCAGGCGGTCCACCAGCGGCCCGTCAGCGTGTTCATCCAGGCTGGTGAGCCCTGCCGCGGCATTGAGGACGACGGCCTCGCGCACCGGCCCGGGCTCCCCGGCGAGCATGCACTGGACGATCTGCGCGTTCTCAGTTCCCGAGCCACCGCGCAGGTCCTCGACCGCGACCCGGGGGAGACCCACGTCCTCCGGCTCCAGCGTGGTGTGGGAGAGCTCTCCGGAGCGGACCTCCCAGATGTCGGTGGCGGCGGAGGTGGTGATCTTGTCCCGCCCGTCCTGTCCGCGGAACACCAGTCCTCGGGTGCCGCGCATCGCGAGCACCTCGGCCATCTTCGGCGCCAGAGTGGGACTTGCGCAGCCGAGCGCCTGGGCGGTCACCCGTGCCGGGTTCGAGAGCGGACCGAGGAAGTTGAAGACGGTGCGGATGCCCAGCTGGCGCCGCACCGGCCCGACGTGGCGCATCGAGGGATGGAAGCTCTGCGCAAAGAGGAAGCTGATGCCGACCTCCTGGGCTGCCCGGGCGACGTTGTGGGTGCTCATGCTCAGGTCCACCCCGAGCGCCTCGATCACATCGGCGGCGCCGGCAGTGGTGGAGGCGCCGCGGTTGCCGTGCTTGACGACCCGCGCTCCGGCTCCCACGGCGGTCAGCGAGGCCATCGTGGAGATGTTCACCGTGCCCAGCATGTCCCCACCGGTGCCCACGATGTCCAGGGTGGGTCCGGGGATGCTCAGCGGGACCGCCTTGTCCATCATGGTGGCGCTGAGGCCTACAAGCTCCTGGGCCACCTCGCCCTTCGCGCGCAGCGCGACCAGGAAGGCGGCGATCTGTCCGTCACCCAGGGACCCGCTCATGAGCTGCCCCATCGCCCAGGCCGAGGTCGCCTCGGTGAGATGCTCTCCGGCGAGGAGGGTCTCCAGCAGCTGCGCCCAGCTTGAGGGCAGAGCTGTCGCGCCGGGCAGGGGATCAGGGGAGTGTGGAGGTTTCACAGCCCCAGACTATCGGCCCGTCCGGGTCCGGCTCCGTCCAATTTCGACACGCTGTAGAAATATTGTCGACTTTTTTGACCCGCTCCACCTTGGCGGATCCTGGGAATGGCGCGGAATCCGCCCCCTGACAAGGATCTGGAACCACGCCACAGTGGCCATCGGTGTCGCAAACGGCTGGGGTTTCAGGACATAATGATTGCGTGACGTCTGCAACCCAAGCCCCAATCGCCCCGGCGCGAACGCTGCCGAACCGCCCGAACATGGTGTCAGTGGGCACCATGGTCTGGCTCACCAGCGAGCTCATGTTCTTCGCCGGCCTGTTCGCCATGTTCTTCACACTGCGTTCCACGCAGTCTGAGATGTTCGCCGAGGGTGCCAGTGAACTGGACATCCCGCTGGCCACCACGATCACCGTGATCCTGGTTGCGAGCTCGGTGACGGCTCAGTTCGGTGTCTTCGCTGCCGAGCGGCACCAGCCGCGCCGCACCGGAGGCACATTCCAGATCAAGCACTGGGGCATGGTCGAGTGGTACATCCTCTCGTTCATCATGGGCGCCATCTTCATCGGCGGTCAGACCTACGAGTTCGCGGTGATGGTCTCCCACGGGATCACCGTCTCCTCGAATGCGTTCGGCTCTGCCTTCTACATCACCACCGGCTTCCACGGGCTGCACGTGATCGGTGGGCTCATCGCCTTCCTGTACGTGATCGCTCGGGCGTACTTCAGCGTGAAGTTCACCCACAAGGAGGCTCACGCCGCCGTCGTCGTCTCGTACTACTGGCACTTCGTCGACGTCGTGTGGATCGCGCTGTTCGGCATCGTCTACCTGCTGCCGCTGTTCGCGTGATCAACGCGTCCACGCAGCACCCCAGCTTGAATCGCATCGAAAAGTTAGGAACCGGCACGTGAAGGCACTCTCACAGAAGCGTCGCCACCCGTTAGCGGCAGTGGCGCTGCTCCTCCTGGGCCTCCTGCTCACGGGAGGGCTCTACGGCGCGGCGACCTCGATCAACGAGGCCCAGGCGACGAACACCGCCGATGTCTACTCTGCCTCGGATGTGGAAGAGGGCGAGCGGCTCTTCGTGGCCAACTGCGCCACCTGCCACGGCATCAACGCAGCAGGCTCCGACGCCGGACCCTCGCTGATCGGCGCCGGCGCCGCCGCTGTCGACTTCCAGGTCGGCACCGGACGCATGCCGATGCAGATGTCGGGCCCCCAGGCGCAGAAGAAGCCTGCTCAGTTCAACGACGAACAGACCATGCAGCTCTCGGCCTACGTCGCCTCGCTGGGCTCCGGCCCCGCCGTTCCTGACGAGGAGTACCTCGACGTCGAAGAGGGCAACATCGCCCGCGGCGGCGAGCTCTTCCGCATCAACTGCGCCATGTGCCACAACGCCGCCGCCGCCGGTGGCGCGCTGACCGAAGGCAAGTACGCCCCCTCACTCGACGGCGTGGAGTCCGTGCACATCTACGAGGCCATGGTCACCGGCCCGCAGAACATGCCGGAGTTCAACGACTCCAACATTCCGCCCGAGGACAAGCGCGACATCATCGCCTTCCTGAAGAACAACGAATCTCAAGGCGTGCCGGGCGGGTTCTCGCTGGGCTCGCTGGGACCGGTCTCGGAAGGTCTGCTCATCTGGACCCTGGGCCTGGCCCTGCTGATCGGTTCGATGGTCTGGCTGACCTCACGGTCTTCCTGATCGGCCCCGGCAGCACCTAAGCACCCGCACACGTAAACACTGAAGCAAAGGACGAGAACCATATGGGCGAGCACGGTAACGGCGGTCCGAACACGGGCGCCGTCATCAAAGCAGGTGACGGGAAGTCGAGCGGCTATGCCATCGACAATCCTGGCCTGCCCCCGCACCGCCCGCGGTTGGCTGACGCGGACGAGAAGGCCGCCAAGCGCGCCGAGCGTCAGGTCTCTGCGCTCTTCCTGATCTCGATCATCGGCACTGTGATGTTCTTCGTCGGCTACTTCGTCGTCGGCGTCACCGCCGGTGACCTCGAGATGCTGCGACTGCAGAACACCCTGCTCGGCGTCGGCGTGGCCTTCGCCATGCTGGGCATCGGACTCGGCGTCGTCCAGTGGGCCCGCGCACTGATGCCGGACCACGAGGTCGTCGAGGACCGCAAGCCGCTGCGCAAGGAAGAAGACCGCGCCGAGGCTGCCCAGACGGTCAACGAGATCGTCGACGAGACTCAGATCAAGCGTCGCCCGCTCCTGCGCAACACGCTCATCGGTGCCGCCCTGCTGGCCCCGCTTCCCGCCGTCGTCGTCTTCCGTGATCTCGATACCTCCGAGGACTTCGGACCCGAGCGGATGCGCCACACGCTGTGGGAAGAGGGAGTGCGCCTGGTCCGCGATCCCACCGGCACCCCGATCCGCGCCTCCGACCTCACCGTGGGCTCCGCCGTCCATGTGGTCCCGGAGACCCTGCGCGAGGTCTCCGGCCACGGTGACCGGCTGGCCGCAAAGGCCAAGTCCGTGGTCCTGCTGATCCGGATGAACCCCGATGACTTCGAGCCCGTGACTCCAGGCCGCGAGGACTGGAAGTACGAAGGGATCATCGCCTGCTCCAAGGTCTGCACGCATGTCGGCTGCCCGGTGGCGCTCTACGAGCGGCACACGCACCACCTGCTGTGTCCCTGCCACCAGTCGACCTTTGACGCCGCTGAGGAGTTCAAGGTCATCTTTGGTCCGGCAGGCCGGCCGCTGCCCCAGCTGCCCATCACCGTCGACGATGAGGGCTTCCTCATCGCTCGCAGCGACTTCACCGAACCCGTCGGCCCGACCTACTGGGAGCGTGGCTAAAACTCATGAGCACTCAGTCTCTAGAATCCAAGTACACCGAGGAGCAGTACTCCGAGGTGGACCAGTACCAGCCGGGGACCCGCACCGGCAGGATCGCAAACTACGTGGACACCCGCGTGGGCGGCACCGGCATGGTCCGCGAGTTCGGCCGCAAGGTCTTCCCGGACCACTGGACCTTCATGTTCGGCGAGGTCGCCCTCTACAGCTTCCTGATCACCGTGATCTCCGGGGCGTTTCTGACCTTCTGGTTCGATCCCTCGATGACCAGCACGCAGTATGACGGCTCCTATGTGCCCATGCAGGGCGTGGAGATGTCCTCGGCCTACGCCACGGCGCTGGAGCTCTCCTTCGACGTCCGCGGCGGCCTGTTCATGCGCCAGCTGCACCACTGGGGCGCCCTGATGTTCATCATGGCGATGGCGATCCACATGCTGCGCGTGTTCTTCACCGGTGCCTTCCGCAAGCCGCGCGAGCTCAACTGGGTCGTCGGTTGCACCCTGCTGCTGGCAGGCCTGGGCGCCGGCTTCACCGGCTACTCGCTGCCCGATGAGGTGCTCTCCGGCAACGGTCTGCGCATCATCGACGGCATGCTCAAGGCGATCCCGGTGGTCGGCACCTACATCTCCTTCTTCCTCTTCGGCGGCGAGTTCCCCGGCGACGAGGTCATCCCGCGGCTCTACTCGCTGCACATCTTCATCATCCCCGCGGTGATCCTGATCCTGATCGCAGTCCACCTGTTCATGGTGGTCACCCACAAGCACACCCAGTACCCCGGCCCGGGCCGCACTGAGCGCAATGTGGTGGGCTACCCGATCGGGCCGGTGTACGCAGCCAAGGCCGGCGGCTTCTTCTTCGTGGTCTTCGGCGTCCTGGCCCTGCTGGCAGGCACCTTCCAGATCAACGCACTGTGGAACTACGGGCCCTATGACCCATCCCCGGTGCAGGCAGGCACCCAGCCTGACTGGTACATCGGCTGGTTCGACGGCCTGCTGCGTCTGATGCCGGGCTATATCGGAGACATACCGCTGGAGTTCGTCCTCCCGACGCCATGGGGCGGCAACAGCGTGGCGACACCTGTGCTGGCCACGTTCATCCCGATCACCGCTCTGCTGCTCGGTCTGTTCGTCTGGCCCTGGATCGAAGCCTGGATCACCGGTGACAAGCGGGAACACCACATCCTGGACCGGCCGCGCAACGTCCCCGGACGCACAGCCTTCGGTATGGCCATGATGATCTGGTACTTCGTGATGTGGGCTGCGGCCTCATCCGACCTGATCGCGACGCACTTCTCGCTCTCGTTCAACGACGTGCTCATCTGGCTCCGGGTCCTGTTCTTCGTCGGACCGATCCTCACCTTCATCATCACCAAGCGGATCTGCCTGGCCCTGCAGCGCAAGGATCGCGAGATCGTGCTGCACGGCAACGAGGCCGGTGTCATCGAGATGCTGCCGCACGGTGAGTTCCGTGAGAAGCACACCCGGGTCAGCGACTACGAGCTCTACACGCTGGTCTCCTACGAGTCTCCCGAGGTCACCGCGGCCCGCCCCAACTCTCACGGCAAGGTCGGACTGCTGGAGAAGTCACGGGTCAGGCTCAGCCGGACCTTCTTCGAGGACCGGGTGGCCCCGGTCGGCCGCGAGGAGTACATCGAGGCGCTCTCCCACGACGACCCCGGGACTGCCGCCGAGCTGCCCGCCGGTTCCGTCGGAGCGATCGAGTCCAAGAAGAACTGAACACCTATGAGGCGCTGATCATCCGGCGCTGAACGCAGAGAAGCGGCCGTCTCCCTCGCGGGAGGCGGCCGCTTCTTCGTCACCTTGTCTGTCTATTTCTTGTCGGGGCCCCGGATGATCGAGCGCAGCTTCGCCAGCCGCTCCGAGACGGCGCGCTCCGCCCCGTTGCCGGTCGGCTTGTAGTAGTCCACTCCGATCAGCTCATCGGGCACGTATTGCTGGGTGGCGACATGATGCGGCTGGTCGTGGGCGTAGATATAGCCCTTGCCGTGGCCCATCCGGTGCGCCCCGGAATAGTGCGCGTCGCGCAGGTGCGGCGGGACCGAGCCCGATCGGCCGGCCCGCACGTCGGCGATGGCGGCGTCGAGGGCCTTATAGGAGGCGTTGGACTTCGGTGCGGTCGCGATGTGCACGGTGGCCTGAGCCAGCAGGATCCGTCCCTCCGGCATGCCGATCAGCTGCACGGCGTCTGCCGCGGCCATCGCGGTCTGCAGCGCCGTGGGATCAGCCATGCCGACCTCTTCACCGGCGGCGATCACCAGGCGCCGGGCGATGAAGCGCGGGTCCTCCCCGGCGACCACCATCCGGGCCAGATAATGCAGCGCGGCGTCGGGGTCCGAGCCGCGCAGCGACTTGATGAACGCAGAGACGATGTCGTAGTGCTGGTCCCCGTCACGGTCGTAGCGCTGCACGGCGAAGTCCATCGCCTGTTCGGCGTCCCGAGCGGTGATCAGCACGGGGGAGTCCGGCTCTGGCTCGCCGGTCGAGGCGTCCGCAGCGACATCCGCGGCGCCGTCGGGGGAGCGGCCCATGGCGACGGCGGCGGCCGCCTCCAGGGTGGTCAGCACCCGGCGCGCGTCACCGCCGGCCATTCGCAGGATGTGGTCCCGCGCGACGTCGTCGAGCTCGAACGCCGAGTTCAGTCCGCGAGTGTCCTCCAACGCCCGGGTGATCAGCCCGGAGAGGTCGTCCTGGGTCAGCGACCGCAGGGTGAGCATCAGCGACCGGGAGAGCAGCGGGGCGATGATCGAGAAGGAGGGGTTCTCTGTGGTCGCGGCGACCAGGATCACCCAGCCGTTCTCCACGCCGGGCAGCAGCGCATCCTGCTGGGCCTTGTTGAACCGGTGGATCTCGTCGAGGAAGAGCACCGTGGTCTGCCCGCGCAGGTCCCGGTCCTCCAGCGCACGGTCGATGACCTGCCGGACATCCTTGACCCCGGCACGGATGGCGGAGAGCTCCACGAATTTCCGCGAGGCGCCGCGGGCCAGCACATGAGCCAGCGTGGTCTTGCCGGTCCCCGGCGGCCCGTAGAGGATCACCGAAGAGGCGCCGGCGGGACCGCGGTTGCCCTCGGCGAGGACCCGCAGCGGGGACCCCTGTTCGAGCAGGTGCTGCTGCCCGAGGACCTCCTCCAGCGTGCGCGGACGCATCCGCACCGCCAGCGGAGTATGACGACGACGCGCACCCGCCTCACCCGTGGAGGGTGAGGCGGGTGCGTCGTCGTCGCCGAAGTCGTCGGAGGCGAAGAGATCCCCCGTGATGGGATCGGCCACTGCGCCTCCTAGAGCTGGGTTCGTAGATAGATTCGAGAGGAATCCATCCCAGATTACCCGGTGCGACTCACGCCTGGGGCTTCGGCTGTGTCTCGCCCTCTGCCTTGGCGTCCGTCTTGCCGTCCGTCTTGGCTTCGGCCTTCGGCTCGGGCTTGGCGTCGACCCCGGCCTCCTTGCGCTGCTGGGCAGTGATCGGGGCCGGTGCCGCGGTGAGCGGATCGTAGCCGCCGCCGGACTTGGGGAAGGCGATGACCTCGCGGATCGATTCCTCACCGGCGAGCAGCGAGACCACGCGGTCCCAGCCGAAGGCGATGCCGCCGTGTGGGGGAGCGCCGAACTTGAAGGCGTCGAGCAGGAAGCCGAACTTCTCCTGCGCCTCGTCCTCGGGGATGCCCATCACCTTGAAGATGCGTTCCTGCACGTCGCGGCGGTAGACGCGGAGCGAGCCGCCGGCGATCTCGTTGCCGTTGCAGACCAGATCATAGGCGTTGGCCAGGGCGGAGGCGGGATCGGTGTCGAAGGTCTCGGCGAACTCCGGCTTGGGTGCGGTGAAGGCGTGGTGCACCGCCGTCCAGGCACCGGAGCCGACGGCGACATCGCCGGCCGCCTGGGCCTGCGCGGCGGGCTCGAACATCGGGGCGTCGACCACCCAGACGAAGGACCAGGCGTTCTCGTCGATCAGCCCCACTCGGGAGGCGATCTCGTTGCGGGCGGCGCCGAGCAGTCCGCGGGAGGGGGAGACCTCGCCGGCGGCGAAGAAGACGCAGTCCCCGGGGGAGGCGCCGGTGGCGGCGGCCAGACCGGACTTCTCCTCGTCGGAGAGGTTCTTGGCCACGGGGCCGCCGAGCTCGCCGTCCTCGCCGATGAGCACGTAGGCCAGGCCCTTCGCGCCGCGCTGCTTGGCCCATTCCTGCCAGGCGTCGAGGGTGCGGCGGGGCTGGGAGGCGCCGCCTGGCATCACGACGGCGCCGACGTAGGGGGCCTTGAAGACCCGGAACGGAGTGTTCTTGAAGTACTCGGTGAGCTCGGTGAGCTCCAGGTCGAAGCGCAGGTCCGGCTTGTCCGAGCCGTAGCGGGCCATCGCGTCGTGGTACGTGATGTGCGGAATCTCAGCGGGCAGCTCCACGTCGATGAGCTTCCAGAGCCGGCGCACGAGCTCCTCGGAGAGCGAGAGGATGTCGTCCTGCTCAACGAAGCTGGCTTCGATGTCGAGCTGGGTGAACTCCGGCTGGCGGTCCGCGCGGAAGTCCTCGTCGCGGTAGCAGCGGGCTAGCTGGTAGTACTTCTCGAACCCGCCGACCTGGAGCAGCTGCTTGAACAGCTGCGGGGACTGGGGCAGCGCATACCAGGCGCCCGGGGCCAGGCGAGCCGGGACCAGGAAGTCACGAGCACCCTCGGGCGTGGAGCGGGTCAGAGTGGGGGTCTCGATCTCGGTGAAGGTCTCCTCGTGGAGCAGATCCCGGGCCACCCGGTTCGCCTCGGAGCGCAGCCGCAGCGCACGCTGCGGTCCTTCACGGCGCATGTCCAGGTAGCGGTGGCGCAGTCGCGCCTCTTCGCCGATCTCGACGTGCTCATCGATCTGGAAAGGCAGCGGGGCCGAGGTGTTGAGCACCGTGACGGTCTCGGCGATGACCTCGACCTCGCCCGAGGGCAGGTTGGGGTTCTCGTTGCCGGCCGGGCGGCGCTCCACTGACCCGGTCACCTGCAGGACGAACTCGTTGCGCAGCGGGTCGAAGTCGGCCTCCTCGCGCACCACGACCTGGGCCACGCCGGAGGAGTCACGCAGATCGAGGAAGGCGACCCCGCCGTGATCTCGGCGTCGCGCCACCCATCCGGTGAGGGTGACGGTCTGGCCTATGTTCTCGGCGGTGAGGGAGCCGGAGGTGTGTGTGCGAAGCACGGTGTCCTTCCTGAGGGATCAGTTGCTCGGTGCGGGCCTGCGGCCCGGGAGTCAGTCGGTGGCCGATTCTACTATCCGCGGGAGCGCGTCCTGGGCCGGGGGCGTCCAGCTCCCCGGGTCGGCCGAGGTCTGGGCGCCGGTGCGGATGTCCTTGACCTCGTGGGCGCCGTCCTCCTCGGTGAACCAGACATACGGGATGCCGCGGCGGTCGGCATGGCGGATCTGCTTGCCGAACTTCTCGGCCTTCAGCGCGACCTCCACATTGATCCCGCGGTCGCGCAGCGCATCGGCCACATCCTGGGCGGCGCCCCAGTCCTCGTCGGAGCGCAGCGCCACGTACACCGCGGCGGGGACCTTGCGGCTGGCGGAGAGTCCGCCCTCGGCGAGGATCCGTGAGATCAGCCGGGTCACGCCGATGGAGAGCCCGACGCCGGGGAAGGTCCGCTTCCCCTTGGAGGCCAGCGATTCGTAGCGGCCCCCGGAGCAGACCGAGCCCAGCGACTCGTGACCGAGCAGCACGGTCTCGTAGACCGTGCCGGTGTAGTAGTCGAGTCCGCGGGCGATGGAGAGATCCGCGGTGACCCGGCCCGGGACCCGCTTGTTCAGCTCCGCGACGACCTCTTCGAGCTCGGCCAGACCGGCTTCGAGCAGCTCATCGGCCTCCAGCGAGCCGAGCAGGGCGCGCACCGCGTCGACGAAGGAGGTGTCGGTGGCGCGGATCTGGGCCAGCTCGAGCGCCTGCTGCGCCTGTTCCGTCGTCGCCGCGCCGGAGGAGACCAGCTCATCGCTGACCTTCTCGGCGCCGATCTTCTCCAGCTTGTCGATGGCGCGCAGCACCGCAGTGGTGTCGGTGAGCCCGATGGAGCGGTAGAAGCCCTCGGAGAGCTTGCGGTTGTTGACCCGAAGCATGAAGTCACCGATCGGCAGCGCCTCCAGCGCCTTGGCCATGACCACGCCGATCTCGACGTCGCTGCGGAAGGGGAGCGCGCCGTCGCCCACCAGGTCGATGTCGGCCTGGGTGAACTCGCGGTACCGACCATCCTGGGGGCGTTCACCGCGCCAGACCTTCTGGATCTGGTAGCGCCGGAACGGGAAGTCCAGGTGACCGGCGTTCTCCACCACGTAGCGGGCGAAGGGCACGGTCAGGTCGAAGTGCAGGGCCAGCCGGGCCTCGCGACCTTCCTCCTCCTGCAGCCGGGAGACGGCGTAGATCTCCTTGTCGATCTCGCCCTTCTGCAGCAGCGTGTCGATGGTTTCCACCGCCCGCGACTCGATGGAGGCGAAGCCGTGGCGTTCGAACACCTCGCGGAGCGTGTCCAACACGTGCAGCTCCACCAGCCGCTCCTCGGGGAGCCATTCGGTGAAGCCGGAGAGAGAGGTGGTTCGTGCCATGAGTGTGCGCGCAGTCCTTGGGTCGTCGGGGGAGCCTGGAATCGGGCCCGTTCAGCATAACGGCTCCGGTAGGCTGGTGGCATGAGTCCTGCAGTCAAGCCCGACCACCATGAGACCTCCATCGTGGAAGCCCGCCGATTCGCCCGTGTGGATGAAGAGGGCCATGTCTACGCCCTGACCCCTGCGACCGATCACTCGAAGACCGCCGCTGCCGCGCCGCAGGACGGCGCTGCCGCCCCGGAGGACGCTGCGGCAGAGACCTCCACGGCGGAGACCTCGACGGCGGAGACCTCCGCAGCAGAGGCGCCCGCGGCAGAGGCCGCCCCTGAGGACGGTGCCGCAGCCCAGGCCGCCGGCGCCGCAGGAGCCCAGGCCGGCGAGACCTACGTGGGACAGTTCTCCGGCGCCAGCGCAGACGAGGCGCTGCACTACTTCACCCGCAAATTCGACGAGCTCTACAACCGGGCGCTGCTGCTGCGCGCCCGTGCCGCAGCCGGCGCCGATTCGGCCAAGGCGCTGCACGAGTCGCTGGGACACATCCGCAAGGAGCTCACCGACGGCACCTGGGTCGGCGACGTCGCCGCCCTGAGCGCGCTGCTGGAAGAGATCTCCACCGAGATCGACCAGCGCGCCGCCGTCGAGGCCCAGGAGGCCGAAGTGGTGCTCGCCGAGCATCTGGCCACTCGGGAACAGATCGTCGCCGAGGTGGAGCTGCTGGCCGAGGCCGACCCCACCACGCAGCACTGGAAGAGCGCCCAGGCCCGGATGAACGAGCTCTTCGAGGCGTGGAAGGCCGAGCAGAAGAAGCCGCCGCGACTGACGAAGTCTCAGGAAGACCCGTACTGGAAGAGGTTCCGCGCCGCGCGGAACCTCTTCGAGAAGAACCGGCGCGCCTTCTTCGCCTCCCGCGACAAGGAGCACGGCGACATCAAGGCCGCCAAGGAGGCCCTGATCGCCGAGGCGGAGCAGCTCAAGGACTCCGATGACTTCGGCGGCACCACCAAGGCCTACCACCGGCTGATGGATGACTGGAAAGCCCTGGGTCGCGGGGCTCGCAAGACCGACGACGCCCAGTGGGCCCGCTTCCGCGCGGCCCAGGACGTGTTCTTCGGCGCGCGGGACAAGGCCAACGCGGAGACCGATGCGGAGTATGCAGAGAACCTCACCGTGAAGCTCGCGCTGCTGGAGGAGTTCGAGGCGCTCATGCCGATCGAGAACCCCGAGGCCGTCCGCGAGAAGTACCAGGCGATCCTGAACCGCTGGGACGCCGCCGGCCGGGTGCCCCGTGCCGACATGAAGTCCATCGAGAATCGACTCAAGCGCGTCCAGGACGCGTTCCGCGACGCGGAGCAGTCGCACTGGCGCAAGACCGACCCCGAGACCATTGCGCGGCAGAACTCGATGCTCACCCAGCTCGACGACGCCATCGCTGAACTGGAAGCGGCGCTAGAAGCCGCCCAGGCCAGCGGCGACACCAAGGCGATCGAGGAAGCGAAAGAGGCGTTGGACGCGCGAAGGAGCTGGCGAGATATGTTGAAGTAACGAATAGATTACACTCGTCAAAGATCTGGCGACCCACTGGCCATTCCCCGTGGGTCTCTGGACTTGTGCCGTCGACACCCAGTGAGGACTTCGCGTGAGCGATCAACAGCCACCTGAGTCGGGCTCCCCGCGCAACCGCCGCGAGAATCGCAAGGCGCGGAAGCGTGAGCTCGATGAGCAGCGTGAACGCCAGAGTGCCGCCCAGGGGGGCGCCCCGGACGAGACGACGCGCTCGGCGCGCGCCCGCTCCGCCGACTCAGCAGCCCCCGCGGCGGACCCCGCTGCACCGTCCCCGCGCCCCGAGACAGAGTCCTCCGACTCCGTCCCCGACCACCGTCTCGCCTCGGCTCCTGCCAGTGCGCCGGGGCAGGGCTCGGTGATCTTCGACCAGGACGACTTCCCTGAGGGCAGGCTGGAACGCGAAGAGCACCACGAAGACCCAGACCAGATGGATCCCCAGAGCGGCGATCCGCATCACGCCGACCCGCGGCCGGCTGATCCCTACCCCGGTGAGGCCGCAGACTCCGAGCCCACTGCGCCCTCCGCCGCGACCCCCTTCGACCAGGTGGTGATCGGGACCGATCGGATCCTCTCCGCCGACGAGGTCGACGACGAGTCGGAGTACGCGCTCGAAGACGAGTCGGGCTTCCCCCTCGAAGATGACCTCGAGGATGATTACTACGAAGGCGCCCGCATCGATCACGACGACGACGGGACACCCCTGCTGATCTCATCCTCCACCCATGGCCGCAGCTACCAGACGGTCTCCGCCGTCGAGGGCGGTGCGACTCAGGCCGTGCTGGAGAAGCGACGCAGCAAGCGACGTCGGCGCAACCTCACCCTCAGCGTGGCCTTCGGCCTCTTCGCGCTGCTGCTGGTCGGCTTCGTGGTGGTGCTGCAGTCGCTGTTCGGCAGCAGCGGTCCGGAGGACTTCGAGACCCAGGCTGGTGAGAGCGTGGAGTTCACCGTGGAAGAGGGAGACGGGCCGGCGCTGCTGCGCTCCCGCCTGGTGGAGGCCGGGATCATCGCCAGTGACGACGCGTTCGACGAAGCGTTCGCCGAGCTCGAGGATGAGCCTTCCTTGCAGCCGGGTGAGTTCGAGCTGCGCGAGCAGATGCCCGCCGCAGACGCGCTGGCGGTCATCTTCGAGGAGGGGGAGGCGCTTCGCTACATCTCCTTGCAGGACAACACCCGCATCGACGCCGCACTGAGCTCCATCGCCGCCCAGGCCGGGATCCCCGAGAGCGACATCCGGCAGGCCGCTGAGGACCCCAGCGACTACGGCCTGCCCGAGGAAGCCGAGACGCTCGAGGGCTACCTCGCGGCCGGGGAGTATCAGCCCACCTTCGAGGCGACTCCCGAAGAGATCCTGCAGGAGATGGTGGACACCACCTTCGAGCGGCTCGAAGAGCTCGGCATCACCGATGAGGACGAGCAGTGGCGCACCGTGATCATCGCCTCGCTGCTCACCGCAGAGGGTCTGCCCGGGGACTACGAAGAGATCGCCGGGATCATCGAGAACCGGCTGGACCCGGGCAACTCCGAGACCGACGGGCTGCTGCAGATCGACGCCACCGTGATCTACGGCCTCGGCACACAGAGCGTGCAGTTCACCGAGGAAGAGCGCGCCGACGCGTCGAACGAATACAACACCTACCAGAACCCGGGCCTGCCACCCGGGCCCGTGGCCGCTCCCAATATGGAGACCCTCGAAGCAGCCGCGAACCCCGATGAGAACGACTACTACTACTGGGTCACCGTGGACCTCGAGACCGGTGAGACCAAGTTCGCCTCAGACTATGAGGAGCACCTGGGCTACGTGGAGGAGTTCAACGCCTACTGCGAGGACAACCCCGAGGTGTGCGAGGGCGAATCGACCCAGGAGAACGCCGGACCGTGACCCGCCAGGCCGCTGTGCTGGGCCACCCGATCGCCCACTCGCTCTCCCCGCTGCTGCACACCGCCGCGTACGAGCACCTGGGGCTCGACGCCCAGTATCGGCGCATCGACCTCCCCGAGGAGTCGCTGCACGACTTCCTGCGCGGCGAGGGGGCGGCGGAGGACTGGATGGGCTGGTCGGTGACCATGCCGCTGAAGGCCGCCATGCTCCGCGCCGTGGACCACCCCTCGGCACGGGTCACCGCGCTGGGAGTGCTCAACACCGTCATCCACCGGACTGACGACAGCTCCGCTGACACCTCGCACGCAACCTCCGGCGGGCCCCGGCGGACGCTCTCGGCGGAGAACACCGACGTGGACGGCATCGTCGCGGCCCTGGGCGAGGCCGGGCTGCACCCGGCGTCGTCGTCGGTCCGGGGAAGCTTCGGGATCATCGGGGCCGGCGCCACCGCCACCGCCGCGATGGCCGCCGCCGCGGAGCTCGGCTACAGCCAGGTCCGCAGCTACGCTCGGTCGATCCCGCGCGGGCTCGAGCTGGAGCCGGTGGCCGCCGCGCTGGGCCTCTCACTCAGCGTGACCGAACTTTCGAACCTGCCCCGCGAGCTGAGCACCGGCCCTCAGGGTTCCGGACGGGCTCCTCGCAAGGCTGCTGGTCTCGGACCGGTGCCGCTGGACCCGGCTGGTCCGGCTGGCGTCCAGCTCGAGGCCGTGGTCTCCACCCTGCCGCCGCGCGCCGCCGACGAGATCGCCGCGCGCCTGCCCCGACTGGACCGCCCGGTCCCGCTGCTCGACGTCGCCTACGACCCCTGGCCCTCGGCCCTGGCCCGCTCCTGGGACGCCGCCGGAGGCCGTGTGGTCAGCGGCCTGGTGATGCTGCTCCACCAGGCCGTGAAGCAGGTGGAGCTGTTCAGCGCAAGCACCTCGACCCCGGCGGCAGAGCTCTCCGAAGCGTCCCACGCCCAGATGGTGGCAAAGATGAGGCGCTCCATCGGTTTATGATGGACCCCATGTTGCGCTGGCTCACTTCCGGAGAATCACACGGCAAATCCCTCGTCGGAATCCTGGAAGGGCTTCCCGCCGGCGTCTCGCTGAGCACCTCCGCGGTGCAGGAGAAGCTGGCCCGCCGTCGCCTCGGCTATGGCCGCGGAGCGCGGATGAAGTTCGAACAGGACCAGGTCGCCCTGCTGGCAGGCGTGCGCCACGGCGTCACCATCGGCGGTCCGCTGACCATCGAGGTCGGCAACACCGAGTGGCCCAAATGGGAGAAGGTGATGTCGGCCGATCCGGTGGATCCCGCCGAGCTGGACCACCTCGCCCGCAACGCCCCGCTGACCCGGCCCCGTCCCGGTCACGCCGACTACACCGGCATGCAGAAATATGGCTTCGGAGAGGCCCGTCCGGTCCTGGAGCGCGCTTCCGCGCGTGAGACCGCGACCCGCGTCGCCCTCGGCGCCGCCGCGCAGTCCTTCCTGGACGAGCTCGGGATCACCACGGTCTCCCACACCACCGCGATCGGGCCGGTGCAGATCCCGGCCGATGCCCCGCTGCCCCGATTCGCCGACGCGAAGGCGCTGGACGCTGACCCGCTGCGCTGCTTCGACGCGGAGACCTCCGAACGGATGGTCGCCGAGGTCGACGACGCCCATCGCGCAGGGGAGACCCTCGGCGGCGTGGTCGAGGTGATCGTGGAGGGGCTTCCCCCGGGCCTGGGCAGCTACGTGCACTGGGACCGCCGGCTGGACTCCCGCCTCGCCGGAGCCCTGATGGGCATCCAGGCAATCAAGGGCGTGGAGGTCGGCGACGGCTTCGAGACCACCCGACGCCGCGGCTCCGCCGCCCACGACGAGATCGTCCTCGACGACGACGGCCAGATCGCCCGCACCTCCAACCGCGCCGGCGGCATCGAAGGCGGCATGAGCATCGGCGGGCCGCTGCGGGTCCGTGCCGGGATGAAGCCCATCGCCACCGTGCCGCGCGCCCTGCGCACCGTGGACACCGCCACCGGCGAGGCGACCACCGCGCATCACCAGCGCTCCGACGTCTGCGCCGTCCCGGCGGCCGGCGTCGTTGCCGAGGCCATGGTGGCCCTGGTCATCGCCGAGGCAGTGTTGGAGAAGTTCGGCGGCGACTCGGTGGCAGAGGTGCAGCGCAACCTGCGCAGCTACCTCGATCACCTTCCCGAGCTGGGCGGCGACCCTGCAGGCGCCGGCGCGGACGGAGATCCGCTGCAGGCCCCCGCCGCGATGCAAGACTGATGCGTCAGCCCGCAGCCGCCGAGCAGCGAGGCGACGGCCGCAACATCGTGCTGATCGGACCGATGGGCTCCGGAAAGTCCACCGTGGGCGCCGCCCTGGCCCGTCGGCTGCACCGGCCCCACGTGGACAGCGACCACTTCTTCGTCGCCCGACACGGCCCGATCCCCGCGTACTTCTCGCTGCACGGAGAGCAGATCTTCCGCGCCGAGGAGGAGAACATCGTCGCCGAGCTGCTCGACTCCCCGCGCCCCTCGGTGATCAGCCTCGGCGGAGGCTCGGTGCTCAGCCCGAAGACCCGCGAGCTGCTGCGCGAGCAGCTGGTGATCCTGCTGGACCTCACCCAGGACCAGGCCGCGCTGCGCCTGGGTGACGGCTCCACCCGCCCGATCCTCGGCGCCCACCCGGTCGAGGCGTGGAAGCGCATCTACGCCGAACGCGAGCAGATCTATCGAGACTGCGCTGATATCGTCATGACCCCGGATGATGAGCACATCGACGTGCGAGTCGATCACATCGTGCGAGCCCTCACCACCACCTCCAGGAGAGATCCAAGCGTATGAGCCACCAGGCCGAGACCGAGGCTTCCGCCCCAGCCCCTGACCCAACGATCATCACCGTCGGGGAGGGTGCGGGCTCCGGCGGCCAAGAACTGGGCTACGACGTCGTCATCGGCAACGGACTGCTCTCCCGGCTGCCCGGACTCGTCGGCACCCAGGCAGAACGCGTCCTGGTGATCCACCCCCGGGCGCTGCGCGCCACCGGCGACGTGGTCCGTGAGGACCTCGAGAAGGCCGGGTACCAGGCGCTGGTCGCCGAGATCCCGGACGCCGAGGAGGGCAAGCACATCCAGGTCGCCGCCTTCTGCTGGCAGGTCCTGGGACAGAACGACTTCACCCGCTCCGACGCGATCGTCGCGGTCGGCGGAGGCGCGGTGACCGACGCCGCCGGCTTCGTGGCCGCCACCTGGCTGCGCGGCATCCGCGTGGTCCACATGCCCACCACGCTGCTGGGCATGGTCGACGCCGCCGTGGGTGGGAAGACCGGGATCAACACCTCCGAGGGCAAGAACCTGGTCGGCTCTTTCCACCAGCCCGCCGGGGTCCTCGCGGACCTGGACACGCTGCTCACCCTGCCGCGCAATGAGCTGGTCGCCGGACTGGCCGAGGTCGTCAAATGCGGATTCATCGCCGATGAGCGGATCCTCGACATCATCGAGGCCGCCCCCGAGCAGGCGCAGAACCCGCACTCCTGGCAGATCCGCGAGCTCATCGAACGCGCCATCTCGGTCAAGGCCAAGGTGGTCGGTGAGGACGTCCTCGAGTCAGGGGTCCGCGAGTCGCTGAACTACGGCCACACCCTGGGCCACGCCATCGAGCTTGCCGAGCGCTACCAGTGGCGCCACGGCGCGGCCATCTCGGTGGGCATGATCTTCGCCGCCGAGCTCGCACGCAGCCTGGGCCGCCTCGACGACGCCACCGCCGACCGCCACCACGCGGTGCTGAACCTGCTGGGGCTGCCCACCACCTACCGCGACGACCGCTGGAGCCAGCTGCTCGAGGGCATCCGCCGGGACAAGAAGAACCGCGGCGACCAGCTGCGGTTCGTGCTGCTCAACGGCCAGGGACAGCCGACCACGGTCGAGATCCCTGACGCGTCGATCCTCTTCGCGACCTACCAGGAGATCGCCCAGCCGGAGACCGGAAGCATGATGTCACTCTGAGTCCAGCGCGCAACCCTGTAGAATCGATTGGCGCTGCGTGGAATACCCGCGCCCGTGTGACCCAAGGAAAGGCAGATTGTGGCCAGCTCGAACGACATCAAGAACGGCTCCGTCCTCAAGATGGAGGGGCAGCTGTGGAACACGCTCGAGTTCCAGCACGTCAAGCCGGGCAAGGGCGGTGCGTTCGTGCGCACCAAGCTGAAGAACATCCGCACCGGCAAGGCCGTGGACAAGACGTTCAACGCCGGAGCCAAGGTGGAGTTCGCCACAGTCGACCGATCCAACTACCAGTACCTCTACCAGGACGGTGAGGACTTCGTCTTCATGGACCTGCGCGACTACGACCAGATCACCGTGCCCGCCACCGTGGTCGGCGATGCCGCGCACTTCCTGCTCGAATCCCACGAAGTGACCATCGCGCTGCACGACGGCACCCCGCTGTACCTTGACCTGCCTCCCTCGGTGGTCCTGGAGATCACCTACACCGAGCCGGGCCTGCAGGGAGACCGCTCCAACGCCGGCACCAAGTCCGCCACCCTCGAGACCGGACACGAGATCCAGGTCCCGCTGTTCGTGGACCAGGGCACCCGCGTGAAGGTCGACACACGCACCTCCGCGTACCTCGGCCGAGTCACGGACTGATCCCCCCAGTGGCAAAGCGAAGCAAAGCCCGCCGTCGGGCGCTGGAGATCCTCTTCGAGGCCGAACAGCGAGACATGGACCCCTTCGAGGTCCTGCGGGTCCGACGTGAGCGTGCGGACCTGATCGTCAACGAATACGTCCTGGAACTCATCGACGGTGTGAAGTCCGAACAGGAGCACATCGACGAGATCCTTGCCACCTACGCCCGCGGCTGGACGCTCGAGCGGATGCCTCGGGTGGATCTGATGGCGCTGCGCATCGGGACCTGGGAGCTGCTGTGCAACACCGAGATCCCCGACAATGTGGCGGTCTCCGAGGCCGTGGCGCTGGTCAAGGAGCTCTCCACCGATGATTCGCCCAGCTTCGTCAACGGGCTGCTCGGGCGGATCCAGGTGCTCAAGCCCACGCTGGTCGAGGTCGATGACGTAGAGTGAACCCGGCGCCTCAGCTCGGCGCCGACGGCCGCGAACCCGGTCCCTATGGGGACAGGCGCGGGGCCCAAACCTGAATATCCAGACTTCCTTTAAACATCGTCCAGTGAGGCGAGGAAGGAGTCATACGGTGACACCATCACCCGAGACCTCTCATGTGATGTCCGCGTCCGACATGGACCGGGCGCTCACACGCATTGCCCACGAGATCGTCGAATCCCACCGCGGCGTCGAAGGTCTCCTGCTGCTCGGCATCCCACGCCGCGGAACCATCCTGGCCCGCCGCCTGGGTGAACGGCTGGCCCGGATCGATCCCGCCTTCGATCCCGCCCAGTCCACCGGATCCCTCGACATCACGCTCTACCGCGACGATCTGCGCGCCCACGGCGCGCGCACCCCGGAGCCCACCAAGATCCCCGGCGCCGGAGTCGACGGCGCCACCGTGGTCCTGGTCGACGACGTGCTCTACTCCGGACGCACCGTGCGCGCCGCCCTGGATGCCCTGCAGGCGCTGGGCCGCCCCGCCGTCGTCAGGCTCGCCGTCCTGGTCGACCGCGGCCACCGCGAACTGCCGATCCGCTCGGACCACGTGGGCAAGAACCTGCCCACCTCCCGCGAGGAGCGGGTCTCGGTGCTCCTCGACGAGATCGACGGCGTGCCCCGCAGCGAAGAGGCCGTGGTCATCCAGCGCGTCCGCGGTGCGGACTCCCAGGTCGGTGAGCGCTGATGCGGCACCTGCTCTCCACCGCCGATCTCAGCCACACCCAGGCGCTGAGCATCCTCGACACCGCCGAAGAGATGGCCGCCGTCTCCACCCGCGAGGTCAAGAAGCTGCCCACGCTGCGCGGACGAACCGTGGTGAACCTCTTCTTCGAGGACTCCACCCGCACCCGGATCTCCTTCGAGGCCGCCGCCAAGCGGCTCTCCGCCGATGTCATGAACTTCTCCGCCAAGGGCTCCTCGGTCTCGAAGGGGGAGTCGCTGAAGGACACGGTGCAGACCCTGGAGGCCATCGGCGCCGACGCGATCGTGATGCGGCACTGGGCCTCCGGGGCCGCCGCGCAGCTCGCCGCCTCGGACTGGACCGACTGCGCGGTGATCAACGCCGGGGACGGAACGCATGAACACCCCACCCAGGCGCTGCTGGATGCGCTGACCCTGCGCCGGGGTTGGTCCGCCGCCCAGGGGCAGGACCCGCGCGGCACCGACCTGACCGGGATGCGGGTGCTGATCGTGGGGGACATCCTGCACTCCCGGGTGGCGCGGTCCAATATCTGGCTGCTGCGCACCCTGGGCGCCGACGTCGGCCTGGTCGCCCCGGCCACCCTGCTGCCGGTGGGGGTCGAGAAATGGCCGGTCAGCGTGTACTACAGCCTTGACGAGGCGCTGGGATCGGGCCCGGAGGCCGGGCCGGACGCGATCATGATGCTGCGCGTGCAGGCCGAGCGGATGGGCGGCGCCTATTTCCCCACCGCGGCCGAATACACCCGCCGCTGGGGACTGACCGATGAACGTCTGGCCCGGCTCGAGGCCCACCGCGGCGCCGCCGGACAGACCCCGATGATCCTGCACCCGGGCCCGATGAACCGCGGAGTCGAGATCTCCGCCGCCGCGGCCGACTCCCCGATGAACCAGGTCCTCGATCAGGTCTCCCACGGAGTCTCGGTCCGCATGGCCGTGCTGCACCTGCTGCTGAGCAGCTCAGAGAGGAACACCGCATGACTCACACCCCCTCCGCCACCCTGATCCTCGGCGCCCGGCCCTACGGCGAGGCGCCGCTGGATGTGCTCATCACCGACGGCCGGATCGCCGCCACCGGCGAAGCGGCCCGGGTCCAGGCCGAGCAGCTCTCCGCCGAGCAGCCCGAGGGACTCAGCACCCTCGCGGGGGAGGGTCTGATCATGCTCCCGGGCATGGTGGACCTGCACACCCACCTGCGCGAACCAGGCCGTGAGGACGCCGAGACCGTGGAGACCGGCAGCCGGGCCGCCGCCAAGGGCGGGTTCACCGCGGTCCACGCGATGGCGAACTCCTCCCCGGTCGCGGACTCCGCCGGCGTCGTCGAACAGGTGCACCGGCTCGGCCGCGCCTCCGGCTGGACCGAGGTCTACCCGGTCGGGGCGGTCACCGTCGGGCTCGCAGGGGAGCGGCTCGCCGAGCTGGGCGCCATGGCCGAGTCCTCTGCGCAGGTGCGGATGTTCTCCGACGACGGGATGTGCGTGCACAACCCGGTGCTGATGCGCCGGGCGCTGGAATACGTCAAGACCGTCGACGGGTTCATCGCCCAGCACGCCCAGGAGCCGATGCTCACCGAGGGTGCCCAGATGAACGAGGGCGACGTCTCCGCGATCCTCGGGCTGCCCGGCTGGCCCGCCGTGGCCGAGGAGTCGATCATCGCCCGCGACGTGCTGCTGGCCCAGCACGTCGGGTCGCGGCTGCACATCTGCCACGTCTCCACCGCCGGCTCGGTGGAGATCATCCGCTGGGCCAAGGGGCGCGGGATCGACGTCACCGCCGAGGTCACCCCGCACCACCTGCTGCTCACCGACGAGCTGGTCCGCGGCTACGACCCGGTGTACAAGGTCAACCCGCCGCTGCGCACCGGCGCCGACGTCGACGCCCTGCGCGCCGGGCTCGCCGACGGCACCATCGACATCATCGGCACCGACCACGCTCCGCACCCCACCCAGGCCAAGGAATGCGAATGGTCCGCCGCAGCCATGGGCATGACCGGGCTGGAGACCGCGCTGCCCGTGGTCATCAAGACCATGATCTCCACCGGGCTCATGGACTGGCGACGCTTCGCCGAGGTCACCTCGATCAAGCCCGCGCAGATCTACCGCCACGCCCACCAGGGCCGACCGATCGAGACCGGCGAGCCCGCCAACCTGATCCTCATCGACTCGGAGTCGACGCAGGTCGTGGACCCCGCCGGTCACGCCAGCAAGGGCCGGAACTCTCCGTTCCGCGGCATGGAGCTGCCCGGGTCGGTGCGCGCGACCTTCCTGCACGGGCACCCCGTGGTGCTCGACGGCGAGCTCAACTCCCCGCTGACCCGGTCAGCGAGCGGGGCTCCGGCACGAGAGGCTGCGGCACGAGAGGCGGGCGCATGACCCTTGCCACCACCGCCGCGGACATGACCGGCACCTATCTGTTCTACCTGTGGATCGCGCTGGGCATCATCGCGCTGCTGTTGGGCCTGCTCTGGCTCGGCTGGCGCGGCCGGAAACGCCGCCAGGGCGGTCTCCCCGCACCGGACGAGGTCCCCGCAGCGCTGCTGGAGGCCCAGCCGCGCGCCGCCGCCGAGGGCATGGTGATCGGCACCGTCAAGGCTGCGGACTACCTCGACCGGGTCGCCGTCCATGGCCTCGGGGTGCGCACCAACGGACGTCTTGAGGTCCACGACCAGGGAGTCGCCGTGTTCCGCTCCGGAGCGCCGAACTACCTGATCTCTGCGGCCGCGCTGGACCATGTGCGCACCGACCGAGGAGTGGTGGGGAAGTTCGTCGAACGCGACGGCGCCGTCATCATCGGCTGGCGGCTCGGCGAGGAGTCCGTGGAGACCGCCTTCCGTGCCCGCCACGCAGAAGCCCACCAGGAGCTCCTCGATGAGCTCACATCCGTCATCAGTCCCTCCGCCAGTCCCTCCGACGAGGAGTCACCATCACCATGACCCGACACACCTCCGCCACCCAGGTCCCCGCCGCTTCCCAGCCTTCGGCCTCGACGGCCGCCCAGACGCCGGCTTCCACCCCGACCTCGGCTCCCGCGCTGCTGGTGCTCGAGGACGGCACCGTGCATCGCGGCGCCGCGTACGGCGCCCAGGGCGGCCGCCTGGGCGAGGCCGTCTTCGCCACCGGGATGACCGGGTACCAGGAGACGCTCACCGACCCCTCCTATGCCCGCCAGATCGTGGTGCAGACCGCCCCGCACATCGGCAACACCGGGATCAACGACGAGGACGCGGAGTCGCGCAGGATCTGGGTCGCCGGCTACGTGGTCCGCGACGCCGCCCGCCGCCCCTCGAACTGGCGCTCCCGGCGCACCCTGGACGAAGAGCTCAGCCTCCAGGAGATCGTCGGGATCAAGGATGTCGACACCCGGGCTATCACCCGGCACCTGCGCTCCGCGGGCTCGATGAAGGCCGGGATCTTCTCCGGAGACCAGGCCGCTCGGCCCGTCGCCGAGCTCGTCTCCGAGGTCCAGGCCCAGCCCTCGATGGCCGGAGCCCGCCTGGCCGAAGAGGTCTCCACAGACACCGCCTACGTCATCGAGCCGCGCGACCACGGCTGGACCGATGAGGTCGTCGCGACCGTGGCCGCCATCGACCTCGGGATCAAGACCATGACCCCGGTGCGGATGGCCGAACGCGGACTGCGCGTGCATGTGCTCCCTGCCGCCAGCAGCTTCGCCGAGATCGAGGCGCTGAACCCCGACGGAGTCTTCCTCTCCAACGGACCCGGAGATCCCGCCACCGCGGCGAACCAGATCGGACTGCTGCGCGAGGTGCTGGAGCACCGGACCCCGTTCTTCGGGATCTGCTTCGGCAACCAGATCCTCGGCCGCGCACTGGGCTTCGGCACCTATAAGCTGCCCTTCGGTCACCGCGGGATCAACCAGCCGGTGATGGACCACGCCACCGGCAAGGTGGAGATCACCTCGCAGAACCACGGATTCGCCGTGGATGCCCCGGTGGGCGAGGTGGTCACCGCCCCGCAGGACCGCTTCGGCCGGGTTGAGGTCAGCCACTCCAGCCTCAACGACGGTGTCGTGGAGGGCCTGCGCTGCCTGGACATCCCCGCCTTCAGCGTGCAGTACCACCCCGAGGCCGCCGCCGGCCCGCATGATTCGGCCTACCTCTTCGACCGCTTCGTCGAACTGATGACCGACGCGCGCACCGGCGCCGACACCGTCACGTCCGCCGCCGCTGACACGATCACCGCCGCTGAGACCACCACCGACACTGAGACCCGTGGAGGGAACCCACTCAATGCCTAAGCGTCAAGACCTCAAGTCCGTCATGGTCATCGGCTCCGGCCCGATCGTCATCGGACAGGCCGCCGAGTTCGACTACTCCGGCACCCAGGCCCTGCGAGTGCTCAAGGAGGAGGGCCTGCGGGTCATCCTGGTCAACTCCAACCCAGCCACCATCATGACCGACCCGGAGTTCGCCGACGCCACCTACGTGGAGCCGATCAGCCCCGAGGTGGTCGCGAAGATCATCGAGAAGGAGCGCCCCGACGCGCTCCTGCCCACCCTCGGCGGGCAGACCGCGCTGAACACCGCGATCGCGCTGGACAAGGACGGAGTGCTGGAGAAGTACGGCGTCGAGCTGATCGGCGCGAACATCGCCGCCATCGAACTCGGCGAGGACCGGCAGAAGTTCAAGGGCGTGGTGGAGCGCTCCGGCGCAGAATCCGCCAAGTCGCTGATCGTGCACTCCATGGACGAGGCGCTGGCCGCCGCCGATGAGCTGGGCTACCCGATGGTGGTGCGCCCCTCCTTCACCATGGGCGGACTGGGCTCCGGGATGGCCTACAACGAACGCGACCTGCACCGGATCGCCGGCGCCGGGCTGCAGTACTCACCGACCACCGAGGTGCTCCTGGAGGAGTCCATCCTGGGCTGGAAGGAGTACGAGCTGGAGATGATGCGCGACTCCAAGGACAACGTGGTCGTGGTCTGCTCCATCGAGAACTTCGACCCGGTGGGCGTGCACACCGGCGACTCCATCACAGTGGCCCCGGCCATGACCCTCACCGACCGCGAGTACCAGCGGCTGCGCGACATCTCGATCAACGTGATCCGCGAGGTCGGCGTCGCCACGGGTGGCTGCAACATCCAGTTCGCCATCGAGCCCGGGACCGGCCGCGTCGTCGTCATCGAGATGAACCCGCGGGTCTCGCGGTCCTCCGCGCTGGCCTCGAAGGCCACCGGTTTCGCGATCGCCAAGATCGCCACCAAGCTCGCGCTGGGCTACACCCTGGACGAGATCCCCAACGACATCACCCAGAAGACCCCGGCCAGCTTCGAACCGGTGTTGGACTACGTGGTGGTGAAGGTCCCGCGCTTCGCCTTCGAGAAGTTCCCCGCCGCGGATCCCACGCTGACCACCACGATGAAGTCTGTGGGCGAGGCGATGGCCTTCGGGCGCAACTTCACCGAGGCCATGCAGAAGGCGCTGCGCTCGCTGGAGCAGCGCGGCAGCGAGTTCGACTTCACCGTGGCCGACCCGGAGGAGCTCGAGCAGCTCCTGGAGCAGATGGCGACGGCGACCACCGAGCGGCTGCACCAGGTGCAGCGGGCGCTGCTCTCCGGCGGCACGATCGAGCAGGTCTATGAGATCACCGGCATCGACCCCTGGTACCTGGATCAGCTGCAGCTGATCAACGAGACCGCGATGGCCGTGGCGGAAGCGCCCGAGCTCGACGTGGAGGCGCTGCGTCTGGCCAAGCGGCACGGCTTCTCCGACGAGCAGATCGGCGCGCTGCGGCACATGGACGCCGCAGTGGTCCGGGGCGTCCGTCACGCGCTGGGGATCCGCCCGGTCTACAAGACCGTGGACACCTGCGCCGCCGAGTTCGAGGCCTTCACCCCCTACCACTACTCCTCCTATGACCTCGAGGACGAGATCGTGCACCACGAGCAGCCCTCGGTGATCATCCTGGGCTCCGGGCCCAACCGGATCGGGCAGGGCATCGAGTTCGACTACTCCTGCGTCCACGCCACCATGGCGCTGCGCGAGGCCGGCTACGAGACCGTGATGGTCAACTGCAACCCCGAGACCGTCTCCACCGACTACGACGTCTCCACCCGACTCTACTTCGAGCCGCTGACCCTGGAGGACGTGCTCGAGGTCATCGCGGCGGAGGAGCGCACCGGGGGAGTGGCCGGGGTCTTCGTCCAGCTCGGCGGGCAGACCCCGCTGAAGCTGGCCCAGCAGCTCGCCGACGCCGGCGTCACCATCCTCGGCACCTCCCCGGAGGCGATCGACCTCGCCGAGGACCGCGGAGAGTTCGACCAGGTGCTCCAGCGCGGCGGACTCATCGCGCCGAAGAACGGCACCGCGGTCAGCTTCGAGGACGCCAAGAAGGTCGCCGACAGCATCGGCTATCCGGTCCTGGTCCGGCCCAGCTACGTGCTCGGCGGACGCGGCATGGAGATCGTCTACGACGAGCCCGGCCTGGAACGCTACATCGCCAACGCCACCGAGGTCACTCCGGAGCACCCGGTCCTGGTGGACCGGTTCCTCGAGGACGCCATCGAGGTCGACGTCGACGCGCTCTTCGACGGCGAGCAGCTCTTCGTGGGCGGCATCATGGAACACATCGAGGAGGCCGGCATCCACTCCGGCGACTCCGCCTGCGTGCTGCCTCCGATCACGCTGGGCCCCGACGTGCTCGAACGCGTGCGGGTCGCCACCCGGGCCATCGCCGAGGGCGTGGGGGTGAAGGGCCTGATCAACATCCAGTTCGCCCTGGCCTCCGACATCCTCTATGTGATCGAGGCCAACCCGCGCGCCTCCCGCACGGTGCCGTTCGTGTCCAAGGCCACCGGGGTACAGATGGCCAAGGCCGCAGCGCACATCGGCACCGGGGTGTCCATCGCGCAGCTCCGCGCCGGCTCGGGCCACCAGCTCTCCGGCCTGCTGCCGGCCACCGGGGACGGCTCCGAGCTGCCCCCGGGCGCGCCGGTCTCGGTGAAGGAGGCCGTGCTTCCCTTCGCCCGCTTCCGCACCCCCGAGGGTCGCGTGGTCGATTCGCTGCTCGGCCCGGAGATGCGCTCCACCGGCGAGGTGATGGGCATCGACAAGCACTTCGACACCGCCTTCGCCAAGGCCCAGCAGGCCGCGAACAACCCGTTGCCGACCTCCGGCAACGTCTTCGTCTCGGTGGCCAACCGGGACAAGCGCGCGATCATCATGCCGGTCAAGCGCCTGGCCGACCTGGGCTTCTCCATCGTCTCCACCGGGGGCACCGCCGATGTGCTGCGCCGCAACGGGGTCGAGACCACCACGGTGGCGAAGATCGCCGACGCCGCCACGCAGGGCGGCACCATCCTGGACCGGGTGGAGAGCGGGGAGATCGCACTGATCATCAACACCCCCTCCGGCGGCGATGCCCGCAGCGACGGCTATGAGATCCGCGCCGCGGCCACCTCGGTGGGCACCCCGGTGATCACCACCGTGGCCGAGTTCGGCGCGGCCGTGCAGGCCATCGAGGCGCTGGGCCAGTTCAGCTGGTCCGTGGCCTCGCTGCAGGAGCACGCCGAGCGGCTGAAGCAGGCCGAACAGCGCCACCAGGCCGAGCAGTCGAAGCAGGGCCAGCAGCTGGAGCAGGCGGAACTGATCGGGCAGGGAGGCGTGTGATCTCGGGCCCGGCGGAACAGGCAGCGTCCGTCTCCTTCGGCGGCAGGCTCACCGCGGCGATGCGGGCGCACGGTCGGCTCTGCGTCGGCCTGGATCCGCACCCGCAGATCCTGAGCGACTGGGGACTCACCCAGGACGCCGCGGGACTGCGCAGCTTCTGCGCCACGGTGCTCGAGGCCTGCGCGGGCCGGGTCGGGGTGCTCAAGCCCCAGGTCGCGTTCTTCGAACGCTTCGGGGTCTCCGGCATGCAGGTGCTCAGCGAGGTCCAGCACCAGGCCCGCGCCGCTGGGATGCTCGTCATCGCCGACGCCAAGCGCGGCGACATCGGCTCCACCATGGCCGGCTACGCCGAGGCCTGGCTGAACCCCGAGGGCGACTTCGGGGCCGACGCGCTGACCGTAAGCCCCTACCTGGGCTTCGGCTCGCTGCAGCCCGCGATCGACGCCGCAGCCCGCCACCACGGCGGACTCTTCGTGCTGGCGCTGACCTCCAACCCAGAGGGCCAGCAGGTCCAGCTCGCCCGCGACCTGCAGGGCGTCACCGTGGCCGGGAAGATCGCCGTCGAGGCGGCGGCCGCCTCCGCGGCGCTGACCCAGGCCCAGCGGCGCGCCGGATCCGGCAACGCCGGGGACTCGGCGCGCTCGGAGAACTCGAACTCGCGCGCGGCCGCTGATCCACAGGACGCCCCGGATTCACCGGCAGACGCTGAGCTGGGCAGCATCGGGCTCGTCGTCGGCGCGACGACGGCGGGGCTCGCCGCAGACCATGGAATCGACCTCGCCGCCGGCCGGCTGCCGCTGCTGGCACCGGGCTACGGGGCCCAGGGAGCCGATGCCCAGACGCTGCGGACCGGCTTCGGCCCCAGCTACGCCGAGCAGGTCCTGGTGAACTCCTCACGGGGCATCCTCGGTCAAGGACCTGACCTGTTTTCGCTGACAAGGGCCATTGAGCTGGCCAAGTCGGATCTCAGCTGAGAACTCGCAGGCCGCTCTCTATTGCTGTTCACCCCTGGAGCCACTAGATTCTGCTCCATATCACCTGGTGCAGTCAGCAGAAGACCGTGACTGGCGGCGGCACCACGGACGTTGGGGGAGAATCGTGGCACTGCGAGAACTGACCAAAGAAGAGCGGGACACCGCCCGGCGCAAGGCGCTGGCCGCCCGAGTCGAGCGGGCCCAGCTGAAGAAGGAGTTCGGCAACGGGGGCATCAGCTTCGACGACGTCCTCAAACGCGCGTCCAGCTCCGAAGCAGTGGCCCGGCTCAAGACGCTGGAGCTGCTGGAGTCCCTGCCCGGCGTCGGTCGCGTGACCGCCACCAAGGCGCTGGAGGACCTGGGGATCTCCGTGAATCGCAGGCTCGGCGGACTCGGGGTCAAGCAGCGACGAGCCTTGAAGGAGTATCTGGCAGAATTGGGCTGACCATCTCAGCCCAAGGAGCCAGTGCATTGTCAGCAGTCCCCGGCAGTCCCGCCGTCACCGTGCTCGCCGGACCGACCTCCGTCGGCAAGTCGACGCTGAGCCGATTCATCCGCACCCATTATCCGGAGGTGCACTTCTCGGTCTCGGCGACCACCCGCGCCCCGCGCCCCAGTGAGGTGGACGGTGTCGACTATCACTTCATCGACCCCGCGCGCTTCGACGAGCTCGTCGAGCACGGCGAGTTCCTGGAGTGGGCCACCGTGCACGGCAAGCACCGCTACGGCACCCTGCGCTCCACCGTGGATGCCGCTCTGAAGGCCGGGAAGCTGGTCCTGCTGGAGATCGATCTGCAGGGAGCCCGCCAGGTCAGAGCCAGCATGCCCGAGGCGCAGTTCGTGTTCCTGGCCCCGCCGTCCTGGGAGGACCTGGTCTCCCGACTGGTCGGTCGCGGCACCGAATCCGAGGAGGAACAGCGGCGCAGGCTGGAAACGGCTAAGATAGAGCTTGCTGCAGAGCAGGAATTCGATGTCTCGATCATCAACGACGAGCTCGATCGCGCCGCAGCCGAACTTGTAGCACGCATGGGCTTCACCTATGCATCACCCCAATCTGAAGGACAACTCCCCAAGTGACTGAGCAGACCGAAGGCATCATCTACCCGTCGATCGACTCCCTCCTGGAGAAGAGCGCCTCGAAGTACTCGCTGGTCCTCTTCGCCTCGAAGCGCGCTCGCCAGATCAACGCGTACTACGCTCAGCTGCACGAGGGCCTCTTCGAATACGTCGGACCGCTGGTGGACACCAAGCTCAACGAGAAGTCGATGTCCATCGCGCTGCGCGAGATCAACGAGGACCTGCTGGTCAACCACCCCGCGGTCAACCCCGCCTCCTGATCAGGCGTCGCTGCTGATCAGGCGGTTCTGTTGATCAGCCATCGCTGCTGACCGGTGCCGCCGGTCGATCAGCACGACCCCGCAGTCATCCTCAAGAGTGCCTGCGGGGTAATCTGGGCGGATGCGCATCGTTCTTGGAGTCAGTGCCGGCATCGCCGCCTATAAGGCGGTCCTCCTCCTGCGACTCATGCGAGAGGCCGGCCACCAGGTCGATGTGATCCCGACCCCCGCGTCGGAGAAGTTCGTCGGACGCGCCACCTGGGAGGCGATCAGCGGCCGCCCGGTCACCACCTCGGTGTTCTCCGGCGTCGACGAGGTCCGCCACGTGCGGCTCGGCCAGGAGGCCGACCTGATCGTCGTCGCCCCCGCCACCGCCGATCTTCTGGCCCGGGCCCGCGCCGGCATGGCCGATGACCTGCTGACCACCACGCTGCTGGCCACCGAGGCACCGGTGCTGCTGGTCCCAGCGATGCACACCGAGATGTGGAACAGCGCGGCCACGACCGAGAACGTCGCCGCGCTGCGCAGCCGCGGCGTCGAGGTCATGGAACCCGCCGTCGGCCGGCTCACCGGCAAGGACACCGGACCCGGACGGCTCCCCGAGCCCGAGCAGATCTTCGCCCGGGTCACCGAGCTGATCGCCGAGCTCTCCGCCGACGGTGACCAGGGCGCGCCCGGGGCCGCCTTCTCCGGACAGCTGCAGGGCCGCACCGTGGTCATCACCGCCGGCGGCACCCGCGAACCCCTGGACCCGGTGCGCTACCTCGGCAACCGCTCCTCCGGCAAGCAGGGCATGGCCCTGGCCGAGGCCTCCGCCGCCGCCGGCGCCCAGGTGCACCTGATCGCCGGGATCATGGACGTCCAGGCCCCGGAGCACGCCGCGACCATCACCGTGGAGCACATCGAGACCGCCGCCGAGCTGCAGGCCGCCGTCCAGCGCGCCGCACCGGAGGCCGACCTGCTCATCATGGCCGCTGCCGTCGCCGACTTCCGGCCCGCCAGCTACGCCGCGCAGAAGATCAAGAAGACCGAGGACGGAGAGAACCCCGTCATCACCCTGGAGCGCAACCCTGACATCCTCGCCGAGACGGTCCAGCACCGCGGGACGACCGGAACCGGGCCCAGCGTCATCGTCGGCTTCGCCGCGGAGACCGGCAGCGCCGAGGCCGACCCGCTGGAGCTGGCTCAGGCCAAGCTGCTGCGCAAGGGCTGCGACCTGCTGGTGCTCAACCAGGTGGGGGAGACGCTGGTCTTCGGACGCGACGAGACCGAGATCCACATCCTCACCGCACCGAGGCTCAGCGGCTCCGACTCCACGGTGAGGACCCTGCGTGGGACCAAGCACGAGGCCGCCGAGGCGATCATCACCGCCGCCGCCGCTTACGTCGTGTGAAGCACGCTGGTCAGGACCGGATCGGCCTGCCGTAGGATGACCGAGTGACGAATTCCAACACCTCCGCGGCTGGGTCCTCGCTGCGCCTCTTCAGCTCCGAGTCCGTGACGATCGGTCACCCGGACAAGATCTGTGACCAGATCTCCGACGCGATCCTCGACGCGCTGCTCGCCGAGGACAAGAACTCCCGGGTGGCAGTGGAGACGCTGACCACGACCGGACTGGTCCATGTGGCCGGTGAGGTCACCACCTCCGGCTACGTGGAGATCCCGCAGATCGTGCGCAACACGTTGTTGGACATCGGCTACGACTCCTCCGCCAACGGGTTCGACGGCGCCCGCTGCGGCGTCTCGATCTCCATCGGCCAGCAGTCCCCCGAGATCTTCGCCGGAGTCTTCAACTCCATGGAGGCCCGCGGGGGCGCCGAGGACCGCCGTGACGCCCAGGGCGCCGGCGACCAGGGCATCATGTTCGGCTACGCCACCAATGAGACCCCGTCCTACATGCCCAGCGCCATCTCGCTGGCCCACCAGCTCTCTGCGCAGCTGACCAAGGTCCGTCAGGACGGCCAGCTGGCGTACCTGCGCCCGGACGGCAAGACCCAGGTCACCATCGGATACGACGGCGACCGCCCGGTCAGCCTCGACACCGTGGTGGTCTCCACACAGCACACCGCAGAGATCTCCCAGGAGCAGCTCCAGCGCGAGATCAGCGCGCAGGTGATCGCTCCGGTGCTGGAGCACACCGGGCTCGACCTGGCCTCACTCTCCGAGATCATCAACCCCTCGGGCCCCTTCGTGGTCGGCGGGCCTGTGGGCGACGCCGGACTGACCGGACGCAAGATCATCGTCGACACCTACGGCGGCTTCTCCCGCCACGGCGGCGGCGCCTTCTCCGGCAAGGATCCCTCGAAGGTGGACCGCTCCGCCGCCTACGCGATGCGCTGGGTGGCCAAGAACGTGGTCGCCGCAGGACTGGCCGACCGCGCCGAGATCCAGATCGCCTACGCAATCGGACGCGCCCACCCGGTGGGCATCTATGTGGAGACCTTCGGCACCGAGAAGGTGGACCCGGCGCAGATCTCCGCCGCCATCGACGCGGTCTTCGACCTGCGCCCGCTGGGCATCATCGAAGATCTCGACCTGCTGCGTCCGATCTACCGCGAGACCTCCAAGAACGGGCACTTCGGCCGCGACGGGGAGAACTTCCCGTGGGAGCGCCTGGACCGGGTCGAGCAGCTGAAGTCCTTCTTCAACGCCTGACCCGCTTCTCAGCGCGCGTAGAGCTCGGTCAAGAGTCGCTGCAGCGCCGCGATCGCGTCGCTGTGTTCACCTCGGTGCCACACCAGCCGCACCTCCACGGGAGGGGCGTCGGAGATCACGCGGTAGAGCACGCCGGCGCGCTGGTGCTGATGTGCCGTGGCCTCTGCGCTGACCCCGATGCCGACCCCCGCAGTGATCGCGTCCAGCCAGGCGTCGACGCTGTCGACCTCTGCGGCGAATTCCGGGCGCTGAGCCTCCGGCCACAGGGCCGGTGTGGTGGTCCCGGCCCGGGTGTCGACCAGCAGCGGGCGCCCCGCGAAGTCGGCCATCCGAATCCGACGGCGAGCCGCCCACTGGTCCTCCGCGGGAAAGCCGGCGACCCGACGCTCCACGCCCACCAGCGCTGAGTCGAAGCGCCCCGGTGGAGGTGGGGTGCGCACGATCGCGACATCCACGAGACCCTCCGCCAGCCCCGCCAGGGGTCCGGAGCCTCGGACCAGCGACAGCGCCACCTGCGACTGCTGCTCGGCCCAGGTGCGCTGCAGCGCCTGTGTGTGCCGGCCGACCGCTGCCCAGGCGTAGCCCAGACGCAGCCGCTCCAAGCCCCGGGAGTCGGCCTCCAGCTGTTCTGCCAGCATCAGCAGATGACGCCCCCGGCGCACGGCCTGTCGCCCCTGCGCGGTCAGCGCCGCCTCACGGGAGCCCCGACGCACGAGGTTCACGCCCCAGGCCTGCTCCAGCGCCTTCAGGGTCCGGGAGACCTGCGCCTGGGAGACGCCCAGGCTGATCGCGGCGTCAGTCAGGCTGCCGCCCTCGGCGATCGCCACCAGTGTGCGGATATGTCGAAGCTCCCATGCCATACGCCAAGCGTATAGCACTCCTTGGCTATGCATTTTGCGCATGTCATGGTCGGGTCGAGACTCGTCCCATGAGCAGATCAGCATCGCCCCTCGCCGGGCGTCCGGGACGAGGAATGGCCGTGATCTCGGCCAGCGCGCTGAGCACCCAGTCCGGCGCCGCCATCGGGTCTCTGGCCTTCTCCACCTTCACTCCGGTCGGGGTGGTGGCGGCGCGGCAGGTGGTCGCCAGCGTGGTGCTGTGCGCGATCGCCCGCCCGCGTTTCTGGCGGTTCAGCGCGGGCCAGTGGTGGGCCGTCGGGCTGCTGGCGTTCTTCTTCGCCGGCATGAACACGGCGCTCTACTCCGCGGTGGACCGGATCGGCCTCGGCACGGCCGTGACCATCGAGTTCCTCGGTCCGCTGGCGGTGGCGCTGCTGTCCTCCCGGCGCGCCCGGGACCTGCTCTGTGCCCTGCTGGCGCTGGCGGGGGTGGTGCTGCTGACCACTCCGGGCCCCACCAGCGACCTGCTGGGACTGGGGCTGGCCGCGGCGGCCGCACTCTGCTGGGCCGGATACATCCTCACCAACCGGCTGGTGGGGGAGCGTGTGCCCGGCGTGCAGGGCACGGCAGTCGCCACGCTGCTCTCCTCGGCCGCGATGGTCCCGGTAGCAGTGGTCATCCTGTGGGAGGTCACACTTCCACCCGAGGCCTTCCTCTATGCGGCCGCCGCCGGGGTGCTCGCCACCGCGGTGCCGTATGCCTTGGACCTCATCGTGCTGCGGCACATCACTCCGCTGGTGTTCGGGCTCGGAATGTCGTTGAACCCGCTCTTCGCCGCGGTGGTGGGGGCGGTGTTCCTGCGTGAGGACATCGACCTGCTCGGCTGGACCGGTGTGGTGCTGGTGGTGGGCAGCAACGCGCTCACACTGGCGGGAGGGGCTCGGGTGCGACCCCGGACGATCGATCTCCAGGCCGACGGCGCCGCCGTGCGCTGACCGGCGGGATGAAGCTCAGGTCCAGGTCCGGATCCAGGTTCAGGGTCAGGTTCAGGTCGAGGATCCGGCAGCGGTCCCGGCCCCAGGGAGCCGATGGTTGGAGGTGCCGCGCCAGCTGCGGTAGGCCCAGATCGTCATCGCCACCACCACGGCCCAGGACACGCCGATCACGACGCCGTTGAGGATGGTCTGGTCTGCGATGAAGGCGCCCAGCGCCACCAGGGCCACCTGTCCGGGCACGGTCGAGATGACGCTGGCCACGACGAAGTCGCGCTGAGTCACGCCGAAGGCGCCGCTGCCGTAGTTCACCGGCCAGTAGGGGACGCCCGGGGTGAGCCGCAGGGCACAGACTGCCTCGAAGCCAGCGCCCTCCAGATGTGCCTCGACCTTCTCGGCGTGAGATCCCAGCAGTCTGCGCACCGCCCGCGTGCCGAGGAACCGCGCCAGGTGGTAGGCGGCGAAGCAGCCGATGAGCACCCCGACGACCGAGAGCACGCTCCCCTCAAGCGTGCCGAAGATCAGTCCGCCGCTGACCGCCATGATGGTCACCGGGATCGGGGTCATCGCCACGACCGCGTAGACCCCGATGAACACCATCCAGCCCGCCCAGCCGAAGTCCTCGATGCGTTGCTGCAGCTCGTCCAGCGGGGGAAGCCGCAGATTGAAGGCGGCGTAGATCATGCCCGCGAGCACCGCGACGAGCAGCGCGTTGCGGATGAAGGAGCCCCACGCGGGACCGAGGGCTTTGTGGCTCATCGGCTCAACTCTCCGCATCGGTATGTGTCCATGGTGAGAGATACGATCGCAGGGCAGCAGGAATCACGGCAAGGGGGTGGATCAGCGTGGCGCAGGACCCAGCACCAGCAGCGGGGCAGCACGCGAACCAGCCTGCCCTGCTGGACTCTCTCGCCCCACAGCCCGCGCCGCAGCTTCCCGCCGGGGCCACCGATGACCTCCCGGTGGCAGAGGTGCTGCTGGAATCCGCCGTGCCACATCTCGATCGCCCCTTCGACTATGTGGTGCCGATCGATCTCGCTGAGAAGATCGTGCCCGGGTGCCGGGTGAAGCTGCGGTTCTCCGGGCGGGAGATGACCGGTTATGTCCTGCGTCGCAAGCAGGAGCCCTCCACCGCCTCGCGGCTTTCCCTCATCACGAAGCTCGTGACCGCCCTGCCGGTGCTCTCCGAGGACATCCTCAGCCTTGCCCAGCAGGTCGCAGAACGCGGCGCAGGGGTCACCGCCGATGTGCTGCGCGCCGCGATCCCGCCGCGCGCCGCCCGGGTGGAGAAGGAGTACGCCGGTCTGCGGGCCCCCACCGCCGAGCTCGACCCCGAGAATCCCCGTCGGCGCAGCGCCGCGCTCGCCTTGAAGTCCTATGGCTCGCAGTCCTGGACCCATCAGGTGCTGGAGCGGGTGCAGGAGTGCCTGGCAGGGGAGGGAGACGCCGTCGTCGTGGTGCCCGACCAGCGCGACGTGGAGACGCTGATGCAGGTCCTCACCGGCACCCTGGGCAGCGGGATCGCGGTCCAGCTGACCGCCGAGATGGGCCCCTCCGCGCGCTACCGGTCCTTCCTGGATCTGCGCTACGGCCAGGCCCGGGTCGCTGTGGGGACCCGCTCTGCGATCTTCGCCCCGGTGGCGCGGCTGCGGCTGCTGATGGTCTTCGAAGACGGCGAGCAGACCCATGCCGCCCCCCGAGCGCCGTATCACCACGTCCGGGAGGTGGCGCTGCTGCGCACGGTGCAGACCGGCGCAGAGCTGGTGATGCTCTCCACCTCCCGCAGCCTGGAGGTGCAGCGGCTGGTCGAGCGCGGCTGGCTCGCCGAGACCGCACCCGAGCGGGAGGAGCGCCGCCGCGCCGCTCCCCGGATGATCGCCACCGCAGACTCCTATGAGCAGGAGCGCGAACCCGCGTTCCGACAGGCCCGACTTCCCGCGGCGGCGTACAAGGCTGCCCGGGACGGGCTGCAGCACGGACCGGTGTTGATCCAGGTCGCGCGCAGCGGGTTCATCCCGGCGGTGCTCTGTGAGCGCTGCCGGAGCCGCCAGCAGTGCCCGCAGTGTCACGGACCGTTGAGCCTGCCGGCCCACCATGGTCAGTCCCGGACGCTGAAGTGCCGCTGGTGCGGGCTGCACCACCGCAATCACCGCTGCGCCGAATGCGGCTCGACCACCTTCCGGGCCGGTACCCGCGGCGCCGACCGCACCGCCCAGGAGCTCGGTCGCGCGTTCCCGAACACCCCGGTGATCTCCTCGACATCGGATCACCCGATCCCCGAGGTGGGCCAGGAGCCGGCCCTGGTGGTCAGCACTCCCGGGGTCGAGCCGGTGGCGGAGACCGGGTATGCCGCGGCGCTGCTGCTCGATGGAGACACCCAGCTCAGCCGGGAGGGCCTGGACGTGCCGCGCCAGGTGCTCTCCCGCTGGTTCCGTGCCGCCTCCCTGGTGCGTCCGCACAAGGACGAGGGCGGCACCGTGGTCATCACCGCCGACGCCGAGGAGCTCACCGCCACCATGGTGCGCTGGGATCCGGTGGGCTATGCCCGCCTTGAGCTCTACAACCGGCTGGAGCTGGGACTGCCGCCGGCCCAACGCATGCTAAGCCTCACCGGTGACCCCGCCGAGGCCGAGGCCTTCCTCGCCCAGGTGCAGCTGCCGGAGGGCCGCGCCTGGATCGGACCGGCCGCGCTGGACGACGGACGGCACCGCTACCTGTTGTTCTTCGGCTACGCCGAGGCCGCGGCCGTGGTCACGGAGATCCGCCGGATCCGGCGCACCCACAGCGCGGCGCCGCCGGGGGCCGCGCGCGGCGGCCGAGGCCTGCGGATCGCTATGGACGACATCGCGAGCCTGCAGTTCTGATAGTGGATCAGTCCAGCGTTGCGACGAATCGCCGCAGCGCGCGGGCGGCCTGGGCCGGCTTCTCGTAGTGCAGCAGGTGTCCGGTGTCGCGCAGGACCTCGGAGTGCGCCTGCGGGAGCATCCGGTGCAGTCGCCGCTGTCCCTCCGGGGTGCTCAGCTGGTCCTTCGCCCCCGGCACCAGCAGCACCGGAAGATCGAGCTGCTGCGCGAACTCGGTGACGGTGTGCCGACTCGAGGCCCAGTAGGCCTGCAGCAGGGTCTGCGGATCGGCGTAGCCGCTGAAATGCCGGCGGTGCTGATCCCGGATGTACGCCACCTGCTCCGGCACACGGGTGACGATCATCGAGGCGTTGGTGACCGCCTGCGCCAGCGGAGAGCGCAGCAGCGCCTGTGCCCACCGGGCGGGCAGCCACTGGCTGGATCGGTAGTAGAGGTCCACGGCGGCCGCCCCGGGCAGCAGGCTCCCGGTGAAGATGTCGTTGCTGATCGGGGCGAACAGCGCGAGCCCGGCCCACCGTCGCGGCTTCCGCGTCTGGGCGGCGGCGTTTGACTCGCTGGCGCTGGCTCCTGAGTCGGACTGCGCGCCATGCGCCGCGACCACGATCGACCCGAAGGAATGGCCCACCAGCACGTCAGCCGGCC
The DNA here is from genome assembly GCF_051262655.1 of Nesterenkonia maliinae. NCBI lineage: Bacteria > Bacillati > Actinomycetota > Actinomycetes > Micrococcales > Micrococcaceae > Nesterenkonia > Nesterenkonia maliinae. The sequence continues at coordinate 546,363 of NZ_JBIMEY010000001.1, read as the reverse complement.
CCAGCTCCAAGGCCGCGGCCAGGGCCTCCACGCTGGCCGCATAGGTCGCCAGAGTGTGCTCCGCAGGACCGTGCCCGGCAGAGCGAGCAGAGCTGCGCTGCAGCGGCGGGGTGGCGCCGAAGCCGGGGAGATCCGGGACGAAGACCTCGAACTCCGGCAGCGCGTCCACGATCAGCGCCATCCCGTGGTGGTCCCCGCGGAAGCCATGGATCAGCAGCAGCCGACGTGCCGGACCCCGCGACGAGGGGGCCGCGGTGGGCGCCGGCGCCTGGGCGGGGTAGTGCCAGACCGCCGCTGTGGTGCTCAGCCGGGTTGCGCCGTCGTCGTCGGTCTGGGTGTCCGATCCAGCGGTGAACCGCGTGCTCCGCCCGGTGCCGGTCCTGGAGTCTCCCGAGGCCTCCGGGGCGGCGAAGTCCAGCGGGACGTCTCGTCTGATTCCTGTTCGAGCGGGGTGCTCGGTCCACGTGCGGCTCACTGGCCAAGCCTACCGGTGAACTCAATTAGACTGGCGGGGTCCAAGATACGACCCGACGACGACGAGGTGCCCCCCAGGTGAGCCACGCGAGCGAAACCGCTGCAGCCGATACCCCTGCGACTCCGCCCAGCAGCCCTGCGGCTGACTCCCAGGGTGAGAAGAAGCAGTACTCCTTCCAGGAGATGGAGGCCCGCTGGCTGCCCCTCTGGGAGGAACAGGGCACCTTCGTGGTGGATCCGGCGGACACCCGGGAGAAGAAGTACGTGCTGGACATGTTCCCGTACCCCTCCGGTGACCTGCACATGGGTCACGCCGAGGCCTTCGCCATCGGGGACATCCCCGCCCGGTACGCCCGGCTGCGCGGCTACAACGTGCTGCACCCGATCGGCTGGGACTCCTTCGGGCTGCCCGCGGAGAACGCGGCGATCAAGAACGACGCCCACCCCGCGGACTGGACCTACGCCAACATCGAGACCCAGGCGGCCTCGTTCAAGCGCTATGGGATCAGCACCGACTGGACCCGCCGGCTGCACACCTCGGATGAGTCCTACTACCGCTGGACCCAGTGGCTGTTCCTGCAGTTCTACAACAAGGGCCTGGCGTATAAGAAAGACTCACCGGTCAACTGGTGCCCGAAGGACCAGACCGTGCTCGCCAACGAGCAGGTCGTCGACGGCGCCTGCGAACGCTGCGGCACCGCGGTGATCAAGAAGTCGCTGAACCAGTGGTACTTCAAGATCACCGACTACGCCGACCGGCTCCTCGAGGATATGGAGGAGCTCAAGGGGCACTGGCCTGACCGGGTGCTCTCCATGCAGCGCAACTGGATCGGCCGCTCCACCGGCGCCTCGGTGCGCTTCGAGATCCCCGCCGCACAGGGCGCGCCCGAACACCCGCCGGTCGAGGTCTTCACCACTCGCCCCGACACGCTCTACGGAGTCACCTTCATGGTGGTCGCCGCCGACGCGGACCTGGCGATGGAGCTGGTCACCGAGGAGAAGCGCGCCGAGCTGGAGGCCTACCGGGCCGCCCTGGGCAGCGTCTCCGACATCGAGCGGCAGTCCGCCGAGCGGGACCGCACAGGCGTCTTCCTGGGGCGCCATGCGATCCACCCGGTCACCGGCGAGGAGCTCCCGCTGTGGGCCTCGGACTACGTGCTCGCGGACTACGGCACCGGCGCGGTCATGGGCGTGCCCGCCCACGACCAGCGCGACCTGGAATTCGCCCGCACCATGGGCCTCAAGGTCCGTGTGGTGGTCGACACCGGCGAAGAGGACCCGGCCGAGACCGGCGTCGCCACCGCCGGTGAGGGCAACGCGATCAACTCCCCGGCCTGGGAAGGGCTGAGCAAGGACGCCGCGATCGCGCGCGCCATCGAGGTGCTCGCGGAGAAGACCGTGGGCGAGGCGAAGGTCAACTACCGGCTGCGCGACTGGCTGCTCTCCCGGCAGCGCTTCTGGGGCGCTCCGATCCCGATCATCCACTGCGCCGACTGCGGCGAGGTCCCGGTGCCTGAGGACCAGCTGCCGGTGAAGCTGCCCACCGGGATGCGCGGCGAGCAGCTCGCGCCCAAGGGCAAGTCCCCTCTGGCCGGAGCAACCGACTGGGTCAACGTGGAGTGCCCGTCCTGCGGGGGCGCCGCCACCCGGGACACCGACACCATGGACACCTTCGTGGACTCCTCCTGGTACTACCTGCGCTATATCGACCCCAACAACGACGCAGAGATCTTCCCCAGCGAAGAGATCAACAAATGGCTGCCGGTGGACCAGTACGTGGGCGGCGTCGAGCACGCCATCCTGCACCTGCTCTACTCCCGGTTCTTCACCAAGGTGCTCTTCGACCTGGGCCTGGTGAACTTCACCGAGCCGTTCAAGGCGCTGCTGAACCAGGGTCAGGTCCTCAACGGGGGCAAGGCCATGTCGAAGTCCTTGGGCAACGGGGTGAACCTCGGCGAGCAGCTCGACATCTACGGGGTCGACGCGGTCCGGCTGACCATGGTCTTCGCCTCCCCACCGGAGGACGACGTGGACTGGGCCGACGTCTCGCCCTCGGGTTCGGCGAAGTTCCTGGCCCGCGCCTGGCGACTTGCACAGGATGTCAGCTCCGATGCCGGCATTGATCCTGTGAATGGGGCCCAGGCGCTGCGCGCGGTCACCCACCGGACGATCCAGGACGCGGCCCAGCTGGTCGAGGACAAGAAGTTCAACGTCGTGATCGCCCGCACCATGGAGCTTGTCAACGCCGCCCGCAAGGAGATCGACTCCGGCGCCGGCGCTGCCGATCCGGCAGTGCGCGAGGCTGCGGAGGTCACCGCGCAGATCCTCTCCCTGGTCGCGCCCTACACCGCGGAGGACATGTGGGCGATGCTCGGCCACGAGCCCTCGGTGGCGAACTCAGCCTGGCCGGCCGTGGATGAATCACTGTTGGTCCAGGACACCGTCACCGCGGTGGTCCAGGTGAAGGGCAAGCTGCGCGACAAGCTCGAGGTCGCCGCGGACATCACCGAGGCCGAGCTCGAGGCACAGGCGCTCGCGCTGCCACGGATCCAGCGCTACATCGCCGAAGGCGGCGGGGTGCGCAAGGTCATCGTGCGCGCACCGAAGCTGGTCAATGTCGTGACGGGCTGATGAACCCCCGGCCTGCGGAACGCAGCCAGCAGAGTCTGGTCCGATGGCGCGGCGCCATCGAGGCCGACCTGCTGGCGCGGCGGGCCGCAGCGCCGGGGCGCAAGCCCAATCTGCGCCGCAAGAAGGGACGCATCGCGGTCGTCACCGATTCCTCCTGCTCGCTTCCGGTGGACCGCGGCACCCAGGAGGTGCTGCTGGGTCCTGTAGGGGCGAACATCATCTCGGTGCCGCTCCCGGTGATGATCGGAGAGCAGATCTATCCGGAGACCAGCGAAGAGCTTGACCGGGACCTGCCGCTGGCACTGGCGCAGGGGGATCCGGTGCGGACCTCACGCCCGTCTCCGGGGCGGCTGCTGAACTCCTATCAGGCGCTGCAGGATCAGGGATACGCCGGAGTGGTGTCCATCCACCTCTCCGCGAAGCTCTCCGGCACCGTGGAGGCTGCCCGGTTGGCCGCGGGCCAGCTGGACTTCCCGGTGACCGTCGTCGACTCCCGCCAGGCCGGCCTGGGACTCGGACACGCCGTGATCGACGCGGCGATCACCGCCCAGCTCGGCGGCACCTTGGAGGCGGTGGCCGAGGCCGCCACACGCAGCGCCCACGCCGCAGAATCAGTGTTCGTGCTGCCCAACCTCGATCAGCTGCGCCGCGGCGGCCGGATCAACGCGATGTCCACGCTGATCGGTGGGCTGCTCTGGGTCAAGCCGCTGCTGCAGCTCGTCGACGGCGAGATCCAGCCCGTGGAGCGACCCCGCACCATGCCGCGCGCGCTGGAACGGCTCCAGGCACGGGTGGCGCAGCAGGCGCACGCGATGGACGCTCCGCGGCTCGCGGTGCACGGGTTCGGCAACCCCGCCCAGGCCCTGGAGCTCGCCGAGGCGCTGACTCCGCTCTCCGCCTCCCCGGTGCCGGTGGTGGATCTTCCCCCCGTCCTGGGCGCGCATCTGGGCCTCGGCGCCCTCGCGGTGTCACTGAACCCCGCCCTCCCTGCCGATCCCTGAGACTCCACCCTTCCTGACGCCCCACCCGGAGCTGTTCACTCGGACAGGTTTTCCCCAACGCCGGTCCGACGACGGCGCCGCAGCGGTCTGCGCACAGCCCGGCCCCCTTTCGCGCAGCTGCGCCGACCGGCGCACTAGCCTCGCCCCATGGAAGCCTGGGCCGAGGATCAGCTGACGCGGCGCGAACGGCTGCGCGCGGAACGGGAACTCGAGCACTCCGCCCCAGCGCGGATCCGGTTGAAACTCGCCGGAGTGGTGGTCCTCGTCATCGCGCTGCTGACCTGGCTGGCGGTCTCCTGGCTCAGCAACTCGGGCCCTGCGGGAGTCCCTGTCCCGGACCCTCCGTCGCTGCAGGGCGCTGGGCACCCTGGAGCTGCCTCGGCGGAGACCGAGGAGTCATCGGGTTCGTCGGGGGCGTCACCCCCGAATGCTTCCCAGGCCCCCGGAATCCCAGGCGCTGGGGAAGAACCAGGTGGTGGGGAAGAACCAGGTGGTGGGGAAGAACAAGATGGTGGGGGAGAACCCGGTGGAGGGAGTCAGTCGCCGGGCACCGCCGAGGGGACGCCGGGCGTGCAGGAACCGAGTCCTGTCGTGGTCCACGTGGGCGGCGCCGTCGCGGATCCGGGGGTGGTGGAGCTGCCCTCCGGGGCACGGGTGCATGAGGCGATCCAGGCCGCCGGTGGGATGACCTCCGCGGCAGATCCCGGGGGGCTGAATCTCGCGGCTCCGGTCCTGGACGGCACGCTGATCTGGGTGCCGACGCCGGAGGAGCTCGAGACTGGGATCGGACCTCCGGCGGCCGGGCAGGAGGCGGCCGGCCCACCGGGGGCAGAGGCGGAGTCCGGTTCGGGGTCGGGTGCGGCGCCAGGGGAGGAGGCGGCACCAGGGACCGGGGCGTTGATCAATCTCAACACCGCCGATGCCGCGACGCTGGATGAGCTGCCCGGGATCGGTCCCGCACTCTCGGAGCGGATCATCAGCTATCGCGAGGCCAACGGCCCCTTCGGATCGTTGGAGGAGCTTGCCGGGGTCAGTGGGATCGGGCCGGTGATCTTGGCCGACGTGGAGGGCCTGGTGACCTGGTGACAGCCAGCAAGCCGCTCGATCTGCGGCTGCTTCCGGCCGCCTTGGCATCCTGGGCCGCGGCGCTGGTGGCGGTGCATCTGCCCTGGGAGCCGGCTCTTCAGCTGGGTTGGATCTTGCTGTGCACGGGCGCGCTGCTGAGCGTGAGTGTCGGGCTGTTCAACCGGCTGGTGTCCCATCCGGTGACGTTGCATGCGCTGCTCTGCTGCGTTCTGACCGGGGTCGTCGCACTCCAGGCGGGGACGGAGGCCCGGGCGCATGTGCAGAGTGGGTGGGAGCAGGCGGTGCAGGGGGACGCCCCGGTCACGGTGACACTGCGGATCTCGGGCCAGCCGGAGCTGCTGGCAGCCCCGGGATTCGGCGGTGAGGCCCGAATCATGGCCCGGGCGTTGGTGGAGACGGCCACCCTGTCGGGGGAGCAGCCCCCTGTGGTTGTGGACGCCCCTGTGGTGATCATCCAGGACGCTGCAGCGCAGGCTGGCGGTGCCGACGCTGCAGACCCCGCAGGTGCCGCAGACCCCGCAGGTGCCGCAGACTCCGGCGGGAGGGCCGCCGCCGAGGACCTGCCCCTCATCACGGGTCAGCGCTATCAAGGACTGGTGCGGCCCAATCCGACGGACCCGGGCCAGCGGGAGACTGCGGTGCTCTTTCCCTTCGGAAAACCGCTGGAGCCGCTTCCTGCCGACGGTCGCGCCGAGTTCACCGAGATCTTCAACGGACTGCGCTCCGCCACCGCGGCGGCTTCCTCCCATGCGTTGGGCGACGCCCCCGCACTGCTGCCGGGGCTGATCCTAGGGGACCGCACGCACCAGGATGAGGAGCTCAGCGAAGCGATGCGCACCGCGGGCCTGAGCCACCTGACCGCGGTGAGCGGCGCCAATTGCGCCCTGGTCATGGGTGCGCTGATGGGGCTGCTCCGGCTGGTGCGGGCTCCGCGCTGGATGACGGTTCCGGTCGCGCTGATCGGTCTGGTGCTCTTCGTGCTGCTGGTGCACCCGGAGCCCAGTGTCATCCGCGCCGGGGTGATGGGCAGCATCGCCGCAGTGTCGCTCTTCGCCGGTCGCGGCCGGGCAGCGTTCTCGCTGCTCTGCGTCTGTGTGCTCGGGCTGCTGGTCTTCGATCCGTACTACGCGATTGAACCGGCGTTCCAGCTCAGCGCCGCCGCCACGGCGGGGATCGTGCTGATCGGCACCAGGATCCGGGAGCGGCTGGAGGGGTTCCTGCCGGCGGTGCTCGCGGCTCCGCTGGCCCTGGCGTTCTCGGCCCAGCTCTTCGTCACACCGGTCTTGCTGCCGCTTTCGGCAGCGATGAGCACCTATGCGGTGCCGGCCAATGTTCTGGCCGCGCCGTTCGTCCCGTTCATCACCGTGCCGGGGACCTTCGCGGCGGTGATCTCCACGACTCTGCCCTGGTTGGCGGTGCCGATCCTCTGGTGCTGCGGTTGGGCCGCAGCCTGCCTCGGGCTGATCGGCAGGATCGCTGCCGGGCTTCCCCGGGCCACCGCGCCGTGGCCCGAGGGCTGGCTGGGCTGGGCCCTGGTGGTGCTCTACGTCTGCGCGGCCGTGGTGCTGGCTTGGGGTCTTGTGGATCGGTTCCGGCGTTGGCAGGTGGTTCTCCTGGTGATGGCCGCGGCTGCGGTGCTCGCGCTGGTGCTTCCGGTGGCGGCGCTGGTGCCCTCGCGCGGTCTGGATCAGTGGCGGGTGGCGCTGTGTGATGTGGGTCAGGGGGACATGCTGGTGATCCGCACCCGGGAGGATGCCGGTGTGGTCGTGGACACGGGGGAGGACCCGCTGCTGGCCGATCGGTGCCTCGAGACGCTCGGGGTGAGCACTGTTGAGGCGCTGGTGCTCACCCATGAACATCGCGACCATTACGGAGGCACCGCCGGGGTCATCGAGGACCGCACACCGGAACTGGTCCTGCATGCCGGCAGCGCGAAATGGGAGGTGGCAGCCGAGGTCGAGTCTGTGAGGGAACTGCCTCCGGGCGTACTTGTGCATCGGCCCCAGGCTGGCGAGACGTTCGAGTTCACAGAGCAGCTCAGTGTGCGGATGACGGTGTGGGCTGCGGAGTCTCATCATGCTGAGGCCAATGACAACTCGCTGGTGGCTCTCTTCGAGATCGCGGATCCGGAGCTGCCCGACGGAGTGGTGGGCTCAGCAGCTCAGCCCCTGCGCCTATTGACTCTGGGAGATCTGGAAGAAGAGGTGGCGGCGTCGTTGCTGCGCCGAATAGGGGCGCCTGCGGGGATTCACCTGCTGAAAGTCGCCCATCATGGAGCGGCCAACGGGGGTACGCAGGTGCTGGAGGCGAGCCGTCCCGCCGCGGCGCTGATCGGAGTCGGAGAGGACAACAGCTATGGACATCCCTCGGAAGAAATCCTGGGCACTCTGGAGGGTCTCGGCGCTACGGTCTACCGCACCGATCTACATGGCACCGTGGTTTTCAGCCTCGGGGAAGAAGGGCTTACCGCGGTTGCGCTGCCTTGACTTGTGCGCGTGTCAGGCGTGCTTGTGAAGCATCCTGGTTGTCCTCCCCACCTCCTGCGATTCCGACGAGTTGGGTATCCAGTTTTCCCGTGTTGGGTCGGGTCATGCGACCCCCTGGCCGGGTTGGACGAACAGGTTTCGCGACTTCCAGTGCAGAGACCTTGGAGCCTTCCGGATCGAGATGCCCAAGGGTCGCTCACATTGCCGACATCCCGAGGCTCGACCTGGTCGGACTTCGGACGCGGAAGACCCCTCCGAGTAGCTCGGGGGAGAGCGCGTGGGGAGTGCAAGCCAGGTTGGTGTAGTTGAGACGGGCCTGGCAGACCCTACTTCCAGTGTGCGCCGGTCCTCCCATCCGTGGTTGGCAGGTGACTGGTACAGTCGCGTCATTGTCAAGTGAATCGCACGGCTCAGGTGCCGCGCTGATCGGAACGGATGATTGGATGAGCTGGCTGGGCTCGGATCCTTAGCTGGCTCCGGCTTATACATGACGAGGTAAACCGGTCGGCAGTGATTCCTGGACCAAACCACGCGTCCAATGAACTCACCCGAGCGTCACCGAGCTTTATGGCTCGGCCCAACCCACATTGCAGAGCACTTGAACTCTGGTGTTGCGGCACAGCATTCAAGACCGCACGGAAAGTTAGCGATGAAGAAACTGACACCGATACTTCTGATTGTGATCGGGGCAACGCTCATGACCGTACAGATTTACACAGAGAGCGAACCCGGAGCCATCCCGCTAGCGTTGATCGTTCTCGGGGTCAGTTTGTACTTCATCGCGCGACTTCGAGATCGGCGAGATCATGAAAATTCTCAGTGATTGAGCAGCTTGCGGTCCTTCTGTGACCGTGAGTGTATGGATTCTCCAGGCAGAAATCGCGCCGCACAGGCACGCACGATCTGAGCTCGAGAGCTCCATTTCAGCCAGACGCCGCACCATGTCCGGGGTGGGGCGGTTGAGGGACTCGTTGAGAGACAGTCGGGTCTCTGGGTCAGCCGCTGCGTCTGCTTGCGATGGGCGACACGGAAGAAGACGTGGCGGCGTCGTTGCTTCGCCCGGCGGGAGTGCCCGGGAGGGTTCATCTGCTCAAGGTCGCCCACCATGGGGCCGCCAATGGCGGCACCCAGCTGCTGGAGGCGACCCGGCCTAGCGGTGGCGCTCATCGGGGTGGGGGAGGAGAACACCTACGGACACCCCTCCGCGGAGATCATCCGCACCCTGGAGGGTCTCGGTGCCTCGGTTTGTTGCACCGATCTGCACGGCACGGTGGTGTTCAGCCTGGATGAGGAAGGGCTCGAGGCGCTCGCGGTTCCTTGAACCGGTCGACGACATGTGAGGTCCCCTCGGCCTCTGCTCTGAGCCTGAAAAGTTCTTGAAAATTGCCTGATCGGGGGAGAGACTATTGCCATCAACCGCTTTTCTCAGCGTCGCGGGGAGGCGATCGTGAGTAGTGTGGGGTTGCTCTACGTCGGTGGGGTGTTGATCATCAATGGACTGATGTTGCTCGGTGTCGTGCCTGGCAAAGCCGCCGCCGCCATGAACTTGTTTGTCGGGGCAATGCAGGTCGTGTTTCCGACGATCATCCTCGCGCAGTCTGATGGCGACCCCGGGGTCATACTGGGCGCATCGGGGCTGTTCCTCTTTGGTTTCACCTACCTGTACGTTGCGTGGAACCTCCTGACCGGTGCACCCGGTGAAGGTCTGGGCTGGTTCTCCCTCTTTGTCGCGGCGTGCGCCACGGTCTACGGCACCCTCCACTTCACTCTGATCGATGACCCGTTGTTCGGGGTCATCTGGTTCTCCTGGGCAGTGCTCTGGTTCATGTTCTTTGTGCTGCTCGGCCTCGGCAGAGACAGCATCCAGCGTCGGACCGGCTGGTTCACCGTGTTCCTCGGCATCTTTACCGGGGCAGTTCCGTCATTCCTGCTGCTCACAGAGAACTACCCGAACACCGATGGATCAGCCCTGGTCGGCGCTGCACTGGCAGTGGGGCTGTTCATTCTCGCCTGGCTCCTCGGCGCGCCAAAGAGAACAGGCATCTCCCGCGACAACAGCACGGTGGATGCTTCGACCTGAAAAACGCCCTTTCGAGTGTCCGACAGCAACAGGATGGTGAGGTCATATGCCGATCTACAGCTTCAAGTGCGAGCACGGTTGCAGGTTCGACGCCTCCTACTCGATGGACGCAGTTCCGCGGCATCGACCCTGCCAGTATTGCGAGGCATCGGCCGTCCGGCTCGTCACCTCCGTGAACCTGTCCCGAGCAGGTAGTCCGGCGTTCAAAGCGGTCGAGGGTTCCCTGCGAAGTGCACACGAGCCGGACGTTGTGACCAGGCTGCCCGGTCAGGCCGGACGGCCGGCTCCGATCACTCGGGACCCGCGTCACGCAAAGCTCCCGCGGACCTGAACGGAGGTTCTTCTGCCCACCATGTGACATGACCACAGGCAGTGTTGAATTCAGAAGGAGAAGTAGAGATGCCAAAAAACCTGTTCAAATTGGATTCCTCCAAGAAGTTCGGCGACCAGGAGAAGCTGGGCCACAATCGCTGGCACCCCGAGATTCCACCCGTGGCGACGGTGAAGCCCGGCGAAAGTTTCCGTGTGGACTGCCGAGAATGGTTCGACGGTGCCATCGAGAACAACGATTCCGCGGAGGACATCCTCAATGCCCCGTTGCTCACGGTCCACGTGTTGAGCGGACCGTTCCACGTCGAGGGGGTCAAGCCCGGGGACCTGCTCATCGTGGACATTCTGGACGTCGGTCCGATCCCGCAGGAAGACGAGGGTCCGCTCGCCGGACAGGGCTGGGGATACACCGGCATCTTCTCAAGGAACAACGGGGGTGGATTCCTCACCGAGCAGTTCCCCGACGCCTATAAGGCAGTGTGGGATTTCTCGGGACAGACTGCGACGTCGCGGCACGTCCCAGGCGTCTCCTTCACCGGCATCATCCATCCAGGACTCATGGGCACCGCGCCCTCCGCGGAGCTGCTCGCGAAGTGGAATGCTCGTGAGGGGGCCCTGATCGGGACAGATCCAGACCGGGTGCCTCCACTCGCGCTTCCCCCTGAGTCTGAGCATGCGGTCCTCGGAGGTCTTGACCACGGCGAGTGGGACAGAGTCGGCTCTGAGGCGGCCCGTACAGCTCCACCTCGTGAGAATGGGGGAAATCAGGACATCAAGAACCTCACCAAGGGGAGTCGAGTCTTCTATCCGGTGTTCGTCGACGGCGCCAATCTCTCTCTCGGGGACCTGCACTTCTCGCAGGGAGACGGTGAGATCACGTTCTGCGGGGCCATCGAGATGGGCGGCTTCATAGATCTGCGGGTCGATGTGATCAAGGGCGGTATGGAGACCTACGGCGTCACAGAGAACGCGATCTTCATGCCCGGCAACGTCGATCCGCAATACAGCGAGTGGCTGGCGTTTTCAGGCACCTCCGTGACTCTCGACGGTGAACAGCGGTATCTCGACTCCCACCTGTCCTACCAGCGCGCATGTCTGCACGCCATCGACTACCTGACGAAGTTCGGCTACAGCCCGGAGCAGGCGTATCTGCTGCTCGGCGCGGCGCCGATCGAAGGGCGACTCTCGGGCGTCGTCGATATTCCGAACTCATGTTCCACGGTCTATCTGCCGACCGCGATCTTCGACTTCGACGTTCGTCCGTCCGCGTCGGGTCCCGTGCAGATCGACCCAGGCATCGGTGCACCCAGTGCAGCGAATCAGAAGTAGCCTCCGCCTGAGGTGAATGGGTGAGTGCCCCTGCGACGGCAGAAGCTGTTCGAAGAGCCAGCGGGGGCGCTCACCCAGGTGAAAGGTGCGGAACACCCATCTGCCCAGAGTGGGTGAGGGTTGGTCACCCACGGCGAGGCTGACAGTACCGGGAAGGGCCCGGGCCGTGGACTGCAGTTCAGCGGTCAGACTGTTTCAGGCATGTTCTCCTGCTTGTTCTCCTCGCTGCTGCCGCCGGCGGGACCCTCGGCCGCGCGCTCCAACCGGATGATCACGCCTTTCGACACCGGAGTATTGCTGCCCTGGACGGTGTCATCGAGCGGCACCAGCACGTTGCCCTCCGGGTAGTAGACCGCGGCGCAGCCACGAGCCGTGGGGTAGGACACGGCACGGAATTTCCTCAGCACCCTGTCTTTGCCGTCCCGGTACTCGCCGTGCACATCCACCAAGTCACCAGCAGTGAAGCCGAGCAGAGCCAGGTCCTCAGGGTTCACGAGGATTACGTGCCGTCCCTTCTTGATCCCCCGATACCGGTCGTTGTAGCCGTAGATGGTGGTGTTGAACTGGTCATGTGAGCGCATGGTCTGAAGAATCAGTCGACCGGGCGGGCAGTCCATCGGATCCAGCTCATTCACGGTGATCATCGCTTTGCCACTTGGCGTGTTGAACGTGCGGGAGTCCCGCGGCCCGTTCGCCAGCAGGAAGCCGTCCTTCTCCCGGATGCGCCGATTGTAGTGCTCGCAGCCCGGCACCACATGGGAGATGTGATCACGGATGAGATCGTAATCATCTTCGAATCCCTGCCAGTCAGCTGCGATCTGGCTCCCGAGGGTCGCGTGGGCTATGCGGCTGACGATGGCGATCTCGGAAAGCAGGTTCGGCGCCACGGGTTCGACCCGGCCTTCGGAGGAATGGACCGCGCTGACGGTGTCTTCCACGGAGACGAACTGCGGACCGGACGCCTGCACATCGATCTCGGTGCGGCCCAGCGTCGGCAGTATGAGTGCTTCCTGACCCACCATGGTGTGGGATCGATTCAGTTTCGTGGAGATCTGCACGTTCATCTCGAGGTTCTGCATCGCTGCCTCGGTTGCCGCGGTGTCAGACATCGCGGCCGCAAAATTGCCGCCAAGGGAGAGGAAGAATCTGATGTCGCCGTCCCGCATTCCTCGCACTGCAGCGACCGAGTCGACCCCGTGCTCGCGTGGAGGTTCGAACGAGAATTCCTTCGCGAGGCTATCGAGGAAGGATGTCGGCATCTGTTCCCAGATTCCCATGGTGCGGTCACCCTGGACGTTGGAATGGCCGCGAATCGGTGACGCACCAGCTCCTGGTCGGCCGAAGTTTCCACGCAGGAGGAGCAGATTGATGATCTCCTTGATCGTCCCGACACCGTTCTTCTGCTGGGTGACGCCCATCGCCCAGGTGATGATCACCGAGTCGGCATTGATGTAGCGGTCGGCCAGTTCATCGATCTCTTCGGAACGCAGCCCCGTCGCTTCCAGCACGGTCTGCTCCTCCAGGTGTGACAGGTGTTCACGCAGCGCGCTGAGACCCTCACAGTGTTGTGCGATGAATTCGTGGTCGAGCACGCGGCCAGGGCTTTTGTCCTCAGCCTCGAGCACCCGCTTGGAGAGAGCCTGCAGCAGCGCCATGTCGCCGCCTGCTCGGATCTTCAGGAACTGATCAGCCAGATCGGTGCCTCGTCCGATGATGCCCTTGGGCTTCTGTGGGTTCTTGAACCGGCGCAGGCCTGCCTCGGGCAGGGGGTTGACCGCGACGATCTGACCGCCGTTCTCCTTCTGCTTCTCCATCGCGCTGAGCATGCGCGGATGGTTGGTCCCAGGGTTCTGACCTATCAGGATCATCAGATCGCAGGTGAGGAAATCGTCGTACGCGACCGTCGCCTTGCCGACGCCGATGGTCTCACCCATTGCCACGCCGGATGATTCGTGGCACATGTTCGAGCAGTCGGGCATGTTGTTGGTGCCGAATCCGCGGATGAACAACTGGTAGATGAACGCCGCTTCGTTCGAGGCACGGCCGCTGGTATAGAAGGCAGCTTCATCAGGGGAAGAGAGTCCTTTGAGTTTTTCGGACACTATCTTGATGGCCGTGTCCCAGTCGATGGGTCGATAGTGTGCATCACCCGCAGCCTTGTAGACGGGCTCTGTGAGTCGGCCCTGCATCCCGAGCCAGTACTCGGAGCGGCCCCGCAGCTCGCTGATCGGGTGTTCGGCCCAAAAGTCTGAGGCCACCGTGACCGGTGTGGCTTCCCAAGTGACGGCTTTGGCCCCGTTCTCGCAGTACTCGAACGTGCTCCGGTGATCGGCAGGGTCCGGCCATGCGCAGCTCATGCAGTCGAATCCCTGTTTCTGATTCATGGAGAGCAGCGTGCGCGCACTGCGCTCGATTCCCATGTGCTTGAGCGCCGGCTGCATCGAGTGATAAACACCTTGCATTCCGGCAGCCCACTTCTTGGGCTCCTCGATCTCGAGATCGTTCTCGTCAGCTTCATCCACGGGAGGGTTGGAGCGAGTCATGGGACATCCCTTCTGGGCCGCGTCTCGTTGGACAACGGTCCTACCTGTGCCATTGTGACTCACCAGCCGCCTCAAGGCCCCAGGTGCCGCCCCTCTGCACTGAGATTTCGGATGAAGCTGGTGAGGTGAGCCTCGAGAGTGCGTGGCGAAATAGACTGAGGATATGAAGCTCGTTGAGGTCGACGGTATCGAGCTCGAAGTCAACGACGTGGGGTCGGGGGATCCGGTCGTGCTGGTGCAAACAGCTCTGACCGCCGATGAACTGGCGCCGCTGGCCAGGCACCTTGCTGAGCTTGGGGTGTACCGAGTCATCGTCTATCACCGGCGCGGGTACGCGGGCAGCCACCCGGTCCGAGGACCGGGGTCGATGCCCCGGGATGCCGCGGACTGCCGGCGCCTGAACGACGCGCTGCAGCTGGGGCCGGTGCACATCGTCGGCTATTCCTACAGCGGGGGCGTCGCGATGCAGCTTGCCCACGACACTACCGAGCACGTTCGGACACTGACCCTGATCGAACCTCCCCCGGTGCATGTGACAAGCGCCGGTTCGTTTCGGTCAGCGAACGCCTGACCCCAGGACATCAGACGGGTGCGAGGGCCTGACGCGGCGCTCGGCGACTTCATGACCAGGATGATCGGGCCCGAGTGGCGAACGGAGATCGAGCAGATGCTTCCCGGAGCGGTCACCCAGATGCAGGCCGATGCCAGGACGTTCTTCGACACTGACGTGCCGGCGTTGTTGTCCTGGCGCTTCGACGCCGAGGACGCCCGGCACATCGACTGCCCGGTGCTGCACATCGGCGGCCGCGAAAGCGGACCCTGGTTCACTGAAGTCCGCGCGCTGATCCTCACGTGGTTCCCCCACGCCGAGGACGTCCTGCTGGCCGGGGCCGATCACTCGCTCGTCTTGACTCACGCCCCCGAGATCGCGGGCGTGATCGCGGACTTTCTCTACCGCCACACGCTCCCGACCCGTGGCAGTTGAACGCACCGGCATAGAGAGATTCATGAACCTGCTGCGAGCCATATCAGGCGCCAACTCCCATGCTGGAGACCATCACCCCGGGTGATCTTGGGGGCGGACCTGCCCAGGGTCCTGCAGCCACGCGCTCAGGACCCGGCAGGCCAGGTCGAGGTTGCCCATCTGGCAGTGCTGGTCGGCCCGCTCCGCCTCGGTGAACATGCGCACCGTGACGGTGCGAGCCGCTGTCAGCGCCTGAGCCTGTGCCCTCGTCAACGACGGCGGCTGGAAGGCGTCATGCTCGCCGCACATCAACAGCACGTCCTGAGTCACTCGGTCGCTGCCCAGGTGCTCGGCGTTCATCCCCATGAACCAGTCGACCACATCCACAGGGTCGTCGCTGTCGAGCAGGTACAGGGTCTGTTCGACCACGGCGCGCAGCGTCGGCGCCAGCCGAGCTCGGGTGCGCACACTCCATCGCATGAACCGCCGGTGCCCCACCATCGTGCGGAGTGGACCGCGCAGCGGAGCGGGCACCCGGTACAGCAAGTCGTACACCGGCGGCCAGGAGACGACCCGGTCGATGCGCGGCTCGCGTCCTGCGGCACGAAGGGCCCAGTACCCACCCATCGAGATGCCGACCAGCGCCGCCCGCTCGAGCTGGAAATGGTCCAGCACCGCGCTGACCGGCTTCTCCCAGTCATGATCGAAGGTCAGTCCGCTCAAGGTCCGGGCGCCGCCCTGTCCCGGACCTTCGAAGGCGACGACGTCGAATCCGGCCGCGGCGATGCGCTGCCATACGGGATAGAACTCCTCGATCACCGAGTCGAACCCGCCGTGCACCAGGACCGTGGCCGCAGCGGGTGATCGGGTCGTCGGCAGCAGGTACGCCGGCAGGGAGGCGCCGGCGAAGGGGACGTCGTGGCGCACCACACCCCCACCCGCGACCAGGTCGTCGAAGAGGCGTCGGTACCGGCGGTAGCGCTCTGCCTTCTCCGCCGAGCGAGGTGGAGTGAAGAACTCGGCGATCCGCATATATCCCGTGGCATGCACGGCCCGGCCTTCTGCGGCCGCCTGCCTCGACAGGGCCTCGAACACGACGACGCAGTCGGCTGCCGAGCGCACTCTGGAGGCTGCGGCGAGCAGCTCCTCGCGGTCGGCGAAGCCCAGGGCATGGGCTCGGTTGAGCTGGTAGTTGATGTAGCGGCGGCGATGGAAGCGCTCGAAGCCGACCGGCAGGTCCATCAACTCATGGGCAGTGCTTGATGCTTCGGACATTGAAGACTCCTTCGTCATCATGAACCGGGTCGCGTGAGCTTCACTGGGTGTTGGCGTCCTCGAAGCGTGAGGCAATGGTCAGGCGCCCCCGAACCCACTGAGCAGGAACCAGAAGACGAGTACACCGACCATGCCGGCGAGCAGGCCCCACCCGGCACCGATCAGGGCTCTTAGAGTTGTGGAGGCGCCAGTCGGCGCCAGGGCTGGCAGGGCAGACCCACATACCGCACCGACGACTGCCATGACACCAGCGTGCACCGAGAGGATCCAATTCTCGGTCCCCGGGCCGTCCAGGAACGATGCCGCCACCGGGAGACTCAGGGCCCCCGCACCGAGCAGCAGGACGACACCGATGACGCGTTGGAAGGCCCCGGACATGACGTGCCTCCGAATGAAGCGGAAACGCGTGGGCGCCCCGTCGTGGACGCTTGGGCGGTCCATACATCATCCCGGGTTCAGGCGGTGGAGACGCGGTCTTGGCGGCCCGCGGCGCTCGGCGCAGAGGGCGCAAAAGGGTGCAGCTCCACCTCGCCGCCACGGACGACGACGCATGTCGCGTCCGGTACTTCCTGCCATGCGCCCCGGAGGTCCCCCAGCGGTTCCGAGACCACCAGCCGGGTGTCGTCGGAGAGTCCCTGGAGCATCGGGTGGTCCGGGTACTGAGCGCGGAGCGTCGCGACGTCGTTGCTGTGGAAGAGCGACCGCGAGCTGCCCTCGCTGGAGTAGCGAAAGGCCCAGGTCGTGTCGCCGTCGGTGGTGGCGACCGTCATCTGGACGGGATGCTCGACCCCGTGGCGGCGTCCGACGTCCTCGATGAACCCGACTGCTGCGGCGACTGCCGCGCGTGGGTCCCGTTCCAGCCCGAAGGTCAGTGCGAGATAGAAGAACAGCTCGGAGTCGGTTGAGCCTTCGATCTCGGGATAAAGGCTGGGCTCCACTGCCATGGCCAGATCACGCTTCATCGTCAGGAAGTCGGTGAGCAGCCCATTGTGCATCCACAGCCACCGATCGTGGCGGAACGGGTGGCAATTCGTCTGTTGGACGGCCGTGCCGGTCGTGGCACGGATGTGTGCGAACACGTGGCCGGCGGAGGCCAGTGCCGCGAGCTCACGCAGGTTGCGGTCGTGCCAGGCCGGCTCCGTGCTGCGGAAGACCCCCGGAATCGGTCCAGTGCCGTACCAGCCAACCCCGAACCCGTCGCCGTTGGTGGTCTCGGCTCCCAGGCGCGAGTGTTTGCTCTGCATGACCAGGGAATTGGTGGGTTTATAAAGCAGGTCATCCAACCGTACGGGGGAACCTGAATACGCCAGCCAGCGACACATCTCGTCTCCTTGCACTCAGGGCGGACCTGAACACCA
Organism: Nesterenkonia maliinae; assembly: GCF_051262655.1. Taxonomy (NCBI): domain Bacteria; kingdom Bacillati; phylum Actinomycetota; class Actinomycetes; order Micrococcales; family Micrococcaceae; genus Nesterenkonia; species Nesterenkonia maliinae. Next base: position 528,806 of record NZ_JBIMEY010000001.1, on the reverse strand, counting down.
CGACGGGCCGACCCACCGTGACCGTTCGACCGCGACCCAGCCGATGAAGACGGTAGCTTCGAACCTGCACCTGCACCTGCAGTGCGACGGCCCGCGGCGATTACATTCTACGTCTGGGTGAGGTGCGGCACATCACCCGCGGAGGGTGAATCCTCGCCTCGCGCCCGCCGATCATGGTCATCCGCGGCGGAGGCGCTGCGCAGAGGCTCCATTCTTGAGGTGACCTCCGTGGCCCGACTCACCCGGTCCGGTTCACGTCCTGGGCTTCGGCGACCCAGTCAGGAAGATCGCTGCGGAAGGCGTGGGCGATGTCCTGATCGGTGCTGACCGACCAGCGCACCAGGCCGTCGACCTCCGGCTCGTCCTTGTCCCAGTTGAACCAGTTGATCAGACGCAGCTGGGGGAACTCCGAGCGCAGATCCTCGGTGAAGATCTGCTGCCACCACTGCCGTTTGATCTCCAGGGCCAGCTCGGGGTCTGCGTCTGCGGTGACGAACGCGGCGGTCTCGGGAATGGCCAGCGGCTTGTCGCGGTCCGCGGAATAGACCTCGTAGAAGTCCGGGAGCATGCTCTCATCGCCGGCGAGTCCGGAGTAGGTCCCACGGAGCTGCTCGGCGAACTTCGCGGGTTCGGGGAGGTCGTTGCTGCCCCAGGGATGCGAGTCTCCCCAGTGATAGAGCGACATTCCGACCCAGTCGACGACGTCGTCGCCGGGGTAGAAGGGCTCGTAGGGATCATCGCGCTGGGTCAGTTCGCCGTCGCCGTCGGTGTCCAGCAGCTCGAAGTCGGTGGTGCCCGGGTCGGGAGCGTACTGGCCGCCGACGAAGGGGTATCCGCCCCCGTAGTTCGGCGCCCAGATCATCTCGGTGCCGGTGGTCCGCTCGCGCACCGCGGCGGCGACCTCGCGGAAGGCCTCGATATAGGCCTCCGGCTGCATGCCCCAGGGGTACCAGGAGCCGTTCATCTCGTGGGCGAAGCGCAGCAGGACCGGCACCTCGGCGTCATTGACCTCCACGAGGATATCGATCAGCTCGGTGATCGACTCTTCGGTGACGGCCTCGAGTCCCTCATGCGGTTCCAGCGTGAGCATGAGCACCCCGCCCATTCCGGCGACCTGGTCGGCCGCGCCCCGGACGTTCTCGGCATCGGTCGCGGAGAACGGCATGTGGATGAAGGACACTGCGGCGCCGGGAGAGACTCCTGTGGTGGTCGCGAACTGCTCCAGCGTCTCAACGCCCCAGTCGGGATTCAGCCCGATGGTGGGACGGTCCGCCGGGAGCGCCTGCGTCGGACCGGCGAGCGGCTGACCGGTGGGGGAGGAGTCCTCTGCTTCGGTCCCCGCCTTAGGGGGCACCGAGCATCCGAGCGCGAGGGCGCTCACGGCTGCGGTGACCAGCAGGGGGGACAGACGGGCGGGTCGCAGACGTGGCCGCACAGGGCTCCTCACTTCAGTGGACAGACAGCTAGGGGGCGTCAGCTATGCGCTGACGCCCCCTAGTGGTGTGCCGTGTGGCACAAAGTTCAATCAGCCGGCTGCGGGCAGCTTCAGCTGATCGCCGACGAAGATCAGGTTCGGATCCTGGACGGTGTCAGTGTTGGCGTGCCAGATGTCTTTCCAGTCCAGGCCGAGAGCGTTGGCGATGCTGGACAGCGAGTCGCCGGCCTGCACGGTGTAGGTCTCGCCCGAGGTCTGAACCTCAGCCTGCGGTGCCTGCTGCACTGGAGCCTGCTGCACGGGCTCGGGAGCAGGAGCCGGTGCGGGCTCGGGAGCAGGAGCCGGTGCGGGCGCGGGCTCAGGAGCGGGCTCTGGGGCCGGTGCGGGCTCAGGAGCGGGCGCGGGCTCTGGGGCCGGTGCGGGCTCGGGAGCGGGCTCTGGGGCCGGTGCGGGCTCGGGAGCGGACTGCTGCGGTGCCGGCGCGGACTGTGCGGGAGCAGTGTTGCCGCCGCCGCCCGGGTTGCCGGAGAGGCCGAGCTGTGCGGAGCAGGAAGGCCATGCGCCCCAGCCCTGGATCTCCCAGAGTGCGTGTGCGCGGCTGATCTGCTCGGACTTGCTGGCATTGCTGGGGAGACCGGAGCCGCCCACTGCCTGCCAGGACTGCTGGGAGAACTGCACGCCGCCGTAGTAGCCGTTGCCGGTGTTGATCGACCAGTTGCCGCCGGACTCGCACTGTGCGAGCTGGTCCCACTGGCTCGAGGCGCTTGCGGCCGGAGCCTGAGCGACGACGGCTGCGCCGGCCAGCGTGGCAGCAGCGAGTGAGCCGCCGAGAACCTTCTTGAAAGTCTGCTTGGTCTGCATGAGAGTTGAGTCCCGAAGTCCCTGCACTCGTGACCCTCCCGGGCCGTCCTAGTGTCACCGTCCGCCTTCATGATGTGTAGCGGTCAAGTTTCACCCGAGTCGGCATGGACGGTGGTGGGCAGCCGACTCCGGTGCTTCCTGATGCCGTGTGGTGGGCCTGGGAACGGAGGCCCAGTCGTCACAGCTGCATCACAGAAGATGTCCGTTAACCAGTAAAAGGTCTCGATTTGATTGCGTCAACCGGGGTCTGGGTGACCTCCGCCGCTCAAGAATCGCGGAATCACGCGGAAAAAGCTTCGTTACCTGGCCGTTATCAACGTTTCTGTGAATAACATGTGAGTGATCCGTCTGTGATGAAACGGGAGTACCAAGAGGCTGCTCCGGCGTCATGACGCCCCAGCGGGCCGCTTCCACAATGTGGGAATTTTGGTGCTCCAACCGCCGAAGAGCCGAATCTGGTGCAAGAATCAGACGATGGACGGTGTGGATCGCGCAATCATTTCTGCGCTGCGGGAAGACGGACGAATCTCCAACGCGGCGTTGGCCCAGAAGGTCGGACTCACCGCCGGTCCCTGCCTGCGCCGCGTCCAGCGACTCGAGGCCGAGGGCGTCATCCTGGGCTACACCGCCGACATCAACCCCGAGTCTCTGGGCCAGTCCTTCGAGGTCGGTCTCGACATCGAGCTCAAGTGGGGAGACCGCGAGACCGTCGAACGCTTCGAGGACACCATGGCAGGCTATGAGGAGGTCCTCGAGCTGCTCCGGCTCTTCGGCTCGCCGGACTATTTCGCCCGCGTCGCGGTGGCCGACCTGCATGCCTATGAGCGGTTCCTCACCAAGAAGGTGCTGACCATTCCGGGGGTCCAGGGCACCGACTCCGCCTTCCCGATGAAGATCATCAAGAGTCAGCGCCCACATCTGAACACCGGGAAGTCCTTCGACGAGTGAGTCGCGCATGAGCGCGGCCGGAGAGTCTGTTCCTCGGCGTCTGCCGCATCTGCTGATGGTCGTCACGGTGCTGATCGTGGCGGCCAATCTGCGTCCCGCGATCACCGCGGTGGGTCCGCTCATCGAACGCATCGGTGAGGACACCGGGCTGGGTCCGGCAGCCCTGGGACTCCTCGGCGCCATTCCCGCCCTGGGCTTCGGCGTCGTCGCGCTCTTCGTGGCCGCGCTCGGGCGCCGTTGGGGCGTAGAGCGGACGATCTTCGTCTCGCTGCTGCTGCTGGGACTCGGCACGCTGCTGCGGTCCCTGCCGCTGGGCAGCTTCTCGCTCTTCGCCGGCACGGTGATCCTCAGCGCGGCCATCGGTGTGGGCAATGTGCTGGTCCCGGCGGTGGTCAAACGCGACTTCCCCGCCCGGGTGCCGATCATGACCGGGCTCTACACCGCGATGCTCGTCGGCTGTGCCGCGGTCGCCTCCGGCACCGCGGTCCCGGTGGCCGCCGCCAAGGGGTGGGAATTCACCCTCGGAGCATCCGCCCTCTTCGCGCTGGTCTCTGCCGCCCTCTGGGGAGTTCGGCTCGGAGGCCCGCGGGGAACCGGATCCGCCTCTGCTGCGACGCCTGACCGCTCGGACCTCCCGAGCTCACCGGCAGCCCGATCATCGAGTGCCGGCGCAGCGGACGCCGGCGCAGCGGTCCCCGATCCAGCGCCGCCCGCAGCGCGCCTCCGGGGCGGCACGATGTGGCGCTCCGCGGTCGCCTGGCAGGTCACCGTCTACTTCGCTCTGCAATCCGGGATCTTCTATCTGATGCTGACCTGGTTTCCTGCCATCCAGACCTCCCACGGGATCACCGAAGCCGCCGCCGGCTTCTGGCTCGGGGCCTATCAGGCCATCGGGATCCTCGCGAGCCTGGTGATGGGTCCGATCATGCAGCGCGCCCAGGATCAGCGCGCGGTGGTCGTGGTGCTGGCGGGCATCATGTTCATCGGAGTGCTCGGCATCATCTTCCTGCCCGCGGCGATGCCCGCCTGGGCGCTGATCGTCGGCTTCGCCTCCGGCGGCAATCTGCTGGCAGGTCTGACCCTGATCAGCATGCGGGCCCGGACCTCGGCGGAGGCCAGTCGCCTTTCCGGCATGGCTCAGGGCGTCGGATATCTGCTCGCCGCCGTGGGCCCGCTGCTGGCCGGCACGTTGTTCGAGTTCACCGGCTCCTGGTCCCCGGTGCTGTGGATCATCGCGGCCGCCGTCGTCGTGATGGCCGTGGTCGGGCTCTTCGCCGGGCGCCGAGTGGACGTGCTCTGACGACGGATCACCGGCTCTTGACCGGAGCTCCCCGGGGTGTCGGGCGCAGGCCGATCGGATCGGACAGGGATAGTCGGGTGCAGAGTCGCCTCGACGACCAGGCTGGATCAGGAAGGGGAAACCGTGATCGCAGCACTGAACAAGGTCGTGAGCTTCATCGAGGAGCGCCTCGACGAGGAGATCGACGTCGTCGAGCTCACCCGTGAGCTCGGCACCACCGAGTACCACCTGCGTCGGATGTTCTCCTCGCTGGCAGGCATGCCGCTCTCGGAGTACATCCGACGACGGCGCATGACCGTGGCCGCCGCGGAGGTCCTCGCCGCCGGTGACCTGCTGGGCACTGCGGTGCGCTACGGATATGGGTCCACGGAGGCCCTCAACCGGGCTTTCCGCGCGGTGCATGGCATCAGTCCTGCAGAAGCACGCCACCACGGAGGCCCCCTTCAGTCACAGCCACAGCTCAGGTTCCACCTGACCGTCGAAGGGAACGCTCCCATGGAAACACGCATAACCGACCGCCCCGGCTTCCGCCTGATCGGCCACTCCGCCCGGGTTCCACTGATCCACGAGGGGATCAATCAGCACATCCAGGCGCACATCGCCTCCCTGCCCGAGTTGGAGCATGCCCGCCTGAAGTCGCTCAGCGATGCGGAACCGGCTGGGATCCTCCAGGTCAGCGCGGATGTCGATCCCGACTACACCGAGGCCAGCGAGCTGACCTACCTGCACGGCGTCGCGGTCACCGAAACCACCCCGGTGCCAGAGGACCTCAGCGTCATCGAGCTGCCGGCCGGGGCATGGGCGGTGTTCCGCACGCAGGGCCCGCACCCGGAGGCGCTGCAGTCGACCTGGGCGGCGACGGCCACCGAGTGGTTCCCCTCGAACCCCTGGCGGCTGCGCCCCGGACCGTCGATCGTGGCCGTCCTCGACCACGCAGCCGATTTCAGCACCGCCACCACGGAACTGTGGATGCCGGTGGAACGTGCCTCGCACCTCAGCTGAGCATGCTGAGCAGGTTTGTTCTGTGGTGACTCATCAGTAGTCTCATGTGATGGATCACCTCCCCTGGACCGCCGCAGACCTCCCAGTGCTCGACGGCCGCACAGCCGTGGTCACCGGAGCCACCAGCGGGGTCGGCCTCGCCACGGCAAGCGCACTGGCCCAGGCAGGGGCCCATGTGGTGCTTGCCGTGCGGGACGCCGAGCGTGGCGATGCCGTGGCGGCGACCATGTCCGGAAGCACCGAGGTGCGACGCCTCGACCTGGCGGACCTGGCCTCGGTCCGGGATTTCGCCCAGTCCTGGAGCGGCCCGCTGGACCTTTTGATCAACAACGCGGGTGTTGCGGGCGGACGAGGCGCGGTGACCCAGGATGGATTCGACCTGCAGTTCGGGACCAACCACCTGGGTCACTTCGCGTTGACGAACCTGCTCCTGCCCCATGTGCGCGACCGGGTCGTCACCCTCGCCTCCGGGGCGCATCGGGCCGGTGACATCCACTTCCAGGATCTCGCGCTGCGCACCCGCCGGTACTCGCTCGCCGAGACCTATGGCCAGTCCAAGCTCGCAAACCTGCTCTTCACCCTGGAGCTTGAACGCCGACTGCGCCGCTGCGGATCCGAGGTCCGGTCCCTCGCCTCGCATCCTGGCTATTCGGCGACCAATCTCGGCATCAAGGGTCGCAGCAAGCCGCTCGTCGCCACGGTCAATCTCGCCGGACGGCTTCTGGCGCAGACCAGCGAACAAGGAGCGCTTCCCACGCTTTTCGCAGCCACCCAGGACCTGCCTGGAGCCAGCTACGTCGGTCCAGACGGTCGCTGGGAGCTCCACGGCAGCCCTGCCTTGGTCGGTCGCTCGGCCCGGGCCAGTGACCCTGCCCTGGCGACCCGGCTCTGGGAGGCCTCCGAAGAGCTCACCGGCGTCCGGTTCGATCTGGACCTTGAGTAGGTCGCTCGCGAGCCGCGCATGCCGGCTCGAGGAGCGCTGATCTCAGTCAACGACGCGTGGCCGATCCTGCGATCTCCTGCAGCGCCTGCACATGGGCCGCGAATGCGTCCCGTCCGGTCTTGGTGAGCGAGAGCCAGGTGATCTGCCGGGAGTCCCCGCGTCCCGCGGAGGAGGCCTTCCTGGAAGAGACGTACCCTGCGGCCACGAGTGTCTTCAGGTGCTTGGAGAGGGTCGCATCGGAGATCTCCAAGGTGTCGCGCAGCACCGCGAAGTCGAGATCATCCACCGGTCGCAGCAGTCCGCAGATCCGCAGCCGGATCGGGGCGTGGATCGTCTCGTCGAATCTCGCTTCAGCCATGCCGCAGTCTGTCCCAGGCAGAGCGGTAGGCGATACCGGCGAGCCACGTCGTCGTCGCGAAAGCCATCAGACTGGTCAGCGCCACCGCCCAGGTCATGGTGGAGGCGACGAGGCCGAGTGAGACGCTGAAGAGCCCAAGGCACACCGCGATGATCCCGGCGACCGAGAAACCAGCGCGGGGGCCTATGGTGCGCAGGCGCAGGCCGGTCTCGCGCTGAACCAGGTACGTGACCACAAGGACGCCGACCAGGGCCAACCAGCCCGAGGTGGGTGGTTCGTAGTTCTCACCCGGAGTGGTGCCTGCTGCAGTGGAGACCCACCAGGCGGCGAGGCAGCCGTAGGCCGCCAACAGCGCTCGAGGCACCTGGATCGCCGAGGCCAGACCTTCGCGGTCATCAGTCAAGGTGCCCAAGGCCCGAGCGGCGTCCTCGGGTGAGGTGTGGATTGAATTCGTTTCCATAGCGGAAAGTCTATTCTTCGCTTTCCGCTGCGGCAAGCGATTTCAGGGTGCAGAAGTGTGGGCTTGTGGTTGCGCGGTGATCGAAGCATGGGCTCGACGCCCTGGATCTTGGCGGTGGTCGGTCTCCAGAATCATGAAGCCCGATTCGACGAGCCGCTCCCGCATCGACTCGATCGACCATGAATACGCGGTGCTGATCTCATGAGCGAACGGCGTCGCGTCGGGACCGTGGAAGAAGCCGATCAACAGCCGTCCCTCCGGCCGCAGGGCTCGGTGAAGTTCCCGGAGAATCTCAGGCAGGTCGGTGGGCGGGGTGTGGATCAGCGAGTACCAGGCCAGGATTCCGGCCTGCGAGCCGTCGGGGACGTCGAGTGTCGTCATCGAGCCCTCCCGGAAGGTCACATCGGGGAACCGCGAACGCGCGGGGCCGATGAACTCCGGCACCAGATCCAGGCCGGAGATGTCGACCCCGAGGGATCGCAGGTGGGCGGTCCAATGCCCCGGCCCGCATCCCGCGTCGAGCACCGGACCGACGGGCAGGTCCTCGGCCCAGAGGGTGATCTTCTCGCGATCCCGCGGATCCATCTGATCCATGGTGCCCAGCGCGGAAGAGTATTCGGCGGCCCGCCGGCCGTAGGCGACGCGCAGGTGTTCTTCCTCGGTCACGACGGCGGTGGAGGCTTATGAAGCTCGGTGTGAACTCGCAGGTCAGAGCACCGGGCGGAACGGGATCAGGGCCCACTCGGTCACTCGAGCCATCGGTCGACGTTCCCGCCACCGGTCAGCGATCACGAGCTCGCAGTGTTCGCGGTCGCTCTCGAAGACCCGCTCCATCTCCGCGGCGAAACCCGCGTCGATGACTTCGAGGTTGGACTCGTAGTTGAAGGACAGGGACAGCCGGTCGATGTTCGCCGTGCCGATCGTCGACCACTCGCCGTCGATCGTCGCGGTCTTCGAGTGCATCATGCTGCTGCCGAAGAGCTGGATGGAGATCCCGGAATCGAGCATCTCACCGAAGAAGCCCCGGGAGACCCAGTCGGCGAGCACGTGGTTGGAATCCTTCGGCACCATGACCTGGACGTCCACCCCACGCTCTGCGGCGAGTTTCAGAGCCCGGAGGATCTGCTGGTCAGGGATGAAGTAGGGCGTGGAGATCCAGATCCGCCGATTGGCCCGCTCAATGGCCTTCAGATACATGTTTCGGATCGGGTAGACCAGGTCCACCGGCAGGTTGGCGACTACGCGGACCGAAGGATTCCAGCTGTCGGGGGCGATCCACGGGATCTGCTTGGCGGCGTCACGATCCTCGTTCCACAACCGGGCAACCGTCTGGCGCAGCCCCCAGACGGCGGGACCGACCACCTTGAGGTGGGTGTCGCGCCACTTCTTGGCGTAGAGCGCGCCGATGTTGTAGCCACCGACGAAGCCGACGGCATCGTCGATGACCAGGATCTTGGAGTGATTGAACCCGGTGGAGCGCACCGGGGCCTTCCAGAAGCTCCTGCCGGCCGCGGGCATGCGGAACACGTGGACCGCGTCGTCGAGCTGCGCGTAGAACGCAGACTTCACCACCAGATTGGCGAACCCGTCGTAGATGATGAAGACCTTCACGCCGCGACGCGACGCGGCGTTGAAGGCGTCGATGAATCGCTGGCCGACCTCGTCATCCTTCCAGATGTAGGTCTTCATCAGGATCAGATCCTGCGCGGAGTCGATCGCCTCGAGCATGTCGTCGTAGAGCGCTTCACCGTCGGTGTAGATGTTCATCGGTGACTCTTCGACGTCGGTGTCGAAGGTCCCCGGACGGGGTGCATCACGATCTTTCCGGTGCCGGTGCTTGATGAGGTCAAGCGCCACCACTGAGAGGGCCGTGATCGTCGGCACTGCCAGAGCAGATCCCACCACCGCGAGCGGAAGCGCGGTGGGCGAAGTTCGCCGACGGACGAGGTGTCGCTTGGGGGTCGTGAAGAAGCTCATGCCGCCACTCTAATTGGCCTGAGCAATCACCTGCGCGTCAGACCGGGTGCCGTCCAGCCGAGATCTCTTGACGTGATGTCCACCAGGGTCTCTCATGGAGTCATCGACTGGGTCCGTGTCACCTTCTACGCAGGGTTCCGGCCAGTTGGACCCAGACGGCCGTACCCGGAAGAGAGCCCGTCATGGTGCGCATGCTGCTGCAGGCCGCAATCAATATCGTGGTGGCCGCCGTTGCTCTGCTGGTCGCCGCGAGTCTGATCGACGGCGTCACTCTCGAGCCCACCGGATTCGTCACTGCCGTCGTCGTCTTCGTCCTGGCGCAGGCCATCCTGGGGCCCTTCGTGTTCAACATCGCCCGTCAGTATGCCTCGGCCATCCTCGGCGCGGTCGGCCTGGTTTCGACCCTGTTGGCTGTGTGGATGGCGACCCTGGTCGCGGATGGCCTCACTCTCTCGACACCCATGGCGTGGATCCTGACGCCCCTAGTGGTCTGGATCGTCACGGCCCTGGGCACCTGGATCTTCGGATACCTCGTGCTCAAACGCTGGTGGGACAAGCGTGCCGAGGAGAAGAACATACGCCGCTCGATGGCCTGAAGGTCTCGCGGACAGCGTCCGTTCAAAGGGGTGCTCCTCGCGATCAGCGAACTCGTCAGTCCCTTGCCAGCCCGAAGCGCTGAGTCAGGTCTCCTGGATTCTGGAGGGCAGGGGCCCGAGTCCGAGTAGAAACCAGCCAGGCCGCGAACGAGTTGGCCTTCTGGATCTCGCGGAGCGTCAGCCGAGCCCGGTTCGTCACAACGACATCGCAGAGCTGGGTGACGTCGGCTCCGCGGACTGTGGCCTGCACCCTGGTCGAGACCGGACCCAGGTCGAGTCCTGCGGCAGCCAAAACCGCCCAGGACATCTCAAAGATCCGGGAAGCGGGCCGTGGAGCGGTCTTGGCGGTGAATTCCAACGATGACACGCTTGCCCACGGGAGCGAGACGTCCAGATCGTGGAGGACCAGGTCGTCCGGCTCGAAGGTCATGTGGGAGGAATCCGCCGAACCTGCGATGAGCCGGTCATCCTTGATGGCGAACAATCCGTAAGTCTGTGCTGTCAATGGATCTCTCTCGAGGTGTAGATGCGCTTTTGTGCCCGATTCTATTGCCATGATCGAAAGAGCAGGTCGACGTTTGCTCTCGAGGTGGTGAGGGCTCAGTCAGGTTTATCCGCTTCGTCCTTCCCCGGGTGACAGCGGATCGCCCAAGGTCGGTGCGGAGCTGATCATCGACGGTGCCCGCGACGGTGACGCGGCCAGTCGACCTGCCAGCGATCGCGGGCGAGAGTCTCAGTCCCGACCGGGGTCGTGGACTGTGCACCCGGCGTCCGCAGCAGGCACCCGGAGCCGAGGTCGATCTCTATGCAGACTCAGGGGAGTGCTGAGCAGGCGAAGCGAACGTCGTACGACACTCCTGTCTCTATAAACCGTCGTCTCAGACTCACCGCAGAAGAACTGGCCGCCCAGACTCGCAAGCCCTGTAGGCAGATTGGAAGTCAGCTCGACTGCGAACCAACCGATCTTCCCTCGCGTGGCAGAGCCCTTGACTCCTTCTTGGGCCCGGCGATACAGCCACAACGCACCGCCCCGCGCCGACGGGAAGACCCGCTTGCCGCAGCAGTACTAGCTCTCAGTCTGTTCCGCCAATCCGGCAGGACGAGTGTCAGTGTTGTCACATTCTCCACACCTCACAACAAATATGTTGACAGCATGTGTACTTTAGTTACTATTGTGCTTAAGCTACTTAAAATTTGAAACAGCAACTAACGTTGGCCGCTCTCTCCACGTGGAGGTCGGGCCTGGAAATAGGAAGGTCCGATCCATGCTTGATCACCCCACCAGGGAGGTAAGTGCCCCCCAGAAACTGCTTGCTGAATTTGCTGGTCTACGTAGAGCGCGCGCCGATCCGTTGCTGACGGACTCGAAGTTGTCGGTCGCAGAACTGGTGAGGGAAGCAGTGCCTCCCACTTCGGCGACAACCAGGCCGTCGAGTGGTTGGATTGACAGGCCTACGAGTTCATGGCGAGCAGCCCTGGGGCGGACCGAGCAGCGAGACGGTATCCGTCGCTTTGAATCCGGATGTGATCGCGTTGGAACCTAAAGACGATGCGCCACTCGATATCCGGGAGGCTTTCGCCGAACACGGGGAAGCCCTCTTCCGGTTCGCGCTCAACGCCCTGAGTGACCGCCACGAGGCCGAAGACTGTGTCCAAGAGACCTTCATCCGGGCCTGGCGGAACCGCGATCGCTACAGCAGCTCACGCGGCTCGACACGTACGTGGCTGTTCGCCATCGCACGAAACCTCGTGATCGACTCGCTGCGGGCTCGCGCCCGTCGCCCAGCGCCCACGGAGCAGGAGAAGGTGGAGTGGGCGAGTGAGCCAGTGACCGAGGACCTTCGCATTGTGGAACGGTTGGCTCTCTATGAGTCTCTGGCCACTCTCTCGGAGGAGCATCGCCAGGTCATTGTCTCAGTGCAGCTGTACGGGTTGGGGTACCAAGAGCTGTCAGAACAGACCGGGGTTCCAGTTGCGACGTTGCGGACGCGAATGTACTACGGGCTGAGAGCTTTGCGAGTGGCATTGGCAGACGATGGTCCCAACGGAGAGCGGCCTCCCCGAGGGTAAGAGCTCACCACGGGTCGACAGCGGGTGAGCGCAGTGCGAGCAGGGCTGCCTCGAGGCGTTTGGCCTGATAGCTCCGGAGCTCCGCGAAAGCTGTGCGGTCATGGTTGATCTGTGGTGAACACTGGCCTTTGCCAGTATGGACCTGGATTGTCGCCTAAACATTAGTCTTGCAAGACGCCTGGGAGGCAGTCTGAGGCCTACTCCATCCTCCGAATTAAGTACTAAGTGACGTCGGCCGGTGGCGCGTTCTTCGCATCGCTTGATCGCCGAGGTCCAGTTATAGAGTGGAGCCCGAAAGGCTCATCGCGTGAGGAGCAGTGGCGATTTTGAGTGGTTCCGAGATCGGTGTATAGCCGGGTGGTCGCTCGGCGCGTAGCAGGCTGATCGAAGGTGGGCTGAGACCTAGAGAGCGGGTCACAATTGGCGCACTGGTGCTGGTGCTAGTTGAGGTGACCGCAAACCGGGCGTCTCACCCGATGCAAGGTGTGGATGCCGATTAGTCCACAGGGGGCGATGGACTCTCGACGGCTGGATCGTAGCGATGCAGAGCGCGGAGGTTCGGGCGGGATGAGGTGAAACCAGGGTGCGGCGAAGCCAGGAGGATCAGATGGGCTTACCGTTCGAGATCAGCTCCGGGGGAGAGGATGCGCCGTCCCTACCCGTGACGGGCCAACCGCGGGCTGGCCCCCACCCGCACATCCATTCGGACGACAGAAGCGGAGGAGAGGCATGACCAATGGGAGCAGCCGGTTTGAGCGTGATAACCCACGACAGGAGCCGCGATCAGGGACAGGTGAAGTGGGGTGAAGGCGCCGGGTGGCGACCAACGTCTCATCCAAAGTCAGGGAACAGCTTGTCAACCGTGCGGTTCCCATCGTTCACATGCTCGTCCTGGGCCCCAGCGGGGGCGGCGAACCATGCTTGTCGTTCTGGTCGGAATCGACGGGGCTGGCAAGACGACGGCAGGACAACTGCTTGCCCAGCGGCTTAGAGCGAACGAATTTCCTGCGGTCTTCACCAGAAACAGCTCCGGACGACGCAGCATCACGGCCTGGTGTGTGCGGCGGAACTTCAACCCTTCGGTGCGTCTGCTCGACGCTGCAGAAACCAGCATCCGCTGCATCAACGTGCTCGTATCCCACCTGCGCGCACTAACCGGCAGCCGTGTCGTGATCATGGACCGGTACCTCTACTGCCAATCTGCATTGAGGCGAGCGAGGGGTCTGAAACCGGGCCGGTCCCTGACCCTTTTGCTCAAGGTCTTGCCCACTCCCGACATCGTCTTCCACTTCGATGTCCCAGTGGGGATCGCTTACAGCAGGGTTCAACGGCGAGCCACTGACGCCGAAACCCTCGAGCACCTCCAAGCCCTCGACGAGGCCTACTCAGAGCTCGCAGAGTTTCCGACGTTCATCACCATCGATGCCAGCAACCCTGCCGAGCAGCTCGTGGAAGACATGCTGTTGGAGCTTGGGACGCGCGGTCTGGGACTTCCGTCATGAGCCTGCCAGTGTGCCGGGAGAGGCCAGAACCTCCCGAGTTCTGGTTTATTCGACGTGTTCGACCACCCCGTAGGACTCCATTAGATTCATAATCCACTGGGTTTCGGTGAACCTGACCCAGCCGTCGAGAGGGTAGCTGTGTTGCGTCTGGCTTCTTGCTGTCTTGGGCCTAGTTGGCTGTGTCTGCGGGCCATCGCACGGCGGTGTCGCAAAATGCTGTCGTCCCAGCGCGTGAATGCTCGCAGGCCGCATCGATGAGTTCCCGTTCCCCGATGCGCCCTCCAAGGTCTACCTCGGTCTCCACGGCCTTGTTGCCCTGACAGTCATACGCCGACCCATACAGGGGTTCGACGCTGGCTCGGATGTCAATCGAGTCGTCTCTACGGTCAATATCGACGTCGGAGATTTCCCCTGTTTCGCCGCTCGCACACCCCAATCGGCTCACGCTGATTTCCACGGTGGAATCTCCGTTGTCGATCTCCCCGGGGTTGGTCAACTCCCAAGTCGCGAGGCTCACGTCGATCACCTCTTCGAGAGTCAGCGACCTAGAGGGGCCATGGGGCCCAGGTGCACCCTCGCCTCCGCAGGAAGCAAGGGGAATCGCAAGGGCAAGAAGGGCAACGTGGATGCTTCGGAGGCGCATATAGGCCTTCGCTGGAGGTGAGAGGTTTCGCTCGTCAGTTCCAGTTTAGGTGGGTCGTCTCTGCTCGCGCCGGCAGTGGGTTAACTCGATGCTCCTAGCGGCGGAGGTGTGGAGCTAGCTGGTGTGACAGTCAGTCGCGCAGTGGAAGCATCCATTGGCGGTGGAATGGCCAGCTTGCTTGGCTGCTCGAACGGCGCCTGAACACGATGGGTGGTATCCCAGTGATGCTCGATTCTCCGTTGCTGGAAGGCAGCTGCGACGGGAATCGACGTCGTGCACCTCGTGGTCCCCGTTGGCCTGTTGATTCTTGTTGACACAGTAGTTCGGCACGGTTTCTCCATAAGAGGAGGAAATGGTATGCGTCACACGATCAGGCGTAATGCTGGTGCCTTTATGGTGGGCGATCCCCCTAAATGTCTAAGTATCGGATTCCAATTCTTTTCGTAGACGCGGGCGTCGCGGATAAGGGGCGTTCACCGTGCTTTTAATCGGGCGGGGTATACGTGCACCCTGGACTCAGTATCTGTATGGAGTGGTTCTGGGGTGGGGGAGTGCCCGGTGAGCGACCGGCTATCGGGCAGTGTTGGCACGGGTGTGGCCAAGTCAGAAGAGGTTTGGCGACCGAAGTCCGGTTGGCCTCATCTACCTGCCGCGCTACGGATCCACGCGGTTTATGAGGGGAGACGTGGGTATACAGACCCCACATTTGCATACCCCCTGGGGTATGTGTCAGACTCGTGGATATACCCCCCGGGGTATCAAAGATTTCCACAGAAAGGACGCGACCTCATGCTTCTGGAACGCATCTACGACGAAGACCTGGCCCAGGCCAGCTACTTCATCGGCTGCCAGGCCACCGGCGAAGCCATGGTCATCGACGCCCGCCGCGACGTCGGCGAATACTTCGACCTCGCCGCAAACCACGGCATGCGCATTTCCAAGGTCGCCGAGACCCACATCCACGCCGACTACCTCTCCGGCACCCGCGAACTCGCAGCCGCCGCAGACGCCGAGGCCTATGTCTCCGGCGAGGGCGGCGAGGACTGGCAGTACGGCTTCGACGCCACCCGGCTGAAGCACGGCGACGTGATCACCCTGGGCAACATCCGCGTGGAGGCCCGCCACACCCCCGGACACACCCCGGAGCACCTGGTGTTCCTGGTCACCGACGGCGCCTTCAGCAACGATCCCGGCTACATGATCTCCGGAGATTTCGTCTTCGCCGGAGACCTCGGCCGCCCCGACCTCCTCGACGAGGCCGCCGGGGGAGAGGACACCCGCTTCGAAGGTGCCAAGCAGCTCTATGCCAGCCTGAAGAACGAGTTCCTCGCCCTGCCCGATCACATCCTGGTCTACCCCGGTCACGGCGCCGGCAGCGCCTGCGGCAAGGCCCTGGGCGCACTGCCCGCCACCACGGTCGGCTACGAGCGGACCAACGCCTGGTGGTCCAAGCACCTCGCCAACGATGACGAGCAGGGCTTCATCGACGAGCTCCTCGACGGCCAGCCCGACGCACACGCCTACTTCGGCCGGATGAAGCGCGAGAACAAGGACGGCCCCGCCGTGCTGGGTCCGCTGTCCCCGCTGCAGGCGTTCACCTCGGATCAGGTGCGCAGCGCCCTTGAGGAGAACCGGGCGGTCTTCGTCGACACCCGCCCCAACGACCAGGTCAAACAGGGCACCGTGGTGAGCGCACTGAACATCCCCGCTGGCGGAAAGTTCGCCAGCTTCGGCGCCTGGGCCTATGACCCGGAGACCGAGACCCAGCCCCTGATCCTGCTTGCTGAGGGCCAGGAGCAGGCCGAGACCATGCGCAACCATCTCATGCGGGTGGGCATCAACCAGGTCAAGGGTTACACGATCAGCCTCGCCGATCTGCCCAAGATCCAGCCGGCGACGATCACCCCGGAGGAGGTCGAAAACTTCGAGCCTGCGCTGCTGCTGGATGTACGCAACAAGTCCGAGCACTCAGACGGCCACATCCCGGGCTCCAAACAGCTCAGCGCGGGACGCGTGCTCTGGCACCAGGACCAGCTGCCCACCAGCGGTCCGATCGTGACCTACTGCCAGTCCGGGACCCGGAACTCCGTGGCCGCCAGCGCGCTGCGTCGACAGGGCCACGACGTCCGGGAACTGGTCGGCAGCTACGCCGGCTGGTTGGAATACAAGCACTCCAACTAAGACACACACGTCAGTTCAAGCGGGCACCTCGGAGACCCGAGGTGCCCGCTTGAACCCCATTCGTTTTCGAGAGGAACCTCCTGCCCTATGGCTACCACCACGAACCCCGCAAGCACCGGCACCACGTCGACGCCGGCCTCCGCGGCCACCGCACTGATGAGCCCCACGGAACTCGCCGAGAAGCTGCAGTCCCGGCAGTCCCCCCTGCTGGTCGATGTCCGCACGCCCGCGGAGCACGAGTCGCTGCGGGTCCCCGGATCCCACAACGTCCCGCTGGACCTGTTGCAGAAGAACAAAGACACCCTGGCCGAGCAGTTCACCGGAGACATCGTGCTGATCTGCCAAACAGGCAACCGCGCCAACCAGGCCCTGCAGCACCTGCGCGCCGCAGGCGTGGACACCGCTCGAGTGCTCGACGGCGGCGTCGTCGCCATGGAGGCACAGCACAGCCAGCACACCCACCGGGGCCAGCAGCGCTGGGCCATGGACCGCCAGGTCCGCATGGTCGCCGGATCACTGGTACTCACCGGATTCCTCGGCAGCAAGCTCATCTCACCCAAGGTCGGCTACCTCGCCGGCGCCATCGGGGCCGGGCTGACCTTCTCCGCGCTCACCGATTCCTGCGCGATGGCCGCAGCGCTGAACAAGATGCCGTGGAACAAGGTCGAGGCTGACCCGACCGTGGAGAAGCTGCTGGCCGAGATCCCCCGCTCCACCGCGATCCAGACAGCCCAGACCAAGGCGTCGCGGGGATGAGCACCGGCCTGATTCTGGCGATGATCCTCGCCGTCGGGATCGGGCTCTCCCTGGGCCTGCTCGGCGGCGGAGGCACCATCCTGGCGGTTCCACTGCTGACCTACGTGGCAGGCTTCCCGGCCAAGGAAGCGATCGCGGCCTCGATGTTCATCATCGGGGTCACCTCCCTGGTGAGCGTGATTCCCCACGCCAAGCGCGGCAACGTGCAGTGGCGCACCGGATTCATCTTCGGAGCCGCCGCGATGGCCGGAGCCTTCGGCGGCGGACTACTGGGGGCCCAGCTGCCCAGTGTCGTGCTCATGGTGGCCTTCGGCATCATGATGGTCGCCACCGCGCTGGCCATGATCCTGGACCGCAAAGTCACCAAAACCGGTGAAGAGCGGAAGAAACTACCCCTGGTCAAGATCCTCGCCGAAGGACTCGTGGTCGGGCTGGTGACCGGCATGGTCGGCGCCGGCGGAGGGTTCCTCGTGGTCCCCGCCCTGGTGCTGCTGGGCGGACTCTCGATGCCCGCCGCAGTGGGCACCTCGCTGCTGATCATCTCGATGAAGTCCTTCACCGGCCTCGCTGGATACCTGACCTCGGTGAGCATCGACTGGGGGCCGGTGCTGGTGATCACCGTCATCACCGTGGTCGGGGCGCTCATTGGGTCTGCGCTGGGCAAACATGTCCCGGAAAAGGCGCTGAAGAAGGCCTTTGGGTACCTGGTGCTAGCGATGGGCGTGGTGGTGTTCCTCCAGGAGCTGCCCCTGGCATATGGGCTCACAGCAGCCGCGGTGATTGCCGGGCTGCTGGGGACTCTGCTGTACCGACGGAGCCGAGAATTGTTGACATCATAGAGACAATCGGTAGCAGACAATAGGCAGTGCGAGCAGCAGGGAGAGAACCATGAGAGAAGCCGATCCGGAGACCCAGCGCAAGATCGTGAACCGTCTGAAACGAGCTCGCGGCCAGCTGGACTCAGTGATCAACGCCGTGGAGAACGGCGGAAGCTGCCGCGACGTCGTCACCCAGCTCTCGGCCGTGTCCACCGCGCTGGATCGCGCCGGGTTCGCCGTGGTGTCCTCAGCGATGCAGTTCTGCGTCACCGAACCAGAACGGGCCGCAGAGACCGAGGACGGACTCACAGTGGAAGAGCTGGAGAAGCTGTTCCTCTCCCTGGCCTGAACAGGGAACAGGCCGCCAGACGGAACCGGGTCGATCTCTGGCATGGCGAGGCCGACTAGCCTTAGCTCGTCATGGAGATTCAGGCGTGATGGGGTCGCCGTTGGCCGGTGAGGTTAAGGCTGCACGCAATCGAGCGTCGGCGTCGTCAGCGACCTCGCGCACCTGGGGAGCGTCGCTGAGCTGCACCAGCGTCTGAGGATCGACCGCATCGATGATGCTCTGGTCGTCTTCGACATCGCGACGGACCACGACATTGCACGGCAACAATGCGCCGAGCTCAGGCGCGGCGGCGAGGGCCTTACTGGCTAGTCCTGGGTTGCAGACCCCCAAGATGACGTAGTCACCGAGGGCCTCAGCGGATTCCGCGCCTAGTTTCTTCTCAAAGGTGGTCTTGACATCGGTCTCACTGAGGATGCCGAAGCCCCGTTCTGCCAAAGCTTCGCGGGTACGTTCTACGGCTTCGGCATAGGGCAACCGGAGAGTGATGGTGCGGGCATAAGACATGATCGTCTCCTCCTCGGTGGCGCTTTTCCAGGATCCGGGGGATCTGCTGAAGGTTTGGTTGTCCTGAGGCATGGGGCCGCTGTACTCAAGTAGATGCTCGCTGGGGGCCCGTCTTGCGAGCACTTCAGATACGGTCTGGAGACCGATGCGCGCTGAGGGATCGGTGGATTCTGGCGGTCATTGCAACAGGAGGTCTTCGATCAGTTCGATCGGCTTCCGAAACCCTAGTCTTTTCCGCGGTCGATCATTAAGTTCCTGGGCTACCCAGTCCAGGTCCGCTTCGCTGTGAACGCTGAGGTCCGTGCCCTTGGGGAAATACTGCCTCAGGAGTCCATTGGTGTTCTCGTTGATCCCTCGCTGCCAGGGCGAGTGTGGATCGCAGAAGAAGATCTCAATCCCGGCGTCGATCTTCACCGTCTTCCAGTCGCGCATCTCGATCCCTTGGTCCCAGGTCAGTGAATGTCGCAATGCTTCAGGCAGAGTTTTGATGTTCGCGGTCAGCGCGTCTCTCATCTGTTCGGCCTTATACCCATCTGGTAGATGGATGAGCATCGTGTAGTTGGTGCTGCGCTCGACCAAGGTCCCGATCGCGGAGCCGTTGCCTTTTCCGATGATGAGGTCACCCTCCCAATCCCCAGGAACGGCACGGTCCTCGACGTCCTTGGGGCGTTCGGAGATGTTGATCATGTCCGGGATTCGGTTTTTGCGCTGCCCGGCCTTCCTGCACGGGCGTCGAACGGCCCTGCCGGTGCGCAGACACGCGGCCAGGTCCCGCTTCAGCGCACCACGTGATTGCACGTAGAGGGACTGGTAAATGGTCTCCGGGGACACCTGCATCTCCAACTCGTCGGGGAACTGACGGCGTAATCGCCCACTGATCTGCTCGGGCGAGTACTTCTTCCTCAAGTCAGCCTCCACCCTGGCACGCAGCACCCGATTCGTGTGAAGCTTCGCAGGCTTGGGCCGAGAGGCACGCTGATAGGCCAGCACCTGAGCTGAAGTCGCGCGGCACTGAGCGCCGGGCAGAGTGTTGCGTCGGAGCTCCCTCGACACTGTCGAGGCTGATACTCCGATCACTGCTGCGATCTGGCGCAGCGAGTGGCCTTGAGCTCGCAGGACGGCGATCTCCTCCCGCTGGGCGAAAGACAGACACCGACCTTTGAGATCACGGCCCCGTCGGGGTCTGACGCCCCCTGCGCCGAGGAGCACCCGGCGCCCCGTCCGTCTGCTGGTCTCGATCGGGAGAACAGCGTCAGTGATGAACTCACCGGCCTGCATCCCAGTCCAGAACACCTGGAGAAGATCCGGTCTCACGAAGATCGAGTAGCCCGTCATATCAACACCCATCTGCTAAGTGTTGCAATCACCGCAAGAACCCAAGGATCGTCTATCGGGCGCATCTTTGTCTCCGTAGCGGGTGCTTAGATCTCCCAGTCGGAGCTGTAGGTGCGGTCAGCGAGAAGTTCTGAGATCTCGGCGTGGACGCTCATCGTCTTGGCGAGATGATCGGCCCGCCCGGTCTCCAGCACGTCGGGACCTTTCCAATCTCGTTCGGAGATATAGGCCGTGTACGGGTTGATGACGCATTTGAAGTCGAGCATGAGTGAGTGGCCCAGCGCCGCAGTGGCCATGTAGGAATGCGGCAGTCCAGCCGCGCAGACGAACGTCACGACCTTGTCGAACCAGGCTGCGACTCTGCCGTTCTCGCCGGTCGCCCCGGTTGCCTCAATCAGTGACTTCACGGTCGCTGCGGGGGCCCAGTTGTAGACCGGGAAGGCAAGCACAATACCGTCGGCGCGACGGATGATGTCGTGCAGCTCGGCGAAAGTAGTGCTCTCAAACACTTGATCGTTGTCAAACGCCGGGAGCTCGTAGTCAACGAGATCCACCATTCTGGATTGATGCCCCTGTTTCCTGAGCAGTTCAGAGCTCGCTAAGGCCAGGTCACGGCTTCGACTTGTCGGGTCGAGGCTGCAGGACAGGACGGGAAGGTTTAAGGCGGGCATTTACCTAAGGTATCCGGGTCCTGGTGTTCCTGTTCTGCGGGATTCGGGCGGCGCCTGAGTGATGTCTTCTAATTCGTAACGGATCTCCGAACCCTCCGAGGCGCTGTTGTGGCGCGCTTGGAAAAATCGTCCGTTGCGGGATTCTGCGGATATTGGGCCGGTGAGAGGTGCCTCGTCCGTCGCCTCGCAACCCAAGGGTTATGAGACGGTCACGGTGGAGCGCCCGCTCAACAGGCAGGCCGCTGAGGTTGTCTACGGCATGATCGGGGGACGCGAGTTCCAAGCGAGTCGCATCAGGACTTCACTCGAAGTGTGGACAGGCATGAGTATTCTGGTGCTAGCGGCCTCGAGGTCGGCGTCGTGGATTTCGCCCAGTTCGAGGATGCCTCAGTGCTCACCGGCTGCGCCTATGAGAAGGGCTGGTGCTGTGACTCGACGGGTGTTCAAAGAAGATGCCTGGCGGTCGCTGGAGCCGAGGGAGAAGGGCCTGGTCCTCGGCGTGCTGGTGGGCGCTGTGCTTGCCCTGCTGGATTGGCAGCCCGCCTGGTTGGCCGCTGGCGTCCTGCTCGGTGTGGGGGTCGGCCACATCGTCGGCCTCCGAGAGTCCTCGCGGCACAAGGCCCATCGCCCCCCAGGACACAAGACACTGGTGCGCGGTGAGAGTCCCGATGCGCAGGAGACGCCCGAGCACCGGGAGGAGCGGCTGCGCAGTGCCGCCTGGTTCCGGGCCACTCGGATGATCGAAGGCAGGACCGACCGTGCTGGCACGCTCGAGGAGATCCGGGACACTGTCCCGGGCTTCACTCCTGGACGCTACGAACATGAACTCGACGAGGCCCTGGCACGCATCAAGGAGTCTCAGGTTGGTGTCCGGGCCAGGAGGGTCAAGCTCGTCGAGGAGGCCCGAGAGATGGATGTACTCGATGCAGTTTTCGCTCTCCGGTACTTCAACGCCCGGTTCTCGGGGCATATCGGGCAGTACGGCCTCGGACCCATCGACATCATCGAGGCTCTGGGTGACCTGTACCCGCAGGAGGTTATCGAGGAGGCGGCTGCCCGTGCCTCCGCCCTGATCTCGGAGGGCATCGACATGGGCATCGGTTCCTGGGATCACAGACCCAACGCTGCCTACCTGCGCCAGGCCCACCCCGGATTCAACGACCGGGCGGTGAGCGACGCCCTGGACTGGGGCCACATGATCCACCGCTGAGCAGCAGTGCGAGACCCCCGGCCGAGGACCAGGCAGACACCATCGTGACAAGGACGTGCATGAAGAATTGGCAGCTTGCCTGGCAGATGATGACCTCGATACAGAAGACGGTGTTCATCATGCTCATCGTCTGCGCAGTGTGTGTCCTGGTTCTCCCTGAGACTCCATACTTGGTCCGCATGGCCGGTCTGGGTGCCATCGGCGCGTGGATAGTCATCCGTCCTCGCCGCAGCCGCGCTCTCCATCCTCCCAAGGCCTCCTCCAGCCACCGCCCCCGGGCTCAGCCGAGGGTGCTGACCGAAGCCGAGCGCAACACCAGGCTGCGCGTGGCCGCCTGGCACAACGGCCGCCGGATGGTTGCAGGGCAGAAAGACCGTGCTGGGGCGCTGAAGCAGATGTCAGAGACCATCCCAGACCTACCCCTGGAGGGCTACGAACTCGCGCTTGACGAAGCCCTTACCCGGATCCATGGGCACAAGGCGGAAGTGCGGGCTCGCCGCGCGGCGCTCTTGGCTCAAGCGCATGAGATGGACGCGCTCAATGCAGTCTTCGCCCTCCACTACTACAACCGCCGGTACTCCGGGCATATCGGAGAGTATGGATTGGGCCAGATCGACCTTGTCGACGCCTTGGGGAGCCGGTTCTCTCGCGGGCAGATCGACGAGGAGGTGAGGCGTTCTGATGCGTTGATCGAAGAGGGCATCCGGATGGGCGCCGGCTCCTGGGACAAGGAACCAAACATGGCCGCGCTGCGCAGGGACTTTCCCGGGTTCGAAGACCGGGCACTCAGCGACGCTCTCGATTGGGGACACGTCACCCATCGCTGAGATGGCCTGTTTCGGTTGTTTTAACACGTCACAACGGTCTCGCCGTTCCGTTCGCAGGGTGAGCGAGGATACGGAGATGCGTCTTGGAACCCAAGGGTTGAAAGGGAGTGGATAAGTGCTCGATGACGAATGCCAGGATGAGTCCGTTACACGATGACCGGGTGCCTGGGGCTCATTTTGGGAGATAGGCCCAGGCGGAGCGCCCCGAAATCAGGGAGACCGGGACGCGACGGTAAGAGACGCGCTCGTAGTGATCGGCAGCGGCGAGTTCGTCTGGGGCGAGTTCAAGGGCGACACCCTGGACGAGATCCTTATCGGTCCCGGGCAGAAGGGCCGGGTGCAGGTCTTTGCCGCTCGTGGCAATGACCTCTGGGTCGGTGATCCGCAGCTCGCCTACGACGTAGCCAGCAAGAGCATCGGGAACGGTTTCGACCGTCCGGCCGAATAGGGCGCGTTGAACATCCGCAAGTTGCAGGGTTCCAAAAGAAAAGACGACGTCAGACATGCTCACATCATCTCACCGACGAGGATCTTGACGCGCGAGATCCTCACCGTCTTGCAACCCAAGGGTGGTCTCAGGGGGTCCTTGCAACAGGCGGCTGAGATCCGTCCAAGAGTAGCTAGTTGACTCCTTCAACGGCCAGGTTGGTGCTCTCTCCAGCAGGTGATGCCGACGTTCCCAACCACAACTTGCTCTCGATGCTCACAATGCCTTGCGGGATGAGCCACCCTGGAAGCTCAAGTCAACCAAAGAAGGGTGCACGCATGACGGAGAAGCTCGAGTACGTGTCTGACGTGGAACGAAGTGAATGGCTTCGTTCCATGGAGGCTGAGCCGTTCAGCCGTGTCCTGTCGATCGTGCCCCGCGGTTACGAGATGTAGGCGCGCGTACTTCACCCGGTGTATCGCGACCGGCCACTCGCCACCAAGACGTGGCACGGCATCGACGAGACCACGTTACTTCCAAGATAATGCCGCAGACCTCGGCACCGTACTAGAATCCGAGCGCACCACCTGGACAAAGACTGCCGGCGCGTTCGACCCGACCATGCACCCCGAGGCCCAGTATGCACGTCTGCTGCGGTCCGACCCTGACGAGGTGCACTCGGCGATCGGTCATGATGGATGGCGCTACAGCGTCCCGGATGAAGGCAACCTCGAAGTGACCTCGCTCGAGACCGTCACCCGTGTGCTCGCCCGCCACACTACGACCCCCGATGCTGGCATTGCCCCGATCTGGGAGGGATGGGGCGGCCTCGTGAGCTCAGCCGGGGCACAGCTCGTGATGGTCGAAATCGTCGACAGCTCGTCTGCCGATGACAGCGATGGG
The DNA here is from genome assembly GCF_051262655.1 of Nesterenkonia maliinae. Classification (NCBI taxonomy): domain Bacteria; kingdom Bacillati; phylum Actinomycetota; class Actinomycetes; order Micrococcales; family Micrococcaceae; genus Nesterenkonia; species Nesterenkonia maliinae. The sequence goes on along the minus strand of NZ_JBIMEY010000001.1, from coordinate 504,730 downwards.
GCCGGTGTGTGGCGCACCGTAGCCAGAGCGCTTCGGCGGCGACACAAGACCGCCGCTCGCCTGAGGAAGAGGGTCGTGCAGTCGGCGAAGATGCGACTTCCGACTCTGGCCCGCAATGTGCCGAAACCAGGTTCCGAGGTGCTTCCAGCTGAGATCGCCAGCGGACCGCGGCTCGACCTCCATGGAGATACCGGGCGCCACGACCTTCTCTTCGAGTCAGGGGCGCAGGACTTTGCGGACCCGACTTGGCCTGCCCGCGCGCCATGGACGCATCACGCTCAGCGGGCCCATTCGCCCAGCATCCTATGGCCCGATGATCACGTCTGGGTGCTGAGATTGACTACGACTCGACACTGGTCGCGGGAACTGGAGAACTCATCCACGAACTCGTCCAAACACCGGGCCTCGAGGTACTCCCGATTCCCACCGACGCCGACCTGACTTGGAACGGTGACGCGATTAATCGTCCTGGATGATGTCTAGACCCGTGGTTGCACCATTGGTTCATCAACTGTGTGCCGAGTGCAACCATCCGTGAGGTCGTCGAGTGACAGTGGACGACGGGGCTCAGTTGTCGTGGCACGCATACCCCGCCCGAATGGCCGCTCGCTGAAGGATCGGCTATCGGTCGGCCGCTCCAGCCGCTCGGCTTCTCTCAAGTATTTCGTCGACGACCTCCGTCAGTGTCGCAGTGGCATCGATAAGAATCCTCTGTCGGGGCATATCTTCTTTCGTGCGATGCAGCCGGAGAATGAGATCGCGTTCCGTGTGCCGACCACGGCCACCCCACTCGTCGTCCGCACGCGCATCCAACCTCTTTGTGAGGGTCTCGACGTCGACGTCGAGCACGAAGGCGACGTCGAACAGATCCACGAACTTCATGAGATTGCGAGAGCCTCCACAGAAGAACGTCATCTCCTCCCGACGGTCCTGGATGAGGGTCTTGACCTTCCCGAGGTGCCAGATCTGGTGGTGGTGGACCTCTAACCCCGAGGCGACTACTTCTTCACCGGTGTCCGGGTCACCTTGATACGCGAGTTCTCGGTCACCGTGTATGGCGTGGTAGCGACGCCGAACCAGCTCCTCACACACCGAGGTCTTCCCGGATCCGGAAGTGCCTTCAATGAGGAAGTTTCTTCTACCCATGGGCAAGACAATAACCAGTTCCGGGGTGAGGCGGGACCGCACGGGGCCGTGCTGTTCTGCGACGGAGACACCTAATCGCGACTGCTGTGATCAACAGAACCAGATACTTTGGGTGGATGTCTGCCCTGAACCTCCCGGTGTTTTCCTGGAGCCTTGACCCGGCAAGTCGAAGCCGGGACCTCGCATTCATGAGCTCTGAACTACTTCGGAGGCATGGGTATCGATCTGAAGTCGTGGATCTGGCCGAGTACGAGCTACCCGCCTTCGACAACGCCCAAGTGTTCGAGAGCACCTCCTTCACCGCGCTGCACGAGATCATCAGCGGTGCCGATGGCGTCGTACTTGCGTTCCCCATCTATAACTGGGTTCCAGCGGCGACCGTGAAGTCATTGATCGAGGCCACCGGCGCCACGGGTCAGGACGGTAGAAGATCCGCGTGGTTCGACATGGTCGTCACGTTCGTCTGCGCTGCTGGGTTGCCCCATAGCTACATGGCCACGGCCGCGATGGGGCAATCACTCATGCTCCACGTCAAATGCATGATAAACGCCATATACGGCGTACATCTCCGAACGAGACTGGCAAGGCTTCAACGAGCTAGAGGCTGGACGAGCTGATCATCTGGCCAAGACCCTAGGAGTCCACGCTGAGCTCTCAGAACGCCTCGCTGATCGCACTTACAGCTCTGATTGAGAAATCTGAGCACCCGCACCACGCGGGTAGAGCCGTGAGCGCCCGGTAGAGGATACCCCCAGCGGGCATCGAGTCCTCGACTGGAACGTGAATGCCCGAAAGGCGACCGGCTTGCAGGCAGGTTTCCCGTAGCGGCGAACGACTGCACGTCCACGCCTCCGGTGGCGACGGTTCGGAAACATCGGTACCTACATGCTGAACAGATACAGGATCAGGAAGGCCGCCGCAGTGAGCAGAAGCAGGATCCCGGTCACCCAACACACTCGCGCGGGCCCGACTCGCTCTGGCTCTTTTGGCGCCGTAGCCATCATGATCACTGCGGCGACCGAGATCAGGACCGCCATCACGATGTACCACGGAGTTTGGTAGAGCCAGGAATAGAGGACGAAGTGCATGCTCACCATCGAGGCAAACGCAACCGGCAGCAATGAGTAGCGCCCCGTGACAGCCAGGTAGACCAGGAAGGGAAGACCCAACAGCTGTGAAGTGGCGATCAGGATCGAAAGCTGCGTGATCGCTGCGGCAACCGGACTGGGCTGGTCGAAGGCTCCGATCAGGAAAGACAGTCCGATTGCCACCGGAAATGCGACTACGCCCTGAAACAGCGTTGCTATAGCGGCCGTGCGCGAGGTCACCCTCTCCCACAGAAGTCCACACACCAGCCACGTCATCCCATACGCGAGGAGAAAGGCTGCCCCAAAGATGTTCTGATCGGCTAACTCGTGCAGTCGTGAAGTCAGGTCCATGGTCGGCGCCCCCCGGTCAACTGTCGGTGGGTGAGACAGTACGGGAACTAGCGTCTGTTCTTACAGCGCAGAGACAGGGTCGGTTCGAGGGATCTGATCGAAGGGGCTGAAAGTCTCCGCCTCCTACAGGCCGAGGAGACTGTGGCGCATGGTGGTCTCCGTTGCAATGCGCCCACGCCGCCCGCAGAAGGCTCGGCTCATAGGCACGTCGGGACTCCCGTAGCTGTGGAGCGAGGGGCGTCATTTCGGTCAGGCGCGCCTCGAGTCAGTGGCTTTGGCGCACCCTGGCGGTTGGGGATCAACCGCGTGAGTCCCGCGCGGTCGTGGACGATGACCAGTAACAGCGCCATGGTCGACTGGTCGGGAACCCCAGCACTGGTGCTGGGGTTCCCACACGAATGTGCTGAGCGCCGCCCTGCCGGAGTCAGGAGAACTTCTGAGCTCCCGCGACAGCAGAGCTTCCAAGGTCACTGCCACCCAGGTGTTCTTGCGCCGACAATGCGTTGGTCCACGCCTCGGTGGTCGCCACGGAGGCCCAGTTCGAGTGCAGCAGCGACATCAGCGTCGTGTGAACGGTCTGCGCGTCGGCGGCTCCTGCTTCGTTGGCGAGGTTGATCGCGCCGGTGGCGTCGGAGAGGACTTCGGTATTGAAGCCCAGTCCCTCTGCTTCCACGGCGGAGGCGAGGATGCAGTTGTTGGTCATGTAACCGACCAAGGTGACGGTGTCGATGTTGTGCTCGCGCAGCCAGCCGGCGACATCAGTCTGGGCGTAGATGGAGCCAAACTTCTTGACCACTGATTTCCAGTTCTCGGTCTGACGCGCCGCCACGTCCGGGTGGAGTTCAAACTCCGGGGTCGACGGGTCGAAGACCGGCGCCCCTTCGCCAGCCGTGTGCTGGATGGCAAGAACAGGGATCTCCGCTGCATGGGCAGCGTCAATCGCCTCGGTGATGCGTGGCAGAGATTCAGCATGTGGGGGGTGCTGGATCTCCAGGGGGCCGAAGAAGTACTGCTGCTGAACATCGACGATGACCAAGGCGCGACGAACTGAATTCATGGGAATCTCCACACTTTTGAGGGCATGTACTAGGTCCCGGTCAGGACTTCCTCCAATACTCCAAGCGCGTCACGACACGAACAAGTGGCTTGCAAGCCGCTATACGATGATTTCTAGCCAAACGCCGTCTCATGAGGTCAAGGGAGTTCGCATGCGCATCGGGATCTACGCGTTCACCGGAGCGACGATGTTCCACCTCTCAGTCCCTCAGATGGTCTTCGCTGAAGTCGCGCGACAGGGAATCGCGGATTGGGAGACTTTCCTGTTCAGCGATCAGTCAGGGTCAATCACTACTGCGGAGGGGTACGAGATCTCCGGCGTGAGCGGTCCGGAGATGGTGAGAGGTGTCGATATGCTCGTCGTTCCCACCTGGCACACCGATGCACGCCCCGCCGGTGACTCCTTCCTCCGGATTCTGCGGGCAGCCCATGACGGTGGGGCCACGATCGTGGGACTGTGTCTTGGCTCCATACCTGTTGTGGACACTGGTCTTTTGCAGGGGCGGACTGCTGTCACCCATTGGCGGGCATTCGATCTGCTCGCGCAGCGCCACCCGGGTCTAGAATTCGATGAGACGGTTCTCTACATTGATCATGATGACGTGCTGACAGCCGCAGGTACGGCGTCGGGGTTGGATGCCTGTCTGCATCTAGTGCGCTCCCGCCTGGGGGTTGAAGCGGCCAACGCGGTGGCCCGCAGTCTGGTGATCGCCCCGCATCGGGAAGGCGGCCAGGCCCAGTACATCGACCGTCCACTTCCCCGGAACGCCGGAGAGGACCAGCTGACACTGGCGATGACATGGGCCTTGGAACATCTGGATGAGTCTCTACCGATTCGGCGCCTCGCGCAGAAGGCCCAGATGAGCCCTCGATCATTTGTCCGTGATTTTCCGGCCGTGACGGGAATGACCCCGGCTGCGTGGGTGATGTCACAACGCATCAACGAGGCGCGCAGGTTGCTGGAGTCCACAGACCTCAGTATCGAACACCTCGCGGAGAGATGCGGCTTCGGAAGCGCTGTCACGTTGCGGCAGAACTTCGTCCGATCGCTTGGAGTCTCGCCGTCTCAATACCGGCGGCAGTTCGGCCTTTCACCTCGAGGCGACTGAGACCACCCAAGGAACACCCATAGTGCTTCCTCCGGGACTGCCCGCTGAGGGATCGGCTTGCGCGCAACGAAACGCTTTTGAGTAAAACGGAGAGTCCTTCGCTGCCCCTGCGACGCGCAACCATCGAGTGGTAATCAACTCCGCTCAGCTGATCTAACCTCGTCACCTCAGGGTCGTGTCAGGGCACGGCTGCCTTGTCACCGACAGTGGTCCGTTGGCGCCTCATCCGAGAAAGAGCCACAACCCGCGCGACGCCGATGACCGACGCCGCAATCACCACAATGATCAGGGTGGCGAAGATTGCCTCCTCGGTGTGTATCCGGAAGGAATTGGGTATCCGTCTCTCCGGCACGACGATCACGCCGATGAACGCCCCGACGAGTCCCAGATAAGCCCCCGTCATGAATCCCGCGTGTTTGGCGATGTCGCCCTTCTTAAGGCGCCACCAGGCGATGGCGATCGACGCGATCGAGATCACGGCCAACGTCTTGAGGAACAGTTCCATGAACGTGGAGTAGCCTCCGATCCAGAAGGCAGACAGAGACGTCACCGCTATGCCCACCATCCACACTCTCCCGACGTACACGTGCCACCGGTCTCCCTTTCTGGGACGCAGCAACTGGAAGCCGCCCAGGAGTAACGCGAAAGCAGCAAAGAATGCGTGTACTGCGATGAGCGCGGTCCAGGGCTCCATGAATGCTCCAAGCGGGAGGTGGTGGTTGCAACGCTACATACTCAACCTTCGGAGGTAAATGATCTCGAGGTTGCAGTGACGCTCGTAAGTAGCGGGCATCATCGATGCAAGCGGGCCGCCAGCTCCGTGAACGGCAGCGGGTATTGGAGCGACACGGGAGGGTTAGGTGCCTCGTTTCTGTGCCGTGAGGATCAGTGCCGCGGCGATGCCGAAGAACGCGTAGAGGAAGGCACTGAGTCCCAGTGTGGTGTGGATGCCACCCGCTAGGTCATTGCCATAGACACTGCTGTAGTGCAGGGCGATGACCCCGAGGCTGGCGATGCCTGTGCCGGCTCCGAGGGCGAAGGCGCTTTCTTGGATCGCTCCGGCGTCAGCGGTGCGCGTGGTGGGGGCTGAGCTCATCAGTTCATTCGAGGCGATAGCCATGACGGTTCCTGCGCCGAGACCGCCAGCTGTCGGGGTCCGCATGGATGATTCGTTCGGGGATCTCCGGCTGGGAGAAGAGGAACCAGTGCCACCAAGAGGTGGCGAAACGTGCATCAGCTCGAGCGAGGTGCTCGCTGATCGGGATGCAGTCCAACAAGATAAGTCGATCGATCCGGGAGCTGTAGTCCAGCGCCAGACGCAGCGCGACGTCGCTTCTTCTATCGCCGCCACCAAATCCATGGCAGACCAGAGTCTCCAAGGAACCACTTGCGGTTCCATACGGTCGCCTACAGTTCCGAACAAGGGCAAAGGGCCCTCGTCTACCTCTGTCGATGGTGAGCGGATCAGTTCTCGAGGGTGCCGATCTCGAATTCGGTGAGCTGCTGCTCGGGGCCTTCGCTGCCGCCGTGCTGGCCTTCGAAGGCCGCTGCTGCATCAGTGCCGCACAACCCTTCGATACGGTCGGCGCCGCCTGGATGATCCTCGATCCAGTCGGTGAGGTCGTAGACGGTCCCGTCCATGACGGCCCAGCAGGAGTCGGGAGAGTCGTTTTCCTCGACTTGCTCCATGGTCAGGACATCGTCGGAAGTGTCCTGATCCTCTTCCACCTCGTTGTTCTCAGTGGTGTCTTCTTCTGCTTCGGTGTTCTCGTCGTCTGCCGGGGCAGTCTCTGTCTGGTCGGCTTCGGTCTCTTGAGGGGCCTCGGTGTCCTGTGCTGTTTCGGGCTCGGGGGCGTCTTGAGCTTCGTCTGCGCTCTGGCCGCATGCTGAGAGGACAAGCATGCTGCCGGCTGCTACTGGGACCAGGAGAGACTGTCTCCAGTTCAGTTTCCGCGTGATGGTGTTCATGACGGTGCTCCTTCTAGCTGATCACTACGAGATTCAGATCGGCTGCCGGCGTCGCTGCGACGCTGGGAGGAGAAGGCCCAGGCGGTGAGCCAGGTCGCCATCACGGTGAGGATCAATGCTCCACTGACGTGCTGAGTCAGTGTCATGGCGCTGCCCAAGAAGGCTTGGAGGAAGGTCAAGCCGAACAGTGCGACCGCGATGATCGATGACACCAGACCGGTCTTGGTCGCCCGAGCAAAGAGAAGGAGGGTCACGGCGAGGAATCCTGAGGTGACGTGAATCCCAATGGCTGCAAGACCATGCACCCCGAGTCCGCGGAAGTCCTGGACGTAGAGACCGGCCGAAGCAAAGAGGAACCCCAGGGCTGCGAGGTTTGCCAGGGCCAGGCACCGAGCCGCGATGAGAAGCGTGGGGGAGGAGAACATGTGCGGTCTGCCTCTCGCTTTCTTTGTCTGGACTGGGGTGAGTCGTCGTTTGCGGGGATTGCGCTCTCCAGAGCGCACCAGCGGCGGGGCTGTGATTGGCTGAGCTCGATGAATGGATCCCGCGACTGGTACCCGGGGACGGCCACAGGTGGTGGTCTGATATAGCAGTGGCCCCACAGAACCTGGAGGGATCTGTAGGGCCACCGCCATGCGTTCACCGTGATCTGCGCCGTTTCAGCACCATGAGTCAGTCCCCGCGCGGGAGGTCACTCATCCTGCTGGTCGGGTGTCGCGGATCAGGACTCGACGGTGCGCTTGCGCATGAAGTACGCACCGGCACCGATGGCGCCGAGAGCGAGTGCTCCGCCGCCGGCGGCCATAGCGATGCTGTTGTTCTGTGAGCCGCCGGAGACACCGGTGTCGGCGCCACCTTCAGGCATTTCACCCATCTGCGAGGCGGTCAGCGTGCCGCAGGCGGCGGGAAGGGTCGCAGCGTTCGGCAGGGACTCATCGAGCTCGGACTGCTTGTTCGCGGCTTCCTCGGTCAGGACCGTGGGGTCCACGCCGTGGACCACGACGACGCCGGTGCCATCGACGATGGAGGCCAGCACGTCATCGGAGATCTCCAGGTCGCGCTCGTAGGTGTAGCTGCTGCCACCGGGGAAGCGCTCCACTGCCAGGCCGGAGTCCGGTGAGGTGTCACCCTCGATGGTCAGCGAGGTGCCGATCCCGCCGTAGAAGGGTGCGCCTTCTTCGACGTTGATAGCGCCGTCGCCGTCGACGTCAGCGTCGGGGCCGGGGCACTGGCCCTGGGAGCCGAAGTGGATGTGCTGGGCGTGGGGGAAGGGGCCGTCCATGAAGGTCTCGGCTGCGCCGTCGACTGTCATGTAGACCGTGGCCTGGTTGCCCTGGCCCTCGATCAGCACGTCGCCGACGGTGCCGCTGTTGTTCAGGGGATCCAGGCTGGTCTGGAAGGACCAGGACTCGCTGGAGGTGGAGGTGGCGGCGCCGTCGCTGGCACCGCCGTGATCGGAATGGGCCATTGCTGGGCCGGCGCTGAGCAGAATGGCGCCGAGCGCCAGGGTGGGAACAGCGAAGAATTTGGAGGTACGCATAAGAGGGACTCCTCATAAGAAGGGTGTGGTTCTACGGACTTTTGATCGTGGTCTCGAACAGTCCGCTTATGCGGAGTTCGGAACGAGATCAGGATCGGATGGAAAATTTCCAAGAAAACTTACTCGGCTCACCGATTGGCTTCAGCCGGGGATGCCCGATTGTTTGGCTCCGGTAAGAATCTGGGCTGCCATCTTGTAGAAGTCGATGACGTAGTGGGTCTCGCATCCAGGGTCCCGAATGCGACGCTTTGATGGTAACCCAGATCACTCATAAAGAGTGAATATTTCGATGGTCTAACTTTTAGTCGTCAATTGGGGAACGCGCCGTCTCGTTAAACCTGGATCAAACTCAGAGGAGCAGGTGCCTTCTGTGCTGGTGGCTGCTGGGACGTGCCAGTCATCCGGCCTTGAGTCTCGCCCGGCGCCTGAGCGGGGCTATCCGGCGAGGGTCGCGTAGACCACGTAGTTGTCTTCGTATTCGCCGGTTGCCTCGTTGTAGCCGTCGCAGGTGATGAGCCGCAGTTCTGGGTCTTCGGTGTTGCCGTAGACCTCCAGGGTGGGGAAGGTGGTCTTCCCGTACTGCTCGGCCTTGGTCACCACGAAGGTGGCGGTCTCGCCGTCTTCTTGGTCGACGGTGATCTCGTCGCCTTCCACGAGAGCGGGCAGGTCGGCGAAGACCCCGGGCTGGCCCAGGGAGTCATCGACGTGGCCCAGCAGCACTGCCGGGCCCGACTCGCCTGGTGCGGGTGAGCCGGTGTACCAGCTCGCTGGCGAGCCGGGGTCGCCGGGTGGGACGTCGAGCGTGTCGTTCTCGCGCAGGCCGAGGTGCAGAAGGTCCGAGCCCGCGCCGATGGCCGGGATGGAGAAGGACGCCGGCGGTGCTGCCTCGGGGGCGGCTTCGGGTGTCGTTTCGGGGCTTTCGTCTTCCTGAGCGTCCTGGCTGTTTTGGTCTGCTTCGGTCTCCGCTGGCTCGGCGGGTTCTGTCGTCTCCGGTGCGCTCGTCTCGGATTCGATGGCTGCGGGGGCTGCTTCTTCGCCGGCGGCGGGCTCTGTGTCCTGGCCGGGCGAACATGCTGAGAGGGCCAGCATGAGTGCGCAGCTGAGGGCCAGCGCGCCGCTGCGGCGTGGGCTGGCTGGTGCGGCGGGGGTGGCCTCGGGGTGGTGCCGGCGGAGAGGAAGCATGGTGGTTCTCTTTCGGGTTGGACCTTCTGGGCGGCAGCGATCTGATTCGACTTCCCATTACCCACACCAGGGGGGGCGTCCCCAATCTACATTCCGACTCACCACGTATCCGGTGAACTACACGACCCGGGTCGGAATCCGCCAGGCCAAAGGTGAAGCCCAGTGCCGAGCTCGCACAGTCACAGTGGATAGAAGGAGAGGCTGATTCGAACGGATCGTCTCTATTTTCCAGTGCCCGCCGCTTACTGGGCCATCGCCTATGCGGCAAGGCTGATGGATATGGGCTGATGAAAATAGGCAGGGCCGGGGAGTAACGAACCGTTGTCCACAGGCCGTATCTTGGAGGATTCCGTGAATGGTTAGCGTTTCTTGGCTCTGCGGTAGGCCTCGACGATGTCTCTATGCCGCGGACACCGACATGATGGCGCGAGTCGACGGCCCGAAGGTTGATCCGGCTGACGTTGCGAAGGCAAGCCGTGCCGGTATCGAGGCCCGCTCGATTCAAATTCTTGTCGATGATCCCTCACGCTTCGTCAAAGCTGCCCGGGGTGAGGATCCGGCCTAGCTCTCCAGCTGAGACTCACCTGATTAATCGGGGCCCCGTCCAGCGAGGACCCCGGTGTGGGCGGGTTGCGGTAGCGGGTAGGTCGCCTCACGGTCTGCTCGTTACCGTGCCGCGTCCGGGTTAGCAGGTAGCAGGAGCAGGCGGCTACTGCCGCCCGCTAGGCCATCGGTTATGTGCGCTGGCGGGAGAGGAGGCGACGATCACCGCCAGGCGACTTTGGTAGGGGACGGTCATGAACGAGTGGCGACTGGTCTTGTGAGGACGTGCCTATTCATATTGCTAGACCCGTGACCTCTTTGAGGCCTTCATCTCCGAAAGGAAGCCTAGGGAGAATGTGTGATGGAGCGGACAAAGTTGTGTCCTTTACTATGATTTACTCTGAAGCGCGGCGCCTTCGCATCAGGGTCCAGGTGTGACCATTGTTCACCTCGTGGCTGAGATGATCCAGTGCCATGGTTGCTATGGCCAGACCGCGGCCAGACTCCGCCAGTTCCTCGGGAAGCTCCGCCTCGTGCAGTGCGATGGTCACCGGCGCGGCGTCGTCCTGGAAGCGGGCCGAGAGCGCGGCGGCGTCGACCGTGAGGTCCGCGGTGACGGTGACCCCGGCGTCGCCCTGACAGTTCGAGTGCATGACGATGTTGGTGATGATCTCGCTGACCGCGAGCGAGAAGAAGGTGCGATCCTCATCGGTGAGGTCACCGGCGCCTTGGAAGAGCTCTTCCAGGGCGGTGAGCACCCGATCCACGAAGTCCAGCTCCGCCGCCCCGGTCAGGGTGACGCGGGAGCCCCCATCAGCTGTCACCGAAGGCCGCCTCGACGGTGGGGTGGTCGCGGAGCACGCGATCAAGGCTGGTCAGCTTCAAGACGCTCTTGACCGAGTCGCTGGCTGCGGCGAGCCGCAGATCGCCCTCGGCGAGTCGGGCCGCTTTCAAGCCGCCGATCAGCGCGCCGAGTCCGGAGGAGTCGATGAACTCGGTCTGGGCCAGGTCCACTACGATGCGGGGATTCCCGTCCTCGATGAGCTTCTTGATCGCCTGCTTGAGCCGTGGAGCGCCCGCGGCGGTGAGTCGTCCTTCGGGGCGCACGACGGCATGGTGTGGATGGGTGGAGACGTTCAGATTCATGGTGTTCCTTCTGCCTCTTCGGCGTGTGCTGCGGGTCCCTTGTAGCGCAGGGCTTGGATGACGATGCTCAGGGCCGCGCTGTGTGCGTTCAGGTCTCCACGCTTAGGAATGTCTTCCAGTCCCAGGGTGCGTATTTGTTGCTGATCAGCCTCGCGAGGAGGGTGAAGATGTGGAGCAGGATTGGCTCGAGGGTCATGAGTCTCTCCTGATCACGACCACGGTGACGTCGTCGGTGGCCTTAACCTTGACGGCGCGGCGCAGCGCTTCTTGGACGGCGCCGTCGATGCCGTATTCGCGGAGTACCTGTTCGACTTCGTGGAAGGGGTCATCCAGGTCAAGCAGGTCGAGCAGTCCGTCGCTGCAGCTCAGCAGCGCGTCTCCGGGGTTCAGCCGCGCGGTGCCGAGGCCGTGGGGCTCGTCGAGGCCCATGGCGAGGGGGAGCCCGGTGGAGTTCAGGTGTTCCCAGCTGCCGTCGGCGCGCAGGATGAAGCTGAGGCTGTGTCCGCCGTCGACGTAGGTGATCTCTCCGGTGCGGGTGTCGAGGTCGCCGCAGAAGAGCGTGACGAACATGTGCAGGTCCCCGACGTCGTGTTCCAGCATGGCGTCGATCTCGCTCACCGTTCTGAGCAGCGAACGTTCGGGTGCGGTGCGCATGGAGGCGCGGACGGCAGAGGCGATGATGCCGGCACCGATGCCCTTGCCCATGACGTCTGCCAGGGTGATGCGGAGCTGGTCATCGTGCAGGGTCACGTCGTGGAAGTCTCCGGAGACGGCGCCCGCCGGCGCGGAGGCGGCGGTGACGGTGAATCCGGGGGGCTGGGGGAGGTTGCGCGGGGCCAGCGCGCGCTGGACCACGGCCGCGTGGTCCAGTTCGTGCTGTTGGGCGAGCTCGGTCTGCACCCAGATGGCCAGGTCCTCTAGAAGGTCGCGTTCCTGCTTATCGAATTCCCGTGGTGTGGTGTCCATGAGACAGAGCGTGCCGACCTGTTCCCCTCCCGGGGCTTTGATCGGGTGACCTGCATAGAAGCGAAGGTGGGGATCGCTCTGCACAAAGGGATTGGAGGCGAAGCGCTCATGTTTTGTGGCGTCTTCAACGACTAGCGTCCCTGTCTGCTGGATTGTGGCCTCGCAGAAGGCGTCCTGGCGTGGAGCTTCTGGCCCGCCGAGTCCGATCTCGGACTTGCGCCACTGCCGTTCCCGATCCAATAATGTGACGCTGACCATGGGGACCCCGAAGATCTGTTGCGCCATCCGGGTGATCCGGTCGACCCGTTCATCGGGGGGAGTGTCGAGGATACTCAGGGCGTCCAGGGCATGCTGCCTCTTCATCTCATCGAACATCCCCGGGGCCCCTTAGTCTTCGTTTAGCTCATGCTTTATCGATACTTTAGTCCACGCACGCTGAACGTAACGAGGTCTACTCATACTAGGGAAGACCATCGCCGACGCAGAGTTCCGAAGTAGTTGTATATCGCAATAAAAAATAACAATTAAGGTAAAGAAAATACTTCTCTAATTTATTTATATGTATACACCATGAGTTCCAAGAACCCGTTATCGTCCTGGGTGTAGAGGTTCTCGCGCTTCCCCTCGGGGAGCGCATAAGTGATCGTGTTCGCCGCATCGTCGTATTCGACCTTAGGGCCCGCCCTGCCGGGTCCTGGACCTCAGTCACCCTGCGGTCCTCGGAGGAACAACTCATCCCGACCCCGTTGCGGTCGGTGGACTCCATCAGATAGCCACCTGCGTTGAGGTGCATCTGCTGGCCCGTCCAGTGGTAATCGATGATGAACCCATCATCGTCGGTTCGTTCCAGGGTCGCGTTGAGTCCGTCAGGAGCGACCAGGATCCCATCCGCACCGGGGGTGAGGCACTGGTTGAACCCGGAGGCGTCCCGGAAGCGCAGGTCCCCGCCGGTAAATCGCACCCGGTGTCCTGATCGACCCCTGACCGCCAGGTATCCCCAGGGAGGCCGAGGTTGTGTCTTGGGAGTCGTAGTGGTCGGTAGGCATCGCCGGCACTCCGGCAGGGGAGAGTTTGCTCTGGGTTGCCCCGGTGCCCAGGCTGCCGGTGGTCAGGTTCACTCCGGCGGTGGCGTTCGCGAAGATCTCTGCGGTGTCCATCGAGTAATACGGCAAAACTCCATAGGCGATCTCGACCGAAGCTCACGACGCCCTGGCCGTCCTCGGCTTCGTAGAGCTGGCCCATCACCCCGGAGCTCAGTGCGATCAGCATGTAGAACGGGTACGCCAGCACCGCGTTCGCGCGCCCTCGAGCGACGGTCTGGACCATCAGCCGGGCCAGCCCGAACTCTCGATGCAGCCGTGCTGGTCGCGGTCTCGTCCTCACGCACTGAGCCTCATCCACACGATATCGACCACCCGACGTCGGCATCCCGAGTATTTCCGCGTGACTCCGGTCTCGTCTGGTGAATTCCGTTGGTCGGAAATACTCGCGGGGCCATAAGGTAGTGCTCCGTGAGCACTCAGACCCCCGCCTCCCAGACCTCAGAGCCGCGACAGCCCGGGGCTCTCGACCGGTATTTTCACATCACCGCCCGCGGTTCGAGCATCGGTCGGGAGGTGCGCGGCGGTCTGGCGACCTTCTTCGCGATGTCCTACATCATCGTGTTGAACCCGCTGATCATCGGCGCCTCAGCCGACTCCACCGGCAGCTTCCTCGGTGGCGGTTCGGAGCCGAACCTGCCCGCCGTCGCCGCCGCGACCTCGCTGATCTCCGGTCTGATGACCATCCTCATGGGCGTGATCGGCAAGTTCCCGATGGCGGTCTCCTCCTCCCTGGGACTTTCGGCCTTCATCACCTATGGCATCGTCGTGCTCCCTGGCATGACCTGGGCCGATGCCATGGGACTGGTGGTCATCGAGGGTGTGATCCTGCTGGTCCTGGTGCTCACCGGATTCCGCTCCGCCATCTTCAACGCCGTCCCCGGCGCGCTCAAGATTGCGATCAGCGTGGGCATCGGACTGTTCATCGCTCTGATCGGCATGGTCAACGCCGGCTTCATCCAGAACAACGGGGGCACCGGGCTGGAGCTCGGCGTCGGCGGGTCGCTCTACGGCTGGCCGATCCTGATCTTCCTCATCGCGATGTTCGCCCTCTTCGCGATGTGGGCGGCCAAGATCCGCGGCGCGATCCTGTATTCGATCGTGGGCGCCACGGTGCTGGCGATCACCATCGAGTCGGTCTTCCGCATTGGCCCGCAGGTGGCCGAGGACGGCACCGAGAACCCTTACGGCTGGGGCCTGACCGTGCCGACCCTGAACCAGGACTGGCTGACCATGCCCGACCTGAGCCTGATCGGGGACTTCAACCTGCTGGGCTCCTGGCAGAGCATCGGCGTGGTCGCGGCCACCCTCGCGATATTCACCCTGCTGCTGGCCAACTTCTTCGACCTGCTGGGCACCATGGTGGGCGTCTCCAACGCCGGGGGAATCAAGGACGCCGACGGCGACATCCCGCACTCCCGCCGGATCATGGTCGCTGACGCGGTCGGCACCATCGGCGGCGGCGTGGGCTCCACCTCGGTGAACTCCGGGTTCATCGAATCGACCGTGGGCGTGGGCGACGGCGCGCGGACCGGTCTGGCCAACGTGGTCACCGGAGTGCTCTTCCTGTCTACCATCGTGCTGGCCCCACTGGCTGCCGTGATCCCCACCGAGGCGGCCTCCGCCACTCTGGTGCTGGTCGGATTCCTGATGATGCAGCAGATCGTGCGGATCGACTGGACCGACGTGGAGATGGCGATCCCCGCCTTCATGACCATCGTGGTCATGCCATTCTCCTACTCGATCACCAACGGCATCGGTGCAGGCTTCATCAGCTACGTGGCCATCAAGGTCTTCCGCGGCAAATGGCGTGAAGTGCACCCGCTGATGTACGTCACCGCGGCGCTGTTCGTGCTCTACTTCGTCTCCGGTCCGATCCAGGAGGCCCTGGGCGTCGGCTGACCGAGGACAGACTATCGAGGTCATCCCAAAACGCCTGGGTGAGCTGCCCTGTGGCGCTGAGTGTGGTCGGAGCATGAAAAGACGTGGTCTTCGGCATCTGCCGTCGCATTCCTCGGAGCCCTGACAGCCTGCAGTCCCAGCCAGGGTGATCCGGACCGGATGGAGACCTTCCATGCAGCGGGAAGCCGATGCACCGCTGAATAGTGGCTCGACCCCCGGATCGACGCACCGTCAGGGGGCTTTTCAGGCTTGGCTGTGGGAGAAGCACCTAGTACCAGGCGGCGGTGAACTCCGGGTGGTGCGTCTCCGGCGCAGAGGGGCGCACGAGCAGCAGGAGCACCACGAACCATCCGATGACCGGGATGAAACCGAGGAAGAACATCGAGCCCGGGAGCCCAGAATCGTGAAGTCGGCGCCAGGTGACGGCGAGCAGCGGCGGGATGGTCAGCGCCGCGATCAACACGTGCAGGCCGAGGATCGAGACGGCGAAGATCGCGCCGAAGCCCTCGAGCCAGACGCTGGGGGAGAACCCGGCGACTCCGAAGAGATCCCGCGCGTCGGTGACGATGTCTTCGACGAACAAGGTGCTGATGGTGATGATGGCCGTCATGCCGATCGCAGTGTGGACCAGGATCAGGAACAGGAAGGGCCACCAGAACTCCGAGCGCGTGGAGTAGCCTCTGAACTGGATGTAGTTCTCGAAGAAGGACGAGAGCGTGGCGTCGGGCGCGTAGACGTTGCCCACTGGCCATATGGTCTCACCGGCGTATAGCTGCATTGCACATCCTCGATCTGCTCATGCTGAGGGACGGGTCAGAGGCCACATCGATTGAGCACACTCTGCTCGTGTTTCGGTGTGAAACAAAGAGGCTTTGGTCCCATCGACCTCCTGCTGTCCGATCTCATCCGGGTCTTGCCCGAGCTCTCCGGACTTGCCGTGCAGTCGGCCGTGTCCGTGCCCAGACCTAAGCTCACCTCTGTTGCTATCGAATGTATGTTCGAATACGATGAGGCTCCCGGGCCTCCCATCAGTTTCGTCATACCTCTTGGAGACATGAAAGAGGGAGCTTGTCCATGTCCACTGTTATTCGCCCCGAAGCCGACCGAGCACCCCGCCGTGGAGCGGTGACGCTCACTGAATCCATCGATGTTGAATGCGACGAGCAGTTTCTGCCCCATCGGGTGATCTGGAAAGAGCGGAGGCATCTCGTGGTCGAAGCCCCTGTCCGCTGGTATCAGCGCCGCAGCTGGTGGTTGGAGGAGCCCCGCGCCGAGCGGGGTCGCCCCGGACTGGTGGCTCATGAGATGTGGCGGCTGCAGGTCCAGCTTGAAGCCACCTCGCGCACCGAGACCGCCGAGGTGCACACCATCGATGTCAGTCGGCACCTGGCCTCCGGGCGTTGGCGTCTGGTGCGGGTCCATTGACCTTCACCCACCTGAATGTGGCCAGCTCCTTCAGCAGTCACTACGGCACCAACCGGCCCGGTGAACTGGTGGCCGCCGCCGCGGCGGATGAGATGACAGCCCTTGCCATCACCGACCGGGACGGGCTCTACGGGGCGGTCAAACACCTCGGTGCCTGCATCGACCTGGGCATCGCCCCGATCCTTGGCGTCAGCCTCGCGGTGGAGGATCGTGGCCGGGCCGTGGTCCTCGCCAGCAATGCCACCGGTGGGTATGCGGCGCTGTGCCAGCTGATCTCCCGCGCCCACGAACGCCCGCAGGGCGAGGCCGCGCGGGTGAGCCTGCAGGACCTGGCCGAGCACTCAGCCCCCACGCAGGGCGAGGTGCGTCGTCGCCTGTTCGTGCTCGCCGGGCCGGAGAGCGAGATCGGTGCGGCCGCGGCCTCCCGGGACTACCGCAGCACCCGGGCGCTGCTGCGCCAGTGGCGCGAGGTGCTCGGTGAGGCGCTGCGTGTGGAGGTCGTCTCCCACCTGGCGCCTCCAGGGGAGGCGCTGTCCACCGCCCACGCGGTCCGGATGCTCAGCGCCGCGCAGGTCAGCCGAGTCACGCCGGTGCTGACCAACGCGGTGCGGCTGCTGAGCACCGATGAGGCCGCCACCGCTGATGTGCTCGACGCCGTGCGGGTGCTCTCGGATCTGCACAGCACCCCGGCGCTGCAGCCCACCGACCAGGGCTGGCTGAAGCCCGCCGCCGCGATGAAGTCCCTGGCCGCAGAGATCTGCGCGGCCAGCACCACCGCGATCCCGGCCGAAGAGCTGCTTGCCAACACCGAGGCGCTGGGACGCCAGTGCCAGCTGGACCCGGTCAGAGACATGGGCTGGGGTCAGCCCAAGGTGCCCGAGACCTCCGTGATCGGGATCGAGGGCGACCCGGATGAGGAGCTGCGCGCTCGCTGCGAAGCCGGCCTCGCCGAGATGCTCGCCCAGGAAGCCGCGGCTGACGCGAGTCCCGATCATGAAGCCCCAGGCCAGAAGCGCACTGGTGCGGCGCGGGCGCGGCTGGAACATGAGCTGAGCATCATCGCCGACCTCGGCTTCGCCCCCTATTTCCTGACCGTGGCCGAGGTGGCCCGACTGATCCGCGAGATGGGGGTCCGCGCCGCCGCCCGCGGTTCGGCGGTCTCCTCGCTGGTGGTCCACGCCCTGGGAATCAGTCCCATCGATCCGCTGCAGCACGGACTGATCTTCGAACGCTTCCTCTCCCGCCGGCGCTCCACGCTGCCTGATATCGACATCGACGTGGAATCCTCCGAGCGGCACCGAATCTACCGAGCGGTGTTCAAACGCTTCGGCTCCCAACGGGTCACCCTGATGAGCATGCAGAACGCCTACCGGATCCGTGGCGCGGTCCGGGACGCCGGGCTCGCGCTGGGACTCCCCGAGGAAGAGATCGATCAGCTTGCGGAGATCATGTGGCGCTTCCCCGCCCGGGAGTTCCGCCGCGCCCTCGAGGAGAAGCCCGAGCTCCAAAGCCTGGCCGAGCGGATCAAGACCGAACGCAGCTCCGGACGCCAGCAGCTGGACCTGCTGGTAGATCTCTCCGAACGTCTGGACCGGTTGCCCCGTCACATCTCCACCCATCCCTGCGGCGTGATCCTGGGCAACAACAACCTGCTCACGCTCACCCCGGTGGAGCGCTCCGGGGTCAACGGGCTGCCGATGAGCCAGTTCGACAAGGACGACATGGACCCGATGGGGTTCATCAAGCTCGACATCCTGGGCGTGCGGATGCAGTCGGCGATCGCCTATGCGCTCACCGAGCTCGAACGCACCACCGGGGAGGTCATCGACATGGTCAAGGACGTGGACTATGCCGATCCCGCGACCTTCGCGATGATCCAGTCCACCCACACTCTGGGCTGCTTCCAGATCGAGAGCCCCGGGCAGCGCGAGCTGATCGGCAAGCTGGTGCCCAAGACGCTCAACGACCTGGTCGTGGACATCTCGCTTTTCCGCCCCGGCCCCATGGGCTCAGGCATGGTCAAGCCGTACCTGGAACGCCGCCACGGCTACGAGACGGTGGGCTACCCACACCCCGATCTGGCGCCGATCCTCGACGAGACCTACGGGGTGGTGGTCTTTCACGAACAGGTCCTGCGGATCTTCGACACGATGACCGAATGTGGCCTGGATGTGGCCGATGAGTTGCGCCGGGCGATGAGCAAGGACAAGGCCGGTCCGGTGGAGGCCTTCTTCCGCGAGGAGACGGCCAGACGCGGCTACTCCGCTGCGGTGATCGACCGGGTCTGGGAGATCCTGCTCAGCTTTGGCAGCTTCGGCTTCTGCAAGGCCCATGGGGCGGCCTTCGCCGTGCCCACCTACCAGTCGGCCTGGCTCAAGACCCACCACCCCGCCCACTTCCTCTGCGGCTTGTTCGAACATGACCCGGGCATGTACCCGCTGCGGCTGCTCGTCTCCGAGGCCCGTCGGCTGAAGATCCCGCTGCTGCCGATGGACGTCAACCGTTCCACCAGCAGCTATCACGTGGAGGCGACCTCGGTGGCGGGGCTGCCGGTGTGGGGGATCCGGATGTCACTGGTCGGGCTGAAGGGGATCTCGAGGGCCGAGCTGCGCAGGATCGAGGCAGAACAGCCCTTCGCCTCCCTGGCGGATCTGCGCGACCGGTCGCGGTTGAAACGCTCCACGCTGCGCGACCTGGCCAAGGTCGGTGCCCTCGACTGCCTGCTGCCGGAAGGCCGGAAGCACCGCAAGGACCTCATCCAGTGGGTGGAGTCCACCAACCTGGAGTACGCCAAGAAGCTTCCGGCCCGCCAGGTCCAGGGTCAGCTGGCCCTGCCCATCGGGGACGTGGAGATCGCGAACATGCCCACCGGGGCGGGGGAGCTGGCGGCCCGAGAGATCGTCACCACCGAGCTGGACCTGACCTCCCTGGACACCAGCGGACACGTGATGGACTTCCATCACCCGGTGCTGCAGGCGGCCGGGGTCACCTTCGCCGAGGACCTGCTGTCCCTGCGCAACGGCGCCACCGTGCGGGTGGCCGGGATCCGGGTGGCCACCCAGACCCCGCCGATGGCCTCGGGGAAACGCGTCGTGTTCATCACCCTCGACGACGGCACCGGCTGCGTAGACCTGAGCTTCTTCGAGGAGGCTCAGCGCAATACGAGGGAATGTCTCTTCGCGGCGAAGATGCTGATGGCTGAAGGCACCATCCGGCGCACCGGACCCCGGGCGGTCACCGTGCAGGCGACTCGCGCCTGGGATCTGCGGGGAGAGACGGTGCCGGGACGGCTTCCCGCCGCAGCAGGCTCTCTTTGATCTGCACCCCGTAGCGGAAGCCGCCGAGCCCGCCGTCGGTGCGGATCACCCGATGACAGGGCACGAACAGCGCCGCCGCGTTCATCGCGCAGGCCCCCGCCGCCGCTCTGACCGCGCGCGGGCGTCCCGCGCGCTCGGCGTACCCGGCGTAGGTCAGCGGTGCGCCTGGTGCCACCTGACGCAGCATCTCCCAGGCCTGCTCGCGAAAAGGCCCGGAGCGCTGCATCACCGGCACGCCGTCCACCGCCGCCGTGTCACCGCTGTAATAGGCTTCCACCGCCTCAGCCGCATGACTCAGCACCGGGTGCGTGCCGGAGCTACTGGCGTCAACGCTCTCAGAGCTGCCCACGCGCAGACTGGGGTGGATCAGCTGGATCAGGGCCTCGATGTCCCAGGTCCATCCGGATGCCAGCACGTGACTGTCATCGGCGACCATGCTGAAAGGTCCATCTGGCGTGTTGAAGCTGACGTGATGCATGCTGTTGCCGAGACGTGTCATGGTGCAGTCACCTTTCGAGTCTGAGCTGGGGGAGTGCTTGCCGCCTGCCAGAGGTGCATCGCGGCATAGGAGCGCCAGGGCGACCACTGCCGAGCATGGGACTCCAACGCTCGGTGCGCCGCAGTCTTCTTGGATGCCGGGTCCAACAGGCCGAGCTTCTTGGCGCCGGTCAGCAGGACGACGTCGCCGGTCATCCAGACATCGGGGTCGCCCAGCACCCGCAGCATCAGATATGACGCCGTCCAGTGCCCGATGCCCGGCATGGCGGTGAGCTGGTCATGCAGCGCCCGGGTGTCTGCTCCCTGGTGCAGGCTGAGCTCTCCGCTGGCCAGGGCCGCCGCGGCGGTGAGCACGGTGGTGATGGACCGGGCGGGCAGCCGCAGTGGTCGCTCCGGGTCCAGGACGGGCGGCGGACCAGAACCGGTGCGCGACGGCGGCGCCGGGATCCCCGCGACGATCTCCTCCGGCGTCGGAAACAACCGGGACAGTCCCGCGAAGGAAGACTCGTGCTTGGTGCCCAGCGCGTCGACGAGCCGGCCGAGGTGGGTGCGTGCGGCCGTCACCGAGATCTGCTGACCCACGATGGCGCGGATCAGATACTCCGGACCGTCGGCGGTCCCTGGGATCCGCAGCCCCGGGGCACGGGCGAGCAGGGGAGCCAGCACCGGGTCTTCGGAGAGGGCGGTGCCGACGGCGAGCGGGTCGGCGTCGAGATCGAAGAGCCGACGGGCCACGGCGACGGCGGCCGGGATGTCGGCCCAGGCGCTGAGTTCGCACTCCAGCTGCAGCTGCCATTGCAGCGACGAGGGTGCAAGGTCCTCACCGGTGCAGGCTCTTGTGGCAGGGATCTTGCGGCCGGAGGTCGCGGTGGCAGGTGTCGCGGTGAACTGCATCGCGGCCGGTCCGTGGGCCAGCCGCAGGGTCCGGGCGTAGACCAGCGCTTCGTCGTCGAGCTGTGTGGCCTCAACGCCGGGAAGCGCACGTTCAGCCAGGAAGGTGAAGAGCTCCACCGCGTTGAAGGGCTCCCGGACCGGCAGGGCCAGACGCAGCCCGAGCCGTCCCGTGGCAGAGGCTCCAGCCGCGGCGCCGGCGCCGGAGGTGGAGGCGGAATCGGAGGGGGAGCCTGCGCTGGACGCGGCGAGCTTCGGCGCAGCGCCCGCCGAAGGCTGGGCGCGCACCCTGATCTCCCGGGGTGTCGCGCCGAGGACGGCTCGGGCGGTGTCGTTGAACTGGCGCACCGAGGAGAACCCGGCGGCGAAGGCGATCTCGGTGATCGGCAGGCAGGTACCGACCAGCAGGCTCCGGGCCAGGTGGATTCGGTGTGCCCGGGCGAGTGCGAGCGGTCCGGCGCCCAGTTCCGCGCTCAGCGTCCGGTGCAGGTGACGGCTGCTGTAGCCCAGCTGTGCGCTCAGGGCCTCCACGCCGCCGTCGTTCATGTGGCCTTCGCGGATCAGTCGCATGGCGCGTCCGGCCAGGTCCTGCCGGGTGTTCCATTCGGGGGTGCCCGGAGCGGCTTCGGGCAGGCATCGCTTGCAGGCGCGGTAGCCGTGCTCGTGCGCAGCGGCGGAGGTGGAGTAGAAGGTGACATTCTCGGGCTTCGGAGTCTGCGCCGGACAGGAGGGACGGCAGTAGATCTTCGTGGAGGAGACCGCGGTGTAGAACTGCCCGTCGAAGCGGCGATCCCGGGACTTCACGGCCCGGTAGCGGCGCTCGAACACTTCGTCCTGGTCCATGTGTCCCATTCCACATCCCTGACGCAGAGAATGCTAGCGGGAATCGGACGCGGCCATCGATGGTTGTCAGCTTCAGCGTCCGGCATGGAACGTGACCGGGCGCAGGATGTTCACGATGTCCGATTCCGCTATGTGTGGGGTCACGGACTCCACGGAAGGACCTATATGACTACCATCGCGCTTATTGGAGCAGGACGCGGCCTGGGAGCCGCTGTTGCACGTCGATTCGGCAGGGAGGGCTTCAACCTGGCCTTGATCTCCCGGAGTCAGGAGCGCGTGGACGCGTTCGCGGCGGAGCTCAACGCTGAGGGCTTCACCGCCAAGGGTTTCGAAGCCAATGTCCGCGACACCCGCAGCCTGACCGAGGCGCTGGACAAGGCTGTGCAGGAACTGGGACCCATCGAGGTCATGACCTACAGCCCGCTGCCGCAGAAAGAGTTTCTGCGCCCGCTGCTGGAGACCACCGCACAGGATCTCGAGGGCGCCGTCGAGTTCTCCATCTACGGACCCGTCGCGGCCGTGCACCAGGTGCTGCAGGGCATGCGCGCTCTGGGTCGGGGCACCGTGCTGTTCATCAACGGTGGCAGCGGTGCAGTGCCCAGCGCGAAGGTGGCCGGCACGTCGATCGCCTTCGCCGGGGAGAGCGCCTTTGCGCAGATGCTCCACGATGAGCTCGCCGAGGAGAACATCCACGTCGGGCAGCTGATCATCCCCGGTGAGATCACCGAGGGCAGCGACACCAAGGACCCGCAGGTTCTGGCCGAGAAGCTGTGGGATCTCCACGCTGATCGCAAGGACTTCCGCGTCTTCGCGGAGCCGATGGATCTCTAGGCTTTCGCAGCGTCGTCAGTTCGGCGAGACAACGGGCCCTGGTCAGCAGACCGGGGCCCGTTGCTGTGGTGGACGTTGCCTGGATGGCGCTCTCCGAACCGGTCATTAGACTCCCTGCTATCAGGCGCAGTACCCCACGACCTCGGAGAGCAGCCCCATGAGCGAGGAACGCCGCAGAGAACTGGGCGAGAACGACTCTCCCGTCGAGGAGGCCCTGCAACAATCCTTCGACAACACGGTCAACGAGGGGGCCGAACGGCTCCAGCGCACCTTCCGCGCGATGCTCGTCACCGGATTCTTCGGCGGGATGGAAGTCGGCCTCGGCGTGATGGCCTACCTGGCCGTGCTGCATGAGACCGACAACCACCTGCTGGCAGGTCTCGCGTTCAGCATCGGATTGATCGCGATCCTGCTGGCGCACAGTGAACTGTTCACCGAGGACTTCCTGATGCCCGTCGCCGCAGTGGTCTCGCGTGAGGGCAGCGTCACCCAGCTGGGCAAACTCTGGGGAGGCACTCTGGTGGCGAACCTCGCCGGCGGATGGATCTTCATGTGGCTGGTGATGCAGGCCTTCCCGGAATGGGAGTCGACCGTCCGGGAATCCGCCGCGCATTTCGTGGACGCTCCGTTCTCCCTGCAGACCATCTGTCTGGCGATCCTCGGCGGCAGCACCATCACCTTGATGACTCGCATGCAACAGGGAACCGACGCGGACATCGCGCGGATCGTCGCGGCCGTCGTCGGGGGATTCCTGCTGGCAGGTCTGCAGCTCTTCCACTCCATCCTGGACTCGCTGCTGATCTTCGGCGCCATCCAGACCGGCGCGGACATCAGCTTCCTGGAGTGGCTGACCTGGTTCAGCTACGTGTTGCTGTTCAACATCCTCGGGGGCATCGCGCTGGTGACGGTGCTCAGACTGGTGCGGACCAAAGAGCTGGTGCAGCAACGACGCCGCGAATCACCGGCAGACCCAGATGCCGCGCACGGCGAGCAGGACTAGACGACGCCGCGTCGCGTCAGTCTCGATCGGCCGGTCCGGGTGGTGATGATGACCCCCAGAACGACGACGAGCGCGCCGGTGATCTTGGGAAGCGTCACCTGGGCGTCCAGCCACAGCACCGCGCCAGCCATGGTCGCGACCGGCAGGAAGTTCAAGAAGATCGAGGCCCGAGCGGGACCAAGCTGCTGGACCGCGCGGTTGTAGAACAGCAGCGCGAGCAGGCCGGGGAAGACACCGAGGTAGATCAGCCCGGGAAGATGCTCCCTGGCGCTGACCGTCGGCACCCCGAGCACCGCCCACTCCAGGATGACCAGAGGCGCCAGGATCACCGCAGCCAGACCCGTCATGACCAGGAGCACGCTGAAGGTGGGGAACAGGCTGAGGTATCGGGTGACGGCGATCGAGTAGACCGCCCAGGAGGCGACCGCCCCGAGCATGATGCCGTCACCGAGGTTCCATTGCAGCTGCGCCAGTGCAAGCACCTGGCCATCGGTGATCACCCAGAGTGCTCCGAGGATTGAGAGCGTCAGTCCGGACCATTGGATCAGGCGCAGCCTCTCGCGCAGGACCAGAGCGCTCAGTGTCAGGGTCAGCGCGGGAATCAGGGTCTCCAGCACGGACACGTTGGTGGAGGAGGTGAACTGCAGAGCGGCGTAGATGAAGGTGTTGAAGAACGCGACCCCGGTGAGGGTCAGCAGCAGCAGCGGCTTCCACTCGTGGAGGAACAGGCCTCTGGAGCGCCAGGCCGCTCTGCCAGCCAGGGGCAGAAGACAGAGGAACGCCACGGCGAGTCGGGAGAACGCGATGGTCAGCGGTGGGAGGTCGTTGAGCGCCTCGCCGACCAGGATGTTTCCCGAGTAGAAGATCACGACCATGACCATCAGCAGGTAGGGGAGCATCAGGGGGGTCCTGGTCGATGGTCAGAAGAGTTTTGTCTCGGGAGATCTGCCGGGTCAGGCTGACGGAGTCACGGCGTCGAGTTCGCGGTCGCGAGATGCCGCCGAATCTCCTCTGCGACGGTCTGGGGGTCTTCGACGCTCAGCAGATAGGTCTTCCGCGCATCCTTGACCTCCACGGTGGGGCCTCCGATGAGCAGACCCACCCTGCCGCCGGGGAGGAGGCGATACCCGGCACCCTCGAGGACCCCGGTCACAGGTCCCTCTTCGACCGAGAGGATCTCTGACCAGGCGAAGTCCACGTGGAAGATCCCCATGCAGCGCGCACTCAGTCCCTGGTCGCCCGCCGTGATCGTGACCCGGGACAAGCTCAGTGCCACACCCACCACCAGCAGCAATGCGAGCATGCCCAGTCCGACCCAGAGGGGCGTGAAGAGGAGTCCGGTGGCGCTCAGCCCCAGGAGCAGAAAGAGGGGAATGGAGACACGCCTACTCAGCCGGACGCTCGAGATCAGGTGTCCTGGGGAATGAGTCATTGTTCTCAGCCTATAGATCCGAGACCTGTGACGATAGATTTATTGAAGCTCAGCACCTGAAGACTGGCCGGCGGCGCGAGCTCTCGGTGATCAGCCGCGGAGCGTTCGCTTGATCTTCTTCGTGACTTTGCGCAGCACGGGCGGGCTCTGCGGACGCCGAACTAAGGATCGTCGACCTGCGGATCTGTGTGCTTCGGTCAGGTACTCATTGACCGCCGCGTCCCCGCCCTTTTCCATGAGCTTTTCCTGGGCCTTGGCCATTCGAAATCCGCCGAGACTGCCACGGGTGTAGTGGAAGTGGGAGAAGCGCTGGTACTGCCGAAGGTTGATCCGCGGATGAGACGCCAGCACCGAAGCTGGGGTCGACTGCAACAGCGTGCTCCAGCTTCGCGGGGGTTCCACGGACTCTCCCTGGAGGGTTCGTTCGGCATCGAGGAACAACGAGTCGAAGTGGGCGAGCAGCTCGTCGCTGTAGGTGACCGTGCGTTTGAACTCTGCTCCGGAGGAGAACGTGAACTCCCCGAAGTAGGGGCCATCTTCGGTGTCGTAGAGATCGACCCGCACAAACGGAGCGTCGGTCATCTTCGCGAGCTCGATGGCCCAGCGGGAGAGCATGACCGCCGAGCGCGGGACCACGGGGGCCCCGGGCTGGATGTCTGAGGGCCGGAACTTGTAGTCCCGGCCGGGGACGAACGGCCTGAGATCGCCGTCGAGCTTCACCATGCGCGGAGGTGAGTAGTTCCGGTCGATCTGGGCGACCATGCCGATCTGGCCCTGGAACATGTAGAACTTGTAGTCGAAGGGCACTGCGCCGGGCTGCGCGCCGCGCAGCAGTTCCTCCACGATCCAGACCGCTTTCTTCCCCGGGAAGGTGGTCGCCACGGTGTTCTGCTTGTCGCGAATGCCCTCGAGCGTCCATTCGCGCTTCGCCATGTGGTCGAAGTACCGGTCTTCGCCGAGGCGTTCGAGCAGCATGACCCCCTTTGCTGACCAGCCGTTGGCGAACTTGAGCGCCACGCGGTCGCCGAGCGCCTCCGAGGTGATCTCATCGGTGGAGTTCAAGACCGCGTGCTGCGTGGGCAGCCCGATTCGTTCCCCACCGAGGGTCTTGTCCCGGAGAAGCTGATGCACATAGGTCTTGTTCGAAAGGTCACGACGTTGCTGTGAGCCGCGGTTCCAGAACTCGGCCGTCACGAAATTCAGGAAGGGTGATTTCGCGGCGGTCTTCTCGGAAGTCATATAGGGATACCGGTTCTCTACATATCGGGCTGATTCAGCTCTGAGAGCTGCTGGTCGATTGGCACCTCTCAAGTGGTGCGTGGGCCGTCATCTCGCCTGGGAATGGTCTGCAGATCAAGCCAACAGGAATTCGAGAAAGGACAACTCCGGCTTCTCTCGGTTATCAACGATATACGGGTATGGGATTTCCTGCAGTTCTGTGACTCCGAAGGACACCGCGAGCTTGTGTCGCGTGTCTTTTTTAGAAGGCGTTTTCGACGCAGCTCGTCCCGGTCTGCGGCTTGCGCGGTGGACGAACGAGGTGCGGCGCCGTCGTCGTCCGATGTACTTCGTTCCCGGGCTGTGCGGATCGGGCCAGTGGTCTTTGCACGTGACTCTTGGAGAATATTGATCATGCGGTGTTGTTGATCGGTGGTCCATTCTTCTGATGGGATGTTCCTACGATGAAGCCATCAGGCACCTTGACCGCAGACGAATTCTGGTCCGCTGTCCGGGCAGATGATGAGAGAGTCCGGCAAACCAGCGCAGACATCCCGCTCTTCGCGCCGGCACGGTGGACCGCATCGGTGGCCCTCGGCGAATGGGCGTTCGGGACCGGACCCCGAGAGCTGGTGCACGGTCTTCCTGGGTACGGGAAGTCATTCATCAGTGTGGTCACGACGCCCGGCCGCGGGCGGGATTTTGTGCGGGTGCGGTGGACGAACCGTGGCGGTCCTCCCGCCAATAAGGCCGAGCACCTCGCGCGTATTCAAGCCTTCGATGCACAGGAGCCGCGACGGCGGCGAGTACTTGTCGATGACTCGTGGGTGGAGTTAGATGTCTGGGAAGACGACACCCGGTGGTGGGCTGCGGTCGAGACATCGCGGTATGCCCTCGCGCTAGAAGCCTCGGATCTCGACCCCGCGGCGCTGGCGCTGGTCGGAGTCGACGACGTCGAACCCTACCTTGTGGGCAGAACCGCGTGGATCCAGCGCCAGCGGGGTGAGGTTTAGCCGGTTCTCTCCCGCCATCCCCCTCGCGCACCTGCTCCTCGACGATGGGATCGATCGACCGATGCTCTCTTGGGTCACCGCTTTACTCCTGCCCTGCAGGCGATCTGGGGAGCGCAGACATGTGGAGTCGGTGACACCGCGCCCCCGAGTGCTGCGGATCTTCCCTGACTACGCCGAAAGTGTCCTGTGGCTGGCCGAACCAGTGCCCTATGGGATCTCGGGTCTGTCGCGGGAGCTGGTTCACGACCTGGCGGTGTGGGAGCAGTTCTATTACGACTCACTGACGGCAGATTTCATCTTCAGGTCACAGGAGCTGGCCCGTGAGTTCACCACGAGGGGGAAGCGTCTTGCCGGCCGAGTGGCCGAGGAGCTGGGGGGCCGGTGGGAAGTTGAGTTCAGGTCCTACGAGCCCCTCGTGGAACCCGTGCGAATTCGCGCTACCGGTGTCGCCACGAATGCGGAAGCAGCTGCCGCTTTCGCCGCACTGGCCGCGGAGCAGGCGGCGGTGCAGCGCCCCCGCGTGGCAGGGAATGGCAGGTGGTCCGCACGGGCAACGCTGCCTGACACCGACTATGAGCCCCGCGATTAGGACGTTGCCGCGAGACTGATCTGGAGATCAGCCGGTACGGTGCGAAGGGCCTCCCCAGGGAAGGCCGCTCAGTTCTGCGCGATAAAGGTTCCCTGATGGAATCTCAACACCAAGCTCGGAACCTCCCAGAGAGACGTATGGCGACTGTCATCTGGTGTGCCATGGATCCGATAGTTAACTAAGACCAGTTCCGGGCTGATCCGGTTGAACAGCCACTCAGAAGTCTCCGGTGCCTCCAGCGGGTCTTCTGCCTGGAGTGTCGCGACCATCTCCGCGTAGGTCCAGCGTCTGCCCCATCGGCCAATCTCAGCGAAGTCAGTCGAGAGCACGCGTGGCACCTGATCGTTGTCCTGTCGCACCGCCGGCGACAGGAGGGCCAGCTCTGCTGCCTTGACCGCGACGAATGCCTGTGAATCCGGTTCCCACATGGCGCAACTGTAGCTCGCATCCCGCCGGTGCTCGCCACGCGCCTCTCGACATCAGATCCAAATATATGAGAAAGGGTTTCCAATCCCGTAAGTCACACGTAGAGTTGCCAATATGGCAAACAACTCCACGTCTCACCAGTCAGCTGGCCGCGGCGATCACCCTTCGGCGGAGGAAGCTCGAGTCACACTCACGGAGCTGGATCGCGACGGTGCAAGCCTGGCCCGGCGCGCGGTCACTCCGTGGTGGTATCACCTGGCCCTCGGCGGAATTGTCGCGATGTTCGTCGGCGCCCAAGCACTTCCGACGGCACTGATGAGCTCCCTCATGGTGCTGGGACTGGTGGCGATTCCGTTGCTGACCACCGCGTATGCCCGCAGCACAGGACTGTCCATGAGTCAGCCCGCAGGACCTAGGAGCAAGCGGCGGCTTCTGGTGCTGGGGGGAGTCCTGGTCCTCGCGCTGGGGGTCGTCGCCGGGATGAAGCTGGCCGGTCTCCCTCCGTGGTGGGCCTTGGCGCCGGCGCTCGTGGCCTTCCCGGCGACCGTCGGCTTCGGTCGCATGTATGACGCCGCGCTGCGACGCGAGATCGCCGGGACCGGCAGCGCGAACACATGACGACTGGTCCGGCAGCACAGTTCAACACCACCATCCACTCGCCGATCCGGCTGCGGATCTGCGCTCTGATGCGGCGCGTGCCGGAGCTCGAGTTCGCCGTCATCCGCGACACGCTTGGACTGAACGACGCGAATCTGTCCAAGAACCTGAAGGTGCTCGGCGACGCGGGCCTGGTGACCGTGCGGAAGGAGAGCTCCTCGGCCAGATCAGATGCACGACGGCTCACCTGGGTCGCGCTGACGGCGGAGGGAAGGAAGTCGCTGGAGGGTCATCTGGCCGCCCTCACCGAGATCGCCGACGGCGACCCAGGTCGCACAGGGGAATAGGGAATGCCGGGCCGAGCAGCCCGACCCACCCGACTCAGTGCAGCTGGTTCGCGGCCCGCGAGACAGATTGCCGGCCGATCAACGACGACGCGCGATTCGATCCTCGAGCTTCTTTCGGCGGCGATGGAGCCTGGCCCAGCTGAGGCCACCCTTGATCACGATCAGTCCCTGTTCTTGCAGCGACGGCAGGCCCTCCGCCTTCAGAGCGGCATCGATGACCGACTTGTCCTCGCTCCTCGCCTTCAGCTCCTCGACGAGATTCTGCGCTCGTCGGACCCTTTCGGAGCAGAACTCATGCAATGAAATCTGTTTCTGAACGAGAGCCAGCTCAGTCTGAGAATCCTTGAACACTTTTGTCATATACCGAAGTTTATTATCCTCATCCAGGGAGAGTGAGAAATGGAGACCAGGGAGAGGAACGTCGTGACAGAAGCCCAGACGCACAAGTCCCCGAAACAGCAGTTCTGGACCACCTGGCGGGCCTTCGTCGGGATTCCCGGAGTTCTTCTCATCGCCTGGATGTACTTCGCGCCAGAGGAGTTGCGACTGCCCTACGAACACGTCACCGTGGTCTGGCTGGCGCTGTTCGCCGTCGCAGTTGTTGCGGGGCTGGTCAGAGTGAAGCTCTCCTCCGACCCCTGACTGCGTATGCCCTCATCAGGGCCGTGGCATCTCTTGTGTCGCCGGCCTGTTCGGCGCAGACTGAGAGAGATGAGCAAGAAAACTCAGACGCGAATCATCGTCGTGATCATCGGGCTTGCGCTATCCGCCTCAGCCCTGATCATGCTGATCCCGCACCTCTTCTGACTCTCCGTCGTTCGCACAGACCTGGGCGTCCGTCATTCTGGGAATCCTGACAGCGGGATTCGGCGGGGCCGCCCTCGCCCTGCGACACGCACGCCCCGGCTCCTCCCAGACCTGACGAACCGACCGCCCCGTCACGCAGTGGCCAGGACGCACGGTGATTGCCCTCCACACCCGCATCTGCAAAGCTCAAAGAATGTGTGGACGCTATGTCATGGCCAAGGACACCGGCGATCTGGCCGATGATCTGAATCGGGCGCGCCTGGGCCCTGTTCAGCCTCCTGCCTTCGAGCTCGCACCCAACTGGAACATCGCCCCGACCTCCACGGTGCCCATCCTGGTGGAGCGCTATGACGACGCCGGGGAACTTCTGCGCGAGCTTCACCCCGCCCGGTGGGGCCTGCTGCCCGAATGGGCCAAGGACATGACGTTCAGCTCCCGGACCTTCAATGCCCGCTCGGAGACGGTCGCGTCCAAGCCGAGCTTCCGCTCAGCGGCGAAGGTTCGACGTTGCGCGGTTCCCGCCGAGGCGTATTACGAGTGGAAAGCCGGGGGCGCGAAGAAGCGCCCGCATGCCATCCATGCCGCCGACGGCTCGCCCCTGGTCTTCGCCGGACTCTACGAGTGGTGGAAGGACAAGGATGCCGAGGCCCGCGGTGAGTCCGATCCGTGGATCCTCTCCTGCACCATCCTCACCGGCCCCTCGCCGGAGACCACCGACGACGGCGTGCTCAGCGATCTCGGGGCACTGCATGACCGGATCCCGCTGGCCATGACGGAGGAGTTCGCCGCGCAGTGGATCCACCCGGAGGAGAAGTCATCCGAGGAGCTGGAGGTCCTGCTGGAGCAGCTGCGCAGCGAGATCCCAGCAGTCGCCTCCGCCTGGGAGATCCACGAAGTGGACCCCGCCGTGGGCAACGTGCGCAACAACGGACCTCAGCTCCTGGAACCGGCACCCACCCTCTGGGGATGAACGTCATGCGACCAGTTTGGGGAGCAGCGCTGCGTCGTGAGCGCCCACTGCCGCAGCGCCACCCATCCCACAACAGCAGGAGCAGACCATGACCAGTCTGGATCTCACCACCAAGACCGCCCTCGCGAACGGGTCCACGCACGGCTTCGGTCTCGTCTTTGCGAACCGTCTCGCCCAGCAAGGCCTGCCTGCGGAGACTCTCTTCGCCGCACTCGGGGACGTCACCGCCGACGAGGGACTGGGCGACACCCTGGGCGCCGCGGGTGAGGTCGACACCGTCGTCAACCACTCACCGCTGGCCTCGGCCACCACCGGCAGCGCGCTGCGCGTCGACGGTGACCACGTCGATCTGATTCTGTCGTGACCGCGTCACACAGCCACAGCAGCACACATGGGGTCAGCACCCCTGCAGGCATCGCTGAGGGATTCGCGCACGCCTGGAACGCCGCCGATGCCGACGGACTGGCGGCGCTGTTCGTCGAGGACGCCGACTTCGTCAACGTCGTGGGCCTGTGGTGGAACAGTCGAAGACGCATCCGCAGTGCCCACGACTATGGATTCCGGAAGATCTTCAGCCGCTCACAGATGCGGCTCGAAACGGTCAGGGTGCGTGAGCTGGGGGAGAGCGTCGCCGTCGTCCACGCGCTGTGGACGCTCACCGGCCAGACACCGGCACCCGGGGAGAACCATGACGCGTCCCCGGGCACCCGGCGGGGCGTGATCAGCTTCACCGTCCAGCGTCAGGCCGGGACGGCAGAGAACGACGACGGCGGCTGGCTCGCGGTGAGTGCCCAGAACACCGATCGAGTGCCCGGCGCGGAGACCCTGGCCGCCGAGGGAGAGTCATTGCGCCCCGCCGCCTACCAGGACCTCGGATGAACCCGAGGCGGTTGACGCAGCTCGGCTTCTCAGTTCGTCTTGCTCCCGAGGTGCCCTGAACCTAAGTTCGGACCTCACCAAGAAGCTTCTGGCGCCGCTTGTCCCGGACAAGAACCGCGAGATTCTCACGTCTTATGTCGAACAGTGCTATTGCCTCGATCAAGTCACTCAGCTTCCGATAGCCGTAGCTGCGAGGGTCTAACGATGCCTGGTTGCTGATTTGACTCCCCACCGCTGCGAGGTTCGACCACCCGTCATCACCGCGCGCGGCTTCGACAGCATTGCGCACCAGAAGCACGAGCTGGGTGTCACCGCTCAAGGTCTTGGGAGCGCCGGCAGCGCCGATCGACGCCTCGACGTTGGAGGAGGGCTGTCCTAGACCCTCGACATGAGTGAACAGCGAACAGGCGTTGACGAACGGCTCAGGAGTCTTTCTCTGACCAAAGCCGTATACCTTCAGACCGTCGGCGAGGACTCGCATGACCAGCGGAGTGAAGTCTGCGTCGCTCGACACGATGGCGAACGCGTCGACCTGGCCTGCGCGGAGCAGGTCCATGGCATCGATGGTCATCGCCATGTCGGCAGAGTTCTTGCCCGTGCTGTAGGCAAACTGCTGTATAGGTCGTATCGCATACGGGTGAAGAGCGGCTTCCCATTGCTGTAAACGAGGACTCTTCCAATTTCCGTAAGCCCGACGCACATTTGCCACCCCATAGCGGGCGACTTCGGCAAGAACAACGTCGATCTTGGAGGCTGGCGCGTTCTCGGCGTCGATGAGTAAAGCAATCCGCTTCTCGTCATTGTTCACTCGTTGAGCATGCCGGTACCCATGGAACTGGTCAACTGCTCGCGGTTGATTCACGAGTTGTCGGCTTGCCGAGACCTATTCGTCCCTGACGGGTTCCACTACAGGTTCCACCACGGGATCTTGACCGCGCAGGAAATAGGCACCCACGGACCCGGCGAGGGTCGCGAAGACACCCACGGAGTACACCGCGAGGACCAGCTGCACTCCCTTGGAGAACGGGTCCTCGGTGGTGATGCCGGTGCCGGTCACCGTGGCCAGCGCGGACTCATACAGCGCGCTGGTGTAATCGGTGTGGGATTCAAAGGCGTAGAGCAACTGGCTCGCCGCCAGGATCACGACGACGGTCACCGCCGCCAGCCACCCGATCCGGCTGGAGAGGAGCCGTCCGGCCGATCGAGAGCCGCGCACGCCAGCGGAGAGGATGCCGCCCACGCGGGCGACCCGCGCCACGCGCAGCACCCGCACCGCCTGCAGGGCGCGGACAAAGCGCAGGAAGGGCACAAGCAGGAAGATCACCTGCCACCAGTTGCGCTTCCAGAAGGCTTTCTGGAAGCCCGCCACATAGGCGCGCAGGATGAATTCGGCGACGAAGACGGCCCAGAACACCCAGCCGGCGATGCTCAGTCCCAGACTCCAGCCCGGTTCGGTGACCAACATCTGACCCAGGAAGACGAAGAGGAAGAGCACGCCAAGCAGGCCCATAGGCCGATCCAGACGAGCGGCGAGGCGTTCGGCCGCCGCCTCCTGTTCGGCCTCCTGCGCGGGTGCGCGCCTGGATTCGCTGCTCACGCTCTGTCGACCTCCATCGTGGGACTTACGGCCACTCTACGAGGGCTCACCGAACCCAGCTGACCGCTGGGGAGATTGACGGGAGCACCCCTGGACGATGGAATGATCTGATGGAGCTAATCGCGATCATTCTCTGGGTTGTGGCAGCAGTGCTGTTCACCGCGTCCTTCGACATGCTCCGGAGTGTGAATCCCGACTCTCGTCTGCCGTTCTTCTTCGGCAGGCCGCCGAACAATCCTCCCCAGGTCGCGATGGTGCGACTCCTGGCGTTCGTCCTGTTCCTGGTCAGTGCCTGGATCTTCAGCGACGCCTACGGCCGCGCCATGGGTCCGATCCTGATCCTGATCGGCGCTCTTCCCGGCTGCCTGCGCAATTACCTGCACAACCGTCGCGTCGCCGCTGCCGAAGGAGCCGCATGATCGAGATTCTCAACGCCACCGCACTGTCCCGGGGGCGCGTCACAGGGACGCTGGTCGCCGACATCCTGCAGGCCATGAAACGTCGCGCCACCGTAGGCACCAACCTGCTGGAGATCGATGCGTGGACCCAGCAGATGATCCTCGACGCCCGGGCCACCTCCTGCTACGTCGCCTATGAGCCGGCGTTCGGGCGGGGACCGTTCGGTCACTACATCTGCACCTCGGTGAACGACGCCGTGCTCCACGGCAAGCCACACGACTACACCCTGGCCGACGGCGACCTGCTCACCCTCGACCTCGCGGTGTCCCTGAACGGGGTAGTCGCGGACTCCGCGATCAGCTTCATCATCGGGGAATCCTCCGCACCCGAGGACGTGGCAATGATCGACGCCACCGAACGAGCCCTGGCAGCCGGGATCGCTGCGGCCGCCCCGGGAGCTCGGATCGGGGATCTGTCCCACGCCATCGGCACGGTGCTCAGCGAGGCCGGCTTCCCGATCAACACCCAGTTCGGCGGGCACGGAGTGGGATCGACCATGCATCAGGATCCACACATCGTGAACACCGGGCGTCCCGGACGCGGGTACAAGCTTCAGCCAGGTCTGCTGCTGGCCCTGGAACCGTGGGTGATGGCGGATACCGACGAGCTGCGCACCGACGCCGATGGCTGGACCCTGCGCAGCGCCACCGGAGCCCGGACCGCGCACAGCGAGCACACCATCGCGATCACCGAGGACGGGGCGGAGATCCTGACGCTGCCGACATCCGACGCGGCTGACTAGCCAGCAGCGGGCTGAGAGACGCGGGACAGTGATTCCGCGACGCTCGCTTGCCCGAGCGGGCAGACCGGAGAACACCGGGCCGGCTCCCGCGATCGCGATCCAGCGCCAGGCGGCGCGGTGGGCACGAACCCAGGTCTCCGCGTCCACCGTGGTGGAGGGGATCCGGATACCCACGAACGCGTTCATTGGCAGCGTCCCGCGGCGGCAGGCGAACGCCAGCACTGTGGTCAGCACCCCGACGCCGATCAGGACCAGGCCGAAGATCAGAGCGATCACGCGTGGGGCCTCCCGGTCTCAGCCGGCTCGGTGGGTTCCGCCGACTCCACGGCCTTGCGTCTGCTCTGGGAACGTCCCACGCTCCACATGACGGCGGCGAACGGGACGACCCACAGGCCGAACGCCATATGAGCCACAGACCGCTGGTTCCCGAACAGGTGCCGCACCACCTCGGAGGTCACCACCAGCACGACACCGACAGCGGCGCCGATCGCGAGGTCCTTCTTCTGATGCGCCATGAATGCCTTTCTGCCGCTGAATCCACGGTCCTGACCTGGGCGTCGGCACCAGGGTAGTTCATGTGTGCAACCGCTTGGCCAGAATCACGAGGTCATCCAGGGTCGCACCTTCGCCATGCGGTCCCTTCGTCGACCGCGTGCGCAGCTCCCCGACCCGCACCGCCCACGCGTGCCGCGGTGCCAGACCGGCCAGGTCGCCGTCAAGGGTGGGCATCTCATCTGGTCCGTGTCGGTGTTCAGACCACTGTGGCGCTGTCGCATGGGAGACCACCAGGAGGTGTCCGCCCACAGCGACCCGCTCTGCCGCAGCCTGGAGGATCCGGAGACGATCGAGTGCCACCGGGGACTGCAGGAAGAAGACGCTGACCAGATCAAAGGGGCCCTCAGGCATACACTCTGGGAGTTCCGCCACAAGAAATTCAGCGCTGCCGTCTTGGCGATCCGCGGCCTCAGCGTGAGCCTTCCCGCGCGCCACAGCGGTGGCCGAGATGTCGACCCCGATCGCGCGCCACCCTCTCGCGGCCATCCAGAGCACATCGCCGCCCTCTCCGCAGCCCAGGTCGAGCGCACGTCCAGGTCTGCGGACCGGCTCGGTTCCCCGGCATCGTCACCGGATGAGCCCACGCTGATGCCTGCCGAGACGCTCATGCCCCATATGTCGAAGCTCACCGGCGCCTTGACCATTCAGGAGTCGGTTCCCAGTCAGGATCAGCATCCATCATGATGGCAGCGGCGGCGGTGAATTCACCGACCGGCGCTGAACCGTGTCGGCACCCTCAGGTGTCGGCCAATTCTGACGAAGGAGCCCGCCATGAGCTACACCCACACGATCACCGTCCCGATGACCTATGATCAGGCCGTGGAGGCCACCCGCTCCGCTCTGGCCGATCAGGGCTTCGGGATCCTCACCGAGATCGACGTCAAGGCGACCTTCACCAAGAAGCTCGGCACGGAGTCCGGCGAGGCGGTCGGGGACTACATCATCCTGGGCGCCTGCAACCCGACGCTGGCCAGCAAAGCCCTCGCCGCTGAGGCGCGCTGCTGCCCTGCAACGTCGTGGTGCGCCGCGCCGCTGCTGACGATCAGGCCATCGTTGATGCGATCGATCCGCAGACCATGGTCCAGCTCAGCGGGTCGGCAGCGGTCCGAGAGGTGGCCGAGGACGCCGAGCAGCGCCTGCGCGCGGCCCTGGACGCGATCAGCGCCGCCGCGAAGAACTAACTGGCGCGCCGACCACGGAAGTGACCAGCGCGCCGAGCTCCGGCGGGCACCATCAGCGCGGGCCAGCCTCGACGTCCTGCGCGCTGCGCGGACGCGTGGCGGTGTACCAGCCGGCAAAGAGCAGCGCCACCAGCGCAAGGTCCACCACGTCCCCGCCGTAGTACATCAGCTGCGCCCCCACCTGCCCGTCTCCCCGTTCAACGCCCTGGGGCGGATGGGCATAGAGCCATTTTGCCAGGATCGAATGCGCGGCGATGAACAGAATCAGCACCGCCGAGCGCACCACCATCGACGCCCGGTGCGGATCCGGATCGATCCCGACCAGCGATGCCGTGAACACGTAGCCGACCACGAAGATGTGCAGATGGACCAGCGCGTAGGCCACCGGGGAGACATGCATGACCTGGAACAGATCGGTGGCGTAGAGCAGCCAGAGACCGCCCGCGTTCAGCGTGCCGGCGACCACCGGGTGCGTGAGCACGCGTGCGCCGGGGCTGCGCAGGACCCGGGTCAGCACTCGGGCCGCCTGCACCGGCAGGCCACGCAGCGCCAGAGTGACCGGCGCGCTGCGCACCAGCAGCAGCGGGGCGATCATGCCCAGCAACAGGTGCCCGAGCATATGGGCGGTGAAGCTGACATGTGCCACGCTGGCCACGGGGCCGAGCAGCCCGGCCGCAGCGCAGACCAGCCCCAGGTAGAACAGGACGCTGCGGTGCAGGGGCCAGGGGCTGCGACGGCGTGCCGACCACAGTGCCGCGGCATGACCGACTGCTGCGAGCACCAGGATCAGCACGACGACGACGTCGAGCGCGACCCAGACCAGCGGATCGGCAGGGGCGAGGCCAGTGAAGCCATCCGGGTGGTGGCCCTGATGACTCATCAGCGGCTCGTCAGCATGCAGGCGCGATCATCCAGGCCCCACCCTCAGGCCGGAACTTGTGTCGGACGGGTATGGCGCAGCAGGAGCAGCCCGATCAGCAGCAGCACCATAGCCGAGCCGATCCAGGTCAGGTCATAGACGAAGAGGTCCACCCCGTAGCGGATCTGGTGGATCCTGAGCAGCTTGTGGAAGACGACTCCGTCGAAGAGCTGGAAGAACCCAATACCGGCGAGGACGGCACCGGTCCAACGCGCCCAGTGCACTTCGGCGCGGCGGCGGACGTCGGCGAGCAGGAACAGACCCCAGACGGTGATGAACCAGCCGACGGCATGGAAGAAGCCGTCGATGGTCAGCGCGACCTCGGTGGTGGAGAGGTCATAGAAGTGGTGCCACTGCAGGGCCAAATGGAAGATGAACAGGTCAATCATCGAGGCGGCGATCCCCGACCCGAACAGCATCCCGGAGAGCACCGTCCGCCGGTTGAACCGCGCCTTCGAGAATGTGTTCACAGGACCCAGCGTAGACCTCGCTCGCCGACCCGGGGGTGGTCCCACGTGAGACTAGGCATGGCGCGCTGAGCACTTCCCCGCGAACTGGGGCCGCAGGCGTAGGTGGCCGGCCGCCGTAGTGATCTCCGGGGTCCAGAGCGACCACGGGGCTGGCCGGCCTCCGCCACGATCAGTCGCTGATGATCACCCCAGGGTTCGTGCTGAGTCGGATTCCTTTGCGCTTTCGGAGCTGGCGGAGGATGGACCGACCAGGAAGGATCGCAGCGCCGCATTGACGTCTTCCGCGTGGGTCCACAGCAGCCCGTGCGGTGCGCCTTCGATCTCGATGTACTCCGCGCTCGGCACCGCCTCACGGAAGCGCCGTGCGGTGGCGTCGATGGGCAGGATGTTGTCGGCCGTGCCGTGCAGGATCAGGACTGGCTTCTCGCTGGCTCGGACGGCTTCGACGTCCTCACGGAAGTCTTCGATCCAGGATGAGACCACGGCGTAGGCGGCCACCGGTGCGCTGGCGATGGCGACGTCCCAGCTGCCGGTGACAGCCTCTTGGCTGATCCGCGAGCCGAGGTTCTCGTCCAGGTTGTAGAAGTCGGAGAAGAACTGCGTGTACCAGGCGTACCGGTCGCTCTTCGCGGCGGCCTCGATGCCGTCGAAGACCTCCTGGGGCACACCTTCGGGATTGTCATCGCGGGCGACCAGGAAGGGCTCCAACGAGGCCAGGAACGCGAGCTTCGCCACCCGGTCATGTCCGTAGCGGGAGACGTATCGTGCAAGCTCCCCGGTGCCCATCGAGAAGCCCACGAGAACTGCGTCATGCAGATCGAGGGTGGTCATGACGGTGTCGAGGTCGGCGGCGAAGGTGTCGTAGTCGTAGCCGGACCCCACCTTGGACGACTTGCCGAAGCCGCGCCGGTCGTAGGTGATGACCCGGTAGCCGTCAGCCAGCAGTTCGCGCGTCTGTTTCTCCCAGCTGTGCCCGTTGAGCGGGTACCCGTGGATCAGGATGATCGGCTGACCATCACCCTGGTCCTCGTAATGGAGGTCGATCGGGGTGGAGTTCTCTTCACCGACGGTGATGTATCCCATGGCTGCTCCATTCGTGAGAAGACCTGCGATCCAGCGTGATCGCCGTGGCACCAGATTCTCAGCGCCGCGGAGCAGCTCGCGTCGGTAGACACTACCTAAGTGGGTGCTCAGCAGTTGGGCTGGGCAATGCCGACGGGCTGCCGGAGGATGGTGCGCAGCTTCTCGGGGGCGGTCCTGCGCGGGTCGCTGAGGTAGATCTCGTGGTGCTTTCCTGTGGGTTCAAGGCCTTGGCCCGGGATGAACTCCTCGTGCATGGGTTCGAGGGTCCTGGGCTCCTCTTCGAAGGGTCCCACGTGCAGGGTCTGGACGCAGCGGCCTTCGGTGAGCATCTCGAGACGGGCATCCTCGAGCCTGGCGGGGGAGGGCTTCGCCCGTACCGCCTCGACCGCGGCGTCAAACATCAGCTGGTCGATCCACTCTGGGACGAGGATCATCAGCGTCCACTGCCACTTCGACTTGTCACGGGCGCTGGTGAAGGCGGTCATGTCCTCAGCCCACCAGAGTCCTTCCAACGGTGGGACCACATAGTCGCGGTCCAGCTCCCGTCTGCTGGTGAACTTGAGGGTGTACGCCAGGGGGTAGAGCGC
Source organism: Nesterenkonia maliinae (assembly GCF_051262655.1). NCBI lineage: Bacteria > Bacillati > Actinomycetota > Actinomycetes > Micrococcales > Micrococcaceae > Nesterenkonia > Nesterenkonia maliinae. The sequence continues at coordinate 464,957 of NZ_JBIMEY010000001.1, read as the reverse complement.
CTCCAGTGCGGCCGAGTATTCGAGCGAGGTGTTCGGGTCACCGCGTCCATCGACCATCAGATACTGCAGCGAGGGCAGGTCGATGACCTGACAGTGACCAGGCTCGGCGCTATAGCTGGGCAGCGTCTTCTTGAAATCGATCTTCTCGGTCACAGTCTGCTCGCTTCCGAAGGTGGCAGATACGGAACAACCTAGGCTTCTTCGCTGACCTGCTCAAGACTTCCTCGGAGGGCCGCCGACTCGCCATCACGGACCGCCGGGGACCTGGTGTCCTATGTGATCGGGTTGATCTTTCAGGTTTTGCCCAGCTAAAAACATGTTTCTGATAGGGAATGGTTGGTGAAGTCGGAAACGATTCTCCACCACAAGGCGTCGGTACTCATGAGTTCGGCGTGACGCACTCTCTCCGAAGGACGTGGCATGACTCAAGCTGATCTGACTTACCGAACACTGGGCCGCAGCGGAGCCGTCGTCTCAGCTCAGGCGCTTGGCACGATGACATTTGGGGCAGAGGCTGACGAGGCGACCTCCCATTCCCTCCTCGATGCCTACGTCGCCGGGGGCGGCAACTTCATCGATACTGCCGACGTCTACACCGCAGGCACCAGCGAGGAGATCATCGGTCGCTGGCTCGCTGCTCACCCAGACGAGGCCGCACAGATCGTCCTCGCGACCAAGGGCCGCTTCCCGATGGGCCAGGGCCCCAACGATCTGGGAACCTCGCGCCGGCACCTGCGGGACGCGCTGGATGCGTCCCTCCGGCGGCTGGGAGTCGACCATATCGATCTCTACCAGCTGCATGCCTGGGACGCGATCACCCCGTTGGACGAGACGCTGCGCTTCCTCGACGACGCCGTCACGGCTGGCAAGATCGGCTACTACGGGTTCTCCAACTTCACCGGCTGGCAGCTCACCAAGGCCGTGCAGCTGGCTGAGCGGCACGGTTGGGCGCTGCCGGTGACCCTGCAGCCTCAGTACAATCTTCTCGTCCGCGGCATCGAGCACGAGATCGTCCCAGCAGCTCTTGATGCGGGGATCGGACTGCTGCCATGGTCACCGCTGGGCGGCGGATGGCTGAGCGGGAAGTACCGCCGAGACGAAGCACCGACAGGTTCGACGCGACTCGGAGAGAACCCAGAACGTGGCATGGAGGCCTGGGAGAAGCGCAATGCCGATGATCGCACCTGGCGGATCCTCGATACAGTCTCCGCCGTAGCCGAGGAGCAGGATGCCTCCCCGTCGCAGGTCTCGCTGGCGTGGCTGAAGGCCCAGCCCGCCGTCACCTCCGTGATCCTCGGGGTTCGTACGTTGGAGCAGCTTCGGGACAACATGGCGGCTGATTCTCTCGAACTGAGCGCTGAACAGCTCGAGCGGCTGACCAGCGCCAGCGAGCCCGAGATGGAGGACTACCCCTACGGAACGGCCGGCATCCAGCAGCGCCATCGCAAGCTCAGCGGGGGACGCTAGTCCTCAGTGGCGCAAGCTTGCGTCATTGGCCGGGCCGGTTCCTCGCACCAGGTCCTGGTCCATTGACCATGTCCCGACGACAGGGTGTTGACTTGCTGTATGAACCAGGAATTGACGGACAACACTGGGGCGCCGGTCACGGTCAGACTTGAGCTGGTGAGACCCGTCAGCGCCTTCACCGTGGATCTCGCCGATGCCCGAGGCGTCGGCAGGGCCGACTTCATCGACCCTGCCGACGCTGATCGTCAGCGGATCTTTTTCCACACTGAAGTCGATGAGCAGTTCGCCGGACGCGGTCTGGCGGGGATCCTGCTGCGCGAAGCCCTCGCAGACAGCATCCGCAACGGCCTCACCGTGGTCCCGGTGTGCCCATTGTTTGCCCGACATCTGAAGAAGCACGGCGAGGAGTTCATCGGCGACGGCGGCGCGTGGCGCGCCGCCACGCGCGAGCACATCGCCACGGTGTCACGCCTCGCCCACGTTGATTCCTGAGAGGTCATTGCCATGCCGATGTGTGACCTCATGAAGTGCCCGCCTCCTGCTCGGCAGCCCGCGTTGCTGAACAAGGGCGCACAGGAGGATGGATGCAGCCCCTGATCCCGGACTACCTCGACGAGGTCCTGGCCGCTGTGGCGCCCAGTTCCTCAGGAGAGACCGCGAGCTACATCCCCGAGCTCGCAGCTGCGGACCCCGAGCGGCTCGGCGCCGTCTTCGCCACTGTCGACGGCGAGGTCTACGGCGCCGGGGACGTCGATGTGGAGTTCACCATCCAATCGATCTCGAAGCCGTTCGCCTATGCACTGGCCCTCTCAGATCGCGGGTTCGCTCCTGTGCTCGAGAAGGTGGGAGTCGAGCCCTCCGGAGAGGCGTTCAATGAGATCTCCCTCGAACGTGACACCGGGCGCCCGCGCAATCCGATGATCAACGCCGGCGCGATGACCACTCACTCTCTCGCCGGGGCCGAGGGCATGAAGCCCGCCGAGCGAGTGGAGCGCGTCATCCGTTGGCTATCGGCCTTCGCGGGGCGTGATCTCGAGGTCGATGAGACAGTGTGCGCCTCGGAGATGGAGAGCGCCCATCGCAACCTCGCGATCGCGCACATGCTGCGCAGCTACGGGATTCTCACCGAGGATCCGAGGGGAGTGGTGGACGGCTATATCCGCCAGTGTTCGGTGCTCGTCTCCGCGCGAGATCTCGCAATGATGGCAGCAACTCTGGCCAACCGGGGGATCAATCCGCTTTCTGATGAGCAGGTGGTGGACCAGGCGGTCGTGCGCCAGGTTCTGAGCGTTATGGCCACCTGCGGCATGTACGACGCGGCGGGGGACTGGGCGACCCAGATCGGCATACCCGCGAAGAGCGGCGTGGCTGGAGGGCTGATCGGCGCCCTGCCCGGTCAGCTCGGGATCGCCACCTTCTCGCCCAGGTTGGACTCGCATGGAAACAGCGTTCGCGGTGTGTCGCTGTTTGAGCGATTCTCATCCGACATGGGGCTCCACGTGATGGAGGTGCCACCTGCGGGCAGGGAGGTCGTGCGATCCAACCGTGTGCGAGGCGAAGGCCCAGACAGGACGCGAATCCTCAGACTCCAGGGTGGGATCCGCTTCGCGGGGGCCGAGCGGATCGTCCGCGAAGTCTTGGACAGCGCTCTTTCGGAACCCCGTGTGGTGCTCGACGTCTCTCTGGTCCACTCGATCGACGACGTGGCACGGCGCATGCTGCTGGAGGTCGCGCGTCGACTCTCCCTTGACGGTCACCAGGTCGTCCTCCTCGACCCGGAGACGATCATTCCAGAGCCGGATCCCGGCGACGGCGGTTCGCTCACCGTGGTGCATGAGCCTGAAGAGGCGCTGAATCCGGGGGTGGCGGACCGCTGGGAGCGAAGCGACTGGGGTCAACGCTTATCGTGAGTTGAAAGAAGCGCAGCCGATTGCACGAGACACTCCCAAGTCCAACGAACTCGCCGGGTTCGGAACGGTACTCCCTGACGTCATCTGCCGAGCTGCTTCCCGCTTTCTTGACTCGCCGCTATTGTCATATCAGGGCACGGTGTCCTGCTATGAGGAGGCCGCACGTGCCATGAAGAATAGAAGTGTCGGGTCACGGATTCGCCGGGTGTTCCTATGGACGATGATCGGCTCCTTTTGTCTCGCGGCGGCGGCCGGGATCTTCGTCCTGATCGGCGTGAGCTTCGACGAGACCGGGGCGCGGGTGCTGGGTACGACCTTGACGGTGGGGCTGTTCAGCCTGGCGATGTTGTGCTGCGGCGCGGTCTTCAACCGAAAGACCCAACTGGTGGGCATCGTCGGCGTGGTCGTCTGTCTGCTCACCCTCGGCTGGAGCATCTTCCTCATCTGGTCCGAGGGGTATCACGAGTGGAATGTCTACCAGGTTCTGCTCTCCGGGATCACGTTCACCGTGGCCTTCAGCTTTGCGAGCCTGGTCCTGGCCTCCGCTACCCAACGCGACAAGCTTGTCCGCAGCCTGCTCTGGTCTTTCCTGGTGTTGATCACCGTGAGCATCTTGCTGACGTTGCTGCTCATCTGGGACGAGGGGTGGGAAGGGGAATTGTTGCCCCGCGCCTACGGCATCGTCCTGATTCTGGCCGTCCTCTGCGGGGTAGTGGCTCCGCTGCTCTCGAGTCTTCGAAACCGCGGCGGCCCGTCCGAGGCAGTGAGCGACCACGGCATCCCGAACAGGACCCTGGCCGTGCCGACAGATGGGGGAGCACTTGATCCAGCCCTCGTCGCCGCGCTCCAGCATGAGGCATCGATCCGTGGCGTCACGGTGGCGCAACTCGTCGAACCGCTCCTGAGAGGTCACCGGTAGGGGCGGGTGCAGGAGCCTCCCAGCCGTGAACTGGCGTGTCCGGTACCGCAGACGGACTGCGGTCGAGCGTCGAAGACCACAGCGACGCCGTAGGCGGCCATTGAGTTGACCCTGTTGCAGGGACAGGGTGTTACGGCACGAGACTTGGAGCGGTCTCCGCAGTGGAGTTCCCGCAGAACGTGGGCGCCATGATCCTGGACGGGGCCTTCGACCCGACCCTCGGCTCGCAGGAGCGACTGCTCACCTCATATGTCGGGTTCCAGGACTCATTCGAGTTGATGGCTGCGGCCTGCGCCAGCGAGGCAGACTGCCCCCTCGGGACGGACCCGACAGGCTGGACCGCGGCGCCGCAGGAGATCCTTCGTCCCCTCGTCAACAACCCTGTACCGGAGGGGACACCGAGTTGGACTTCGATACCGGGGTCGGGGGAGTGATGAGCGGCTTGTACAGCCCCGACCTCTGAGGCGACACTCACCCCTGAGGACCTCGCGCAACTCCGCGAAGACATGTTCACACACGCGCCGAAGATGGACCCGGGTGTGGCTTCAGAGGAACCTACGCGGGACAAGTGCGCGGACTTCCCCGTCACCGGCCAGCTGGAGTTCCCGTATGCGCAGGACATTCGAGGTCTTCCGCCGACTCTCGTAGTCTCACTCACGGACGACCCGACGACCCCGTACTCCGGTGCTGTTGCGCTCGCCGAGTCGATCGGCAGCACCCTGTTGACGGTCGAGGATCAGGGGCAGACCGTCATTGCGAGGGGCCTCAACGACTGCGCCGACGCGATCGCTGCTGCCTACCTCATCGACCTCGAGCTCCCCGAGGGGGCACCGATGTGTGCCGCCGAGAAGTAGCCCGTCGACGGCGTCGTATCAGGCGCGATGCCAGCCCTCAGCGCTTGACGAGAGCTTCCTCCGATCACGAGAAACCTCAGCCACCCGCCACCGGTGCGCGCCCAGCCGCGACCGTCCCTCGGCCGGGCGACCAGACGGGGTCATCACGCGGGCCGGCGGGTGGACCACACGGCGAGCCCGACGAGCGCGGGCTGGAAGAACAGTCGCACCAGCCGCTTGCGATCGGTGTCCAGTCCGAACCCGTCACGCCTGTGCACGTACTGCGCGATGTTGCCGGGGAAGACCGCGGCGAAGAACACGCCCGCGGCAGTTCCGACCAGCGGGCGGTGCTCACGGGAGAACAGCAAGGCCGTGCCCAGCCCGATCTCAGCCACACCGGACGCCAGCACAGTCGTGTCAGGGTCCAGCGGGAGCGACTCCGGGACCTGGGCGCGGAACTCCTCGCGGGCCCAGGCCAGGTGGGAGATCCCGGCGAAGGTCAGAGCGGAGCCGAGGAGGATTCGACCGGTGGTGCGTGCAAGGGAAGCCATGGCCTCAGAGTAGCGCCGGAACCAGCCACGAGCGCCGGATGAGGGGTTTTCACTCTGCAGGCGAAACGGTGGGCCCTGCCGGGATCGAACCGACGACACCCGCGGTGTAAACGCGGTGCTCTACCAGCTGAGCTAAAGGCCCGTGCCCAGAAACCGCTGAGTCAGCGCGATCTGGTGCAGCAAGAAGTGTAACAACCCGCGCGTGCGGCTCAGGACCGGCCGCGGGAAGCCTTCAGCCGAGTCTGCTCGGCGGCATACAGGGCCGCCCCGACGATGCCCGCGTTGTTCTGCAGCGCCGCGACCTCGACCTTGGCCCGCAGATCCTTGATCTCGGGAAGGAAGTCTTCGCTGCGCTTGGAGATCCCGCCGCCGATGATGAACAGCTCGGGCGACTGCAGCCGCTCCACATGCTTCAGGAACCGGTTCAGCAGTTGGCCGTACTCATCCCAGGGCATGTCGGAACGCTCGCGGGCCGCGGCTGAGGCCTTCTTCTCGGCCACCTCGCCCTCGAACTCCAGGTGGCCCATCTCGCTGTTGGGGACCAGCACGCCGTCGTGCACCAGGGCTGACCCGATGCCGGTGCCCAGGGTGATGGTCATGACCGTCCCCTCGAGCCCCTTGCCGGCGCCGTAGCGCGCCTCGGCGAGACCGGCGCCGTCGGCGTCGTTGAGGGTGTGGATCTGACCCGGCAGGTGGCGCAGCAGCTTCGCGGCGTCGGTGTTGATCCAGGACTCGTCGATGTTCGCCGCGGAGAGCACGATGTTCTTGTCCACGATCGCGGGGAACAGCACGCCCACCGACAGCTCTTCCAGCGCGGGCGCCTTCTCCCGGGTCAGCAGCTCATCGAGGATCTCTCCGATCACCTCGGCCACCGCCTCTGGCGTCGCCGGCTTCGGAGTGGGGATGCGGAACCGCTCACCGGTCAGGGTGCCCTTATGCAGGTTGACGAGCCCGCCCTTGATGCCGGTGCCGCCCACATCGATGCCGATGGCCCGCTTGGGAAGGTCACTGATGGTCTCGCTGGCGGAACCGAGGGACTGGGCAGCCAGGGGCTGCTCGTGAGAAGTGCTCATAGTGGTGCAGTATCTCCGTGCTGTGGGGGAGGGGACCGGACTCAGGCGCCCGAAGGCAGCGTGAGGATCTCGGCGCCGTCATCGGTGACGACCAGAGTGTGCTCGAACTGCGCGGTGCGCTTCCGGTCGCGGGTCACGGCTGTCCAGCCGTCCTCCCACATGTCCCAGTGGCGCGTACCCAGGGTGAGCATCGGTTCGATGGTGAACACCATTCCCGGCTCCATCAGGCGCGCGTGGTCCGGTGCTGCATCGAAGTGCGGGATCACCAGGCCGGTGTGGAACGCCTTGCCCACGCCGTGGCCGATGAACTCGCGTACGACACCATAGCCGAAACGTTTTGCATAGGACTCGATGGCGCGACCGATCACGTTGATCGGACGGCCCGGCTTCACTGCTCGGATCGCGCGCATCATGGCCTCCTCGGTGCGCTCGACCAGCAGCCGCGACTCCTCGTCGACCTCGCCGACGTAGAACGTGCGGTTGTGGTCTCCGTGCACTCCATCGATGAAGGCGGTGATGTCGAGGTTCACGATGTCACCCTCGGCGAGCACCGTGGTGTCGGGGATGCCGTGGCAGATGACCTCGTTGACCGAGGTGCAGATCGCCTTCGGGAACCCGCGGTAGGACAGGCAGGACGGGTAGGCCCCACGCTCGGTGAGGTACTGGTGTGCGTAGGCGTCGAGCTCCTCGGTGGTGACCCCTGGGCGGATGAGCTGGGAGGTCGCGACCATGGCGTCGGCGGCCAGCTGGGCGGCACGGCCGATCCGCGCGACGGTGGCGGCGTCGTAGACCTCCTCGCCGGTGTACTCCGGCGGCGCTTCGAGGCCGACATAGTTGGGCCGTTGGATGTGCGCCGGGACCGGGCGCTCAGGTGACACCGCGCCCTTGGTGAGCGTGCCCACGGGGGCATGGGAAGACAGGGGAGTGGACTGCGGGGTAGCCATGGGATTCATCCTATCGGTCGGGCATGGGGCTGTTCAGCCCGTCCTGTTCAGCTCGTCGTGACGTGTCGCCGGGGGCGCAGCTGCAGCGCCAGCGCCACCACCGCGATGCCCACGATCACGCTGATCGCCACGGGCAGCGAGGACCCCTGGGTCATCACCCCGATGGCCGGGGAGAGACTCAGCATCACTGCGCGCATCGCCCAGCTGATCCAGGTCACTCCGCTGTGCGCCGGCAGGCCGGGGACCCGATCGGCACGGGCGAAGGCCAGCGGCACGGTGACCGCACAGCCGAGTCCTGCCACCGCCAGCCCGACCAGCGTCAGCGCGACACCGGGAGCCCAGGCGGCGCCGAGGAGTCCGATGATCACTGCGGAGAGGCTCAGGATCAGCGAGCTCCGTTCGCCGAGCCGGTCGATCACCCGGTCCCCGATCATGCGTCCGACGAACTGGGCGGAGAGCAGCACAGAGAGTCCGACGCCGGCCGAGGCGGCGTCCATGCCGCGCTCGGTCGATAGCAGCACCGCAGACCAGTTGTTGCCGACATCTTCCACCGAGATCCCGGCCAGCGCGATGAGCGCGAGGGGGAGCAGGATCTTGATCGTGGACCAGCCGGAGGGCCGGGCCGGGGTCTCTGCGTCCTCAGGCTCAGCCTCGGGCTCAGGCATGAACCCCCTGGCCGAGAGCGTCATGGCCAGCACGCAGATCAGCGTCCAGACCGCCATATGGGTCACCAGCGGGACCGCGAGCACTGCGGCGAGGGTCCCGACGGCGCCGCCCAGCGCCGCGCCGATGCTCCACCCGGCGTGCATCGAGTTCAACAGCGACCGCCGGTACGCCGCTTGGACGCGCAGCCCTTGAGAGTTCTGGGCCACGTCTACTGCGGCATCGCCGAAGCCGGTGATCAGCAGACCAGCCACCACTACCCAGGGATTGCCCAGCGCCACCCCGGCTGCGGCGAGGGTCAGTCCGCCGCCCATCCAGAGCGTGCCGAAGCCCGCGGTGCGTGCGACTCCGATCCGTCGGTTGATCACTCCGGGCATATGCAGGGCCAGTGTGCCGCCCAGACCAAAGCCGACCACCACCAGCCCGAAGATCGCCGGGCTCAGGCCCAGCGCGTCCTTGACCTCGGCGTAGCGGGCCAGCAGCGAGGCTGGCAGGGCGCCGTTGGTGGCGAAGGCGGCCATGGTGGCCAGACGGCTGCGTCGCAGGGAGCGGGCGCGCCGTCGTCGTCGGTCTGCGACGGCTGTCGCCGAGGGTGGGGTGCTCGCATGCATGAGCAGAAGTCTGACACGACACCGCCACGCACGCCCTGGAGGAGGTGAGAGTCCACGCCGGGGCGTATTCTGTGCGCATGAGCACCGAATACTGGTTCAATGTCCGCACTGGTCAGGTCGAGGAGGGCGCGCAGTCCTCCTGGAGTCAGCTGCTGGGTCCGTATCCCACCCGCGAGGCCGCCTCGGAGGCGCTCAAGCGCGTGCAGGAGAACAACGAGGCCTGGGATGAAGAGACCGAGGAGCGCAAGAAGCGCTGACCTTCCCGACGTCGTGCAGGTGCGGGCAAGGACCGTGGAAGCTGACGCCTTGAGCTATCCCTCGAAGCTGTGCTCCGGGGCCGGGAAGGTGCCGGCGCTGACATCCTCTCGGTATGCCGCGGCCGCCTGCCCGACCACCTCGCGCAGGTTCGCGTACTGCTTCACGAAGCGCGGGACCCGCCCGGACCCCAGTCCGAGCATGTCCTGCCAGACCAACACCTGACCTGTGGTGCCGTTGCCGGCGCCGATCCCGATGGTCGGCACGCGCAGCGCCCGGTCCACCTGGGTGGCCAGCTCGGCGGGCACCATCTCCATCAGCACGCAGAACGCGCCTGCGGCCTCCAGCGCCAGGGCGTCATCGATCAGCGCCTGCGCGGTCTCGCCGCGTCCCTGGACCCGGTAGCCGCCGAGCGCGTGTTCGGACTGCGGGGTGAAGCCGATGTGAGCGATCACCGGTATGCCCGCGGCGACCATGGCGCGGATATGTTCTGCCATCGCCGCGCCGCCCTCGATCTTCACCGCCTGGGCCCCGGCCTCCTTCATGAATCGGACCCCGGTGGCCACCGCCTGCGCCGGGGAGGCCTCGTAGCTGCCGAAGGGCAGGTCCGCGACGACGAGCGCGCGACTCGCGCCGTTGACCACGGACGTGGTGAAGACCAGCATCTCGTCCACCGTGATCGGAAGGGTGGAAGAGTGGCCCATCATCACGTTGGAGGCGGAATCGCCCACCAGGAGCAGCTCGATCCCTGACTCGTCGAAGATCGAAGCGATCTGCGCGTCGTAGGCGGTCAACATGGAGAATCTCTGGCCGGCATCCTTGAACTGCTGAAGGTGCACGGTACGTACCCGCTTGGGGCTGATCGGCTCGGACATGTGATCAGGCTACCCAATCCTGTGCGGCCCCCGGTCAGCGCGCCCCAGCCGCAGAACGCGCTGCACACCGTCCACCCAGGAGTAGTTGGGTAGAGTGGTCCCGGCGACACCCACTGCATTTCAGGAGGCTTCAACGTATGGATCGACAGCAGGAATTCGTACTGCGCACCATCGAGGAGCGCGACGTCCGCTTCGTGCGCCTCTGGTTCACCGACGTGGTGGGCTCGCTGAAGTCTGTGGCACTGGCTCCGGCCGAGGTCGAAGGCGTCTTCAACGAGGGCCTGGGCTTCGACGGATCCTCGATCGAGGGCCTCTCCCGCGTCTTCGAGTCCGACATGCTGTTGCGCCCGGACCCCTCCTCATTCCAGATCCTGCCCTGGCGCGGCGAGGAAGAGCCGACCTCGCGGATGTTCTGCGACATCCTCACCCCTGATCAGGAACCCGCCGCCGGGGACCCGCGCAACGTGCTGCGCCGCCAGCTCGACGTCGCCGGGGAGATGGGCTTCACCTGCTACACCCACCCCGAGGTCGAGTTCTACGTGCTCGAGTCCCAGGAGCTCAACTCCGACGGCGAGCCGGTCCCAGTGGACCAGGCCGGCTACTTCGACCACGTCACCGGCAGCGTCAGCCAGGATTTCCGCCGCCACACCGTGAACATGCTCGAAGCCGTGGGCATCTCGGTGGAGTTCAGCCATCACGAGGCTGGCCCAGGCCAGAACGAGATCGACCTGCGCTACGCCGACGCGCTGACCACCGCGGACAACATCATGACCTTCCGCACCGTGATCAAAGAGGTCGCGATCATGCAGGGCAAGTACGCCAGCTTCATGCCCAAGCCCTTCTCCCAGCACCCGGGCTCCGGCATGCACACCCACTTCGGGCTCTTCGAGGGCGACACCAACGCGTTCTTCGCCCCGAACACCGAGTACAACCTCTCCACCACCGCCCGGCAGTTCATCGCCGGCGTGCTGCGCCACGCACCGGAGTTCACCGCGGTGACCAACCAGTTCGTGAACTCCTATAAGCGCCTCTGGGGCGGGGGAGAAGCGCCCTCGCACGTCTCCTGGGGCCACAACAACCGGTCCGCGCTGGTCCGGGTGCCGCTGTACAAGCCCACCAAGGGCGGCTCCGCAAGGGTGGAGTTCCGCGGCATCGACTCCGGCGCGAACCCCTACCTGGCCTACGCCGCCGTGCTCGGTGCCGGGCTCAAGGGCATCCGCGAAGGCTACGAGCTGATGGATCCGGTGGGTGAGGATGTGTGGTCCCTGACCACCTCCGAGCGCAAGGCGCTGGGCATCAAGCCGCTGCCGGGCACGCTGCACGAGGCGCTGCGCCAGATGGAAGACTCCGAGCTGATGGCCGAGATCCTCGGCGAGCAGGTTCTGGAGAACTTCCTCCGGAACAAGCAGCAGGAGTGGGACGAGTACCGGGTGAACGTCTCGCCCTTCGAGATCAAACGGTACCTCGGCCTGATCTGATCGTGGCTGACTCTGCGCTGACCCGCCGGGAGCTCATCGCTGCCGGCTTCCAAGAGCTGGAGCGGGCCTCCGGGTTCCTTGACGACGAGCATCTCGCCGGGCTGGAGCGGAACGTGCTGCTCAAGACCCTGCACTATGCGCCCAATCCCGATCAGGCGCTGCTGCTCCTGATCCGGCTGGTGGAGCGCGCCGGGGACGTCTGTGACCTCTTCGAAGTGGTCACCGACGGGGTCTACCTGCGCGCGGTGCCGCTGATCCGGCTGCTCGGCGCCTCCCAGGCGCTGGGCGAGTTCCTAGTCCGCCGCCCGGAGAACTGTGACCTGCTCTTCAGCATCGCCGACACACTGGAGGCGGACCGGGATCAGCGCCAGCACAATCACGCCCCCGACGACGACGCGGCCATCGCCGTCCCGGAGATCACCGAACCCGAGGTGCTGCGCGACCGGCTGATGGAGTCCGTGCATGCCGAGGCATCAGCGGAGCGACCCACTGCGGCGCTGGACGTCGAGTTCACCGCCAAGGTCGCCGGCGTCGCGCTGCGCCGTGCCTACCGGCGCGAACTGACCGCGCTGGCGCTGCGCGACCTCAGCGCCAGTGACCCCGCGGCCTATCAGCCGATGGTCTCCCGGCAGCTCTCGGACCTGGCCGCCGCCGCCATCGATGCCGCGCTGGCGGTCAGCCGGGCCGAGCTGACCCACCGCAACGGGCGCACCGCGGAGACCGTGGAGCTCGCCGTGATCGGCATGGGCAAGTGCGGCGCCCGCGAGCTGAACTACATCTCCGACGTGGACGTCATCTTCGTCCACCGCGCCTCCGCTGACATCGACTCCGCCGCCGCGCGCAACACCGCGGTGGCCATGGCTTCTGGGATCTCGAAGGTCATCAACGGCACCGGCCCCGAGCCCGGGCTGTGGGAGGTGGACGCGAACCTGCGCCCCGAGGGCCGCGAGGGAGACCTCTCCCGCACCCTGGAGTCCCACCTGGAGTACTACAAGCGCTGGGCCCACGGCTGGGAGTTTCAGGCGCTGCTCAAGGCCCGGCCCATCGCCGGGAGCCGCAGCCTGGGCAAGGACTACATCGACGCCATCTGGCCGCAGGTCTGGACCTCCTCGGCCCAGGAGAACTTCGTGGAGAACGTCCAGCGGATGCGCCGACGGGTCTTCGACAACATCCCCGCCGACGAGGTGGAGCGGGAGATCAAGCTCGGCCGTGGCGGGCTGCGCGACATCGAATTCACCGTCCAGCTGCTCCAGCTGGTCCACGGCCGGGTCGATGAGTCCCTGCGCGTGCGGGACTCGCTGACCGCCATCGAGATGCTCGAGGCCGGGGAATACGTGGCCCGCACCGACCGTGACGCGATGTCGCGCTGCTACCGGATGCTGCGCCTCTACGAGCACCGGATCCAGATGAGCAACATGCGCCGGACCCACCTGATGCCGGTCAAGCCCGATGAGGTCCGCGCGCTGGCCCACTCTGTGCAGCCGCCGAACCGGCGTCGTCGTCCTGCCGGGGACGAGGTGCTCCACCAGTGGCGCGAGATCGCGCGGGAGGTCGCCAGCTTCCACGAACGCATCTTCTACCGTCCGCTGCTCTCGACCACCGCGGTGCTCTCCGATGAAGAGGTCCGACTCACCGCCAAGGCGGCACAGGACCGGCTGGCCGCGCTGGGCTACCACGATCCCGCCGGCGCGATGCGCCACATCTCCACGCTGACCTCCGGGGTGTCCCGCCGGGCGAAGCTGCAGCGCCGGATCCTGCCGATGATGCTGGGCTGGTTCGGCGAGGGCGTGGACCCCGACGGCGGGCTGCTGGCCTTCCGGCGGCTCAGCGAGTCCCTCGGTCAGAGCCCCTGGTACCTGACCATGCTGCGCGATTCCTCCGTGGCGGCCGAGCGACTGTGCCTGGTGCTCTCGGGCTCCCGGTTCATCTCCGACATGCTCGAACACTCGCCGGAGTCCACGAAGTGGCTCGGCGACAACGCGGCCCTGGCCCCGCGCAGCTTCGACGCGCTGTGGAAGGAGATCAGCAACAAGATCACCCGGCACAAGGGGGACCCCGAAGCTGCCATGCGACTGACCCGTCTGGTCCGCCAGCGCGAGACGCTGCGGGTCGCGATCGGCGACGCCGTCGGGCTGCTCGAGATCTCCGAGGTCGGCACCGCGCTCTCCGATGTGGACCGGGCCGCGACCCTTGGTGCCATGCGGGTGGCCGAGTCCGAGGTCTGGCAGGCCGAGGGTCGGCACGCCGACCTGGCGGTGATCGCGATGGGCCGCCAGGGAGGACGTGAGATCGGTTATGGCTCAGACATGGATGCGATGTTCGTCCATGACGTCGCCGAGGGCGGAGACCCGAAGCTCGCTGACGCGCAGGCGCAGAAGCTTGCGATGCGGGTCAGCGCCCAGCTCTCCAAGCCGCTGAAGCCCGCCATCCGCGGGGAGTTCCCGCTCAAGCTCGACGCGGACCTGCGGCCAGAGGGCAAGCAGGGTCCGCTCTCGCGATCCCTGGAGTCCTACACCGAGTACTACCGGCGCTGGATGGACGTCTGGGAGCGTCAGGCGCTGCTGCGCGCCCGGCCGATCGGCGGCGACGATGACCTGCTCGACGGGTTCATGGAGCTGGCCGACTCCGTGCGCTACGGGGCTCCGCCGAGTGCCTCGCAGATCCGCGAGATCCGCCGGATCAAGGCCCGGGTGGAGTCCGAACGGCTGCCCCGCGGGGCTGATCCGTCCCGGCACGTGAAGCTCGGCCGCGGCGGTCTCAGTGATGTGGAATGGCTGGTGCAGCTCGTCCAGCTTCAGCACGCCCACGCCATGCCGCGGCTGCGCACCAGCGCCACGCTGGTCGCGCTCGACGCGATGGTCGACGAGGAGCTGATCAGCCCGCTCGACGCCGAGCAGCTCGCCGAGGCCTGGAAGCTCTGCACCCGGGTCCGCTCGGCCACCACCGTGTGGAGCGGCAAGACCGCCGACGTGTTGCCATCAGCCCGCCGCGACCTCGACGCCGTCGCCCGCTGGTGCGGGTTCCCCTCGGGGGGCAGCGCCGACTTCGAGGACCACTATCTGCGCACCACCCGTCGCTGCCGGCAGGTCTACGAGCGGCTGTTCTACGACGAGGTCTAGCTGTCGACGACGGCTCAGGGCCTCGGATGCCCCGGGTCGCTGGGCACTGGGTCGGATGATGATCTCGTTGACATCCACCCCGTCCCCGGCGCTGACGCAGTAGCCGATCACTGCCGCGATCGCGGAGGCGGGCAGCAGATGGACGCGCTACTCGCCCATGAACCTCTGCGTCTCGGGATCGGTGAGGGTGTCGGGCAGCTCCGACTCCGTGGCCCCGGGGCTGATCGTGGCCGATGAGCTGACCGTCCAGCTCAAGGCCGGACTGGGTGGAGACCCCCCCGTCACGGTACGGGGCGCTGATCGGCTCCTGACGCATAGCTGCCCGACCATTCCTCGAGTGACCCTCGACCACAACGAATCCACGTCACTGGAGATCACAGTGTCGGTGATCAGACCATGCCGCCATTGGCGTAGAGCGTCTGCCCGTTGATCCACCGCCCGGGTCCGGCGAGCAGTGCGACGACTTCAGCGATGTCCTTGGGGGTTCCGAGACGCTCAAGCGGATTCATCTTGGCCAGCCGGTCGATGGTCTCGTCGTCCTTGCCGTCGAGGAACATGTCGGTGGCTGTGGGGCCCGGTGCGACCGCGTTGACCGTGATGTCTTGTCCGCGCAGCTCCTTGGCGAGGATGAGACTGACGGCGTCCACTGCGCCTTTGGTCGCCGCATAGGGGCCGTAGCCGGGGAGTGCGAGCTTCTTGACCGAGGTGGAGAAGTTGATGATCGCGCCGCCCGCGCGCACGTGGTTCGCTGCGGCTCGGTTGACCACGAAGGTGCCCCGGATGTTGGTGCGGTGCATCTTGTCCAGCACCGCGAGGTCGAAGTCCGCGATGGGTCCGAGGACCATGGAGCCCGCCGCGTTGACCACGACGTCGATCCCGCCGAACCGGCGCTGCGTCTCTTCAAAGAGCGCGTCGACCTCCAGCTCTTCGGCTACATCGGCTTGCATGGCGAAGGCCGTGCCGCCTTGGGACCTGATGGCTTCCACCGCCTCGTCGGCGGCGGCGGTGTTTCCGGCGTAGGCGATGGCGACGTTCTGACCCTCGGCGGCGAGTCGCTCGGCGACTGACCGCCCGATACCGCGTGAACCGCCGGTGACGATCGCGACTCGGCTCTTTTGCTGCGTGGTGATGCTTTCAGACATGGGGGATCCTTCTGTTGTTGATGTGGATGGGTATCGTCTGCGCTGCGGTCGGCGCGGCGGCTCTGGCCCGACCGAGAAGCCCGGTCGGGCAGAGCTCAGGTCTGGGAGACTGCGATGGATCCGAGAATGCTGAGCCGTTCTGCAGAGGGAGACCCAGGCTCCGTCTCGTATACGATCTCGTTCCCGGAGAGACAGGCCCTGTTGCACCCACCCAGATGAACCGGCGGGTGCCCCGTTCACCAGGGCAGGTCAATACCTTCCCAGGTGGTGAAGCTGTTGCTCGGGCCGTCTGGCCCGAGGCGTGCGACGCGAACCACCTCGCGGGATGCCTCATCGACAGTCTCTGTCCCCTGGAAGTTGACCAGCGCGGTCTTCGCGAAGCCAGGGGATACGAGGTTGACCGAGATGTCAGTCTCCTCCAGTTCGATCATCATGGACAGCGTCACTGCGTTGAGCGCGGTCTTCGATGCGGAATAGACCGGCTCGAAGGTCTCGTGGAAGGGGAAGGCCGGGTCAGCCATCCTCGTCAGCGAGCCTTGTGCGCTCGTGACGTTTATGATGCGTGCGTCCGCTGATCGTCGCAACAGCGGCAGCATCTCCTGGTATACGGCGAGGACTCCGAAGACGTTGACCTCCCAGACTGCCCGCACCTCATCGAGGGAGACGACGTTGGGCTGCGCCCGCGCGCGCAGCTCGTCCATGTCTTGGATGTCGGAGCGGACGGAGGAGATCGCGGCGTTGTTCACGAGCAGATCGAGTCGGCCGGCCTCCTTCTCGATGATCTGGGCGGCGTGGTGGATGGAGGCCCTGTCTGTCACGTCGAGGCGAATAGCGGTGGCGTTGGCACCGATCTCGGCGGCGGCGCGTTCACCGCGGGGCAGGTCGCGTGATCCGACGTATACGCTGACGCCGTCGGCGGCCAGTTCCCTCGCGACCTGCTTTCCCATGCCTTGGTTGGCTCCGGTGATGAGTGCGATGCGGTCATCGGGGTTCATGGTGACGGTCTTTCCTGTGGGGCGCTGCTGATACGGGGAGTGGGGGAGGGCGGTCGCCTGAGGAGCGTCCTTTGGCCTCGTCGGCCTCCTGGGGACCGCCGGAGAATGCCAGGGCGGCGATGGACATCATGGTGGTGCTGCTGAAGAGCGCAGACGCGCCTGTCGTATGGTGCATGGGTGCCGTTCTGTCGTCAGGGCTGCGAGGGTTACGAGGGCACCGATCCGATGACGGAGAGCAGCTGCAGCTTCTCGTAGCTCTCTGAGCCTGGAGATGCTGTGTAGACCAGCAGCAGATGGAGCTGGTTGCGATCCACCAGCGTCTGGCAGTTCAGCTCCAGTGCTCCCACCTGGGGGTGGACGAAGTGCTTCAGTTCAGCGGGCCGGATTCCGACTTCGTGGTTGTTCCATGCCTCCTGGAACTCCGGATTGTCCTTGAGCAGCTCGACCAGGTGTGCCGCTTCTGAGCGGGGACCGCGCAAGGTGGTGACCTGACGCAGGTGAGACACCCACATCCTGGTCAGAAACGGATGATCCTCCGGCCGGTAGAAGTCCCGCGCGCCCGGCCGGGTGAACCAGCGATAGCCGATGCTCCGCTCGGGACCGGTGAAGGAGGTCAGGTTCCCGCTCAGGGCGACACCGAGCGGCGTCTGTTTCAGAGTCTGTCCAAGCTCGGTGACGATCTCGGCCGGAGTGTCATGGAGGCGATCAAGGATCCGCAGCAGACCTGGACTGATGTGCGCGCTCTCGGGCCCCCGGCTCGGCGCGTGGCGGCCGTTGAGTCGGAACAGGTGATCTCGTTCATCGAGGGACAGGTGAAGACCCTGGGCGATGGAGGCCAGCATCTGCTCGGACGGCTGCGTGCCGCGCTGCTGCTCCAGCCGGGTGTAGTAGTCGGTGGACATGTGGCAGAGGACTGCCACCTCTTCACGCCGCAGCCCGCCGGTGCGTCGTCGTTCCCCGCGGGGAAGCCCGACGTCCTCGGGCTGCAGGAGCTCGCGGCGCCGTCGGAGAAACTGCGCCAAGCCGGCGCGATCCGTGGTCATTGGTATCTCCTCCATGTGGTGTCCCTCAAGTTTTACCGGCAGGCGGGTCCCGTCACCAGGGACTGACCGTCCCTCTCGTCGGTGAGCCAGGGGCTGCGAGTCCAAGGACGAGCTGACACCGCCTGGTCCCATGTGGCTGGACTACATGTCCGCCACAGGAGGGGACGGGGGATCGGGGGGACTGGAGAGTCCTGGATAGACCCGCACCAGAAGTGAACCATTGGTGTCACACGCCGGAACTGGCGAGGAATCACCACAATGAGGAGCTTCTAATGGTCACCAACATCGAGATCCCCAACATGCGAGGCAAGATCGCCGTTGTGACAGGAGCCAGTGATGGCATCGGCTTTGTCATCGCCTCACGTCTCGCGGAGGCGGGTGCGGAGGTCATCATGCCGGTTCGTTCCCCCGTCAAGGGTGAGGCTGCCGCGGAGCGTATCCGCACGGCTGCGGGAAACCGGAACGTCTCCACCCGAGAGATGGACCTCTCCTCGCTCGACTCCGTCGCCGCTCTGACCGACCAGTTGATCTCCGAGGGCCGACCCATCCACGTTCTGATCAACAATGCCGGTGTCATGACGCCACCGACCCGGCAGGTCACGAAAGACGGGTTCGAGCTGCAGTTCGGCACGAATCATCTGGGCCACTTCGCGCTGACGATGGGGCTGTTGCCCCTGCTCAAGGACGGGCGCGCGCGTGTGACCCACCAGACGAGCATCGCGGCGCGCCGGGGTGAGATTCTCTGGGAGGATCTGAACTCGGAGAACAACTACGACGTCATGAAGGCGTACACGTCTTCAAAGATCGCCGTTGCGCTCTGTGCCCGGGAGCTGAACCTTCGCAGTCGTCGAGAAGACTGGGGGATCTCCAGCAATATCTCCCACCCGGGCGTCTCTCCCACCAACCTGCTCAATGCGCAGCCTGGACTCGGACGCGATCGAGAGACGGGTGGTCGCCGGATGATTCGGGTGCTTTCGCGTCTGGGGATCGCCGGGACGCCACAGTCAGCGGCACTTCCCGCGCTGGTCGCGGCCACCGACCCCTCGGCGCGTGGGGACGAGTTCTACGGACCTCAGCGCACCATGGGCGGCGGCCCCTCTAAGCAGGAGTTCTGGGCACCGTTCGCTGGCATGGACAACGCCACGCGGATCTGGCAAGCGTCCGAGCAGCTCGTGGGGATCCGCTTCGCAGTGTGATCCCCACCCCATTGTTGCGGGATCACCGCAGACTCGAATCAGCGTCTACAGGTCGTCCGCGGATCATGCCACTGGGGGAGTAAATCACCGGAGCAGCGCGTGGACTTGCCCGGAGAGATCTGCGAAAGACCGCATTGGACGTGGCTCTCCAAGGACCACGACTGATCAAGTTCGGAAGCATCAGGGGTGCGCATGAGGTCTCCTCCTCTCGCGCCGCCAGGGATTGAAAATCCGTCAACGGTAGTAGATCTGCACCTCAGTGGACTAGGGTTTCCGAGATTCTTGCGCGCCCTGCGCAAGCCTGTGACGTCTGGAGGAGGTCGCACATGTCAGCCGGATTCAGCTGGGTGCCGGATGCGGAGCGGGGCGAATGGCTGCGCTCTATGGAGGCGGAGTCCTTCGGCAGCCTCTTCTCGGTGGTGCCCCGGGGCTTCGAGATGTACGCCCGGGTGTTTCACCCCGTGGAGCGTGACCGTCCGCGCGCGACCAGGTCCTGGCACGCCATAGATCGGACGACCTACTTCGACGATGCCGCGGACATCGGGGCCCTGCTCGAGACTGAGCCCTGCACCTGGTCGGCGGCGGCCGCCTCATTCGGGACGACCATGCACGCAGAGGCGCAGTATGCGCGCCTCATCGGATCCGCTTCCGGCGAGGAGGTGGGAGCTGTGGCCGCCGATGGCTGGCGGTACGGCGAGCCATCGGAGGGTGCCCTTGATGCGAGCACGCTGACGGCGGCGTCCCAGGTGCTCGCACGTCATACCGGGACCCCCGACACGGGCATTGCAGCGATCTGGGAGGGGTGGGGCGGCCTGGTGAGTTCAGCCGGGTCGAAGGACTACCTGACCGAGGCGAGCCCGCCTCCGGTGGGCCACCCCGCCGCCGGAGAGGGTATCTGGGGCACAACGGCTCAGTCCTTTCGGCGGCGATTCGCTGTCGCCGCCCAGCGCAGCAAGAGCTCGGTGCGCTCGCTCCGGGTGACCCTGCCGCGTCTGGCGCCTCGAGCACCGAAACCAGGAACGGGCGTGCTGGCACCCGAGATCGCAGCGGGGCCCCGATTCGACCTGCACGGGGACACCGGGCGGAACTACGTCCTCTTCGAAGCCGGTGCTGCCGCCTTCGCCGATCCTCACTGGCCTGCCCGCGCGCCGTGGTCCGATGACGCCGCCCGAGTGCAGTCACCCAGCATCCTCTGGCCCGAGGATCGTTCCTGGGTGCTCGCCACGGAGCTCGACTACGACTCCACGCTGATTGCGGGGACCGCCGCCCTGATCAGCGATCTCGTGCGGACATCAGGTCTGGAGGTGCTTCCGATCCACCCGAACGCCGACCTGACCTGGGACGGCGACTCGATCAACCGGGCCGCGTGAGGTCAGACATCACACACACGAACGCGCCCACCCGCTCGTCCAGGGATGAGTGGGTGGGCGCGCCAGTGCGTGAGCGGATCAGACTGCGAGCTTGGCGATCAGCGCCTCGGCGGTCTCCGCGGAGGACTGCGGGTTCTGACCGGTGATCAGCAGACCGTCCTGAACGACGTAGGAGCTCCAGTCATCGCTCTTGGAGTAGTCGCCGCCGAGCTTGGTCAGCTCGTCCTCGACGAGGAACGGCACGACGTCGACCAGGTCGACCCCGGCCTCCTCGGTGTTGGTGAATCCGGTGACCTTCTTGCCCTGCACGAGCGGGGTGCCGTCCTCGTTGGTGGCGCGGCGCAGCACGCCGGGGGCGTGGCAGACCAGCGCGAGGGGCTTCCCGGCGCGCAGCGTGGACTCGATCAGGCGGATCGAGGCGGGATCCTCGGCGAGATCCCAGAGCGGTCCGTGGCCGCCGGGGTAGAACACGGTGTCGTAGTCCGCCTCGGAGACGGAGTCCAGGCGAAGGGTCTCTGCCAGCGCGGCGGTTGCCTCGGCGTCGTCCTCAAACCGGCGCGTGTCATCGGTCTTGAAGTCAGGCTCGTTGCTGGCGGGATCCAGCGGCGGCTGGCCGCCCTGGGGGGAGGCCAGGGTGATCTCGTAGCCGGCCTCCTGGAAGCGGTAGTACGGTGCGGCGAGCTCTTCGAGCCAGAACCCGGTCTTCTTGCCGGTGTCGCCGAGCTCGTCGTGGGAGGTGAGAACGATCAGGACCTTCATGGGGATCTCCTTGGTATAGACGGTCTTGTAGCGTGAGGTGCCGCAGACTGAGTGCTCAGGCGGCCTGCGAGGGGGATTTCTGGGATTCGGCCATGCTGGGCGCGAGCAGCTCCAGGGTGCGGTGCTGGACCGCCTCTTCGGGCGCGAGGTTCACCAGCATCAGCTCATCGGCCTGGACCTCATCCGCGAAGGCGTCGAGCCAGGTCACGACCTCCTCCTGAGTGCCGACGGCGGCGCGGGAGAGCATGCTGAGCACCTGCTGGCCGGCGGGGTGATCGCGGAGCATCACTACATCGTCATCGGTGATCTGTCGGTTGCGGCCCAGGTGGTTCTTGATCCAGGCGTTCTCCGCCAGAGTCTTCTGCGCCTGCGCGGTCTCCGCGTCGTCGTGGGCGATGACATTGGCCGCGGCGATGAAGTGCGGCTGCGCGTCTGGTCCCAGCAGTGAATTGGTCGCGTCGAAATGTTCGCGGTAGATGTGCGCCGCCTGGTTGAGCATCTGCGGGGCGAAGTGCGAGGCGAACGCATAGGGGAGTCCCAGCTGGGCGGCGAGCTGGGCGCCGAAGAGCGAGGACCCGAGGATGTAGAGCGGGACGTTGGTGCCCCACCCCGGATAGGCGTTGACGCCGGGGATGCGGCTGTATCCGGTGAGGTAGCCGCTGAGCTCCATCACGTCGGCCTGGAAGCGGTCTGCCTCGGTGCCGTCGCGGCGCAGCGCGCGCATGGTGGGTCCATCGGTGCCGGGTGCCCGGCCCAGCCCCAGGTCGATCCGCTCGGGGTAGAGCGTCGCCAGGGTGCCGAACTGCTCGGCGATCATCAGCGGGGCGTGGTTGGGAAGCATGATGCCCCCGGAGCCGACCCGCACGTTCTCGGTGGCGGCGGCCACGTGCTGGATCAGCAGCGCGGTCGCGCTGGAGGCGATGTTGGGCATGTTGTGGTGCTCGGCGAACCAGATGCGCGTGTAGCCCAGCTTGTCAGCGGTCTGGGCGAGCCGGACGCTGCGGGCGATGCCGTCGGCGACGGTCTCCGGCGCGCGGACAAACGCGAGGTCAAGCAGGGATAGCGGGCGCGAAGCGGTGTTGGGCATATCTGATGCAACAGCACAGAGGAGCGATCTCATTCCGCGAAGTGGCCACCGGCACAGGTTCAGGCTCTGCCCATGACTGTAGAGCCCCTACAAATTCGTTGACACACTGAACCAAAGTGCTATGTTCGCATCACAATGATCAAGCAGGTGCGGTGTGGCAGACGTGACCACTCCGTCTGCTGGAGACGCCTTATTCTCCAGTCGTTCCGGCCGGCCACCCGATTCCTGAAGGGGATTTCCGCCGTGGCGAATGCCGATCCATCACCCGCGGAGAACGAGCAGCCCGCGCGGTCCTTCTACATCTCATTGGCCATCGGGTCTGCGCTGCTGACCGTCCTGATCTACGGCTTCCTGATCTGGTCGAACTGCGAGTCCGACGGGATAGCCGCATTCTTCGGCGACGTGCACCGCTTCCACACCGCCCAGGGCTGCTAGCAAGGTTCAGACGTCCGAGCAGCACCAGGAGCAGCACCAGGAGCAGCACGTCGAGCGCACAGCAGATGGTCCTGGACGACTCGCGGGTCCAGTCCAGCGTCGGCCCTCGACCCGGGCAATGCCCGCCCGACAGCTCATGCCGCCGCTCGCAGGGAGCTTCACAGAAGTTGTCACGTTGCGCCAGAACCCGTGGACTGACGTGATCTGCGCTACGGTGACGCCATGGCTCTCATCAACAGCAATGGTCTGGCACACGTCCGGCTCACCGTCACCGACATCGCCCGATCGAAGGCGTTCTACGACCAGGTCTTCGGCTGGCCCGCCGTGGTGGACACCTCGGCGCACGCCGATGATCCCGCGGTCCGCGCCTCACAGGAGCAGTTCTACGGCGGGGTCATCTACCAGACGCCGCAGGGCACGCTCGTCGGTCTCCGGCCGGTGGGGGAGACCTCGTTCAATGCCGACACCACCGGGCTCGATCACCTGAGCTTCGCCGTGGACTCCCGCGACGCGCTGCAGGACGCTGCCCAGGCGCTGGCCGGAGCCGGCATCGAGCACGGTGAGATCAATGACCTCCACGACACCGGGCTGGCGATCCTCTCCTTCCAGGACCCCGACGGCATCAACCTCGAGCTCACCGCACCCCTGGGCTGATCTCCGCAACCATCCACGACACAGTCTCGGGGCCTATGCCCAAGGCGTAGAGGTCCCTGACACAGCTGCGGCCCCGCACCGACTACTCGGTGCGGGGCCGCAGCTGTTAAGGCTCGGTGTGAGATCAGACCGAGTAGTACAGCTCGAACTCTGGCCTAGGTATAGGTGGGTCTAGTGGCGTCTCGTCTTCCCCGTGATTCCGGGGGAGTAAGCCCAGCGGGGGATAGTCGGATCGTGAGGGATGCAGTGGCGTTTGGGGCCGAGATGGGGCCAGCTTCTGTTCCCGGAGCTAGGATTCAACCATGTCCGGCAAGGTCCCCCAGGAGGAACGCTGCGAGTGCAGTTGCACCGTCAATGAGCGAATGCCGCAGGTGCAGAGCCCGCCCTATGCGTTCGACGTCCCAGGGGCCGCGCACTACACCGGCTCATCCGAATGGGAGATCCGCGACGCACTCCGCCGCGGCGACCTCACCCCCAGCTACCGGGGAACCAAGGTCAAGATCAAGCGCACCGAGCTCGAGCACTGGGTCGACAACCTACCCAACGAGCGCTAACCGCTCTCTGATCTGGGCCAGTGGTGTCCACTCCAGGTGTGTCGTGTCCTACCCTGCGATTAGGCTCGCACCATGGACCCGATGACGACGCACTGGCTCACGGCGGAGCAGGTCGCCCAGACTCTCGGATTCACCTCGAAGACGATCCGCAGCTGGTGCGTGCAGGGCCGGTTCCCGAATGCTAAGAAGTTCCCGGACGACAAGCCCCGCTCAGAGTGGCGGATCCCCGAGAGCGACGTACGTCTACTCAGTGACCGCCCGCCCCACCAACGTGGTCGCATACTGACCCGTAAGGAGCGGGCGGCGCTTATGAACCTCTATAGGGGATGACCCAGGGAGCACCCGACACGAAGCATGGCCCTCCCTGTGGTGGTGCCCTACTTCTCTAGCTCAGCTATTGCATAGCCCAGATAGCCCACAGCCTCAGCTAGTTTCTGGACTGCTGGATCAGTCGACGATGACTGCGCCTGGTAGGCACTGGCAGTTGCTGCTAACGCGAACTGCTTGGATTTCTGACTCATAGCGAACTCCTGATGGTAGACGTGCGAGACTCGGAAACGTTGAAACCGTATTACCTATCTCTGACTGCTCCGGCGCATTGGTGAAGCTTGCTTGGGAGTAGTCGTATTCTGCGGATTCAAAGCTGAGAGTTCTTGTGCGATGGATAAGAGTGCCGAGACTTCGGCCACTTTCAGGCGCTGATCAACGCTTAAGCCGTCGAGCTCGGTGATAGTTCCTGACGATTTTCCCTGCGCTCTCCCTATCGTGTCGCAGAGCGAATCCCACGCGGTGCTGTAGTCGTTCATGGTCACACCTTCCTAGACTGACACTTAGCCGGCGAGAACCGACGTGAACCACTGTATGTACGTTTCAGAACACATGCTTCAGCCAGGGGTTAAAGACTCAGAAGTTGGTCTGGTGAATTCCGTTCCCCTTGTCATACCCTGCGGTTAAGCTTCGGCACACGTGCGGATCGATCACTCACACCTAGAGGGGCACACCATGACCAGCCAGGCCTTCCATCCACCGGATCCGAACGCTATGGCGTGGGCGAATATGCGCTATGAGGCGGAGTCCAAGTCGATCGCGGTCGCCTACATACTGTGGATCTGCTTCAGCATCCTCGGGGTGCACCGCTTCTACCTGGGCAGTCCGCTTATCAGCCTTGCCCAGCTCTTCACCCTGGGCGGCCTTGGAGTCTGGACGCTGATTGATGGCTTTCTGATTCCGGGTCGGATCCGGGCGGTCAATGAGGAGATCCGGATCGAGGTCTACCGCCGCCATGGGCTGCCGGCGCACTATCCCGGCGCCACGGGCCGGTGACACAGCAAGGGAGGGCGAGAGCTTCCGGCCCATGTCCTAGCTGTGCGCCATCATCGTTCCATGAACGGTGCCCGCCCACTCCCAGAGTTGCTGATCTACGGGGAGCACAGCCTCGACCCTGCCAAGGTGAAGTCGGCACCGTACCGGCGCGAGCCTTACGTCCGCGTGGAGCTCCCCGACCTGGGCACGGTGGACGCGAAGGTGCGCCGATGGACCCCGACTCGGGTGCTGGTCGTGTGGGATGACGACGCGCACGACAGGCGGAGCGCGTGGGTGCCCGCCGACTGGGTAACCAGGATCGACCGGGCCGAGAGTTCGTGGCGTGATCCGTACGACCTATGATGAAGGCAGCCTCAGTCGGCCGTTGCGCCCCCTCGCCCATCGAGGTCATCTCCTCGCTGGTGCCAACGCCTTCCGCGTTCGAATGGTCGCCCTGTCGAGAGAATCGCGGAGATCCACCACTGCGCCGCGCAGCACTGCATCGGCATCTTCGCCTGTTGCACTCTTGGCACGTGACAGCGACAGGTATGCCGTCACCATCAACTCTTCCAAGGGCTCATACACGTCCGGTGCGGCGTATAGCTTGAGGCCAGCAAT
This sequence comes from Nesterenkonia maliinae, assembly GCF_051262655.1. Lineage (NCBI taxonomy): Bacteria > Bacillati > Actinomycetota > Actinomycetes > Micrococcales > Micrococcaceae > Nesterenkonia > Nesterenkonia maliinae. The sequence continues at coordinate 439,104 of NZ_JBIMEY010000001.1, read as the reverse complement.
CTTCATTCGCATCACTGACTCATGCGCTTCAAGGTCGGCAAGAGCCTCAGAAGCACCCTCGTCGGCCTGCGAAACCTCTGCTCTCACTTGCCGCTTGCTGATGCGGCCTGCCGCGCCTTCTCCAATAAAGTGGAAGTGCGCGGAGAGGTTGTTGACGAACCTCTCAAATGCCCAGACGTATCCCGCAGCATCCTCAATCACTGCTTTGGCCGCTACCGACAGACGTTCTTGACGCGCCCGTTCCAGCTCGCGGCGGAATGTGAAGCGATGAGCGAGCCACGTAGCCAGCACTGCCACGACCACAGGCGCGCCCCAAGTAAGCAGGAGAGCCAGATAGTCAGGCGCGGCGGCGGTGGCCTCCTCGGCGGCGTCGGGGCTCGTCAGATACATCCGTTGATCATATTCGCAAACACGAGAGCCGCCCCACCCTTGACTGAGGGTGGGGCGGCTTTCGTGGGGGCGTCTTTGTCCCAGTGAGGGAGGGCCAGGCGATCGGTTCAATCTCCCACGTGTTCCCGAGACGCCAGGCAGCTAGTCTGTGCGCATGTCACTTATCTTAATGTCACACGAAATTGAGCTGACTTTCGACAATGAGCAGGAGGCAACATCGGCCTACGCTGCGTTAGAGCCAATCCTTCTGAACCTTGAAATTGAACACCGGCGTGGGACGGACCGAGCCGAAGCTTGGGTTGTCCGATCAAAGGTGCTCTACGACTCCAAAGTCGAGTACGTCCAGGCAATTGCGGACACAGTAAGTGCGACCGGGAACATCGACTATGAGGCCCGCGAGGTGTTTCTTGGAAACGGTGGATGACCTGGGATGCATCCCGAAGTAGCTCGAGCCGTCTTCCGGACTCCCCAAGGGAGGGCCACGCGGTAAGCGCGACCCTCCCTGGCCTACTTCGTCACCCCTGCCTCTCTGCGACTTGAGCCCTCTTAACCGACTTAGCGATTACGTGGCCGTCAAGCTTGACCGAGGCGTGCACCGGTGCCGCCTGGACAGCTGCCACCATGGCCGAGGCGAGCCGCGGATAGTCGATGCTGAACCCTTCGCCCCCGCCGGCTGCGGAGGCCTGTGGTGCCGGTGCGGTTGACGCGGTAGACATCGGTGCCGTGTAGGCCTGCGGTGGGATCATCTGGGACTGACTGACCGGCCCACCTTCTTCGAGGTGCAGGGCGTTGATCCGATCGAACAGGCCCACCCCGTACTTCTCCACCGCCGCGGTGCGCATCATGTACTCACCGTTGGACGCCATGATCGGCACATCATCCGACGTGCCAGTGCCGGGGCCAACGATGGGGCCGCCGTCCTTCTTGGTGACACCACCGTTGGTCCTGCCGCCAGGGCCTGCCGTCAGAGCGCCGATAGTGTGCACGGTGATGTATGAATCGCGGTTCCGAGCCGCCGTGTTGATGGCCGACTCGGCGTCCCAAGTTGCCGCGTCCACATCGATCGTCGCCCCGGATGCATTCACGGATCCGAGGAGCCGATCCTTAGCGACCGTGGCTGGGTAGGTGTTGCCGTCGATCGTGATGTTCTCTTTGCCGTTCCTGACGGCCCAGAGCACCTTGTCGAGCACCGTCTTCGCGGGGTAGTCGTTGCCGCCGATGGTGACCCTGTCGGAGGAGTTCCGGATCTGCCCTCGAAGGCTTTGCAGGACTTCATCCGCTGGCACCTTGTTGCCGCCGATGCTGACGTTCTCCCAGGAGTTCTCCACCGAGGTGAGGAGTCCAGATAGCACCTCATTTGCCGGCGCCCTGGTCGCTGAGATCGTCACGTCTCCCTCGGACTCGGAGACGGCCCCCATGAGGGCTCCTAGGGCTTCGTCGGCCTGGTAGGTCTGCCCATCGATGGTGACCTCTCCAGTCTCTTCATCGATCATTCCCATGAGGGCTGTCATGGCGTCTTCTGCGCTGAGCGTGTCACCGTTGATAGTGACGTCTCCCTCGGTCTCATCGATCACCGTCTCGAGCTCACCGAGTCTGCCGGTCATCTCGGTCACGGAGTCGTGGACCTTGGCTGACATGACCAGCGGATCGAACTCGTCATTCATCTTGGTGCGGATGTCGTCGAGGCCGCCGCTGATGCTGCGGATATCGTCTGCTGCCTCCTGGCCGTTCTCTCCGAGCTCCCTGGCGCCTTCTGCTGCCAACTTGAGAGCGCCACCAGCTCCCGCGAGTTCCGCGTTGCCGGTGATCGCTGCCATTCCTATGGCTGCGTTTCCCAGCCCGTCTAGGAAGGGTGGAAGGACACCGCTCACGAACCCGGTGAATCCTTCTGTCATGGACGCTGCGGCTTCTAGGCCCATGTCTGCGAGGTCTAGGGCGCCGTTGGCCGCTTCCTGGAAGAATTCCATGAGTGGTCCGCGGTTGGCGGCTACCCAGTCCGCGGCCCCGGAGATGTCGTCGGAGAAGGCTGCGGCGAGTGCTCCCTGGATCCCTTCGACCCCGGTCTCGATGCTGGCTTTCGCTGCTGCGATGTCGGTCGCTGCGTTGTCCCCGAGGGTCTGGAGGACGTCCTTGATCTTGCCCTCTGTGTCCCCGAGAGCGTCCTGGACTGTCCCGAGGTCCAGGGCGAATAGTGCCGCCCCGAGGTCTTCACCTGGCCCGCCGAAGAGGTTGGCGATCGCCTCCTGAGTGTTGCCGCCTTCGTCCTTCGTCTTGCGCAGAGCATCGAAGACGATGCCCATCGCGTCGCGGGCCGCGGGTCCGCCCTCTTGGAATCCAGACACGACGCCCTCGACGTCTACCCCGAGGTTCGCCAGCGCCTCGCGTGCGGGGTCCGTGCCTTCCCTGACTCGGAGACCCATCTCCTTCACGGCGTCCGCGACCTTGTCGGTGTCTCTGGCCCCTTCATCGAGTGCCTGCCGGATGAGACCCATGGCGTCGGCTCCGTCGAGGCCCACCTGCTCGAACTGCCCTGAGTATTCGTTCAGGGTGTCCATGAGGTCGTCGGATACTGCCCCTTGTGAGGTGGCGGCGATGAGGTCGAAGGCTTCCTCGGCATCTGAGACGAGCCCTGTCTTGAGCATCTGCCCGACTGCTCTGGCTGATTCCGGGATGTCGTACTCGAAGACATCCGAGATCCCTGTCAGTTGGGAGATGACCGCGGTGATCTGTTCCTGGGTCGCGTCCTCGTCGATCAGTCCTTGCTGGAGTGCATGGCGGGCGGTGTCGAGGTTGGCTTCGGTGGACTCCCCGAAGGCTGAGGCGTAGGCATTGCCCGCCGCCAGTCCGAAGCGCTGTGCGGTGGCCTCGTCGAGGCCGGTGCGGGCTGAGAACATGTCCCGCGATACTTCGACCGCGAGGCCTTCCTGGATCCCGTTGATGAGTGCCCCGCCGATTGCTGCCCCGATGCCCACGACTGCGCCGGCGATGGGGATCGTCGCGAGGGCCGCTATCACTCCCTTGGAGAGTCCCTGCCCTGCGTCGTCGCCGGCCTGCTCACCTTCGGCGCCTAGGCCTGAGATCGCGGACTCTGCCGGTGAGGTGTCCGCGTCGAGTGTCATCTCTGCCGTCTGGCCGTCGAGGCTGCGGAGTGCCTGTTCTGCTACCCCGAGCTGTGACTCTGCGCGGGACGCATCCCCGGTCACGGTCACTTCCCCGGTCTCACCGTCCAAGGCTGTGAGTGCTTGCTCTGCCGTTCCGAGCTCGGCCTCTGCGCGGGAAACATCCCCCGTAACTGAGACTTCCCCGGTATCTCCATCGACGCTCTGCAAGGCCTCTTGGATCTCTGCGATCCGGCGCGATGCGTCGGTAATGTCGGCATCGACGGAGAATGACGGGTCCTGCATCTTGGCCAGGATCTCCATGGCCTTCATGACCGCCGCGTACTTGCGATCGAACGCCGCGACGTCGAGCTCTACGTGTCCTCGGAGTGTGCCGAGGTCCAAATTACCTGCCATGGCCGGCCCCATTGATGGTGGAGGCTGCCGAGCCGGTGAACACTTCGTCGGCCTGGTCGAGGTCTATTCTGAGCGACTGCGGGCCGATGCGGAACGCAGAGAGTGTGCCGTCTTGAATGCGGCGAAGAATGGTCTTGGTGCTGACGTGGTAGCGGGCGGCTGCCTCGGCCGTTGTGGCGAGGTTCAGCGGCGGCGCTGTGAGTGCTGACATTGCGGCGTCTCCTTGGATACCAGAAAAGCCGAGAACGTAGACGCCATCGGTGGCGTTACGTGCTCGGCTCCCCCCTGGAGTGCCGTTCGACAGGGCTTCACTCGGCGGCCTCCTGTGCCCATTCCGAGTGCTCTTCAATCTAGCGTCGGCTATTCAATTGGTGTCTCTATTCTACCTCTGTGGGCTTCACTGTCCTAGTTGTCTCCGGCGCTAGATCAGCGTCATGCCGCCATCTTCAAGTAGCGGTAGACCGACGCCCGGGACATGTCCGTGAGCTTGGCGATCTCATCGGCGTTCATGCCCTGCGCCTTGTAGGTCCTCACCTTGGCGGCGGTGGCGTCGTCCACACGGCGGGGACGTCCGCCCTTGCGGTTATTCTGCGCTGCGGCGGCGAGGCCGGCGCGGGTGCGCTCGGAGATGGTGTCTCGCTCGAGCTGCGCGAAGGCGGCCATGATGGTGAGCATGGCGCGGCCCATTGGTCCGGTGGTGTCGATGTTCTCTGTGAGGGACTTGAAGCCGACGCCGCGGGCTTCGAGCTCTTCGATGACCTGGAGGACGTGGCGGGTGTTTCTGCCGAGCCGGTCGAGCTTCCAGACGGTGAAGACGTCCCCGTCGCGGAGGTGGTCGAGTGCTGCTGTGAGCTGTGGCCGTTCGGTCTTGGATCCACTGACGCCCTGGTCGGCGAAGATGCGATCTGCGCCTGCCTTGTTGAGCGCGTCTTTCTGGAGGCCGAGGTTCTGTTCTTGCGTGGAGACCCGTGCGTAGCCGATGACCGCCATTGTCTTGCCCCTGTCTTATATTACCGTTGGTCGAGTTATTAGACGATAACCCTTATTGGGCGGCATTACAAGACACGCCATGATGCGGATCGCTCTCGCGGGAGCCGGACCGGGACGTGTCGCAAGAAACGACCGTTTGCAAGACAGACGAAAGCGCCCGCCAGCCGAAGCTAACGGGCGCCCTCTGTGGTGGTGCTACTTGTCCTCTGCTGCGGACCTCAGTGCGGTCTCTGCGCCCTTGAGGAACGCCCTCCCGCTCTTGGTGGCCGCGAGGTCGCCGTCTTGGATCTCCTCGAGCACCGCGGCCAGGGAATCGGCGGTCTGCTTCATCTCTGCTGCCTTCATTCGGATTCTCCTCAGTAGGTTCCTTCTGGTGTCGTTTGGTGCTGTGGCTAGGTCCGGACGCCGGCCGCTGCTGCGAGAGCTCGGACCGCGGACAGTGAGACCAGCATCCGCCCGTCCTTGTCGGTGGTGTACTCCAGCCGGCCACTGACCGCCGCGTTGGTCACGCTGGTCATGTTGACCCCGGAGAGCTTCGCGGCCCTGTAGATCGAGACCTGGTCACCCATGGTCAGCCCTTCTGCAGATTGATCGCGGCGGTCTTGGCTTCGGCGTAGGCGCTCTGCACGCTGTAGTGCTTCCCGGCGATCGCTCGGCCTGCCAGGTGGTCGACCTTGGCGAACACCTGGGCGGCGTGGGCGGTGCGGACTCCTCTCTCGAAGGCCTCACGGTTCGGACCGTCCGGGATGACGCTCGCGAGCCGGTTCGCGGCCGCCATGCCCAGCTCGTCCGGGGTGAGCTCCAGGGGGTTCTGCCCCGTGCCGTTCTTGGCCCGCAGGTGGCCTCGTGCGAACCGTTCGGCGGCCAGCACCTCGGGCTGTGATGCTCCCCGCAGGAACTCCTTGAGCGGGGTGCCGGACTCGAGGACCGGGAGGACGTCGTACTTCCAGACGTGCTCCGCTTCGATGAGCGCTTCCGGGGTGCCCTGGATCTTCGGCCGTGATGCCTCGAACCGTTCCAGCTCGGCGGCTGCCGCTGATTCGACCTTGGTCCGGTTCTCCAGGAGCGCCTGCTCTGCTTCGGCCTGCGCGGCCTCGGTGAGCTCTGCCCGCTTCCGGGCGTTGGCTTCGCCGGTGAGGTCAGGATCTCGGAATGCCTGGGCCTCCTTGACCTTCGCTTCGTGGCCTCGGATGAGGTCGGCGGTCTCGTCGGCGGCGGTGGTGATGGTCTCTGTTGAATCGGTCATGCTGTGCCTCCTAGGCGTTGTGGTTGTCGAGAGCCCGCTGATGGGCTTCGATTCGTGCGAGGAGATGCTGCGAGGAACGTGTCTGTCCGCGCCGTAGCTTCTCCGGTACTGCGTCTATGGGGGTGTGGCCGGGGATGCCCGCCGGCTGGTCTGCGATCTCTACTTGCAGCTTGGACACGGTCGCCTCCATTAGGTCGGCCATCTTGCGGACGTTGCCCGGGACGATCTGGCCGCGGGCCTCCATCAGCCGGATCTTGTTCCGCATCTGCCGGGCGGTGTCCTGCGCGGACCTCAGAGCGCTCCGGCGCTGCTTGTTGTCCTTCGCCCAGCGGCGCCGGGTCGCACCCTCTCGCAGTGATGCCCCGGCCAGGGTCGCCAGACGGTCCGTGACGGCCTCCTGCTCCCCTGCTGGTGCAATCACACGGGCGAGGGCCTGCACAGCTCCCACGACCGGCCTGAGCTTGCCCAGCTCGTAACGGGAGATCGTGCCCGGGCTGATCCCGGCCAACTTCCCGCAATGGACCTGCGTAAGCCCAGCGTCGGCGCGGAGACGGCGAACCTCGGCGCCGAACCCATCCCGCAGACGGTCACGCTCATCGTCAGGGATGTGTTCGCGGACATCACGCGGACGCCGTACCGGACCACCACTAGGCGTAACGTGCGCGTGCGCGAGTTTTGGGTCCGGACCGTCCGGATCAGGTCCGGGGACGGTTTCCACACGGTCTCGAACCGGATTAGGCGTAACGCGTGCGCGCGCGCGTTTCGGTTGCGTACCGTACGCACCGTGTGAATCAGTCACCGGAATCCTTCCCCGCGTGCGCGTGTGCGCGGGAGCCCCAGAAACCGTTTCCGTCGGTCTTGGTCGCATTTGAAATGCGGGCTGGTGGTCGCTGCCAGTCGAGGTGTTCCTCATCCCGGGCGAGGGTCGAGGGCAGGGGGCCTTCCTCGACGCCGTTGGCGTTGGTCATTGGTCTAGTCATCGGTCTTCCCTTCTGGGAGTTTGGATAGGGTCTCGAGCCGGCCGCTCCGCAGCGTCTCCAGCTGCTCCCGGGGTGTGCCGGCGTAGTTCCGCTGGAGGAGGAAGATCAACATCCTCGAGAACTCGGTCACCAGGGGTGCATCGTCCGGGCTGGCGAGCATTTCGAGCCTGCTGGGGTCCTCGTCGAGCTCCAGCAAGCACCAGCCGATCGCGGCCAGGAGGTCATCGTCCATGCGTTCAGTCCTTCCAGGTAGCTGCTCGGAGTGACCAGCACTCGGGGCAGGGACAAGATGTGTCGGTCGGTCCGCGGTGCGGTTGAGGTTGGCGCATCATCCGGGCCGCGTCGGGTGCCAGTTTCGAGTAGGGTCCGGCGGGTCCGAGACCGGCGATGTAGTTGCACGCGCACGGGGCGTATCCGCATTCTTCGCAGGGGTTCACTTCGCATCGCTCCAATCCCTGTTCGGATTCCGGAACTGGTTGAAGTCGAACGGCCGCGGATCCCTCGGGGCGAACCTCTCCGGTTTCGGCGCCGGCGGATCATCAGGCCAGGTGTCGGAGTAGCTCTGGGCCGGTGGCGGTTCGGCCGAAATCGGGGCCGGATCTGGGGTCGATTCGATTTCCCCGGTCTGAGTGTCTACTTCTTCAAGAAGGGAGGTCTGTTCTTCCTCCTCCTTGCCTCCGCCTTTTCCTCTTCCTTCCATCGTCCGAGGACTGTCCGCGGACATCCCCTTCTTGGAGCGTGCTTCGGTGCACTTATCCGGGCTGCACTGGGAATGATCTCCCCGCTCATGGCGCCTATCTCGCTGCTTCCGTGTGCGGTCCCGTTCCAAACGGTTCAGCGTGTTCGCCTCGAGCTGCGCTGCTGAGGTCTGGAACTTCTGGAAGTCGGAGATGAAGTAGCCCTCATCCGTCTCCTGCCAGAGACCGGACCTCACGAGCTCCCCGGCTAAGTCGGGCGAGGAGTGTGGGACCAGCGGGAGGTCGTCGTGTGCGATCACTCCGTCCGTCATGTTCGACACCGACCAAGCCGTTCCCAGCACGAACTGCCGAAGTGCTGGCGGGGTGGCCTTGAGAACCCTCCGGTCGTTCAGATAGTGCGTGGGGAATCGGGAGTCCATCTAGCCCTCCTGGGGGTCTCCGTGGTGGCTCTCTGCGCCGGTGAGGATCTCGTCCAGCGGCCGGATCGTGCAGAGCACCACGCGGGCTTGTAGTCCGCGGTCCTTGGCCCGCTGTGCGGTTCTTTGAGCGGCTGTGAGGCTGAGGTGGACCCGGCGCCGGAACTGTGGCTCTCCGGTCGAGCTGTGGACCTCTGAGACGACTACGAAGGCGTCTGCGAGTCGTTCGCGGGTGACCTCGTCGATGAGGTGTTCCTCGATCACTGGGCGGCCTCCGTGACTCTCGATTCGCTCCGGCTGAGGATCCATTCGGCTGCCTGCTCGGGAGTCAGTGCCCCGATGCACTCACCGCAGAAGTTCTTCCCGTTGCGAGGGGGGTCAATGAGGTGGCCGTCCCGGGTTTCAGGTTGGGCCGACTTTCCACAGAAGGTGGGGGTGTCTCGCCCGTCGATCAGGGATTCGTAGAAGTCGTTCTTGCTATAGAGGTGGATGCTCATAGCCCCTCACCGCCGTGGAGCTTCTGGGCCTCGCGGATGAGCCATTCTCCGAGCCGTTCGAGCTGTTCGGGTCCGGCGTCGATCCAGACGTTCTGCCCCGCGGGATCCACGATGACGAGTTGCAACGCGTGGAGCTGGTTCTCGTCGTCTGGCCCATCGAACATGTCCGACAGGTAAAACTCGGTCTTGTCGGGCGCCTGGGCCGGGGTGTCGTTGTCCCCGGTGTGGATGGTCAGGGATCCCTTGAGCTTGCTGGTCACGCCGGCGACGGGAGGAAACGAATGTTCCTCAACGCGGGGGACGAATGTAGTATCAGACATCATCAGTGCTCCTTCGTGGGGTTCTGGTATCTGAGCGACCTGGTGATCTTCTTGGCGGGAGGTGCCAGGTCGTTCTTCTATGTCCGGGGTGATGCTCATGCGCTCACCTCGGCCCGTTCGGCCTCGAAGTGTGAGTTGACCCAGGATTCGAGATCGTCTTCTCTCATGACCCGTCGTCCGGCGATGATCGCCGTGTGGGGAAGTTGCTCTGTCGAGATCATGTACTGAACCTGCCCAACTGACCTGTTCAGCCGCTCCGCAATGTCTTTGACGTAGAGCAGTCGACTGGGGCCGCTTGTCTTGTGTTCCATGGGGGCCTTCCTGCTACATGGTGTTGGTGACCTACCAACACCATGTAGCGTAGCACACCTCAACGTCGTGCTGTCCAGGGGGCATCAGGGTGATGTAGTCTGGCGTTGTGAACAGCCAGAATGAGAAGACCTCAGAACCGACGGCCGAGACGTACGAAACGTTCAAAATGCCGTGGGAGCACACCTTCCGCATCAACCTCATCTACGTGCGCGAGCTCCGCGGCATCTCTCAAACAGGCCTAGCTAAGCTGCTGAAAGCTGAAGGGCTGCCCTTCCATCAGCAGACTGTCCAGCGCATCGAGGACGGCAAGCGTCCGATCCGCCTAAACGAGGCGTTCGTCATGGCCAGGGTGCTCGGCGTCGATATCTTCCAGTTGCTATCTGGGGCCGGCGCGCAAGGCCTTGAGCGTGATGTTGAACTGAACGCGGCGGACGTCGCACGGGGGATGGTGAAGCTGTTCAGCGACTGGGACGACCACCTGGGTCCGATCCGCGACAACCTCCTGGACGTGCTCATAGACGCACGCGAGCCGGTGACGGAGGCTATCGCTTCTCCTGACGTGGATATGGAAGATCGCACCGTGTGGTTGTGGGCTGTCGCGATTCGCCTGGTCGACGTTGCAGAGAGGATTCTCGATGCTTATGACTCGGTCTCAGCCTTCGAGCATCAGTCGGTCCCGAGGGACAAGTGGACGGAGGATTCACACATTCGACGGCTGGAGATGTGGCTATCGCAGTGGAATCAAGACAAAGATCTACAACAGTTTCTGACAGACCTTCTCCGTGAAGATCACGCGTGCCTCGAGGGCGTGTCCGATGACCGGAACCCGTTCCGCCTGGCCCGCAGTGGAGCAATGTTCGACGATCTCCTTGCCTGGGGGAGGAGGTAGGCCATGGCCTATCTGAGGACGCGTGAGAACGGAACCGTTCAGGTCCGCTGGTGGGACCTCAACGGTTCTCAGCGCTCTAAGACCTTCGGCGCGGATGAGAAGCGCACGGCCAAGGCCTTCAAGTCTCAGGTAGAGACTCAGCTCAACGCCGGCATCAACGTCGATCTGAGGAAGTCCAAGACCACGTTTTCCCAGTGGGCCGAGGTGTGGAAGCAGGGCCAACGGATGCACCGACCGTCGACTTACCGGCAGGTTGAATCGGACCTGAAGCGGCTCGAGAAGGCATTCGGCGACAAGGCGCTGCGATCGATCACAGTCTCCTTCGTGCGGGCCTGGGTGGGCTCCATGCAGGCCGAGGGGCTCGAGCCTTCCACTGTCTACGCCCGCCACTCTCGCTTGAAGCAGGTCATGGAAGCCGCGGTCGATGAGGGATTGCTCCAGAAGTCACCGGTGGGCCGCAAGACGGCGCCTAAGCTGACCGCGCGACAGTTTCACATCCCGACCACGGAGCAGGTCTGGGAGCTTCACGGGGCGATGCCTGAGGGCTTGCGGCCGGCGATCCTACTGGGGGCCTTCGCGGGCCTGCGGAACGCTGAGGCGGTCGCGCTGCGGACTGAAGATGTGGACTTCATGCGGGGTGAGATCACGCCGAAGATCCAGCACGGCGGGGGAGAGCTCAAGACCGAGTCCTCCCGCTGGACGATACCCATTGCGGATGAGCTGTCGCTCGAGCTCTCGCGCTACGTCGACACCGGGTTCACTGACACCTTCGTGCAGTCCGCCTACGGCCAGCGGATCACGCCCACACGCTTGCAGGTGCACGTCAGCCAGAAGGCCGAGCGGCTGGGGTTCTATGAGGGGTTCCGGTTCCATGACCTGCGGCACTTCTACGCCTCCGCGTTGATCGCCGCGGGGCTCGACGTCGTGGCGGTGCAGCACTGCCTGCGCCATGCCAAGGCGTCCACCACCCTGAACACCTACGGGCACTTTTGGCCGGACACCGCAGAGGCCCCACGTGCGGCGGTGAGCAAGCTCTTCGCGGCAAATGGGGCCTCTGAGGGGCCAGACGCGGCTACTTCCGCGTCATCTGGCTAGACCGAGTAGTACAGCTCGAACTCGTACGGGTTCAGCCGCAGGTTCAGCGGTGCGATCTCTTCTTCGCGCTTGTATTCGATCCAGGCCTTGACCAGGTCCTCGGTGAAGACGCCTCCCTCGAGCAGGAACTCGTGGTCGGCCTCGAGTGCCGCCAGAGCCTCTTCCAGCGAGCCGGGAGCCTTCTGGATGCTGGCAGCCTCTTCGGCGGGCAGCTCGTAGAGGTCCTTGTCGATCGGGTCGGCAGGTTCGATCCGGTTGCGGATGCCGTCCAGGCCGGCCATCAGCTGCGCCGCGAACGCCAGGTAGGGGTTCGAGGAGGGATCCGGTGCGCGGAACTCAAGACGCTTGGCCTTGGGGTTGGCGCCGGTGATCGGGATGCGGATCGCCGCGGAGCGGTTGCCCTGCGAGTAGACCATGTTGACCGGAGCCTCGTAGCCCTTGACCAGGCGCTTATAGGAGTTCACCGTGGGGTTGGTGAAGGCCAGCACGGCCGAGGCGTGCTTGAGCAGACCGCCGATGTACCAGCGGGCGGTGTCGGAGAGGTTCGCGTAGCCCTTCTCATCGAAGAACAGCGGCTCGCCATCGGTCCAGAGCGACTGGTGGCAGTGCATGCCGGAGCCGTTCTCACCGAAGATCGGCTTGGGCATGAAGGTCGCCGACTTGCCGAACTGATCCGCGGTGTTCTTCACGACGTACTTGAACTTCATCAGGTCATCGGCAGCGTGGGTCAACGTGTTGAACCTGTAGTTGATCTCCTGCTGACCGGGGCCACCGACCTCGTGGTGGGAGCGCTCGACCTCCAGTCCGACGGCGTCGAGGGCCACGCAGATCGCGTCACGCAGATCGGCGCTCTTGTCCTGGGGGCTGACCGGGAAGTATCCGCCCTTGGTGGCCATCTTGTGACCGAGGTTGCCGCCGGGGATCTCCTCGGAGGACTGCCAGGAGGCCTCATCGGAGTCCAGCGAGTAGAAGGACGCATCCGGGCTGGACTGCCACTTGACATCGTCGAAGAGGAAGAACTCGGCCTCGGCGGCGAAGAAGGCGGTGTCGGCGATGCCGGAGGCCTCGAGGTACTCCTCGGCCTTCTGGGCGACGCCGCGGGGGTCACGGGCGTATGGCTCGCCGGTGCGCGGGTTGACGATCGAGAACGTCATCACCAGGGTCTTCTCCACGCGGTACTCATCGATGTACGCGGTGGTCACATCGGGGATGAGCTGCATGTCGGACTCGGCGATGCCCTGGAATCCACGAATGGAGGAGCCGTCGAAGAGCTGTCCGTTCTCGAAGAAGTCGAGGTCAACGGTCTTGGCCGGAAGGTTGAAGTGGTGCTGGAGGCCGGGAAGGTCGGTGAAGCGAACGTCGACGAAGACGACATCCTCTTCCTCGATGTACTTCAGAACTTCATCAGGGCTTTTGAACATACGTCCGTGCTCCTCGTCAGGTGTCTGGGCTTGCGCGCGTAACAGTGGTGAACGCTCTGCTACACGCTATGGGCCGGGCATTTCCCGGCCATCACGCAAATGTTTCCGTCATGTAACTTAAGTTGCTCATGGGCTCGTGACAAGGGCGCCCCGGTCGGGCGAATAGACTGACCGGGGCCGTGTTCGCACGGCCACATGCTCTACATCACCTTCTCATATTCAAGGCGCAAGGAGATCTGTGGCGAAGAACGACGGCGCACCCCCCAGCGGTTCCCCGGCAGAGTCCGGAGAGCCGCGATGGGCCGGTGATCAACTGGGTCTGCCAGAGTCCGGTCCCGGCAGCATGGCGCCCTGGAGTCGGCGCATCCTGGCGCTGTTCATCGACTGGGGAATCGCCACCCTGATCTCGATGGCCTTCTTCGGCGGTGCGGAGCTGGCGACGCTGGGCATCTTCGTGGCGATCCACATCATCCTGATCGGCCTGCTCGGCGTGACCATCGGCAAGCGGCTGGTGCGGATCCAGGTGGTCCGCGGTCAGAAGATCCCTGGACCGTTGTGGTCCACGGTGCGGACCCTGCTGCTGCTGCTGATCCTGCCGGTGATCCTGATGGGCACCGACGGCCGCGGCGCCCACGACCGGGCGGCAGGCACCGTCCAGCTGCGCATGTGAGTGCCCCCGGACCCGCGCGGGTGAGCCGGCTCGCCGATCGCCCCGGCCGTGGCCTTGCGGTCATCTGCGCCAGTGCACTGAGCACGCAGTCAGGCGCCGCCGTCGGTTCCCTGGCCTTCAGCAGCCTCACCCCGGTCGGAGTGGTCGCCGCCCGGCAGCTGGTCGCCGCCACCGTGCTGCTGGGGATCGCCCGTCCGAAGTTCTGGCGCTTCACCCGCAGCCAGTGGTCGCCGGTGCTGCTGCTGGCCTTCTTCTTCGCCGGAATGAACACCGCGCTCTATGCCGCCCTGGAGCGCGTGGGCCTCGGCACGGCGGTGACCATCGAGTTCCTGGGCCCACTCGCCGTCGCGGTGCTGGCCTCACGGCGCCCCCGGGACGGGATCTGCGCGCTCATGGCGCTGACCGGGGTGGTGCTGCTGACCCGCCCCGGTCCCACCAGCGACCTGCTGGGGCTGGGCTTCGCGGTACTGGCCGCGGGCTGCTGGGCCGGGTACATCCTGACCAACCGGGTGGTGGGCCAACGCCTGGAGGGCGTGCAGGGTGTCGCCGTCGGCACCGCCGTCTCGGCACTCGGGCTGCTGCCGATCGCCGCAGTGATCGTGTGGCATATGCAGCCGCCCTGGGAGGCGTTCCTCTTCGCGGCCGTCGCCGGAGTGCTTGCCTCGGCGGTGCCGTACTCGCTCGATCTGATCGTTCTGCGCCATATCAGTCCAGTGCTCTTCGGCCTGGGAATGTCTCTGCACCCGCTCTTCGCGGCCCTGATCGGGGCGGGATTCCTGGGGCAGCACCTCCCACTGGTGGCCTGGGCAGGCATCGTGCTGGTGGTGCTGAGCAATGCGCTCACGCTCAGCGGGCCCGCGCGCCCCCGCACACCCTCCCGTTGAGGGGCGGAATCTGCGGGTAGTTGAGTGGGTTTTCGCCGTCAGATGCACGTGAAATCCGCCACTCGACGCAGGTAATGATTCAGGTTGCAGCCTTGAAAGTAGTGATTTAAGGCTGTAGCCTGCATCTATGTTCGTCGTCACTGCTGATCAGCACCGCAGCACCGAGTCAGGGGAGCGGGTGGATGAGCTCTTGGCGGAGCTCGCACCGTGGAGCGCCCGGTGGGAGGCGCAGATCGTGCTGCCGCTGGAACGCACGGTCGGTGATGAGGTCCAGATCCTGCTGGCCAGCGCCGAGGCGGCGGTGGACCTCGCGCTGACCCTGTGCCGGACCGAGCAGTGGGCCGTGGGCATCGGCGCGGGAGCCGTGGAGCGGCCGCTCGGCACCAGCGCACGCGCCAGCTCAGGCAGTGCGTTCATCCAGGCCCGCTATGCCGTGGAACGAGCCCGCAGCCGCACCGAACCGGTCCCGCTGGTGGTCCAGGGCGACCAGCCAGACGCCGCCGTCGCGGCGACTGCTGTGCTGCAGCTCCTCGGCGGGGTGGTGCGACGGCGCGCCGACACCGGCTGGGAGGTCAGCGATCTCACCGAGCAGGGCTTCACCCGGGCCAAGATCGCCGCGCAGCTGGGCATCACCGTGTCAGCAGTCAGTCAGCGCGCGCGCTCTGCGATGCTGGAGGAGGAGCGACGCAGCCGACCCGTCGCCGCGGCTCTGATCGCCGCAGCGGCCGGCGAAGGCGGCTGGACGATCGCACCAGCTCAGGATCAGACCTCCGCTCAGGATGAGGCCCCAGATCATGCCCAGCACCAGGAGGACCCACGTTCATGACATGGCTTGCGATCACCGCGGTGGTGCTGCTCACCCTCGCCCTCTCAGCGTTCCTGGGCGCGGTGCTGGTGGGCTGGCTGCTGCGCCGCGTCGAGCCCGAGGGCTACGGCCCGGGCATTCTGCGCGGGGGCACCTGGATCGGCATCCTGGAACGACTGGCGATCACCGGCGCGGTCTTCGGGGGCTACCCGGAGGCCATCGCGGTGGTGCTCGCGGTCAAGGGCCTGGGCCGCTACCCGGAGCTGCGCTCCTGGCAGGCCGAGCACCGCGCGAAGGCCACCGAACGGTTCATCATCGGCACCCTGGCCAGCTACATCTGGTCCGGAGCACTGGGCCTGATCGGTGTGGCGGTGATCGCAGCGATCAGCTGATCGCTGGGCCCAGCCGGCGTTCGATCGCCCGGGCCAGCTCCTGCGCCGCCCAGGGGGCGCGGTGCAGATTCAGCGCGGGTTCGAACAGCTCGGCCTCCAGCAGCACCGTGCCGTACTCGGCGGAATCCACCAGATCGATCCGCCCGTAGAGCGGCATCTGGGTCTCGGTGGCCTGGGAAGCTGCTTCGAGCACCTGCTCCCCGAAGCTGACCTCGGCGGTAGAGGCTTGAACCAGCTGCGGGTCCTCCAGGTAGGTGCCGCCGCGCAGACCGCCGCCGCGGGCGAGCAGCGCGCCCTTGGAGATCGAGTGCGTGTGGTGCCCGTCGATGAAGTAGAGCGCCTTCTCCCGGCCCTCGCTGAGCTCAGGGATCTCCGGCTGGATCATGACGGTGAGTCCGCGGGCGAGGATCCGCTCACCGAGGGAGAGCGCGGCGGGGGAGTCTGCGCGCAGCAGCCCGGTGTCGAAGGCGCCCGCCGAGATGGTGGGCTTGATGACCACCCAGTCACCGCCGTGGCCGGCCAGCCCGCGGCGCAGCGCGTCGTCGTCGTCGGCCCAGTCCGTCGGCACGCTGGCCAGACCTCGGACCTCAAGCGCACGCAGGTAGACCTTGTCCAGGTTCCAGCGGATCAGTTCGGGGCTGTTGAGCACCCGGACCTGCTCCTGCGCCCGGTCCAACCAGGCGAGGAACTCACGGGTGCGGGAGGAGTAGTCCCAGGGAGTGCGAACAACCAGCAGGTCATACTCCGGTACAGGGTCCCAACGGTGCCAGATGACCGGCTCCGCGCTGATGTCCAGCCGCTGCAGCGCGGCGATCAGCGGATCGGTGTCCCGGTCAGGAGCCTTCGAGTAGTCATCGGTGACCACGATCCCGACCCGGCGCGGCTGTGGAGCGGTGACCAGGCTGTGTTCGGGAAGCCAGCGGAAGCGTTCGACGACGATCAGCTCGTCGTCGTCCAGGCCAGGCTTCTGCGGCCCGCCGTGGCTGCCCTGTGCAGCGCCGATCTCACCCGTGTCGTGCCAGAAATCCTCATGCGCCTCGCGCCAGGCGGCCACAGAGGCGTAACCTTCACCCTCGCCGCGAGCGACCTCCTGGTCGATCTCACCCAGCGGCACCAGGTCCACCTCCAGCACCTCGACGACGCCGAGGCTCTCCTCCTGCACGCCGAGGAGCCGCTGCAGCCCTGGTGTCGGCAGCGGCTCGGCCTCGGCGAGGTAGGAGCGGTGAAGGCTGGTGGTCGCGGTCTTGACCCCGGTGATGACTGCGCGGGTCAGACGGGCACGCAGCTCCCCGGAGGCGAGGTCCATCGGCGGCAGCGTGTCGATCTGATCCGGGGTCATGCTCTGTTCTTGGGTCATGCTCTGTTCCGGGTGATGATCAATTGCGGGTTCGAGCGCGGCGCAGGTGTCACGGCTTCATGCTGCCGGTGCGCTGGTAGTTGCCGTGCCAGCTCAGCGCTTCGCCGAGCAGGTGCGGGGTGTGCTGACCGCGTGCGTTCGCGGCCACGGCGCGGTCGAAGTAGTCCTGGAGCAGGTCCTGGTAGTCCGGGTGGGCACAGCTGCGGATGATGGTCCGGGCGCGGGCGGCGGGGGAGAGGCCGCGCAGGTCTGCCAGGCCCTGTTCGGTGACCAGGATCTGGGTGTCGTGCTCGGTGTGGTCGATGTGGCTGGCGAAGGGCACGATCGAGGAGATCGCGCCGCCCTTGGCCATCGAGCCGGAGACGAAGAAGTTCAGGTAGGCGTTGCGCGCGAAGTCTCCGGAGCCGCCGATGCCGTTGATGATGGAGCTGCCCATCACGTGGGTGGAGTTCACGTTGCCATAGATGTCCGCCTCGACCATGCCGTTGATGGAGATGACGCCCAGCCGGCGGATCGCTTCCGGGTGGTTGGAGACCTCCTGGGTGCGCAGCAGGATCCGGCCCTTGTACTCCTCGGCGCGGGCGTTGAACTGCTCGGCCCGTTCGGCGGAGAGGGAGACGGAGGTGGCGGAGACGGCCGTGAGCTTGCCGGTGTCGATGAGGTCAAGCATGCCGTCCTGGATGACCTCGGTGTAGGCGAGGAGATCCTCAAACTCGCTGTGCGCCAGCTCCGCCATCACGGCGTTGGCCACGTTGCCGATGCCCGACTGCAGCGGGAGCAGGTTCTTCGGCAGTCGTCCCTGGTCGATCTCGTAGCGCAGGAAATCCACCACATGGGAGGCCATGGCTTTGGACTGCTCGTCGGCGGGCTTGAACGGCAGGTTCCGGTCCGGGGCGTCGGTGTGCACCACAGCGACCACCTTCTCCGGGTCTACCCGCAGGTAGGGGTCACCGATGCGCTGGAGCGGGTCGGTGAGCTGCAGCGGACGTCGCTCCGGGGGCAGCTTCGTGCCGTAGTAGATGTCATGGAAGCCCTCGTAGGCGCGGGGATGCCAGTCGTTGACTTCGAGGATCACCTTGTCCGCGAGCTGCAGCCAGGTCTTGTTGTTGCCCACCGAGCTGCCCGGGACCAGCAGCCCGTTGGGCAGGATGGCGGCGACCTCGATGACCGCGACGTTGAGCTGGCCGTAGAAGCCGAACCAGGCCTGCTGGGCGGAGTGGCTCAGGTGGGTGTCGACGTATTCGGTCTCCCCGGTGTTGATGGCCTCGCGCAGGGTGGGGTCCGACTGGAAGGGCAGGCGTCGGCGCACGGCGCGGGCCTCGGCCAGCACGCCGTCGAGCTCGGGTGCCGTGGAGGCTCCGGTCCAGAGATCGATGCCGAAGTCCTCGCCGCGGTCGTGGGCGTCTTTGGCGCGTTCGGCCAGGGCCGCCGGGACCGCCTTGGGGTACCCGGCGCCGGTGAAGCCGCTCATGCCGACCCGGTCGCCGTCGTTGATGTGGCTGGCGGCCTCCGTGGCCGAGGTGACCTTCGTCGCCAGCGTGGGGCAGGTGATTCGACTTGGAACAACGCTCATGCCTCCAGCCTAGGTGACCCTCGACCCTGCCGGGATCGGGGCGCCGAGCGCTACGCTGAGTGACACGACGCGGGGTCATCTCCGCACCTCAGCAAGCACCTCAAGACGGAGGACGCACCATGAACGGATTCGTGCCCTATCCGGTCCGCGAGACCTACCGGCTGATCGAGCCGGGTCCGACGGTGCTGATCTCCACCTCTGACGGTGTTCGGGACAACATCATGACCAACGCCTTCAACATGCCGGTCCGCCATGACGGCATCCTCGCGGTCATCGTAGGGACCTGGGACGCCAGCTTCGCGACCCTGCAGTCCACCCGGCAATGCGTGATCGGCATCCCCGGGGCCGAGCTGATGCGCACCACGGTGCAGCTGGGCAACTGCTCCGGGGAGGACCTGGACAAATGGGACCATTTCGGGCTGACTCGAGTGCCGGGGATCAGTGTGGCGGCGCCGCTGATCGGGGAGTGTGTGGCCAATATCGAGTGCAAGGTCGAGGACGACTCCCTGGTGGATGACTATTCGCTGTGGCTTCTGCGCACCACCGCGGCCTGGATCAGACCCGATGCCGCACGGGCCCCGGAGTTCCATCACCGGGGCAACGGGACGTTCACCACCAACGGCGAGCTTCACGACTTCAGCGATGAGATGACCAAGTGGAAGTACTTCACGGACTAGAGGAGTCCTCGCGGCGCATCGGATTCCGCATTCTGCCCGAGGAGGATCTCACGAGGGGTCTGCGAGCAATCCGTGAGCACGAGGCCGCGCTGGGACTAGACCTATGGCCCCGGGTCGTGATGCACCGCGGACTTGCCCCGGGTGAAGCGGCGTCCCCGGTGTAATGACCCGCGGGTGACCCTAGCTTGAGTAGGCTGATCCGGTGCGCGCATTGAGCTTCAGGGACCCGTTGCCGGCCCACTGCACACGCCTCCTCATTGTGGGCACTTCCGGGGCGGGGAAGACCAGGTTCGCCGAGCAGCTGGCGGTCATCAAGGACCTCCCGCGGTTCGAGATGGACAACCTCCATTGGGGTCCTGGATGGACGCCTCGACTCACATTCCTCGACGACGCCTCGGCCGCCGCGGCATCAGACTCCTGGGTCACCGAGTGGCAGTACTCCGCGGCCCGACCGATCCTGGCGCGACGCGCTCATGCCATGATCTGGCTGGACTACTCGGTGCCACGACGCATGTACTGGGTCGCTCGCCGTACACTCATGAGGCGCGCGACCCGAGCGTCGCTCTGGGACGCGGGCCTGCGCGAGGAACCGTTGCGGACCATCTTCACGGAGAAGGACCACATCATCCGCTGGGCCTGGCGCACCCGACGAAATCTGGACCAGCTGCCGGGCGTCGTCGAGCGTGAGTATCCGCATCTCGTGCTCTATCGATTCACGTCACCAGGTCAGGCTCGACGATGGCTGCGGACCTTTCGGTCGAGGTTCGTCCGAAGGCTGGGACATGCGTCGTAGCAGGCAGCCTCCTCCCGCGTGGTTCATGCCCGGGACGCCGCGGCCTCGGACATGACGGGCACCGACGGTGTCAGTGCCGGCCGACCTCTCGTGCAGCTTTCACGGCGGCCTGCGCCCCGTCAGACCAGACCGCTCCGTGGCCTGGGAGCACAGTGTCGGCTTCGGTGAGCGCGATCGCGTCCAGCGAGCTGATCGCCTGGGCCGTGTCCTTGGTGGCCGCTCCGGCGACGATCTGAGGTCCGGTCTCCCCGGTGTAGGGATCCAGGGTGACCAGGGCGTCGCCGCTGAAGACCGCCCGGCGGTCCGGGAAGTGCAGGATGCAGTGCCCGTCGGTGTGGCCCGGGGTGTGCACCGGGACCGGAAAACCCGGCACTTGAAGCGTGGATCCGGCGGTCATCAGCTGGACGCCGTGCACGCCCTTGACGGTGAGCGCTCCGGAAGCCACCATCCGTCCCAGCAGCGGCAGCGATCGCGGGTGTCCCAGCGGGTAGAGCAGCCGGTTGCGTTCCGTGGCATAGCGGTAAGGCGTGGTCGCGAGCTCGGCGTCCTCGTGATGGATGATCACCGGGATGCCCAAGCTCTTCTGGGCGCGCAGCGCGAACCCGAGGTGATCGAAGTGCCCGTGGGTCAGCACCAGGGCCTTCACCTCATAGGGCATCCGCTGGCGCGCCTTGAGCACCTCCATGACCTCGTGCCACATCCCCGGCAGTCCGGCGTCGATGAGAGTGATCCC
Source organism: Nesterenkonia maliinae (assembly GCF_051262655.1). Taxonomy (NCBI): domain Bacteria; kingdom Bacillati; phylum Actinomycetota; class Actinomycetes; order Micrococcales; family Micrococcaceae; genus Nesterenkonia; species Nesterenkonia maliinae. Next base: position 418,451 of record NZ_JBIMEY010000001.1, on the reverse strand, counting down.
GTCCTGCGCCTCTACGACGTAGCAGTTCACGTTCGCCTGGGAGACCAGATGAATGCCAGGGGCGACGCCGTATTCGATCATGTGCTGCGGTTCCGTTCCGTGGGAGTTCCATCAATCCTGGGTCTCCGCACGGGGGTTGGTCAAGCGTGGCCTGGATCCGGGGTGTCCCAGGCCACACCCAGGAGTCTCCAAGGGGGCGATCATCAGTGCTCAGCGGCGGCGTCGGACCAACGTCCAGGTGTGGCCGTTGTTCACCTCATGGCTGAGCTGGTCCAGCGCCATCTTCGCGATCGCCAGACCGCGGCCAGACTCCGCCAGTTCCTCGGGAAGCTCCGCCTCGTGCAGTGCGATGGTGACCGGCGCGGCGTCGTCCTGGAAGCGGGCCGAGAGCGCGGCGGCGTCGACCGTGAGGTCCGCGGTGACGGTGACCCCGGCGTCGCCCTGACAGTTCGAGTGCATGACGATGTTGGTGATGATCTCGCTGACCGCGAGCGAGAAGAAGGTGCGATCCTCATCGGTGAGGTCACCGGCGCCTTGGAAGAGCTCTTCCAGGGCGGTGAGCACCCGATCCACGAAGTCCAGCTCCGCCGCCCCGGTCAGGGTGACGCGGGAGCCCCCATCAGCTGTCACCGAAGGCCGCCTCGACGGTGGGGTGGTCGCGGAGCACGCGATCAAGGCTGGTCAGCTTCAAGACGCTCTTGACCGAGTCGCTGGCTGCGGCGAGCCGCAGATCGCCCTCGGCGAGTCGGGCCGCTTTCAAGCCGCCGATCAGCGCGCCGAGTCCGGAGGAGTCGATGAACTCGGTCTGGGCCAGGTCCACTACGATGCGGGGATTCCCGTCCTCGATGAGCTTCTTGATCGCCTGCTTGAGCCGCGGAGCGCCCGCGGCGGTGAGTCGTCCTTCGGGGCGCACGACGGCATGGTGTGGATGGGTGGAGACGTTCAGATTCATGGTGTTCCTTCTGCCTCTTCGGCGTGTGCTGCGGGTCCCTTGTAGCGCAGGGCTTGGATGACGATGCTCAGGGCGGCCAACGAGTAGGCCACCCAGACGGTGTTGACCAGGGTGCCGACACCGTCTGCGGTGCCCAGCTGCACCCTGACGATGCCGGTGATCAGCGCGAGGATCAGCAGCGCGATGGCTGTGAGCTGGGGCCATACCTCGCGCAGCGGCAGCGTACCGCTCTCACGGCCGTCCTTGCGGGTGACCACGAAGCTGAGCGGCTTCTTGAACACCACGTTGGCGAAGGCGGACGTGCAGGCGCGGATCCAGACCGGGAAGAGCGCCAGCGAGTATTGCTGGCCGCGCCAGGTGCGAATGCCGCGCGCCACGACCAGGAACATCAGCTGGTTGATCAGGAAGTACGGCAGGAAGCGGGCGAAGAAGTCGCCGCTCCACGCGTTGACCGGCATCACGCCGAACATCAGGTAGATGACCGGGGCGGAGAGGTAGATGATCGCGGCGAAGCCGGCGAGGTAGCTCCACATGGTCCCGAAGTACATCAGTCGCTGGCCGGCCGAGAGTCCCCGCTTGGCCAGCGGGTTGTCACGCAGGAACACCTGCATCGTGCCCTGGGCCCAGCGCAGACGCTGCTTGAGCATGGTCTGCAGGTCCTCCGGCGCGAGCCCTCGGGCGAGGATCTCGTGGTGGTAGACGCTGCGCCAGCCCATGCTGTGCAGCTGCATGGCGGTGGCCATGTCCTCGGTCACCGAGATCGTCGCCAGCGGCTGGATCGGCTGGGCCTCGTCGGGACGGTCCACGCGCAGCGCGTCGACGAGGGCACCCACGGACTTCACCGCCGCCAGCGGGGAGAGCTCCCGGGTGGTGAGCGCATCCAGTCCGACCTCGTCGATGACGAGGGCGCCGAGCTCGGCGTCGCGCTGGACCGGCAGCGCATGGATGGCGACCAGATCCTCGGCCATCGTGTCCATGTCCTGCTTGACCAGCCGGCCGGAGGCCTCGTTGACGGCTGCGTGCAGCTGGTAGGTGACGTCGGCGATGGGCTCTCCAGAGGTGACGGCGTGCCTGGCGCCGGTGACCTCTTCGCGCAGGTGTTGGAGTTCCTTGTGCAGCTCTGGCGTGGCCCGGTGACGCCGCGTTTCGCGAGAGAGCAGCTTCTCCGCCGCACGAAGGGTGCGATCGGTGGAGTCCTGGAGGTTGCGCACGTAGCCGACGATCCCCAGCTGCATCAGCGCGTCGCGACGCAGCACAGCGTTGGAGCCGCAGAAGAAGGCTGCGTTCCAGCCGTCCTTGCCCTGCTGGATGGGACCGTAGAACAGCGGCGCCTGGCTGCCCAGCGGGTCGGCCTCGTCGACGTTGATGAACCATTGCGGGGTCTGCACCAGTGCGACCTGCTCGTCGTCCCCGAAATAACCGAGGGTGCGGTGCAGGATCAGCGGGTCCGGGATCTGGTCGGCGTCGAGGATCAGCAGGAACTCCCCGTCGGTCTCGAACAGCGCGTTGTTCAGGTTTCCGGCCTTGGCGTGGCGCGGCTTGTCGGTCCAGTCCTCCGACCGGGTGATGTAGCCCAGCCCTTCGGCGCGGGCTGCGGCGGCCATCTCCGGACGGTTGCCGTCGTCAAGGACATGGGTCTCGTGCGGGTAGGCGATGTGCTTCGCGGCCCGCGCGGTGGCCATGACCATCTCGATCGGCTCGTTGTAGGTGGTTATGAAGACATCCACGGTGCCAGTGGGAGGGGATTGAGGACTTTCGCGCTCCTTGGACCGCCACATGGTGGTGGCGAAGAGGAACGTGTCGATCAGGCTGTAGGTCTCCGCGAGGACCAGCGGCACCGCGATCCACCAGGCCTCCCAGTTCAGCGAGTCCATCCAGCGCCAGGTGACGTAGTTGATCCCGGTCAGCACTGCGAGCACCGCGAAGACCCGGATCAGGATCAGCCGACGGCTCAAGAGTCTCTCCTGACCACGACCACGGTGACATCATCGACGGCCTTGGCCGCGACGGCGATGCGCATCGCCTCTTGGACGGCGCCCTCAATGCCGAACTGGGCGAGGACCTGCTCGACCTGACCGAAGGGATCGTCCAGGTCCAGCAGGTCGAGCAGGCCGTCGCTGCAGCTCAGCAGCGCGTCTCCGGGGTTCAGCCGCGCGGTGCCGAGGCCGTGGGGCTCGTCGAGGCCCATGGCGAGGGGGAGCCCGGTGGAGTTCAGGTGTTCCCAGCTGCCGTCGGCGCGCAGGATGAAGCTGAGGCTGTGTCCGCCGTCGACGTAGGTGATCTCTCCGGTGCGGGTGTCGAGGTCGCCGCAGAAGAGCGTGACGAACATGTGCAGGTCCCCGACGTCGTGTTCCAGCATGGCGTCGATCTCGCTCACCGTTCTGAGCAGCGAACGTTCGGGTGCGGTGCGCATGGAGGCGCGGACGGCAGAGGCGATGATGCCGGCACCGATGCCCTTGCCCATGACGTCTGCCAGGGTGATGCGGAGCTGGTCATCGTGCAGGGTCACGTCGTGGAAGTCTCCGGAGACGGCGCCCGCCGGCGCGGAGGCGGCGGTGACGGTGAATCCGGGGGGCTGGGGGAGGTTGCGCGGGGCCAGCGCGCGCTGGACCACGGCCGCGTGGTCCAGTTCGTGCTGTTGGGCGAGCTCGGTCTGCACCCAGATGGCCAGGTCCTTCAGGAGGTCGCGCTGGCTCTTATCGAGGCTGCCCGGCTTCGTGTCGAGCATGCACAGGGTGCCGACGTGTTCACCACCGGGTGCCTGCAACGGGTGTCCGGCGTAGAACCGGAGGTGAGGATCGCCGAGGACGAAGGGGTTCGAGGCCCACTTCGCATCCCGAGCGGCGTCCTCGATCACGAAGGCGTCGGTCTGCTGGATCGTGGCCTCGCAGAACGCCCCCGCTCGGGGAACCTCTTTGACGCCGAGTCCGACCTCCGACTTGCGCCACTGCCGATCCCGGTCCAGGAGGTTGACGCTGACCATGGGGACCTCGAAGATCTGCTGCGCGAGACGGGTGATCCGGTCGACGCGTTCATCGGGGGGGAGTGTCGAGGATCCTCAGGGCGTCAAGTGCACGTTGTCGGCTCTTTTCGTCCAACATACTCGGCTCCTCAAAAAAGCTTTTGTACCGCAATTGCTAAAGCTTAGAATACACAAATGGGCGGGCCCTGAGGCCCACCCATCTGCGGTGTTGTCATTCTGAGATCATCGCGACGACCTGAGCGGGTCAGCGTGCGGGTCGTGACGACCGGCCTGCTGCACCGGCGCCGCTGCGTCCGGAGGGGCGACCGCCACGGGCGGGACCGCCGGAGCCGCCGCGACCGCCACGTGCCGCTCCGCCGCCGCGAGGCGAGGAGGTGCCGGGACGACGACGGGGCTGCTGCTGCTGGACCGGGGCGCGCGGTGCGGGCTTGACGAACTCGGCGGTGGCACCGACCAGTTCGCTCACAGCCTCGGACTCGGAGTTCACCCGGATCGGGTGCACGGCGATGGCTGCCTTGCGCAGCAGAGCCTGCGTGTCGCGGCGCTGCTCGGGGAGCATCACCGTGACGACGTCACCGGCGCTGCCGGCGCGGGCGGTGCGTCCCGAGCGGTGCAGGTAGGCCTTGTGCTCGGCCGGCGGATCCACGTGGACCACGAGCTCCACCGAGTCCACGTGGACGCCGCGGGCGGCGACGTCGGTGGCGACCAGGACCTTGATGTCGCCCTCGCCGAAGGCGGCCAGGTTGCGGTCACGCTGGGACTGCGACAGGTTGCCGTGCAGGTCCACCGCGGGCGTGCCCTGATCGGTGAGCTGCTTGGCAAGCTTCTTCGCCTGGTGCTTGGTGCGCGTGAAGAGGATCCGGCGTCCGGTGCCGGAGGCCAGCTGCTTCACCAGGTCGCGCTTGTCATCGTTGTGGACCTCGAAGACGTGGTGGGTCATCGCGGAGACGTGGGAGGTGGCCTCGTCCACGGAGTGCAGCACCTGGTTGTTCAGGAAGCGCTTGACCAGCTTGTCCACACCGTTGTCCAGAGTGGCTGAGAAGAAGAGCCGCTGACCCTTGGAGTCGGTCTTCTCCAGCAGCCGGGTGACCACCGGGAGGAAGCCGAGGTCTGCCATGTGGTCGGCCTCATCCAGCACCGTGATCTCGACGGACTCGAGGCTCAGGGCGCGCTGGTTCAGCAGGTCCTCGAGCCGGCCGGGGCAGGCCACGACGATGTCCACGCCGGACTTCAGCGCGTTGATCTGGCGTGAGGCGGTGACGCCGCCGAAGATCGTGGTGGTCTTGAGGTTGTACGAGGCCGCGAGGGGCTCGAGCACCGCGTTGATCTGGGTGGCCAGCTCGCGGGTGGGGGCCAGGATCAGGCCGAGCGGGCGGCCGGGGCGGCGGTTCTTGGCCGCGTTCTTCTCGCCGAGGCGGGCGACCATCGGGATGGAGAAGGCGAGGGTCTTGCCCGAGCCGGTCTTGCCGCGGCCAAGGACGTCACGTCCGCCGAGGGTGTCGGCCAGCGTCTGCTGCTGGATGGCGAAAGCGTCAGTCTTGCCATCCGCAGCCAGTGCGCGCACCAGCGGTGCGGGAACGTTGAGGTCGGCGAAGGTCTGGGTCTCAGAAATGGCGGGAGCCTTTCGGAAAGCGCCAGACACAGGGAAGGCAGGGGTGTTCCTGCCTGGGACTGGTCTGGCATAGGGCGAAGGCATCGGTTGATGCACTCGGTCGCCGCGAGAAAATCACTGCTGAAACGTGAGCCGGTGGAAATCACGGCCCCGTTGATCAAGGCGTTCTTACGACGCAGGCACCCACACGTGCTGGGCACCAAGGTCACTACTCTACCTCATGAGCAGTCCCTGCAGAGCCAGGTCACTTGCCGCTGATCTGGCTGTAGTGCTCCAGCGCCTCCTCACGCGAGGCCTTCAGGTCTACGATGGGCTCCGCATACTCGGGGCTGTTGAGCTCCGGGATCCAGGCGCTGATATAGGCGCCCTTGGGGTCGAAGCGTTCCCGCTGACGCTCCGGGTTGAAGATCCGGAAATACGGTGCGGCGTCCATCCCGCAGCCGGCCACCCACTGCCAGTTCGCCGGGTTGGAGGCGGCATCGGCGTCGACCAGCGTGTCCCAGAACCAGGCCTCACCCTCGCGCCAGTCGATGCCGAGGTTCTTGATCAACAGGCTCGCTGAGGCCATCCGCACCCGGTTGTGCATATGCCCGGTCTCCCAGAGCTGGCGCTGCCCGGCGTCCACCCAGGGGAACCCGGTCTCCCCCTTGGTCCACGCGCGGAAGTCCTCCGGCGCCTCGTGGCGGGACTTCCAGGGGTAGGCGTCGAACTGGGCGCGCAGATTGGTGTGCGGCAGCTGCGGGAAGTGGAAGAGCAGGTGCCAGCAGAACTCGCGCCAGCCGATCTCGGAGAGGAACTTGCCCACCGCCTCATCGGTCTGCTGATGGGCGGCGTTCCAGACCTGGCGCGGGCTGAGCTGGCCGAAGCGCAGGTAGGGCGAGATCCGCGAGGTGCCGTCCCCGGCGGGGACATCCCGAGCGTCGTCGTAGTCCTGGACCTGATCCTCCAAGAACTCGCGCAGCCGCTCGTGGCCGCCGGCCTCCGTGGGGGTCCAGTTCTCACGCAGACCTCCGGCCCAATCTGGACGGGTGGGCAGCAGCGCCCAGTCCTGCAGGCTTCCGGCGCCGTGGTTCAGCGCAGGAAGCGCGGACTCGACGTCGGCGAGGGTGCCCAGAGGTGCGGGGCGTTCGAGCGGAGCGCCGGGATCCCGCACGCTGATCTGCTTCCAGAAGGGGGTGTAGACCTTATAGGGACCGCCGGTGTTGGTCTGCACGGTCCATGGCTCATGCAGCAGTGAGGCGTTGAAGCTCTCCACCTCGATGCCGAGCTCCGGCAGCGCGGCCTTGATCCCGGCGTCCACCGCGCGCTCGGGTCCGCCGTAGCGCCGCGACCACTGCACCTTGTCCGCGCCGAGCTCCTGAGCCAGCGTGGGCAGGATCTCCGCAGGGTCCCCCGCCCGCAGCAGCAGCGGGATCCCGAGTTCGCCGAGATGGGCCGTGAGTGACTCCAGCGCGTGGTGCAGCCACCACTTCACCGCACCACCCAGCGGGCGCACCCCGGGGCTGACCTCATCGAGGACATAGAGTGCGACGACGTCGCCGGGATTCTGCGCGCGCTGGCAGGCGGAGAGCAGCGCCTCATGGTCTGCGGTGCGCAGATCGTCGCGGAACCAGAGGAGCGTGCGGGTCATCAGTGCCCTTTCGGCGAAGCGTCGCCGCGCGAGCGGCCGTCCTGGCTGGCACAGTAGCAGGGGAACCCGCTCATCGACTGGGCTGGTGAAGGAGATGACGATGTCTGAGGAAACGCAGTCCGCCGAGGAGTCCGAGCGCTGGCTGGTGATCAAGGGGCGACGCTGGCGCCGGACCGATCCGGCGCTGCCCGAGGAGCTGGTCGCCGCGCTGAAGTCCCACCTTGGCCGCGGCAGATCTGGGGTCGGGGCGGGGAAGAAGACCGGCGACGACGAGCGGGTGACCGCCTCCCGGAGACGGGTCGGTCTGGCCAAGACCGGACTGGGGGAGCGCGGTCCCTACTGGTGGGATCTTCCTGAGGCCGAGAGGATCGCTGCGGCGGAGCGGGTGCTGGCGGAGCTCGATGCGCTGGATGAGCCCTACCGCACGTAGCTGCCGAGGGGGTCGTGGCGGCCTTCCCCAGAATCCGGGACGGCGATGGTTCCGTCCCGGCCCCGATGCAGAAGCATGAGTCCGAGGAGAGCCAGCAGAATCTCGAGGGCGGCCATCCCGGACGCCAGCGGAAACAGGACGTGGTGCAGCGTCGCAGCCGACGCCTCGGGATTCGACGCGACGGGGCCGAGATCCGGGACGAGGCTGTGGGCATGTCCTGCCTGGACTGCCGCGTCGGCCACTCCTGTCTCCGCCGCGCCCGACAACTGGTCCCCTCGAGCGGAGTCGTGCTGGTCAGCCTCAGCGGTCATCCAGAGATGCACCCCGAGCATCGCAGCGTTCATGACGGCGATCGTGGTCCAGGACCTCCGGCCGGCTTTCCGCCAGAGGTGTCCGGCGCAGGGCAGGCAGATGATCGCCATGCCGGCCATCGCCAGAGCAGATCCAAGGTGGTGGCCGTGGCCGAGCAGGATCAGGTGCAGCAAGCCCGAAGCGGCTGCGCCGAGGGCGGCTGTTCGACGGATCGCGAGTGTCATGCGCACTTGACCCTTCCGAAACACATGTGAAATGTGTCATATTTATTGTTGAGCGTGCGCTCAACTATAAGGAGGATCACCATGGCTGACAAGACCCGGGACCACTCGTCCCGTCACCCCCTGACGCCCCTGTCCGTACCCGAGATCGAGGTGATGCGCGGCATCCTGGATCGCGAATCGCTGCTCTCCGATGCGACGCGGGTCTCCTACGTGACCCTGCGTGAACCTCCCAAGCAGGACGTCGCCGCGTGGACGCCCGGGACCCGGCTGCCCCGCGAGATCGCATTGCTGCTCACCGACCTGGAGACGCTGACCCTGACCGAGCTCGTGGTCGATCTCGATCAGGAGGCCATCGTGGAGCGCCGAGAGGTCAACGCGGCGGACCAGGGTTCGGCCCCGAGCTTTGATGAAGACCTCGCCGGTGCCGATCCGATCGTGAAGGCCGACAGGCGCTGGGTCGAGGCGATCGCGAAGCGTGGCGTGACCGATCTGGACAAGGTGGTCGTCGTCGGGCTCTCCGCCGGGATCTTCGGCTACGCCGACGAGGTCGGCGTGCGGATGGTCCGCGCGCTGGCCTTCCGTCAGGACTATCCCAGCGACTCCGTCTGGGCGCACCCCATCGATGGCGTCGTCGCGCATGTCGACCTGACCAACAAGAAGGTGCTCCGCGTCGTGGAGACCGAGGTCATGCACGTGCCCGAGGAGTCCGGTGATTACCTGGACCCCGCGGTGCGGGGTGACTACCGCACCACCCTGAAGCCGATCTCCATCACCCAGCCGGAAGGGGTGAGCTTCAGCCTCGAGGACGGAGTCCTGGCCTGGGAGAACTGGAAGGTCCGGGTCGGGTTCAATGGCCGCGAAGGCCTGACGCTGCACCAGCTCAGCTTCCATGATCACGGCGTGGACCGGCCCATCCTCTACCGCGGCTCCATCGCCGAGATGGTGGTCAGCTACGGCGACCCCACCCCCACCCACGCCTGGCAGAACTATTTCGACGTCGGCGAGTACCAGTTCGGCCGGCTCGCCAACGCCCTGGAGCTCGGCTGCGACTGCAAGGGGGAGATCACCTATGTGGACGCCGTCGTCGTCGATGACCGTGGGCAGCCCAAGACCCTGCCCAATGCGATCTGCATCCACGAGGAGGACTACGGGATCCTGTGGAAGCACACCGATGACTTCTCCGGAACCAGCGAGGTGCGCCGCCAGCGCCGCCTGGTGGTCTCCTTCTTCGTCACCGTGGGCAACTACGACTATGGCTTCTACTGGTACCTGTACCTGGACGGAAAGATCGAGTTGGAGTCCAAGGCCACGGGAGTCGTGTTCACCTCCGGAATGCCCTCACCCGACTACCCCTACGCCACCGAACTGGCCCCGGGCCTCGGAGCTCCCGTGCATCAGCACCTCTTCTGCGCCCGTCTGGACATGACCGTGGACGGCACCAGCAACTCGATCGACGAGATCGACGCCGCGCAGGTTCCCACCAGTGATGAGAATCCGTGGGGCAACGCCTTCACCCGCAATGTCACGCGACTGCGCTCCGAGAAGGAGGCCGTGCGCGATGCGAAGGGTTCAGTGGGCCGGGTCTGGCAGATCAGCAGCGCCGAGAAGACCAACAGGCTCGGTGCTCCCACCTCCTATGTCCTCCATCCGGAGGAGAGCCCCACCCTGTTGGCGGCTCAAGACTCCTCCATCCGACGCCGAGCCGCGTTCGCGGGGCACCATCTCTGGGTCACTCAGTTCCACCCAGATCATCAGTTCCCGGCGGGGGACCAGGTGAACCTCAATCCAGGCTTCGGCGGACTGCCGAGCTACATCGAGCAGGATCGCTCGCTCGTGGGAGAAGACCTGGTGCTCTGGCACACCTTCGGGCTGACTCACTTCCCGCGGACCGAGGACTGGCCGATCATGCCGGTGGACTACGCCGGCTTCACGCTGACCCCGAACGGGTTCTTCGACCGCAACCCGACCCTCGATGTGCCCCCGGAGTCTTCCGCGCACTGCGCCGCGAAGCCGGAGGACGCAGGTGACGCGCAGACTGCCGGCACCGGGGAATCCGACGGGTGCGGCTGCGGGTGTGGCTGAGCCCTCGTAACTCCACGTCGGTCCTCACCGGAACCTCGCCTAGAGCGTCGCGGCGGTGCGACCTGCGGCGGTGAGCCAGGGGCAGAGGCAGTGGCGGATCATCCGCCACTGCCTCTGCGTCTCGGCCAGCGGCGTGCGCAGCGCGCATTCCACCTGCAGGCCGGTGATCAGCACCATCAAAACGTCCGCGAGCTCCTCGACCGGGGCCGCGGCGCTGAGCTCCTCTGCGTCCATCGCCTCGATCAGGTGCTCGGTGATCTGGCGTCGCCACCTCGCGCCCACCTCGGTCTGGACCCTTCCCAGCTCGGGCTTGGAGGAGGCTCGGCCCCAGAAGTTCGTCACGATCAGAGCTTCGCGTTCCGTCTCCGGTCCCACCGGCAGAACCTCCCGCAGCATGGCGGTCAGCGCCTCCAGGCCCGTGCGATGGCCGACCCGTTCGGCGATGCGTGAATTCGTGCGGTCAAAGATCAGCGTGAAGGCGCGGAAGACGACGTCGTCGAACCCGGCGAAGTAATGCCACAGCGACCCGGTGGAGACCCCGAGCTCGGCGGCAACCGCTCGGGAAGTCGCCGCTTCCAGTCCGTCTCGATCAGCGATGCGCAGATAGGTCCGCACGATCTGCTGGCGGCGGCCTTCTCGGTCGATCTTCTTCGGCATGAGCTGATTCTCCCGCATCAGCCGGGCTCAGGCGGCCAGTGACCCCCCGACCAGCCGCTGTCGCCGGTAGACGCTCGGCGATTCTCCGTACTCGGATTTGAACAGCCGGGAGAAGTGCGCAGCGTCATGGAGCCCCCAACGACCCGCGACCCAGGAGACCGGGCGTTTCGCATGGATCGGGTCGAGCAGATCCCTGCGGATATGTTCCAGCCGGCGGGTGCGGATCCACGCGGAGATCGTCTCACCCTCCTCGGCGAAGATCGTGTAGAGGTAGCGCAGCGAGACGAAATGGGCCGCCGCGATCGAGGTCGGCGTCATCGTCTCATCGCCCAGGTGGTTCAGGATGTACTCGCGGATCTCCCGGTGCAGACTTCCGGTGGCGGAGGCAGGACCGTCGCTGCGGCTGTCGAGCTCCTGGGCGAGCATCGTCACCATCAGGTCCAGTGCGGAATGGACCAGCCGGGTGCCGTAGGCGCCGGGCAGCTGCTCGATGCTGTTGCAGAGCTCGATGAAGAACGGGTTGATCAGGCGCCCGAATCCGCGGTTGCTGGAGAAGCAGGTGGCGGTGACGCGCGCGATCTGTTCTGCGGTGAGGTCCACCGGCTCTCGCGGGATCACCATCACCATGGTGCGGCTGGGCTCAGGAAAGTCCAGGGCGTAGGGACGGTGGGTGTCGTAGATGGCCAGATCTCCGGGTCCGAGGTCGGCGCGCCGGCCGTCCTGCTCCAGGATGCCCCGTCCGGAGAGCTGCAGGCTGAGCTTGTAGAAGCGGGAGTCGTCCTTGGAGATCAGATTCGGCGTGCGGCGCACCGTATGGGCGGTGGTCAGCAGCTCGTAGACGCCGACGCCGTCGACGGCGGAGCTGCGAATGCGCCCGGAGAAGGTGGTGCCCGGCTTCGCCTGGATCTCGAGCGGGACGACGGCCGCCGCGATGGCTTCGCGCCAGCTGTCGAGGTCGGACGCCGGCATGGCGCACCCGGGGGACACCGGCTCGAGATCGGCGCCCATGGAGTTGATCGTGTGCATCGTCGCTCCTGTGCAGAGGCTCACGTCCAGTTTATTGAGCACATGCTCAACATTGATGACAGAGGAGTTTCGAACATGTGAACCTGGGTGATTCCTCAGTGTGACAGCGCTCACAGGGCTTGTAAAGGGTCCGTGCCGGCGTGCGGCCCGGGTGGGTGCAGGTGGATCAGCCCGGATGTGCAAAGCCCGTGCATCCTGGTGCAAGACTCGTCCCTCCACGTCTCGGGATACTTCGAAGCACCGGCGACTGCACCTCGTCGGAACCTGAGGAGAAATGGAGCACCCGATGACCGAGCATGCTGCCTCTACCCGGCCCACGGCGGAGGAGGAGACCGCGCTGGCGAAACGGACCCTCGGCGTTCCAGCCCTGGTCTTCCTGATCATTGCGGCCTCCGCACCCCTGACCGTGCTGGCCGGGGGCGCCACCACCAGCTTCGCGATCACGGCCCAGACCGGTGTGCCCGTGGGATATCTGCTGCTGGGCGTGATTCTGGGTCTCTTCGCCGTCGGGTACGGGCGAATGAGCACCTACGTGCAGAACGCTGGGGCGTTCTACGCCTATGTCGCTGCAGGACTCGGCACGCGGCCCGGCATCGGGACGGCGTTCCTGGCGCTGATGACGTACAACGCGATGCAGATCGGCATCTACGGCGTGTTCGGCTTCACCGCGTCCTCCATCGTCGACGATCTCTTCGGCGTCACGATCGCCTGGTGGATCTGCGCGCTGGCCGGCTGGGCCCTGGTCGCGTGGCTGGGCGTGAATCGCATCGACCTCTCGGCGAAGGTGCTCGCGGTCATCGTGCTTCTGGAGTTCCTCGTCGTGATCGTCGTGAGCCTGCTGTCCCTGACCTCAGCCCCTGAAGGGATCACGGCTGAGACGCTGCTCCCGGAGAACTGGATGAACGGAAGCCTGGGTGCGCTGCTCGCGTTCGGCATGGCTGCCTTCATGGGCTTCGAGTCCGGAGCGATCTACTCCGAGGAGGCGAAGAACCCGGAACGCTCCGTGGCTCGAGCCACCTATATCGCGGTGGCGATCATCGCGCTGTTCTATGCCGCATCGTCCTGGGCGCTGGCCGTCGGAATCGGTCCGTCGCAGATCGTGGCGCAGGCTCAGGAGTGGGGACCAGACCTTGTCTTCGTCTTCCTCGACGGCAGGCTGCCGGCGATGCTGGTCAATCTCGCCGCCGTGCTGTTCCTGACCAGCATCATGGCGGCGCTGGTGGCGTTCCACAACGCGGCCGCCCGCTATTTCTTCTCCATGGGTCGAGCCCGGATCATGCCTGGACTGCTGGCGCACACGGGGGCACGCAGCGGTGCTCCGATCGCCGGCTCCCTGCTGCAGAGCGGACTTGGACTCACGCTGATCATCGTCTTCGCGATCGCGGGGTCCGGGTCTGAGCTGGGGCCCCTGTTTCCGGTGCTGACGATGTTCCCCTGGCTGACCAACGCCGCCGGCTTCGGCCTGGTGCTGCTGCTGTGCATCACCTCGGTCGCGGTCCTGCGGTATTTCAATCGGGAGCCTGAGCGGCATCCGCTGTTCGTGCGCACCGTCGCTCCGCTGCTCGCCGCCATCGGACTGGGCCTCATCGCCGCGCTCATCATGTTCAACTTCGATGTGATGATCGATTCCTCCAGCTCATCGGCCCTGGTGGTCATCCTGCCCGGGGCCATCGTCGGATCTGGCGTGGTCGGGCTGCTCTGGGCGCAATACCTCCGGGTGAAGCGTCCCGAGATCTACCGGGGCGTCAGCCGGTCGAACATCGGCTGACCCCCCGGCATGCCGCAGGGGCCGACGCCGGAGACTCTTCGATTCAGGGGTTGTGCGCCACATCACATACCGTATACGATCTGGAATATCATCCGCCGGCAGGGTCCGGACCGGCTCGTCGAGGAGACCACATGAGCGCACAAGAACTAGGCACGCCCGGCAAGATCGTCGCCGTGCACATCAGCTATGAGTCCCGCGCCGCGGAGCGTGGCCGACGTCCCGCGACCCCGTCCTACTTCTTCAAGCCGACCAGCTCGCTGGGGGTCTCCGGAGGTGCTGTGCAGCGCCCCGACGGCACCGAGCTGCTCGCCTTTGAAGGTGAGATCGCGCTGATCATCGGCGCAGAAGCCCGCCAGATCACCGCCGAGGACGCCTGGAGCCACGTCCGAGCCGTGACTGCGGCCAATGACTGGGGGCTCTACGACCTGCGCGCCGCGGACAAGGGCTCCAATGTGCGCAACAAGGGCCGCGACGGCTACACCACGGTGGGCCCTGAACTCATCGACGCCGCTGCGGTGGACCCGCAGAGGCTGCGCGTGCGCACCTGGAAGAACGGCCACCTCGTCCAGGACGGGGCCACCGGTTCGATGATCTTCCCGCTGACCCAGCTCGTCGCCGACCTCTCCCAACACCTGACCCTGCAGCCCGGAGACATCATCCTCACCGGCACCCCCGCCGGCGCCTCCGTGGCCGAACCCGGCGACACCATCGAGGTGGAGGTCGACGACGCCGGTGGACTCACCAGCGGCCGACTGATCAGCCCGGTCACCGAGGGCCCCGGGGAGTTCGATCCCGCGCTCGGCTCGCTGCCCAGCGTGGACGACACTCAGCGCGAAGAGGCCTGGGGCTCCCGAGAGGCCGCCGGCCTGCCGCCGAAGCCGGTCCCCGGAGTCAACCCCGACCTGCGCGCCGCGCTGGAACAGGTGCCGGTGGCCGCGCTCTCCCAGGAGATGCGAAAACGCGGCTACAACAACGTCACCATCGACGGCGTGCGGCCCACCCGCAGCGGAATCAAGCTCATCGGCACCGCCCGCACGCTGCGCTTCGTGCCGAGCCGCGAGGACCTCTTCGCCTCTCACGGCGGCGGCTTCAACGCGCAGAAGAAGGTGTTCGACTCCGTGGACCCCGGCGAGGTCATCGTGATCGAGGCCCGCGGCGAACGCGGCTCCGGGACCCTCGGAGACATTCTGGCGCTACGTGCCCTGCACCGCGGCGCCGCCGGAGTCGTCACCGACGGCGGTGTGCGCGACTACTCCACCGTGGCCGAGATCGCCCTGCCGGTCTTCAGCCAGGGCCCGCACCCGGCGGTGCTCGGGCGCAAGCACGTCCCCTGGGACGCAGACCTCACGGTCGCCTGCGGGGGAGCCACCGTGCAGCCGGGGGATGTCATCGTTGGCGACGACGACGGGGTCATCGTCCTGCCGCCGGCGATCGCAGTGGAGGTGGCCGAGGCGGCGCTGGTCAAGGAGGCCGAAGACGCCTGGGTCGCTGAGCAGGTCCAGGCCGGGCACCCCGTGGACGGCCTCTTCCCGATGAACTCCACCTGGCGCGCCCGCTACGAGACCGAACAGGGACGCTCCGGCGCCGAGGCCCCGGTGAAGGAGGGCGAGGGCCCGTGATCCGCATCGACGAGCGGATCAGCAAGTCCGAGCTGACCTACGACTGGATCCGCGAGCGCATCATCGGCCGAGAGTTCAACCCCGGCTATCGGCTCGTCCTGGGCGCCATCGCCAAGGAGCTGGGCATCAGCGTGGTCCCGGTCCGCGAGGCGGTGCGCCGGCTCGAGGCCGAGGGGCTTGTCGAGTTCGAGCGCAATGTCGGGGCCCGGGTGGCCATGGTCAACCAGGACGAGTACATCGACACCATGCAGACCCTGGGCGTGCTCGAAGGGGCCGCCACCGCGCTGGCGCTGCCGCTGATGCGCGATGCCGACCTCGGCCGAGCCCAGGCGATCAACGATTCCATGCGCGCCATGCTCGAGGACTTCGACCCGGTCGCCTTCACCTCGCTGAATGAGAAGTTCCACCGGGCGCTCTTCCAACGCTGCCCCAACCCGCACATCTCAGAACTGGCCGACCGCGGCTGGAACCGGATGTCGGGGCTGCGCAGCTCCACCTTCGCCTTCGTCCCCGACCGGGCGCCCCGCTCCGTGCAGGAGCACGACGACATCCTGCACCTGATCCGCGAGAACGCCGAGCCGCTGGAGATCGAGATGGCGGTGCGACAGCACAAATGGCGCACCGTCGAGGCTTACCGCCAGCAGCGCACCTCTTCCTAGCGCACCTCTTCATAAGGAGACCCACCAGAGATGACCGACTACCAGAGCCCCGTTCCGGCTGACCTGCCGGAGAAGATCCAGCACTACATCGACGGCGAGCTCCGCGACTCCGCCGAGGGCGGCACCTTCGAGGTGCTCAACCCGGTGACCAACGAGGTCTACGTTCACGCCGCCGCGGGAACAAAGGCCGACGTCGACCTCGCCGTCGCGGCGGCCGGACGCGCCTTCGAGACCGGACCATGGCGCGAGACGCTGCCCCGGGAACGCTCCCGTGTGCTGCACCGGATCGCCGATCTCGTGGAAGCCCGTGGCGACCGGCTCGCCGAGCTGGAGTCCTTCGACTCTGGGCTGCCCATCACTCAGGCGCTCGGACAGGCCCGACGCGCCGCGGAGAACTTCCGCTTCTTCGCCGATCTGATCGTCGCCCAGGCCGATGACGTCTATAAGGTGCCGGGCCGGCAGATCAACTACGTCAGCCGCAAACCGATCGGTGTGGCCGGGCTGATCACGCCGTGGAACACCCCGTTCATGCTCGAGAGCTGGAAGCTCGCCCCCGCCCTGGCCGCCGGCAACTCGGTGGTGCTCAAGCCCGCCGAGTTCACCCCGCTCTCGGCCAGCCTCTGGGCCGGGATCTTCGAGGAGGCCGGACTGCCCCAGGGCGTCTTCAACCTGGTCAACGGCCTCGGCGAACAGGCCGGGGACGCCTTGGTGAAGCACGCGCACGTCCCGCTGATCTCCTTCACCGGAGAATCCAGCACCGGACAGACCATCTTCGCGAACGCGGCACCGGCGCTGAAGGGGCTCTCCATGGAGCTCGGCGGGAAGTCCCCCGCCGTCGTCTTCGCCGACGCGGACCTCGAGGCGGCCATCAACGCCACCATCTTCGGAGTGTTCTCGCTCAACGGCGAGCGCTGCACCGCCGGCAGCCGCATCCTGGTCGAACGCAGCATCTATGACGAGTTCGTCGAGCGCTACGGCGCCCAGGCCTCCCGGGTCAAGGTCGGGCTGCCGCACGAGGCTGGCACCGAGGTCGGCGCACTGGTGCACCCGGAGCACTTCGAGAAGGTGATGAGCTATATCGAGATCGGCAAGGAGGAGGCCCGGCTGGTCGCCGGCGGCGGCCGCCCCGAGGGATTCCCCACCGGGAACTTCGTGGCCCCCACGGTCTTCGCCGACGTCGCACCGGAAGCCCGGATCTTCCAGGAGGAGATCTTCGGCCCGGTCGTCGCGATCACCCCCTTCGACTCCGACGCCGAGGCGCTGGAGCTGGCCAACAACACCAAGTACGGGCTGGCCGCCTATATCTGGACCAATGACCTCAAGCGGTCGCACAACTTCGCCCAGTCGGTCCAGGCCGGGATGGTCTGGCTGAACTCCAACAACGTCCGGGACCTGCGCACCCCCTTCGGCGGGGTCAAGGCCTCGGGCCTGGGCCACGAGGGCGGCTACCGGTCACTGGACTTCTACACCGACCAGCAGGCCGTGCACATCAACCTCGGCGAGGTCCACAACCCGGTCTTCGGCAAGGACGACTGAGCCTCTCACCCCGAGCGGGGCGCCCCCCCCCGGCACCCGGCCACCCACACCCACACCTTCCACCATCGAGCAAGGACGCTTCTGATGACTGACACCCCCGCCCAGGATCGGATCCCGACCCCCGCCTCGCCCGCGCCGGACATCCTGCGCTGCGCCTATATGGAGCTGATCGTCACCGATCTGCAGCGCTCCCGCGACTTCTACGTCGACGTCCTGGGCCTCACGGTCACCGCCGAGGACGAGGACGCCATCTACCTGCGCTCCATCGAGGAGTTCATCCACCACAACCTGGTGCTGCGCCGCGGAGAGACTGCCGCCGTCGCCGCCTTCTCCTACCGGGTACGCAGCCCTGAGGACCTGGACAAGGCCGAGGCGTTCTACCGCGAACTCGGCTGCGAGGTGATCCGCAACAGGGAAGGCTTCACCCGCGGCATCGGTGACTCCGTGCGGGTCCAGGACCCGCTGGGCTTCCCGTATGAGTTCTTCCACGACGTGGAGCACGTGGAGCGCCTGGCCTGGCGCTACGACCTCTACACCCCCGGCGCGCTGGTCCGGCTGGACCACTTCAACCAGGTCACCCCCGATGTGCCCAAAGCCGTGGCCTACATGGAGGACCTCGGGTTCCGGGTCACCGAGGACATCCAGGACGAGCACGGCACCACCTATGCGGCCTGGATGCGGCGCAAGCCCACCGTGCACGACACCGCGATGACCGGCGGCGCCGGGCCCCGGATGCACCACGTGGCGTTCGCGACGCATGAGAAGCACAACGTGCTGGCGATCTGCGACAAGCTCGGCGCGCTGCGGCTCTCGGACCACATCGAGCGCGGCCCCGGCAGGCATGGAGTCTCCAACGCCTTCTACCTCTATATCCGCGACCCCGACGGGCATCGGATCGAGATCTACACCCAGGACTACTACACCGGAGACCCTGACAACCCGGTCGTGACCTGGGACGTGCACGACAACCAGCGGCGCGACTGGTGGGGCAACCCGGTGGTCCCGTCCTGGTACACCGAGGCCTCCACCGTGCTGGACCTGCACGGGCGCCCGGTGCCCTCGGTGGAGCGCACCGAGCACTCCGAGATGGACGTGACCATCGGCGCCGACGGGTTCTCCTACACCCGCAAGGACGACGCGGACTCCATGCCCTCCTGGAAGCAGGGCGAGTACAAGCTGGGCCACCAGCTCTGATGCAGGGCGAGCCAGAGACCAGGAGAGCAGCATGCTGACCTCGGAACAGATCACCACCATCGCTGACGAGCTCGCGGAGGCGGAGGCGCAGCGCAGCATGATCCCGCTGCTGACCACCCGCCACCCCGAGATGACCATCGAGGACTCCTACGCGGTGCAGAACGAATGGCGACGCCGCGCCGTCGCCTCCGGGCGGCGGCTGGTCGGCCGGAAGATCGGCCTGACTTCGAAGGTGATGCAGGTGGCCACCGGGATCACCGAACCTGACTATGGGGCGATCTTCGACGACATGGTCTTCGAGAACGGCTCGGTGATCGAGCACAGCCGCTTCTCCAATGTGCGCATCGAGGTGGAGCTCGCCTTCAAGCTCGGCAAGCCGCTGAAGGGCCCCGGGATCACGATCTTCGACGTCCTCGACGCCACCGACTACGTGGTGCCCGCTCTGGAGATCCTTTCCAGTCGGATCGAGATGGCCGGCCGCACCATCGTGGACACCATCAGCGACAACGCCGCCATGGGCGGCATGGTCTACGGCGGCAACCCGGTGGCC
Source organism: Nesterenkonia maliinae (assembly GCF_051262655.1). Lineage (NCBI taxonomy): Bacteria > Bacillati > Actinomycetota > Actinomycetes > Micrococcales > Micrococcaceae > Nesterenkonia > Nesterenkonia maliinae. The sequence continues at coordinate 399,217 of NZ_JBIMEY010000001.1, read as the reverse complement.
CCGGACGCGGTGGACCTGCGCTGGGTCTCCGCGCTGCTCTACCGCAACGAGACTATCGAGGAGTCCGGCGTCGCCGCCGCCGTGCTGAACCATCCCGCCATGGGCGTGGTCTGGCTGGCGAACAAGCTGGCCTCCCATGGCGACAGCCTGCAGGCCGGCGAGCTGATCCTCGCCGGCTCCTTCACCCGCCCGATGTGGGTGGAGCGCGGCGACACCGTGACCTGCGACTACGGAGAACTAGGAACCCTGACATGCCGCTTCGACTGACCCCCACCCTGCGCGAGGACCTCGCCGCCGCCGACCGTGCGCTGATCGGCGGCTGGGTCTGCTCCGGCTCCCCGGTGATGGCCGAGATCATGGCCGGCTCCGGACTGGACCTGGTGCTCATCGACATGGAACACGCCCCCAACGGGCTGGAATCGGTGCTCGCCCAGCTGCACGCGCTCTCCGGCTACCCCGTGACCCCGCTGGTCCGGCTCTCCTCCGACGACCCGGTCACCATCAAGCAGGTGCTGGACCTCGGGGTGCAGAACCTGCTGATCCCGATGATCTCCACACCCGAACAAGCTCGATCCGTCGCCGCCTCCACGCAGTACCCACCGGCAGGTCGACGCGGCATCGGCAACGCGCTGGCCCGCTCGGGCCGCTGGAACCGCGTGCAGGACTATCTTCACGATGCGGCCTCCCACATCAGCATCTACCTGCAGATCGAGACCGCCGAAGGCGTGGAGAACGCCGAGGCGATCGCCGCGGTGGAGGGCATCGACGGAATCTTCGCCGGTCCCAGCGACCTCTCCGCCTCGATGGGACTGTTGGGTCAGCAGACCCACCCCCAGGTGGTCGACGCCGTGAAGTCCACGTTCACCGCCGCCAGGCGAGCCGGCAAGACCGCCGGGGTCAACGCCTTCGATCCGGACGCCGCTCGTGACTACCTCGACGCCGGAGCGTCCTGGGTGCTCGTGGGCGCCGACGTCTCCCTCGTGGCCCGCGGCTCGGAGCAGCTCGCCGCGGACTTCATCTCACGCACCGCTCACTGAGGAGTCACTCATGCAGTTCCACCACCACGGCTACGTCTCCAAGAACCCGAGGGTCCAGGCGCCCGCCGGTGTCGGACTCGACCGTCCGCAGGAGCTTCCCGAGCACATGGACGTGCTCATCGTGGGCACAGGCCCCGCGGGGATGATCGCCGCCGCGCAGCTGGCCCAGTTCCCGCAGGTCCACACCCGGATCATCGAGAAGCGTGAGGGTCGGCTCGAGGTCGGCCAGGCCGACGGCATCCAGGCGCGCAGCGTGGAGACCTTCCAGGCCTTCGGCTTCGCCGACGAGATCTCCAACGAGGCTTACCACATCACCGAGATGGCGTTCTGGAAGCCCGACCCGGAGGCGCCGGAGAACATCGTGCGCACCGCCCGTCCCGCCGATGACCCGCACGGGATCAGCGAGTTCCCTCACCTCATCGTCAACCAGGCGAGGGTGCTGGACTACTTCGCCGAGTCCATGGCGAACTCACCGTCCCGGATGACCCCGGACTACGGCTGGGAGTTCGTGGATCTGACCGTGCATGAGTCCGGAGAGCATCCGGTGGAGGTCACCCTGCGCCGCTCGGGCGGCCCGAAGGATGGCCCGGTGCGCACCGTCTGGGCAAAGTACGTGCTCGGCGCCGACGGGGCTCGCAGCGGGGTGCGCGAGGCCATCGGCTGCACCATGGAGGGAGACCGGGCCAATCACGCCTGGGGCGTGATGGACGTCCTCGCGGTGACCGACTTCCCCGACATCCGCCGCAAGTGCGCCATCCAGTCCCGCTCCGGCGGCAGCATCCTGCTGATCCCGCGCGAGGGCGGACACCTGTTCCGGATGTACGTGGACCTCGGCGAGGTCCAGCCCGGGGAGGGCGCCCAGGTCCGCCAGACCACCGTCGAGCAGATCTCCGAGCATGCCAACCGGATCATGCACCCCTACACGGTGGACGTGAAGCACGTCGCCTGGCACAGCGTCTACGAGGTCGGGCATCGGGTGACCGACACGTTCGACGACGTGCCCGCCGAGCTCGCCGGTCAGCGCGCGCCGCGGGTGTTCATCGCCGGGGACGCCTGTCACACGCACAGCGCGAAGGCCGGCCAGGGCATGAACGTGTCCATGCAGGACGGATTCAACATCGGCTGGAAGCTGGGGCAGGTGCTGCAAGGTCGCAGCCCAGCCTCGCTGCTGAGCACCTACTCCGGCGAGCGCCAGGTGATCGCGCAGAACCTCATCGACTTCGACAAGCAGTGGTCCACGCTGATGGCGCAGAAGCCTGAAGACATGGAGGACCCCTCCGCGCTGGAGGACTTCTACGTCAAGACCATCGAGTTCCCTGCCGGCTTCATGACCGAGTACACACCATCGATGATCACCGGGGAGGCCACCCACCAGGAGCTCGCCACCGGATTCCCGGTGGGCAAACGGTTCAAGTCGGCCTATGTCTCCCGAGTCTGCGACGGGAACCCGCTGCAGCTGGGCCACCTGGCCACCGCCGACGGGCGCTGGCGGCTCTACGCCTTCGCCGACGCTCCAGCCGCCGGGGAGTCGAGCTCCGGGGAGGATTCAGCCCTGTCCGACTGGGCGCACTGGCTGCACACCGACCCGAACTCCCCGGTGCTGCGCCACACCCCGACGGCGCAGGACGAGGACACGCTCTTCGACATCAAGGTCATCTACCAGCAGCCTCACGACCAGCTCGACGTCACCGACGCCCCGCGCGCCTTCCTGCCCACGGTGGGACCCTTCGGACTCACCGCCCGGGACCGGGTCTTCGGCACCCACCCCGAGCAGGACATCTTCGCCGAGCGCGGGATCAGCCGGGACGGCTGCGTCGTCGTCGTGCGCCCGGACCAGTATGTTGCCCACGTGCTGCCGCTGACCGACACCGCAGCCCTCGCCGACTTCTTCGCCGGAATCTTCCTGGAGGCCAACGATGCCCGCTGAACACACCGCCGCCAAGCCCGCCGCAGCGTATCCCGGGCACCCCACGTTCCCGGTGCGCAACCCCGCCACCGGCGCGGTGGTGGACCAGGTCCGCGATCACTCCGCCCAGGAGGCCGCCGCCATGGTCGACGCCGCCCAGGCCGGGTTCCGCACCTGGCGCGCCACCAGCCCGCGGCACCGCTCCGAGGTCCTCATGGCCGCCTACCGAGGCATGCAGGAACAGGCCGAGCGGCTGCGGGACCTCATCGTGGCCGAGAACGGCAAGTCCCAGGCCGACGCCGCGGCCGAGGTGAACTACGCCAGCGAGTTCTTCCGCTGGTACGCCGAGGAGGCCGTGCGGACCCCCGGTGACTACACCGAGGCGCCGGCCGGGGGAGTCCGCAACGTGGTCACCCGGCACCCGGTGGGGGTCGCGGTGCTCATCACTCCGTGGAACTTCCCGGCCGCGATGGCCACCCGCAAGATCGGCCCCGCCCTGGCCGCGGGCTGCTCGGTGCTGCTGAAACCCGCCAGCGAGACCCCGCTGACCGCCTTCGCGATCGCAGAGATCCTCACCCAGGCGGGGGTCCCGGAGGGAGTGGTGCAGGTCGCGGCGTCCAGCTCGGCGAGTCGGGTGGTCACCGCCTGGCTGGCGGACGACCGGGTCCGCAAACTCTCCTTCACCGGGTCCACCGGAGTCGGGCGGCGACTGCTGGCCCAGTGCGCCGAACGGGTGGTGAACACTTCCATGGAACTCGGCGGGAACGCGCCGTTCATCGTGACCTCCGGGGCCGACCTCGACGCCGCGGTGGACGGGGCGATGCTCGCGAAGTTCCGCAACGGCGGGCAGGCCTGCACCGCGGCGAACCGCTTCTACGTCCACCAGGACGTGCTCGGCGAGTTCACCGAGAAGTTCGGTGCCCGGATCGCCGCGCTGCGGGTGGGAGACCCGGCCGAGGGCGCCGACATCGGACCGGTGATCACCGAACATGCCGCCGAGCAGATCCGCGGGCTGGTCCAGGGCGCGGTGGAGCAGGGCGCGGTCATCGCCGCGCAGGCGCCCCTGCCCGAGGGAATGAACCCGGCGTTCCTCGCCCCGACCATGCTCACCGGGGTGCCGGTGGATGCGGAGATCCTCCGTGAAGAGATCTTCGGACCTGTCGCCCCTGTGGTGGCCTGGACCGATCTGGACGCGGTCATCGAGCTGGCCAATGCCGCGGAGGTCGGGCTCTCCGCCTATGTCTACGCCGGGAAGCTGCAGACCGCGATGCAGATCGCCGAACGGCTCGAGGCGGGGATGGTCGGGGTCAATCGGGGGATCGTCTCGGATCCCAGTGCCCCGTTCGGCGGGGTCAAGCAGGCAGGGATCGGTCGAGAGGGCGGGTCCTTCGGGATGGAGGAGTTCACCGAGGTACAGTACATGAGCGTGGATTGGTCCTGACCCACTCAGGTGCATGCGGGGGTTCAGCCGCGCAGCACCTTCTCCATCGCCTTGCCGCGCGCCATCTCATCGATGAGCTTGTCCAGGTATCGGATCTCGCGCATCAGCGGCTCCTCGATCTCCTCGACCCTGACGCCGCAGATCACTCCGGTGATCAGTGACCGGGAGGGATTCATCGCCGGTGCCTGGGCGAAGAACGTCTCGAAGTCGACCTCCTCGTCCAGGACCCTCTGCAGCTGGCCCGCGGAGTACCCGGTGAGCCACTCGATGATCTTGTCGACCTCGGCCCGACTGTGTCCCTTGCGCTCCGCCTTGGTCACATAGTGCGGATAGACGCTGGCGAAGCTCATCGTGTAGATCCGGTGCTTGGTCATCGGGGCTCCTCCTGCGCTTCGAGGTTCTGCTAGCCTGCTCAGCATGAAAATCTCGGGCATGCCTTCGGGTCGCCTGCGCGTGGTCTCCTGACGGCGCGCGGCTCCTCTCCACCTTCTCATCGATGCTGCACGTCGTCCTACGGTTCCTGACCCCGCCGGGCGGCGATCTCGTGCACCCCTTCAAGTGCAGATCCGTGTCCGCGTAGGCCTCTGCTCCCGTCATCACGCGCGGTGCAGCAGACGCCCCCGCTGACCTCCGCTGCCCGGCTCCGGCACGATCCTCTCGACGGAGCAGCAGTGACCCCTCTACCCTCACGACCCTTCCACCTCGCGGCCTCGGACCTCACCGTGATCCGCGGCGGGCGACGCATCCTCGACCGCATCTCCCTCACGCTCAGCGTCGGTTCGCGGCTCGCCGTCGTCGGTGAGAACGGCACCGGCAAGACCACGCTGCTGCATGCCTTGCTCGGATACCTCCCCCTGGAGCACGGCAGTCTCACCCGCACCGGGACAGCAGGCCTGTCCGAACAGACGCTGCAGCACCACGACGACGACACCGTCGGCACCCTGGTGGAACGTGCGATGGAGCGCTCCCGGGCCGCCCTGGCAGAGTTCGACGACGCCGCCCAGGCCCTCGCCGCAGACCCGACGGCACACGCAGAGCGGTACGTCCGGGCGCTGGCCGCCGCCGAGCAGCTCGACGCCTGGGACGCCGATCGACAGATGGACGTCGCGCTGGACGCCCTGGGCGCCTGCTCGGATCGCAGCCGCCGGCTGACGCAGCTCTCGGTGGGTCAGCGCTACCGGGTGCGGCTGGCATGCCTGCTGGGGGCCCCGGATGACCTGCTGCTGCTCGACGAACCGACCAATCACCTCGACGCCGCCGGGATGGACTTCCTCACCCAGCGGGTCCGGGCCCACCCTGGTGGGGTCGCGCTGGTCAGCCACGATCGGCATCTGCTCCAGCAGGTCGCGGAGCAGTTCCTCGACCTGGACCCCAGCCGGGACGGACGCGTCCGCGTCTACGGCGGCGGGTACCTCGGCTGGCAGCAGGGCCGCCGCCGCGAACGAGAGACCTGGGAGCGCGAGCACGCCGAGCAGCTCGCCGAGCATTCACGCCTGCAGGATGCGCTCTCCAGCGCGCAGAGCCGGCTCTCCACCGGGTGGCGACCGGAGAAGGGAACGAACAAGCACCAGCGTCAGTCTCGAGCACCCGGGGTGGTGCAGCAGGTGAAGCGGCAGGCCGAAGCACTGGAGGAGCACCGGATCACCGTGCCCCCGCCGCCGCTCCGTCTGAGCTTTCCGAACCTGGACTCCCAGACCGGGGTGACCTACCTCGCCGCGACCGGGCTGAGGTGCGGGGAGCGGCTGCGCGCGCCGGTGGATCTGCGCCTGTCCGGGGGCCAGAAGCTGCTGCTCACCGGACCCAACGGAGCCGGCAAGTCCACGCTGCTCGGTCTGCTGGCGGGGACGGTGACTCCCACTGGAGGGGAGCTGCATCGCCGGCCCGGGGCTCGCATCGCCCTGGTCGGTCAGGAGAACCCGGCATGTGACGTCTCGCTGACCGCCCGCGAGCTGTTCGAGTCCCATGCCGCGCGCCTGGTCAGCCGTGGCACGGTCCCGGGAGATCAGACGATCGGACTCGGATCACTGGGTCTGCTGCGCCGCGACGCGGCGAACACCGCCGTCACCGAGCTCTCGCAGGGCCAGCAGCGGAGGCTGGAGCTGGCGCTGCGGCTCGCCGAAGCCCCTGAGGTGCTGCTCCTGGACGAGCCGAGCAACCACCTGGCCATGTCCCTGATCGAGGAGCTCACCGCGGCGCTGAAGAAGACCCCGGCGGTCGTCGTCGTCGCGACGCACGACCGGCAGATGATCAGTGACCTGCACGGATTCCAGCGGCTCCAGCTCGGGTGAACCGGTCCCGCGCGACCCTGGGCGTCCTCGGTGAGGGACCTCGTCCCCTCCCTGCGGAGGGGACGAGGTCCGTCCCCGGGGAGGGGGTGCCGGCGGGCGTCCCGCGATGGACTGGAGTCACCGATGTTCGGGACGACCGAACCTCCAGGACAGGCGCCTCGGCGCCGGGACGGACACCCATGACCACCCCCACACCCGCTCTGCAGATCACCGGGCTCTCCAAGAGCTTCGGCACCACCCAGGCGGTGACCGATGTGAACCTCAGCGCGAACCCCGGCCGGGTCCTCGCGCTGCTCGGACCCAACGGCGCCGGCAAGACCACCACCATGCGGATCCTTCTCGGACTCGTGTCTGCCGACACTGGAGAGGCGCTCATCGAAGGACGCCGCTACGCCGAGATCCCCAACCCCGCCCGGCGCGTCGGCGCGGTGCTCGACGCCGGAGGACTGCACCCGGGCCGCACCGGCGCCCAGCACCTGGGCATCACCGCGGAAATGATCGGCGCGACGGGCGAGCGCGTCACCCACCTGCTGCAGGAGGTGGGGCTCACTGAGGCCGCCCACCGCAGGATCGGCGGCTACTCCCTGGGCATGCGACAGCGTCTCGCGCTGGCCAACGCGCTGCTCGGGGATCCTGCCGTGCTGGTCCTCGACGAACCCGCCAACGGACTCGACCCCGCCGGGATCCGCTGGCTGCGGCAGTACCTTCGCGCCTTCGCCGCCGCCGGAGGCACCGTGCTGATCTCCACTCACGTGCTGACCGAGGTGGCCCTGGTCGCCGATGACCTCGTGATCATCGACCGCGGCCGCAGTCTGCTCTCCGGCGCGCTCGACGAGCTGACCTCAGCGGAGGGCCGGGACCTGGAACAGCTCTACCTCTCCATCACCACCGCCCCCACTGAAGCCACCACCCACAGCACTGCCACCACCGAAGTTCACACCGAAACGGAGACCCTGCGATGATCCGCGCAGAACTGCTGAAACTGACCTCCACCCGCGCTCCGAAGATCGCCGCGGCGGTGGGTGTCATCGGCGTGGCGGCGACCCAGCTCGCCAGCGGCTGGCTCCTCCCGGCGATCGGCCACATCGACCCTGACCTGCAGGCAGACGTCTCAGAACTCTCGACCTCCACGGCCGAACGTCAGCTCGCGGCGATGAACGTGCTCGGCGGGGGAGGCGGCATGGCCTCGGGATCGGTGAGCATCGGGCTCGTCGCGATCCTGCTCCTGGGCGCCCTGGTGGCCACAGCGGACTTTCGGCACGGCGGGATCACCACCACCGCGCTGGCCTCCCCACGGCGGGGCCGGATCATCGGCGGCAAGGCTGTCGCCGCTGCTCTCGTCGCGGCGTCCACCGGCCTGTGCTACGCGCTGGTCCAGGGACTCCTCGTCACCCTCGCGCCGAGCACCATGGGCGCCGGCGGGCTGAGCGCGGACCCATGGGAGGTCGCCGAGGTGCTGGGCCGCGGCGTGCTCACCGTCGTGCCGCTGGCCCTGCTCGGACTGGCCGCTGGGGTGCTCATCCGCAGCCAGAGCGCCACGTTCCTGGTGCTCATCGGCGCCGCGGTCGCCGATGTGACCCTCGGCGCGATCCTCTCGCTGATCCCGGTCACCAGCTCCTGGGGCGCGTACCTGCCGCTGGCGCTGGTCTCCTCGGCCACCAGCCCCGACGGCGCAGCCGGGCTCGCCCCGGTTCCGGCGCTGATCCTGCTGGCTATGATGGCGCTGGTGGCCGTGGGCGCGGCCTGGCTGTCGCTGCGGCGACGTGACCTCTGAGCCCACCCGGGAGAGTGACGGGAGACAGATGATCGACAGGCCTGACGTCCCACTGGACGGTCGCCGCTTCGCCACGATTCCCCCGCTGATCGTGCTGGCGCTGATCCCGCTGCTCTTCGCCGTGCCGGAGTTCGTGGACTCCGGCACGGTGGTGTACCTGACCACTGGAGTGCTCTTGGTCCAGGCGCTGCTGCTGATCATCTGCGCGCGCTTCCCCGGTCTGGTGCTCGCGGGCATCACCGCGGCCGATTCCGCCCTCTTCATCCTGGATCCGGGCAACACCAGCGCAGGGCTCGCCGTCCCGCTGGCCGTCTATGTGCTCCGCCGGGCCCTGCCGCGGCGGGCCGCCGCCCAGCGGATCATCCCGCTGGGACTGGTCAGCATGACCATCGCCGCGGCGATCGGCTCCGGGGGAGAGCTGGTCGCGGCCGGGGAGATCCCGCTGGGCATCGCGCGGGGGCTGCTGCTCTACCTGCTGCCCTGGGTGATCGCCGAGGTCATCATCGGGCGCACCCAGCTGGTCCAGGCGCTGACCGAACGGGCGGAGATGGCCGAGCGGGAGCAGGAGCTCGCCGCCCGCCATGCGGTCCAGGAACAGCGCACCATGATCGCCCGGGAGCTGCACGACATCGCCGCCCACCATCTGACCGGGATCATCGTCAGCGCCCAGGCCGCCTCCGCGCTGACCCAGACCGACCCGCCAGGCCAGCGCCGGTACCTGCAGGCGGTCCAGTCCGACGCGCGCTCCGCCCTGGAGAACCTCCGCCGCACCGTGGGGCTGCTGCGCGCCGACGAGGAGTCCACGGCCTCGCGCGCGGCCTCGCTGAACGACCTGCCGCAGGTCATCGAGGCCGCCCTGGCGCGCGGGACCCGCGTGCAGCTGCACGAGTCCGGCGAGGCCTGGTCGTTGGGACCGGTGGCCGGCGTCGTCGTCATCCGCGGCATCGAAGAAGCGCTGGCCAACATCGCCAAGCACGCCTCCGGTGCCGAGGCCCGACTGACGGTGCGCTGGGAGCCGCACCGGCTGAGCCTGGAGATCACCGACGACGGCGCCGCCGGGACCGCGCCCACGCTGCCGGCCAGCGGCTACGGGCTCACCGGGCTCCGGGAACGGCTCGCGCTGGTCCACGGGACTCTGGAGGCAGGAGCCAGCGGCACAGGCTGGCGCACCGCGTTCAGCGTCCCCCGCGAACACGCCGCCCGAGAAGGAGAGTCCGCATGATCCGAGTGCTGATCGTCGATGACCAGCCGATCGTCCGCGCGGGGCTCGCCGTGGTCCTCGACGCCGAACCTGACCTGGACGTCGTGGGCCAGGCGGGTGACGGCGCGGAGGCCGTGCGGCTGGCCGCGAGGTTGAGCCCCGATGTGGTCTGCATGGACATCCGGATGCCGATCATGGACGGGATCACGGCCACTCGGCAGATCATCTCGGCCCAGGACGCGGTGAAGGTGCTGATCCTGACCACCTTCGACCTCGACGAGGACGTGTTCGCCGCTCTGGAGGCCGGCGCGGCCGGATTTCTGCTCAAGGGTGCGCAGGAAGCGGTGATCGCCGAGGCGATCCGCTCGACGGCGGCCGGCGCCGGAACCCTGGATCAGCGCATCACGCACAAGGTCATCACCGAGTTCGCCGCGCGACGACGCGCCACCGAAACGCGGGCCCAAGCCCCGGTGGCCGAGCTGACTCCGCGCGAGACCGAGGTGCTTCAGCTGATCACCCAGGGCCGCTCCAACGCTGAGATCGCGCAGGCGCTATTCGTGGAGGTCACCACGGTGAAGTATCACGTGCAGTCGGTGCTGATGAAGTCGCACAGCCGGGACCGGCTCCAGGCCGCCATCTGGGGTCTGCGCCACGGGATCACCTCTGCCTGACCCTGCATCAGACCTGGGCGCGCCCGGATCGGCCCGCTGCTTCCCGGCGCCGATCCATCAGATGTGCACCTCAGCCGCAGATCTCCGGCCACAGCGGGACCTATGGCCCTAGTCCCCGGACCGATCTACCCAGCAGAGTGAATCGTGGCGCGCGATACCGCGACCAGAACCGCGTGAAAGGACTGAAGGACGTTGTCGATCCAGACCGCATCACAGGCCGAGACCCAGGTCAGCACGCACTTCCAGGAGCTTGTGGAGTCCCATCTCAGCTGGGTCTCTGAGCTGGGCGAAGGCATGGTCACGGCCTGGATCGAGGACCAGCACGTGACCTTGACCGGGGAGGTCGACTGGACCTACCAGCGCGAGGCCGCCGAGCACGCGGTGCGGCGCCTCCCCTGCGTCGGCTCGGTGGAGAACCGGATCGCCGTCACAGCGCGCACACCGCTGCGCAACGCCGAAGAGCGCCTGCGAAACGCCATGTTCCGAGACCCCCAGATCGACGCGGACCTCGTGCACGTCACGGTCACCGGTCAGACCGCCGTGCTGAGCGGGCAGGTGAAATCACTGGCCGAGAAGCGGCAGGCCGGCCTCGCGGCGTGGATCTCCCCTGGAGTGCTCGAGGTGCACAACCGCCTGGTCGTCCGGCCAGCTCTCAGCTCACGAAGGAGTCGACCATGAAGCATAAGACCGTGCTGAAGCAGCACCCCGTGAAGGGTCCGTGGAAGAACGCCAAGAAGAGTCCCACGAAGCAGTGGGAGGACATGGGTCCGGGTCGGCGGGCCGGGACCATGGTGTTCAGCGTGGTGCAGATCTCGCTGGCGGTGGCGGCCTGGATCGATCTTGCACGGCGGCCCGCGAACCAGGTCAATGGCAGGAAGGGCATCTGGGCCGGGGTCATCGCGATCAACTACCTCGGGCCGATCGCCTACTTCCTCAAGGGTCGGCAGACGGACTGACCCCATGCTCCGGCGGCAGAGACCTGATCGGCCTGGTACAGCACCGCCTGATGGATCGCGAGCGCACCACCTTCACTGCGTGTGCGTGGGCACCACCAGAACGGGGCAGACGGCCCGGTTGAGCACGGCCTGACTGACCGAACCCAGCAGCAGCCCGGAGAACCCTCCGTGGCCCCGGGTTCCGAGCACCACCAGTGCCGCGGTCCGTGAAGCCTCCGAGAGCACCCCGGCCGGAGAGCCGTCGAAGAACTGCCACCGCACCGCCAGCTCGGGGAACTTCTCCGCGACCCGCTCCGCGGACTTCTGCAGATGCTCCGTATAGGGACGGCGCAGCTGGGGGATCTCGAGGTTGTGCTCGATGGTGTTGGGCCACCAGTGCCCCTGCGCGTTCAGCGGAGCGGCCGAGACCAGGGTCAGCGGGTTGTCCAGCAGCGCCGCGGCCTGCGCCGCCAGGTCCACGACCAGCTCAGGGTCAGTCGCGACGTCGATGCCCACCACGATCTCGGTGTCGAAGTTCAGCTCCTGCTCCACGTTGGCGAAATCCCGGCGCTCATGGGATCGGGAGCTCGACTCCTCCATCTGGGTCAGCGGCTCGGTGGCTTCAGCCTCCCCGGCGGGGAGGTCCTGGTCCGGGGCGAGCAGCTCGGTCGAGGACACGTTCTTCCACTTCTCCGGCACCACCAGCGTGGGACAGTGTGCATGTGCGGCGAGCTTGGCCGAGACGCTGCCGAGGAAGCGCCCAGCGAACCGATTGCGTCCGCGCTTCCCGACGACGACCACCTGCGCCGCTCTGCTCTCCGCGATCAGCTCGGAACCCGGGTCGCCTTCGACGGCGCGGGTGGTGACCTCGACCCCTGCCGCCTCGGCCTGCGCGACGTAGTCGCTGAGCATCGTCTGAACCTCTTTGAGCGCCGTGTCCAGATACTCGTTCATCATCGGCATGTTGTAGGCGTCGGTCACCACCGGCCGGGCGAACGTCACCACGAGGCGCAGCGGGAGCTGGCGCTGCTTGGCGACTCTCAGGCCTGCCTGGAAGGCGCGCTGACTGGCGGCTGAGCCGTCAAGGCCTACGAGAACACCGGGATCGCGGTCACTGTCGTGCTCCTGAGAAGAGTTCATAGGCTCACGATACGTCCGATATCGAATAGGTCCAGGGTCTTTCGACCCTGGTGAGAAACCTTTTCTCGGCGCCAGGAAATACGCATCGCGCGACCCTCAGAATGTTGATCCTCTGCTGCGCCATGCCGGTCGTGCCGGCGCGCAGCCCCATCGCCTAGCATGCCCTGAGGTGCTCCTCGCGGCAGATCCGCTGCGAGAGGCGCCCCGCAGACCCCGCGGCCCCGCACTGCAGATCCAGGAGGATCACATGAAAGCTCTCCAATACGTCGCCGTCGGTCAGCCGCCCGAGGTGCGCGAGGTCCCCACACCGGAACCCGGCCCCGGCGAGGTCCGGCTGCGCGTCACCGCCGCCGGCGCCTGCCATTCGGACAGCTTCGTGATGGGACTCAGCGAAGCGGAGTACACAGCCTTCGGCTACCCGCTGCCGATGACGCTGGGGCATGAGGGAGTCGGGGTGGTCGACGCCCTGGGCGAGGGCGCCTCCGGCATCGAGGTCGGCGAGGCCGTGGCCGTCTACGGTCCGCAGGGCTGCGGACGCTGTCACAGCTGCGCCCAGGGCATCGAGAACTACTGCCCCCACGCCGCTGCCTTGGGCATCACGCCTCCGGGTCTGGGCAAGGACGGCGCGATGGCCGAATACATGATCGTCACTGATCCTCGACTGCTGATCCCGCTGGGGGACCTTGACCCGGCGGCCACGGTGGCCCTGACCGACGCCGGCCTGACCCCCTATCACGCGATCAAAGGCTCACTGGACCTGCTGGTCCCCGGCAGCGTGGCCGTGGTGATCGGCGTGGGCGGGCTGGGACATATCGCGGTCCAGCTGCTGCGCACCCTGACCTCTGCCACGGTGGTCGCGCTGGACATCAGCCAGAGCAAGCTCGACTTCGCCCGGGAGGTCGGGGCCCATCATGCCTTCCTCTCCGACGATCGGGCAGCCGCGCACATCGCCGAGGCGGTGGGCCCCGGTCCGGTCGCCGCGGTGTTCGACTTCGTCACCAACGACCCGGTGATGAACATCGTCCGCTCGCTCAGCGGCCCCCGCACCGATCTGGTGCTGGTGGGAGCCGGCGTCGTGGAGACCACGGTGGGTCTGCTGGGCCAGCCCTACGGGTCTCGCATCCGGGCACCCTACTGGGGTTCGCGACCCGAGCTCATGGAGGTCTTCGAACTCGCCCGCACCGGGCAGCTGGCGGTGGAGACCGAGACCTTCAGCCTCGACGAGGGCCCGGAGGCCTACCGCAGACTGCACGACGGCGAGCTCCGCGGTCGCGCTGTGGTGGTTCCCTGATCTGGGGTCGCGGCCTAAGATCGAGAATGAGGCGGGCGAAATCCATAGATGGGGGCGTCGCTCGCGTCGGCTGACCCCAGACCCCCGGTGGAGGTTTGTCATGGACAACGACGCTCACACAGCACCCCGGTCTGTCGCCTTTGATCCCGCCACCCGCGATCTCGGTGTGCTGGTCGGCTTCGACGGCTCCAAGCAGTCCCTGCTCGCCCTGCACTATGGCGCCCTCGCCGCTCAGCGCAGCGGACGCGTGCTGACCGTGGTCAGCGCATTCACCGTCCCGGCCAGGGTCTACATGACCCTGGCCGCAGTGCCGGAGAAGTCAGAGGCCGAAGCGGCCGTCGAGGCGGCCAGGACGGTGCTCCTGGACGCGCGGAAATACCTGCAGGACTATTCGGGCAAGGTGATCTACCGGACCGAACGCGGCGACGCCGCCGGCGTGCTGGTCGATCTCTCCACCGTGGCAGAGCTCGCCGTGGTCGGGGCCCGCGGCAGGGGAGGGTTCCTGGGCCGGGTGCTCGGATCGGTGTCCTCGGCGCTTCCGGCGCACGCGCACTGCCCCACGGTGGTGGTGCCTCGGCAGTACAAGGTCAGCGAGGATCAGGGCGCGGCCCGGTTCACGGCAGGCAGGGATCAGCGGCCCGTGGTGGTCGGGATCGACCGCTCACCGCACAGCCGGATCGCGGTGCTTCAGGCGGCCCAGTCCGCGCTGAACCGTGGAGTGACTCTGCACATGTTGCTCGCCCTTCCCTCGCTGGAGGGCTGGCTGGACTGGTATCCGGAGCTCGACTCCACCGACGAGGGGGTCACCGACCGGCGCAAGACTCAGCTCGAGGAGTTCCTCGAGGCCGAGATCACATGGGTGAAGACGCACTTTCCGTCGCTCGACGTCACGGCTGCGGTCAAGCCGGGGGATCCGATCACTCTGCTGGCCAAACAGACCCGGGAGGCGCAGCTCACTGTGGTGGGCACTCGGGGTCGGAGCGGATTCACCGGGGCCCTGATGGGGTCGGTGTCCCGCGGGGTGCTGGTGCGGGCCTCCGGGCCTGTCATGGTGGTCCCGGACCTGCAGGACAAGCGGCTGGACGATCAGCCCGCCTCCACCCGGTGAGGCCCACCTGATGCGGCCTGCCCGGTGAGTCGCAGGATCATCCTGGTCCGCGCCGTGAACGTCGGCGGCACGGCGAAGCTGCCGATGGCCCAGTGGCGCGCCCTGGCTGAGTCGCTCGGCGCCACCGAGGTCGCCAGCTACATCGCCTCCGGGAACCTGATCTGTCTCCCGCCCGGCCCGGCGGAGGATTTTGACCGCGCACTGGAGTCCGCCGTGAAGTCACGCTTCGGCTTTTTCCGCGAGGTGATCAGCAGATCCCGGGAGGAGGTGCTCGCCGCCTTGGAGGCCCACCCGTTCGACGTGCTCGACCCTCGGTTCTCCTACATCACCTTCCTTCAGGCAGCGCCGACGCCCGAGGCCGTGCAGGCCGCGGCCCTGCTGGAGACCGGTGAGGATCGCTGGCAGGTGATCGGCCGCGAGATGCACCTGCGCTACGCGCACGGCGCAGGTGCGCCGCAGCTGAACGAGGCCGCCTTCTCTCGGACGCTGGGACTCACCGGGACCGCGCGGAACCTCAACACCGTGCGCAGGCTCATCGACCTGGCCGGTGCCTGACCCCCGGGCAGGGGGGGGTCAACGGCGTGGCACATTGGCCTGCACGGCCGCCGGAATGGGGGTCTGTCCGTCGTCAACCTCCAATATCTGCCGGGAGATCCGCGGTTCATGGAGAAGCTCCTTGAGGATCTCAGCGACGTCCTCGCGGGGGATCTCCCCGTGGGCCTCCGCCGGACCAAGCGAGACGGTCCCGGCTCCTGGCGCATCGGTGAGCATCGAGGGACGCAGGATGACCCAGTCCAGGTCGCCGTGGCTCAGTGCGATGTCGCCCTGCTTCTTCACGGCGAAGTAGTGCTCCTCCGAGTCCGAGAGCTCACGCTCCCGCCAGGCTTCCGGGAGCACCGAGACGCTGATCAGCCGGCGGACGCCCGCGATGAGGCTCGCCTCAATGGTCCTGCTCAGGCCCGCTCCGTCGATCGCCCTCGTGATCTGTGCGGGACCGCCGTTGGAGCCGGCGCTGAAGACCACGGCGTCTGCCGCCCCCAGGACCTGCGCCAGCTCTGCGGGGGAGAGTGCCGCCAGATCTCCCAGCACGGCCTGGATCCCACGGGCGGACAGGTCGTCGCGCTGCGCGGGTCGGCGCACCAGGCCGCGCACGGTGTCACCCGCCTCCAGCAGCTTTGCCGCCAGCTGGCCGCCGATGCCTCCGGTGATGCCGATGATGAAGATCTCCACGTGGTCCTTTCGGCCGGGTCGGACGTGCAGGCCTATAGCCACTCCCGCGAGCGGGCGTAGCGTGCGGCCTCGCGCCGGTTCGGCGTCTGGGTCTTCTGCATGGCGTTGGAGAGGTAATTGCGCACCGTGCCCTCGGCCAGGTAGAGCCGGCCCGCGATCTCAGCGACGGAATAGCCCTGGAGGGTCTCGCGCAGCACATCGAGCTCCCGGTCGGTCAGGGGGGAGTCGTCGACCACCGCGAGCGCAGAGATGTCCGGGTCGATCCATCGCTTGCCCGCATGCAGCGTCTCGATCACCTCAGCGATCAGCGTCGGGTGTGCGGATTTGCTCACGAATCCGCGGACCCCGAGCTTCAATGCTCGGCGCAGCACCCCGGGACGTGCGTGGCGGGTGAGCATCAGCACCACCTGCTCGGGGTTGTCCGCCCGGATCCGCTCCATTGCGGCGAGCCCGTCCATCCCTGGCATCTCCAGGTCGATCACCACCACGTCGGGCTGATGCTCCCGCACGACGGCGACCGCGGCCGCTCCGTCGGCGGCCTCAGCCACCACGCTGATCTGGGCCTTCAACGGCAGCAGCGCGGCCAGCGCCGAGCGCAGCAGTGCCTCGTCGTCGACGAGCACGACCCGGATCACGGGGCGCTCCGCTGCGGTTCGGAACCAACCTGGGGCGCAGAGGACTTAGCACTCGGGAAGCCCGCGGAGGTGCTGAACGTCCCGGCGCTCTGCTCGACGCGAAGCTGACCCCCGGCGTCGGCCACTCGCTGGCGCAGCACCGAGAGCCCGCTGAGTGTGGGCAGCGGACCCTCGGCGGCGCCGTCGTTGCTGATCATGATCTCGCCCTCGAAGATCCGGATCTGCACCTCGGTGGCCTCTGCGTGGCGCAGGATGTTCGTGGTGGTCTCCCGCAGCACCTGGCCCAGGAGTTCGTCCAGACCAGGCCGGATCTTTCCGTGCCGACTGATCCGTACCGCGACTCCGGCGGCTTCGAGAAGGTTCTTCGCGTTCTCCAGCTCGGCGTTGAGATTGAGCTTGCGCTCCGCGTAGGCGAGGTTCCTGGTCTCGCGGATGGTCTCTTCCACCTGGTCATAGACCTCGCGCAGCTCGGCGCGGGCCCTGTCGGGGTTCGTCGTGAGCAGCTCTTCGGCCAACGCCACCTTGAGGTTGACCACATGCAGGGTGTGCCCCTGGATGTCGTGGAGGTCGCCGGCGAAGCGCATCCGCTCGCGCATGATGCCCAACTCCGCCTCTGCCTCCTGGGCGACCTCGAGGTCCTTCAAGATGCCCCAGTACCCCTGCATCATCAAGTTCACTGCTGCGACGAAGACGCTCAATCCGCCGGGCACCACCACGTAGCGCACCACGTTGCCCCAGCTGAAGGGCTCAGTCACGAGGTGCAGGCAGCCGATCGCGGCGATCAGCACCCCCAGTGCTGCGATCCAGGCCAGGTGTCGACGGCGCAGATGCGGGATCAGCACCCCGCTGAGCATTGCGGCGCCGAAGAACGCCACTGGATTGAACGCCAGCACCGCGCAGATGATCCACACCACGAAGGAGAAGGCCAGCGCCAGGCTGGTGGAGAGCGGATGCTCGCTCGGGTCCCAGTCGAGCAGAACCAGGAAGGTGGCCAGCAGCCCGAGGCTCAGGCCCAGGCCCTCCCGCCATGACTCCGTGGTCATCGCGACGATCGCCAGGGCGACCGGGGCGATGGCCACCACCGTGGTGAGCACGGTGGCGCGATGCATCCGCCGCTTCGCCGCGACCGAGGTGGAGGACATCAGCTCGTTCCTCGCAGGCCGATCTCAGGTGGTCTCATGTCCCTCCATCCTTTCGGATTCGGCGCCTGGTCGGAAGTGACAAAACGTCATGGTCGCTGGTGACAACCTATGACTGCCGCGAACCGGCGCCAAGACGTGAAATAGGGGCATGAACTCAGAAACAGTCATCGACGTCGAACGTCTCAATGTCCGCTACGACGAATTCCACGCAGTCAAAGATCTCACATTCGAAGTCCGACGGGGAGAGCTCTACGCCCTGCTCGGCACCAACGGCGCCGGCAAGACGTCCACCTTGGAGGTCGTCGAAGGCCACCGCGCCTCCTCCTCCGGGAAGGTCAGCATCCTCGGCGAGGACCCGCGCAACCGCAAGGCCGTGCGCCCACGTATGGGCATCATGCTCCAGGAGAGCGGGTTCTCGGCAGATCTGAGCGCCCGCGAGACGGTGACGCTCATCGGAGGCCTCACCGGACGCACCGACCAGCCCAGCCGGGTGCTCGACGTCGTCGGGCTCACCAACAAGGCCGACACCCGCGTCTCCGCCCTCTCCGGTGGTGAGAAGCGCCGACTGGACTTCGCGACCGCCATCTACGGGTCGCCAGAGCTGATCTTCCTCGACGAGCCCACCACCGGACTCGACGTGGCGTCCCGCGACGATCTCTGGGATGTGGTGGACCGGCTTCGTGAAGACGGGGCGACCATCGTGCTGACCACGCACTATCTGGAGGAGGCCCAGCAGCGGGCCGACCGGATCGGGCTGATGCACGAAGGGACCTTCCGGATGCAGGGGACCGTGTCCGAGCTGACCCGGACCCTTCCCGGCACGATCACCTTTCACCTTCCCGAGAACGCGCCGCAGCTGCCGCTGGAGAGTTCGCTCTCCGGCAACGGCAAACGGCTCATCGAGACCCATGGTCTCCAGCAGGATCTCTACACGCTGCTGGCCTGGGCGCAGGAGAACCGCACCGAGCTGCACGACCTCGACGCGGGGCCCACCCGGCTCGACGACGTCTTCCGCTCGATCACCCGCAACTGACCCCACATCTCACGCCTCCTCAAGGACAGACACATGCTCACCATTGCACGCAGCGAGCTGCAGCAGATCGTTCGCAACCGAATGGTCTTCTTCAGCGCCACCATCATCCCAGTGGGCCTGAGCCTGCTGTTCATCGCCCAACGCGACACCTTCTCCCAGCTCCCGACCGGCATGGGATTCCTCGCCGGGGTCTTCATGGTCATCCTGATCAGCATGGGCCTCTACACCACGGCGGTGACCACTCTGGCAGCCCGCCGACAGACGCTGTTCCTCAAGCGGCTGCGCTCCACCGCGGTCAGCGACGCGTCCGCCCTGGTCGGGATCCTCGGACCCCCGGCTCTGATCGGGATCATCCAGGTCACCGCGGTGCTCACCGTGCTGGCCGTGCTCACCGAGCGCCCCGCGGAGATCCCGCTGCTGATCGTCTCCGGCCTGGCGCTGGTGCTGATGATGCTCGGCCTGGCCCTGGCCACTGCCGGGATCACCACCTCCCCTGAGCACGCGCAGGTCACCACGCTTCCGGTCACCCTCGGGACCTCTGCGATCGCCTTCTGGATCGGATTCACCGGTACCCAGGAGCTGGGCATGCTCAAACGAGCGCTGCCCGGAGGTGCGGCGACCGAGCTGACGATCAACGCCTGGAACGGCGGCACCGACCTGGCGGACAACCTGCTGCTGCTGCCACCGACCATGGCCTGGGTCGTCATCGGGGTCCTCCTGGCCAAGCGGTTCTTCCGCTGGGAGCCCCGGCACTGAGCCAGCGGTCAGCCGCACCGGTCCAGAGCCCGTGAGCGGCCCCGCCGTCCTCGTCGGGCGTAGGCACTGGAGTCACAGCGACCCCGGTGCCTACGCTCATGTCATGACAGTTCGCAGCGCATTTGCGATCCTGACCACTGCCGATCTCGATCGGCTGGTGGAGTTCTACCGGGCGGCCTTCGACGCCGAGCCGACGTATCGGTTCCCGGATGAGTTCGGACGCGATGTCTATGTCACGCTGCGGATCGGGCAGGCTGCGCTGGGCATCGGGCGGGAGACTGGTCCGCCCATCGTCACCGAAGCCATGACGCTCTGGTTCTATGTGGATGACCTTGATCTGGCCTATCAGCGCGCGCTGGCCGCGGGGGGCCTCAGCGCACGTGAGCCGACCGAGATGCCCTGGGGTGAGCGGGTGGCGCAGATCCTGGACCCCGACGGATTCACACTCAACCTCGGCGACACCGGCTGAATCCCACGGTGACGCTGGGCCGCGGCGCATCCGACTGCGGTGTCGGAGCGGTGCGGGAGCGGTGCAGGAGCCTCGATCGGAGTTTCAACGCCCACGCTCTTCGCTGATCGAATTCGCTCCATCGACCGTGATGAGCTGACCCGTGATGTATGACGCACCTTCCTCGGCGAGGAACGCGATCACATGCGCCACCTCATCCGAGGTGCCGGAGCGACCCACGGGTGTGGCCGCGCCCATCCGACTTTCACGAGCGGAGGCGGACGCGGTGTCGATCCAACCCGGGGCGACCGCGTTGACCGTGATGCCATCCGCGGCGGTGTCGATCGCCGTCGCCCGCGTCAGCCCGAGGATGCTGGCCTTCGCCGCGTGGTAGGCGACGTCACCGGGGTACGCGGCGACCGGCCCGGACACCGAGGACACGTTGACGATCCGGCCATAGCCGGCGGACTGCATGAGCCCCTCCACCGCACGGGTCATCAGGAACGTCGTGGTCAGGTTCCGATCCAGTGAGGCGTGCCAGTGATCGACGAAGGTTCTGCGGGTTCCGCCCGAGAAGTAAGAGTCAGAGACGGCCGTCATCCCGGCATTGTTGACCAGAATGTCCACTCCGCCGAACGCATCGAGCGCGGCTGCGACGACGGCGTCCACACCAGCCTGGTCGGTCAGGTCCGCGACCACCCCTTCCGCGCGGACACCAACCGCGCGCAGCTCTGTGACCCGGTCGAAGATACGATCCGTCGTCGAGGTGATGATGAGTCGCTTGCCGCCGGCGCCGAGAAGTCGGGCTGCGGCGAACCCGATTCCCTGGGCGCTTCCCGCGCCGGTGACGATGGCGACGCGCTGCTGTGACCTGGTCATGGGGAAACCTTCCCTTCAGACGTCTGACCGCGCACGATGCTCCCGGATGGAGACCGATCTGATCGGCGGGTGACGTCTCGCATTCTCTGGGCCCGGGTGGACCCCGATACGTCAAGGGAAGACCGTGTGGTGGGCACAACGTCAACGACTGCAGGCGGGTGAGGTGGGCATCTGGGGTCTCGCCGACCAGCGGCGGCGAAGCTGAGTCGGAGGCCCGAGAGGGGAGCTCAGCGGCGACGGAGCTGCTTATGGCTCCAACGGTCGGGGTGATCCTCCAACATTTCGCGGTCCCACTCGGCGCGCTCGGCGGCCGCCTCGTAGGTGGTCTGCAGAAACTGGCCCAGCATGCCCTCTGGATCGTCGGCGCCGCGGACGACCTCGTAGGGCAGCAGGAACTGGCCGTTCTCGACGCTGTAGAACGCCTCGGCCGGTGTCACGGGGTAGGTCGAGAAACCGTCCGGTTCCGGGTAGGCATAAGCGTAGAACGCGCCTTCGTCTCCGCCACCCGGCCAGAACCCGCAGCTGCTCAATTCACGGGAGTAACCCTCAACCATCACCCAATCACCACAGTTCGGGGCACCCCCCGGGTGGGACGGGGCCGCACGGCCGGAGAACCTGGTGCAGGCGAGGTCCATCGAACCCCAGAAAAAATGCACGGGACTGACCTTGCCGACGAAATGGGACCTGAACTCGCTCATGGCCCGGTCCGCGCGGAGCAGCTGCCGCCAGAACAGATTCGCCGCCTCCCCGTCGTAGGATGCGTGCTCGTGGTCCTCGGCAAACGGAATGGCCGGTTCAACCTCATTGGGATGCGATTGAATCTCCGCCTCGATCCCCAGCTCGGCAAGGGCCGCCATCGTCTGGGCATAGAAATCCGCCACCGGTTTCGGCTCCAGGGCCACGGTCTTGAGCGGGCCCGCACTGCTGCGGATGACCAACTGGTGATCGATGAAGTCGAACTCCATGTCGAAGGACCCACCGCGGTGGGGAATCGTGGAGGTGGTCAGTCCTCGTGGACTCACATACAGCGTGACCTGCCACCAATGGTTGAGCAGCGGCGCGTTCACCAGCCGGATCTTGCCCACGATCTGAGTCCACATGTGCAGGGTGTCACGGGTCTCGGTCCAGTCCTCGACGCGCAGACTCGGCCACTCCCGGCGCTCACCCACCACGTGTTCGGTCATGTTCGCTCCTTGGTCTTGTGCGGTCATCGGTGCTCAGGGTTGACCTGGTCCGGTGCGCAGCCAGCGTCCCACTCGCTGCGCATGTTCCCGTAAGCAGGCACGCCCGCGGAGGCCCGCAGCATCGCCGCCAGGTGCAGCAGGTTATAGGTCATGAAGGTGGTGTTGCGGTTCGTGAAGTCGTTCTCGGGGCCACCGGAGCCAGGGTCGAGGTAGGAGGGGCCCGGACCGACTGTGCCGAGCCACCCCGCGTCGGCCTGGGGCGGGATGGTGTACCCCAGGTGCTGCAGGCTGTAGAGAACATTCATCGCGCAGTGCTTGACCCCATCTTCGTTGCCGGTGATCAAGGTGCCGCCGACGCGCCCGTAATACGCGTACTGGCCATGCTCATTGAGCAGACTGGAGCAGGCATAGAGCCTTTCGATCACGCGCCTCATCACCGAGCTGTTGTCCCCGAGCCAGATCGGGCCGGCAAGCACCAGGATGTCCGCAGCCATCACCTTCTCGAAGACCTCAGGCCACGCGTCGGTCTCCCACCCGTGCTCGGTCATATCCGGCCATACCCCGGTGGCGATGTCGTGATCGATCGCTCGGATCTCCTCGACTTCCGCGCCGTGGCCGCGCATGATGTCGCTGCTGATCCGGACCAGCCCGTCGGTGTTGCTCGGCTCAGGCGAAGGCTTCAAGGTCGCGTTGATGAAGAGGGCACGCAGCCCGTCGAACCGTGGCGGCTCACCCTCGGAGGCGGCGGTCACAGGATTGTCCATTCGTCGGTCCTGGTCATCGGCTGAGGCTCCTCATCAGGAAAACCCACCGGAGCAGCTGGACGTGCAGCGTCAGGTGGCATTGCCTGGTCTGTGCCCCGCACCCGCTGCCCGGGTGCGGATCTGCCGCCAAGACTAGGTGCACCCGCACCATCCGTCTACCCTCCGCCGAGAGTCAAGATATGCGCCGACTGCCTGGCGTCCGGGGGACTTGACCCGGTTCTGGGAACACGGTCCAGACTGTTCGGAAGAGCCGGTCGGCACGACGAGAAGGGTCGCGTGAAATGGATGGTGAACACCGAGAGCCGTGCGCTTCGCACAGGAGACCTGCCCTTGGTGACGGGTTCCGCGAGGAATCCCTGGCGGAGGACCTGCTTCTTCTGCTCTTCCAACCGCGCTCCGGAACCATCGCGGGGGAGGGGACGCTCTTCTACGTGCTGGCCGGGGCGATCCTCGCCGACCTCGGACTCGGCGGCCACGTACGCACCGGCAGCGGAGGAGTGAAGGGTCTGACCGTCGAGGCCGTCGCCGACAGCCCCCCATCGGATCATCTCCTGCGCGACACCTGGGAATATCTCGCGGAGAAGCCCCGCGGAGTCCAGACGGTTCTGGCGGCGAGGGGGCCCGCGCTGCGTGAACCGCTGCTGGATCGACTCATCGAGCGCGGGGAGCTTCGTCGCCGGACACGCAAGACGCTGGGTTTCATCAAGACCTCGGTGCTCGAAGCAGGCGACTCCGGTCGCCGCAGCCTCTTGCTCGCAGACGTCCGTGCCGTGCTCGTGGACGAAGTCGGCCCCACGCCCCGAAGCGCAGCCCGGGCCGCACTGCTCTACGGCAGCGGCACGCTGCCCCAGTTCGATCCCGACATCCCCTGGACGTCTCCGGTCATCGCCCGAGCCGAGGAGCTCAAAGACGGGAACTGGGGTGCCAAAGGAACAGCGCAGGCGGTGACGCGCACCGTCACCTCGAGCATCGTCAGCAGCGTCGTCGCCGCCGGGGTGCTGCCGCGCAATTAGTGCACCGGCGCCTAGGAGGATGACCCGACGGGAGCTCCACAAGCGTCAGGAGATGGGGCCTTCGTAGTCCAACGAGAAGTCGACGGCGTCCGCGCGCGGGTGATCGACCATGTCAGCGCCGTCGCCAGTGAATACCATGACGCGATCGGGGTCGCTGCCCACCGAGGGCCACGCCGGAATGCCCGCAGCATTGGGGTCCCCCTCGCGAGCAAACGCCACCCAGTAGCCACTCATCTGGTCGCGAAGCAGGTAGTCGGCTTCTGTGTAGTCGGCGTCGTGGTCCGCACCCAGGTTGTCATAGGCATAGGCGACCTCCGCTCCGTGGTAGGCACCGTAGCGTTGCAGGCCATCTTCGGGCGGGGTGTGCGAGTAGAAGTACAGATAGGCGTCGGCGTCCCCGGACTGTGTCTGCGTGTCTGCCCACAGGGTCATGCCGCGGGTCATCACCCGGTCGGTCTCCGCCTCCAACGAGGATTCCAGCGCCTGTTCCGGGGTGTCGCCGGGGTACAGCTCGAGGAACCTCTCGGCGAGTTCGCCGTATCTCTCGTGCGCAGAGGCCCGATATTCCTCGGCATCGACTTCCGGCGGAAGCGCGAGCGCAAGGGACGCCTCGTCGGCGTTGCTGCCGACGAGGATCGGGAGGTCGTGCTGACGACCCGAGGCGTAGACGCCGATCGGGGACGTGGGTAGGACGCTCCCATCGACCGACGGGCGCCAGTGTGAGTCGAGGTCCTGCGCGGCGTCGAGGATCCGATCGATAGGCATGGCGCGCATCTCCTCGACGGTCGCGCCCCCGAGCAGCTCGCTCAGACGGCGGCCCGCGTCTTCGGCTGCCTCTTGGGTGTCGTACTGGTCGCCGTCCTCGGTGGACCCCGTGGTGCCCATGCAGGCCCCGCTCCCGCCGATGATGCCATGGATGAGACCCGTTGAGAGCGGGCTGGCCCCGAGGATGCACACGCTCTCGCCGCCGGCGGACTCACCGGCCACGGTCACCCGGTCAGGGTCACCCCCGAAGGCTGCGATGTTCTCATGCACCCACTCGAGAGCCGCGATCTGATCCCGGATTCCGTAGTTGCCGGAGGCGTGGTCCCCGGACTCCTCGGTCAGCTCCGGATGAGACATGAATCCGAGGACGCCCAGGCGGTAGTTGATGGTGAGCATGATGACATCACCGCGGGATGCGAGGGCCTCGCCGTCGTAGAGGGGGAGGGCGCCGGAACCGGTCATGAAGCCGCCGCCGGGGATGTACACGATCACGGGCAGTGGGCCGGATGCTGAGGCGGTGCTTCGCCAGATGTTGAGGGTGAGGCTGTCCTCGCTCACGCGGTAGGGATTCAGCAGCGTTCCCTCAAGAGGTGCCTCCACGATTCGGGAGAGCGCCCGGCTCGAGAACGTGGACCTCGGCTGGACCGGAACGGCCGAGAAGCGCTCGGCGAACAACACCTCCTCGCGCACCTTCGGCGGCTCCGGGGCCCGCCAGCGCAGCGGCCCGACCGGCGGTGCGGCGTAGGGGATGCCCGCAAAGATCTCCACGGTGCGATCGTCGTTCACGACTCCCTGCACGGGACCCTCGCTGGTGGCCACCTGCCGAGTGGGCGACGGATCGTCGCCTCCCGCCGCCCGAGTCCCTGCGGGGGGATAGGCGATCACGATCGTGACACACACGAGCGCGCTGCCGATCAGCCACATCCCCCATGTCCGCAGGCGCGATCGCCTCCGATGCCGGTGGAGCAGCAGGACGACCGATACGCCGACGACGACGAGCGCCCATCCCCACCAGGGGGTGCTGTTGAGCCAGCCGAGCGCCGTCGCGATACCTGCGGTCAGCAGGGAAGCAGTCAGCAGCAGAAGCGAGCCGCGCGGCAGTCGGTGCCGGACGCCCCCGGGTGGTCGCGGGGTGCTGTTCAGCGTCGGGGAGCCGTTCTGCATCAGATGCTGCTCCTGCATGCTCTCTCCGATGCCTCACCAGACCGTGCGTCCCCGCGTGGTGTTTCCACGTGTCGTGTGTCCGCGTTCTGGGCAAGTCAAACCCCTGTCCCCGGAACATGGTCAAGTGCTCGGGCGGTTCAGTGGCGCTTCGCGCGGTGGGCGGCCTTCTCGTAGAGGTTCTCCACCACCCGCTGGAAGTCGCGCATGACCTCGGCCCGGCGGATCTTCAGCGATGGGGTGAGGTGCCCGGAATCGATGGTGAAGTCATCTTCGAGCACGGTGAAGGTGCGGATCGACTCGGCCTTCGAGACGCTGGCGTTCGTGGAATCGATGACCTGCTGCAGATGCGCCAGGACCTGCGGGTGCTCGGTGAGGTCCTTCATCTCGGTGTCCGGGTCCAGGCCCTGACTGCGGAGCCAGGCGGGCATGACATCGCCGTCGAGGGTGATCATCGCGCTGATGAAGGGCCTGCCGTCCCCGACCACGACGGCCTGGGAGACCAGCAGGTCAGCCCGGATGGCGTCTTCAAGCTGGGCGGGGGCCACGTTCTTGCCCCCGGCGGTCACCAGAATCTCCTTCTTGCGCCCGGTGATGATCAGCCGCCCGGCCTCGTCGAGCCGGCCCAGGTCTCCGGTGTAGAACCAGCCGTCGGCGGTGAAAGATTCAGCATCGAGCTCGGGCCGGTTGCGGTAGCCGCGGAAGACGCTGCTGCCTTTGACCGACACCTCGCCGTCGGCCTCGACCCGCACGGCGTTGCCGGGCAGCGGGATGCCGACGGTGCCGATGCGGTACACCGAGGGGATGTTGCCGGTGACGGGGGCGGTGGTCTCGGTGAGTCCGTAGCCTTCGATGATCTGGATGCCGACCCCGTTGAAGAAGTGTCCGAGCCGCTCACCCAGCGGCGAGCCGCCGGAGAAGGCGTGGGTGACGTTGCCGCCCATGCGGTTGCGCAGCTTGGAGTAGACCAGCTTGCTGAACACGGCGTGCTTGGCCCGGAGGCTCAGCGGGACGCGGCCTTCGGCGGTGGCCCGGGACCAGTCGACTGCGGCGTCGGCGGCAGCGGTGAAGATGCGCTTCTTCCCATCGCCTTCGGCCTTGAGCGCCGCGGCGTTGTAGATCTTCTCGAAGACCCGCGGGACCCCGAGCAGGAAGGTCGGACGGATCACGCCGAGGTCTTCGATGAGCTGCTTGATGTCGGGGGTGTGCGCCACCCGTCCGCCGGCGGCGATGAAGAGCACCGAGATGAACCGGGCGAAGACATGTGCCATGGGCAGGAACAGCACCGTGGAGGAGTGCTTGCCGACGACACCGTCCATCGCGGCCACGGTCTGCAGGCTGTGGTCCACGAAGTTGCCGTGGGTCAGCTCGCAGCCTTTGGGACGGCCGGTGGCTCCTGAGGTGTAGATGATCGTGGCGAGATCCACGCCGACGGCGGTGGCCCGACGGATCTCCAGGTCCTCATTCGACACGCCGGCGCCGGCTTCGCGGAGCTGATCCAGGGTGCCGGACTCGATGAACAGCACCTCGGGGCGCTGCTGCAGTCTCGATTCTTTCAGCCCCTCCAGGATGGTGCCGCGATGCTCGGGCGTCTCGGCGAAGACCAGGCTCAGCCCGGAGTCTTCCGCGATCCAGGCGATCTGCGACGCGGAGGAGGTCTCATAGACCGGCACCGAGACGGCGCCGGCGTACCAGAGCGCAAAGTCCAGCAGGCTCCACTCATAGCGAGTGGCCGACATGATCCCGACCCGGTCGCCCAGGCCCACTCCGTGCTGGATCAGACCTTTGGCAAGGACAGCGACGTCGGCGTGGAAGGCCGCGGCCGAGACGTCCACCCATTCCCCGGCGGCGTCACGCCGGGTGAACAGGACGTTCTGGGGGTCCTCGCTCCGCTGCTGCTCCAGAAAATCGGTGATGTTCATATCCGACGGCACATCGATGAGCGCCGATATCGCGGTTTCCTTCACGGAGTTCCTCCCAGTGTGGTGACGCGTTCTTCGGCGAGCGCTGCTGGCGATCCGGTCTGGACCACGGCAGTGGACAGAATATCCTGCCTGCCCTGTGGAGCGCTCAGAGCCGAAACTCGGGGACTCACTGGGAAGCGCGCCCGGCGGCTGGTTCCGTTGCTGCCTCGACCAGGCTTCCCGAGAAGCCGAAGTCAGACCGCGGGAAGGTTCACGTGCTTGATCGCGCCGTCCTGGAGGCGGAGCAGGATGCTGCGCGGGGGTCTGCCAGAGGCATCCCGGTAGCGGATGCTGAAGGGTTCACCGGCCACCAGAGTGAGCGGAAAGTCCGGGGGGTCCTGCTCCAGGGACTCCGCGAGGCCATCGCGTTCATTGAGGATCGCGACGACCGTCGCATCGATGCTGCTGGTCAGCGTGATCACCCCGGACTCATGCGCGGCGGTGATGCGTGCGTCCTTGCCGGCATGTGTTCGAGCGATGGCCACCACGATGGCCGCCACCGCCAGGATGACGATTGCTCCGGTGGCGAGCGTGTTCGCGGAGAGAAGGTCCATGGGCCCAACCCTACTCACCGCGTGACGGTCCGATGACGACGGCGCCCGTCATTGCCCGCGCTGATCGCGGAGTCGCTGAGGGGCCCGGGCCTCCCAGGCCTCGAGCAGCAGCTCGGAGAGCTCGTCGGCCTCGATATGGTCGAGTCGCACCAGCACGCTGGTGTGGTTGCGGTAGTGCTCAGTGGTGAAGAACTTCTCGGGCTCGGCTTCGAGCAGAATCTCGCGCTCTTCCATGCTGCTGCGCCAGCAGACCAGAATTCCGGGTGCCTCGTGCATCCGGGCGAAGATCTGGTCTCGGACGTAGAACGCGGGGGACCCCCAGGCAGGCCTCTCGGTCACCTCCGGCAGACCCAGGGCCAACCGGCGGACGTCATCTTCGGTGGTCACGGGAGGCCTTGGTCGCATCCACTCATGAGCCCAGTCTAGAAATCGGTCGCGCTCCGGCACCAGGTCTGGGGAGGTGAGCGCGGTGAAGTTCGGGATCACCGGGTCGGACTGGCCAGAAATTTTGGGCTTCATAAAGAATTTCACACCTTGCGTGAATGAAACCCGCTCCCGCGTCGTAACCCCTATAAAACGTGCAACCACTTGAGCGAGGGGACGCGACATGAGCAACCGAATCGAACTGCAGGAACAGGCTCACTTCGCCCTGATGGACGTGAACCGGCACTGGTCGGAAGCACTCACCGCGGAGCAGGAGGGTGACCTGGTCAGATCTCACTGCGCATTCGAGGACATGATCACCGCAGCCCGTGCGGGCAAAGCCGCGCTGGAAGCCGTAGAGAGCATGCTCGAGGAGACCCGGAGCCGGGAACACGTCGCCTAGAACCTAGGCTCGCTTCGTTCAACCGGTCTGGACCACGAGCCTTCACCTCCAGGGTGCAGGGCAGCCAGGGTCGCGGCCCAGGCACGACGAAAAACGGCCCTGGTCGAATGACCAGGACCGTTCCATGGGGTGAGCGACGGGGCTTGAACCCGCGACCCTCGCGACCACAACGCGATGCTCTACCAGCTGAGCTACGCCCACCATGTGGAGCCGAAGCCGGCTCCCGTGCCTGTTGCGGAACCGTCATAAACGGCTCAAAGCAACGCAGATCAGTCTACACAGATCTCGGCCGGATGTTGAAATCAGCTCAATTCTGCTTGAAGACCGTCCGGCGGTAATGGCGCAGCTCTTCGATGGAGTCCTGGATGTCCCCGAGTGCACGGTGGTTGCCGGTCTTCGCCGGCGCGGACTTCTTCGCCTCCGGATACCAGCGGGAGGAGAGCTCCTTGATGGTGGAGACATCGATGAGCCGGTAGTGCAGGTGCTTCATCAGATCCGGCATGGCCACCCGCAGGAAGGCCTTGTCGGCGTGGATCGAGTTCCCGGCCAGCGGCGCGACGCCAGCCTCCGGGATCCAGGCCTTGACGTAGTCCAGGACCCGCTTTTCGGCGACCTCCACCGAGACCCCGTTCTTGAGATCCTCCAGCAGCCCCGAAGCGGTGTGCATCTTCTGCACGATCGGCGCCATGGTCTCCAGCCGCTCGGCGGGGTCGGGAGTGATGACCACCTGGACCCCTTCACCGAGGATGTTCAGCTCGGCGTCGGTGACCAGCGCGGCGATCTCCACCAGCACATCGTGATCAGGGTTCAGGCCGGTCATCTCGCAGTCGATCCAGACCATCCGGCCTGCCCAGGAGCCGCCGGGACTCACCTGGGCCGCCGCGGTGGATGAGGCGTTGGTCTCAGTCTCTTGGGAAGTCACGGCTCTCACTCTACCGACCGCCCGCCAGTCACCGGGGTGAGACCGACCAGTGGTGATAAATTCAAGGGCGATGAGCGCTGAGGCTGGAGCCGCCGAGAACAGCCCCGCACCGTCTGGTGCCGAGGGCGCCGTCGGGCTCGGCACCTCCGCCCAGCCCGCCGATTCCGGACCGGGACAGCGCCGGTCGCGCAAGCGAGACATCTGGCTGCATATCCTGCGCTCCTCCACCCGCCCCAAGAGCGTCTGGTCCCCGATGGTGGAGGGGCTGCTCGGCTCGATGCTGGTGCTCCTGGGCTCCTTCGGGGTGGGGTGGCTGGTCAGCGTCTCCCCGCTGTCGCGTCAGCCGTGGATCATCGCGTTCCGCACCGAGACGGTCGGCGTCGTCGTCGCCACCATCGCCCTGACACTGGGCTGCTGGGTCATGCTGCGCGCCTGGCTGCGGCTCGGCCGGGTACTGGAGAATCCTGACCCGGCCCAGCAGTGGCCCACCCGCTCGCTGCGCACCGTCAACGCCGCCGTCGTCCTCTGGTCGCTGCCGCAGCTCATCGCGATCCCGATCTTCTCCCGCGACGTCTTCGCCTACCTCAACCAGGGCCGGCTGGTCCTGGCCGGGCAGGACCCCTACACGACCGGGGTCTCGACCCTGGACAACTGGTTCCAGCTGGGCACCGACATCCTCTGGGCCGAATCGGAGACCCCCTACGGTCCGCTGTTCCTGTGGCTCGAGGCCGCGGTGATGGGAATCGCCGTCGACAGCCCTGACCTGGCGCTCTTCCTCTTCCGCCTCGCCTGCGTCGGCGGGGTGGTGATGATGATGATCTTCGTGCCCAAGCTCGCCCGGATCCACGGGATCGACCCGGCCCGCGCGCAGTGGATCACGCTGGCCAACCCGCTGCTGATCATCAGCTTCATCTCCAGCGCGCACAACGACGCGATCATGGTCGGCTTCGCCCTCGCCGGCGTCTACGCGGCGGCCCACGGCAGGGGAGTCCTCGCCACGCTGCTGGTGGTCGTCTCCATCGGGATCAAGCCGATCACCATCGTGCTGCTGCCCTTCATCGGGCTGCTCTGGGCAGGTCCGGGAGCCTCCTGGTCGCGGAAGTTCAGCTACTGGTTCCTCACCGCCGGGATCGCCGCCGCCTTGATGATCACCATCGGTCTGATCCAGGGCTACGGATTCGGTTGGCTGGCCGTGCTGGCCGGCACCGGCACCGGCAGCGTCTTCTGGTCCCCGATCGGCATCGCCGACGGCTGGCTCGGCACGCTACTGCGCTCCTTCGGCCTCGACAGCGGCTGGACGCTGGAGGTGTTCAAGGTGGCCGGCCGGATCCTCTCGGTGATCGTGGTGCTGTGGCTGATGTTCCGCGGCGACGAGAGGTTCATCGTCCAGCGGATGGTCTGGGCGTTCACCGCGCTGGTGGTGCTCTCGCCGATCATCCAGCCCTGGTATCTGCTCTGGCTGCTGCCGCTGTTCGCGATCACCGGGATCCGCAAGGACTGGCAGTTCAAGTGGGTGGTGTTCACGATCATCTTCTTCCTGGCCTTCGGAGCCTCGGATCAGCTCTCGATCTACCAGTTCCTGCGCCTGGACCAGCAGATGCTCGCGCTCTCCATCACCGTGTCCTGGATCTGCATCATCTGGCTGACGCTGCTGGACCGGCAGACCCGCTGGGTGGTCTGGGACGGCTGGGGCCTGCCCGCGGTCCGCTTCGAGTGGCCCAGGCTGCGCGGCCGCCGCTCCGCCGAGCCCCGGAAGGATGACGACGACGTCGCCCCGGTCCAGCTCACTCAACGCTCAACAGCAGGGCCGGTCGCAGGGTCGGCCGCCGAGCCCGAGGGAGAGGAGACCGCACCAGGTGCGCGCTAATCTCGTCTCCCGCAACGCGCTGCGCGCCCGGTCCTTCCTGGGCCAGTGGCGGCCGACCGCCTGGCTCATCGGCGGCGAGGAGGCCGCCGCCTCCCACACCGCCCGGCAGGGGCTGCTCGCCTCGATCATGATCATGCTCGGGTCCTGGGGGGTCGGCTGGCTGGCGATGACCCCGCAGTCGCTGCTGGCGCTGAATCCGGTGATGCTGCCGCTGCGCACGACGACGGCGGGCGTGGTCACCTGCACGGTGCTCCTGGTCTTCGGCGCGCTGCTGCTCCTGCGGTCCTGGCTGCGTCTGTCCCAGCGAGTGGGGTCCTGGTCCGCCCGGGCGACCCCGGTGATGCGCCGCACGCTGCTGATGTGGGCCACCCCGCTGATGTTCACCCTGCCGATCTTCTCGCGCGACGTCTTCTCCTACCTGGCCCAGGGCCGGGTGCTGCACGCCGGACTGAACCCGTATGAGGACGGCGTCTCGGAGCTTCCGGGCTGGTTCATGGAGGGCGCCGACGGGCTCTGGGCAGAATCCCCGTCGCCCTACGGCCCGCTGTTCCTGGTGCTCGCGCAGATGGTCTGGTTCCTCTCCGGCGGGGTCCCGGAGATCGCGATCGCCCTGTTCCGGATGCTCTCCCTGATCGGCATCGCGCTGATGCTCTACTGCATCCCGCGCCTGGCGAAGGCCTTCGGCTCAGAGCCTTCCTGGGCGCTGTGGCTGTGCCTGCTGAACCCGATGACCCTGCTGGTGTTCATCCCGGCGGCGCACAACGATGCGCTGATGATCGGCCTGATGCTCGCCGGCACGCTCGCCGGGCTGCGCGGCAAGCGGCTGCTGTGCATCGTGCTGGTGGTCGCGGCGATCGCGGTGAAGCCCATCGCCATGGTGGTGCTGCCGTTCCTCCTGCTGCTCCCGCTGCGCAGCACCGCTGCTCGGCGCGATCGGCTCCGCGAGTGGGCGCTGGGCGGCGCATCAGCTGCCGCGCTGCTGATCGCCGGAGGCGCGGCGCTGGGTATCGGTCTGGGCTGGATCGCCGCCGCGCTCGGCGCCGGCGCCGCGGTGCTGCAGGCCGCTCCGGTGGGCCTGCTCGGGATCGGACTCGGCGCCGCCGCGGAAGCGGTGACCGGGGTGGAGGCCGCCGTGGTCACCGACGCCGTCTACACCCTGGCGCGCGCAGCGGCAGGCGGCCTGCTCGCCTGGATGCTGCTGCGCCGCGCCGTCGGGAACCCGGTCCTCTGGGCCGGCTACGGGCTCACCGTGGTGGTGCTGAGCTCCTCGATCATCCAACCGTGGTATCTGCTCTGGCTGCTGCCCTTCTACGCGGTGGTCCACGTCTACCGCGGACGCGTCCTGGTGCTTGTGACCACGGTCTTCACGGTCATGGTGCTGCTCTCCATGGTCGGTCAGCTCTCGGTGGCCCAATGGATCGACGCGACCGCGATCAACACCATCGCTGTCACGGTGGTCACGATGTATCTGATCTATGTGATCTTCCTGGACCCCAACACCACAGAATTCTTTGACATGCGGCGGCGCTCCCAACGCTGGAATGCACAGCACGGGTGGCAGCGGCTGAGAGGATTGACCCCGCCGCGCACCTCCTGGGCGGCCGAGGACATCTACGCGAAGGACACCACGTGAAGCTCCCCGGCTCCCGACTGCTCGGGCTGCTGCTCGCCGCCACCGCCCTGGGCGCCGCGCTGTCCGTCGTGGCCGTGCAATGGTGCCGGATCAACGGCTGGACCGACCCCGACCAGCACATCCACATGTGCTATTCGGACTTCTCGCTGCTGTTCAGCCAGCGCGGCCTCGCCGAGGGACTCTTCCCGTTCGTCGACGACGTCCCGGCGGATCAGGTCATGGAATACCCGGTGCTGCTGGTCATGGTCGCAGGGGTGCTGGCCCTGCTGGTCCCCGGAGAAGGCATCACCGACGAGCGGATCCTGGCGTTCTACGACCTCAACCACCTCGCCGTGGTCCTCTGCTGGCTCGGCGTGGTGCTGGCCACCGCCTACTCCACCGCGGGACACCGCCGCCAGGACGCGCTGATGGTCGCCCTGGCCCCGGGAATCATCCTCTCGCTCTCGATCAACTGGGACATGTGGGCGGTCTTCCTGGGCGCGCTGGCGCTGCTGCTCTGGGGCCGGTCCCATCCGGTCTGGGCCGGAGTGCTCATCGGTCTGGGCGCCGCGATGAAGCTCTATCCGCTGTTCTTCCTCGGTGCGATCCTGGTGCTGTGCCTGCGCAGCGGCCGGCTTCGCTCCTTCGTCGCGACCACACTCGCTGCGGCGATCACCTGGCTGGCGGTGAACCTGCCCTTCATGCTCCTGCAGTTCGAGCAGTGGTCGACCTTCTATCGATTCTCCTCGGAACGCGACGTCAGCTTCTCCTCGGTGTGGCTGTTCTTCACCTGGCTGCCGCTGGACGGTGCCGGATTCTCGCTGCTCTCCAACGGGCTCTTCCTGCTGTGCTGCTTCGGCGTGGCCTACCTCGGCTGGGCCGCCCCGACCCGGCCGCGCATGGCGCAGCTGTGCTTCCTGATCGTGGCCAGCTTCCTGCTGCTCGGCAAGGTCTACTCCCCGCAGTTCGTGATGTGGCTGATCCCGCTGCTGGTGCTGGCCCGCCCGAAGGTCCGCGGCTACCTGGTCTGGCAGGCGGCGGAGGTCTACCACTGGGTCTCGGTGTGGATGATGAGCGCGAAGATCACCTCCGGCGGGGAGTTCGCCGGCGGCACCGTCCTGATCGACTGGGCCTACCACCTCGGGATTCTGGCCCACATGGCCACCCTGATCTACCTGATGGTCCAGGTGATCCGCGAGATCCTCGACCCCGAGAAGGACATCGTCCGGACCCGGGCCCGAGATCTCGATCGAGAGCGGGAACGCGACCTGGAGCACGACCCGGGGCGCGACGTGGGGCGCGCGGCGTCGACCCCCGCAGCACCCGACGACGACGGGCGGAGCTCGGCGTCGCTCAGCTCCGCCCCGCTGAGCCCCGCCCCGCGGAACCCGGATCTGGGCGAGAGGGACCCGCTGGCCGGTGTCACCCGCGGGCGGCCCGACACATTCGCGCTGCCCGGTCTCGGCCGGCAGGCCTCATGGAAGCTGCGCTGGTGACGCGGGCGTGGGCAGCGCCGTCCATGACGTCCACTGGAACCAGCTGCCACCGCCGAGGTCCTGATGCTTGAGATGCTCGCTGTCATCGGCCCGATGTTCCTGGTGATCGGCGTCGGGTTCGCCGCCGGGTTCGTGCCGCGCTTCCTGAGCTCCCGGGATCACCTGAACGGGTTCCTGTTCTACTTCGCGCTGCCCACCTTCATCTATACCGCGATGGTCACCGCCCCGCCCACCGCGGGATTCCCCTGGCTTGCGGTGGCGGTCGTCGCCGTGGTGACCCCGCTGGTCTCCATCGGGCTCTACTACGGCAGTCATCTGCTCGGCGCCCGGGGCCGAGAGGGCGCGGCGTCGACCTCCTTGGCCGGCAGCTTCGGCAATGTCGGGTACTTCGGGATCCCCGTGGCGATCAGCGTGTTCGGTCCCGAGGCGGGCCTCGCGGCAGGAATCGTGCACATGCTGCACAACCTGATCTACCTCAACGGCTACCCGCTGGTGCGCACCATCGTGGCAGCCCGGGCCGAGCAGTCCGACGCAGCCGAGCAGGCCGCCGCAGATTCACCGGACTCGCCATCCCCAGGGCCGGGATCGAGGCGGGCCGCGAAAACCGACGGCATCGGGCACCTGCTGCGCACCCAGATCGGGCCGATCCTGAAGCGTGCGCTGCTGCTGAACCCGGTGTTCATCGCGATGGCGCTGGCCCTGCTGGTCGTCTTCACACCGCTGGGACTGCCCGCCATGATCAACGAATCGGTGAGCCTGCTCGGTCAGACCGCAGTCCCGCTGGCGCTGTTCTGCGTGGGGCTGGCGCTGCACCCGGCGATCGAGGGGATCCGCAGCGGGGGAGTGCCCAAGCGCCTGATCGTGCTGGGCACGTTGGGCAAGATCCTTCTCCTGCCGGTGCTGACCTGGCTGGCGGTGCTGCCCTTCTATGACCAGCTGGGACCGGTCTGGGCGGGCACGCTGATCATCATCGCCGCGATGCCCTCGTCCACCACGGTCTACGTCTTCGCCCAGCAGTACGAGGGCGACGGCCGCCTCGCCGCGTCGATCCTGGTGACCAGCACGCTGGCCTGCCTGCTCACGCTCCCACTGCTGGCAGAGCTGCTGCTCTGATCCTCCCGGCGTCGATCTCGTAGACGCTGTCCACGTGGCGCAGCACTGCGCTGCGGTGGGCGATCATGATCACCGTGGCGCTGGTGGCCTCGGGCATCCGACGCAGGATCTCGGCCTGGGTGAGTGGATCCTGGGCCGAGGTGATCTCATCGAGGATCAGCACCGGGCTGCGCCGCAGGTACCCGCGGGCCAGCGCCAGCCGCTGGGACTGACCGCCGGAGAGCCGCGCGCCCTCGGCTCCGAGCTGGGTGTCCAGACCCTCGGGCATCGCCTCGATGTCGGCGGCCAGGCAGGCCGACCGGCAGGCGGCGAGGACCTGCTCCTGGGTCGCCCCGGGGCTGCCCAGCAGCAGGTTCTCCCGGATGCTGCCGCCGATCATCACCGGTCGCTGCTCCACCACGGTGATGTTCGCGCGCAGCGTGGCGACGGAGAGTTCGCGCACGTCGGTGCCGCCGAGCCGGACCTCGCCGGCCTGCGGGTCCCAGACGCGGGTCAGCAGCGAGGCCAGGGTGGACTTGCCCGATCCGCTGACTCCTACGACAGCGGCCACCTGCCCTGGTTCGATGTGCAGGTCCACGTAGTGCAACACCTCGCGCTCGGTGCCGGGGTAGCCGAAGCTCACCGCTCGGAAGGACACCGAGGCGGCGCCGTCCTGCTCCGTGCGCACCTCCACCGGGGCGGCGGGCTCGGTGACCTCCGGGGTGCTCTCCTCGAGCTCACGCAGGTTCGCCGCGGAGGCCAAGGCCGCCGGCAGCGAGATGCCCAGCGCCTCGATCGCCGCCAGCGCCGGGGCGGTGCCCGGCACCAGGGCCAGCACCAGCAGCAGCTCGGTGTAGCCGATCACGCCGTCCTGGGCCTGCGGCAGCCCGAGCAGCAGCAGGACGAACAGCGCGAGCACCTGCCATCCCTGGCCCGCTGCCGCACGGAGTCCCTGCAGCACCGAGGCGCCGCGGGAGCCTGCGCCGATCTGCGCGCCGAGCCGGTCGACCCGCTGGGCGCGCTGCTCCTGCGCGCCGAAGATCGTGATCTCCGCACGGCCGCGCAGGTCATCGCTGATCTCCTGGGCCAGCGCACCCCGTGCGCGGACCTGGGCGGTGCTGGTCGCGCGTCCGCCGCGGCGTCCGATGCCGATCAGCGTGGCGGCAGCGGCCAGGTAGATCAGCAGCAGCGCGCCTCCGAGCGCGGACCCGGTCAGGCTCCAGGTGAGTACGACGGCGGCGGCAGGGATCAGCACCGCTGTCACCACCGGGGCCAGGGTGTGCGCGAAGAAGACCTCCACCCGGTCCACGTCGCGGGTGGCTGCCGAGAGCAGCCGGCCGCTGCCCCGCGAGGCGGTGACCGCCGGGGCCAGCGGGATGAGCTTCTCGTAGAGCCGGACCCGCAGCTGCTCCAGCAGCGCGAAGGCCGCGGTGTGCCCGGAGAGCTGCTCGGCGTAGCGGGTGAGACCCTTGGCCGCGGCCAGGGCGATCATCACCGCGATGACCGTGCCCAGCGGCGGGATGTCCTGGTCGTCGGCGAGCCGTCCGACCAGCCAGGCCGGGTAGAGGAGCAGCGCGGCGCCGCAGAGCAGGGTCAGTGTGCGGGCGAACGCAGAGAGCGCCAGCAGCCCCGCCGAGCCCCGGGCCAGTTTCAGCAGGTGAGCGATCATCGGTCTTCTCCTTCTCCTGCAGTGGCCTGCGCGTAGTAGCCGGTCTGGGCGAGCAGCTCTTCGGGAGTGCCCAGTGCCGCGGTCTCTCCGGCCTCGAGCACCAGGACCTGGTCGGCCCAGCGGGTGGTCGCGAGCCGGTGGGCGATGAGGATCAGCGTGTGCTCTCCGGCGAGGCTGCGCAGGGACTCATCGACCAGGCGTTCGGCGCGGCGGTCCAGGTCCGCGGTGGGTTCGTCGAGGATCAGCAGCTTCGCGCCGGAGAGCAGCGCACGGGCGATCGCGAGGCGGCGGATCTGTCCCCCAGAGAGGGAGCCGCCGTCCTCGCCGACCTGGGTGTCCAGGCCGTGGGGTTTCGCTGCGATCTCCGCGTCCAGGCGCGCCCGCGCGAGCACCTCCCACAGCTGATCCTCGGTGGCCTCCGGGAGGGCCAGCCGGAGGTTCTCCGCCACGGTTCCGGAGAAGATGAACGGCTTCTGCGGCACGGTGACCGCCGCCTGCTGCAGGGCCGCGGAATCGGCCGGGCGTCCTTCGAGCAGCAGCTGACCCGATGCTGCCGGGAGCAGCCCCTGCAGCACTGCGGCCAGCGTGGACTTGCCCGCACCGGAGGGTCCGACGACGGCGATGGCGGCACCGCGCGGGACGCTGAGTGTGACCCCGCGCAGCACGCTGCTCCCGCCGCGCTCCACGCCGAGGTTCTCCAGCCGCAGCAGCTCGGCGGATCCGGAGGCAGGCTCGGTCGACGTCTCGCTTGGCGTCATATT
The DNA here is from genome assembly GCF_051262655.1 of Nesterenkonia maliinae. Classification (NCBI taxonomy): domain Bacteria; kingdom Bacillati; phylum Actinomycetota; class Actinomycetes; order Micrococcales; family Micrococcaceae; genus Nesterenkonia; species Nesterenkonia maliinae. Next base: position 360,652 of record NZ_JBIMEY010000001.1, on the reverse strand, counting down.
CGGTGTCTCTGCCGCAGCAGGATCAGCCGGGGTCGTGAGGGTCTGGGTGAACAGTCCCTGCTGGGTCCGTCCGGCCATGGCCACGTAGAAGGAGCGGCCGAGCTTGTCGATCGGTTCGTAGAGCAGCGTGGCGAGGAGCACGACGGCGAGGAACCCGCCGGCGGTGATCATTCCGTCATCGAAGCGCCAGAGAGCCAGGCCGACGGCGGCGGTGATCATCACCAGGGAGAAGAGCGCATCGTTGACCAGGATCATCAGCTGGCTGCGCTTGAGCAGTGCCACCGCCTGGACGCGCAGGGCCGCTGCGGCTTCGGCCACGCTGCGCCGGCCGGCGTCCTCGGCGCCGAGCAGGACCAGGCCGCCGAGCGAGCGCAATACCTCCTGGAACTTCGCCGTGGCCTGCCCGGCGAGGCGCCGATAGGCGGCGGTGGGCCCGCGGAAGCGTGCGAGGAAGAACCGGACCAGCACCGGGACCAGCAGCACCAGTACCAGCAGGACGACAGCGATCACCGGGTCCACGAAGATGCCCAGCATCAGCAGCACCAGCGCGGGGGCGGTGAAGGCGGCCAGCGCCGGGCCGAGGAACTCCGCGCGATACTCCGCGATCCGCTCGACGCCGCCGGTGAGCAGGTCGGCCTCACCCGTGCCGGGTCGGCCGGCTCCGCGTCGCGCTGCACCGGGGCGACCACCGGTGCCGGCGTGCGCGGACGATGAGGATCGCGGGGCCCCAGACGCAGGGCCAGACGCGGCGGCCGACGGGTCACGGCCAAGCGCCGCCCGGATTCCGCTGCCGCGCCAACGCCGCTCCTCCACCGCGCGCAGCCGCGGGGGCACAGCCGCGGCGATGCCCGAACAGGTCACCGCCACCGCGCCGGCGACCGCGCCGAGGATCAGCGCGCCGGTGGTCTCGGCATCATTGAGCGCGGCATCAAGCACACGCCCGAGCGCGAGGAACAGCGTGGTCAGCGCGATCGTACGGACCCATTGCAGGGCGGTGGCGATCCAGGCGCGGGGAGGCATATCTTGCAGAAGCACGCCTTCGATCATTCCAGGTTCAGCGGCCCCCCGGGGGCGAGTGCAACATTTGCGAAGCGCTGTCCGATGCGCCGGTGCGCCGCGGTGTCGGGATGCAGCTGATCACTCATCGGCAGCTCGGCCTCGTCGGCTTCCCCGAAGAGTTCCAGGCCGTCGAGGAAGTGCAGCGCCGGATCTTCTTCACGGCGCAGCTGAACGATCTCGTGCAGCGTGCGGCGGATCACCTGCAGGGTGAGCTTGCCGGAGGCCACCTCCTCCAGGCTGCCCATCGAGGTGAAGCGAGGCCCGGATTCCCGCAGCTCCATCTGCAGCGGGCCGGGCCGGGTCTCCTGGATCGCGCAGTGCAGCGGGGAGATCAGCAGCAGCGGGGTCTGCTCGTGGCGGCCCTCGCGGATCGTGTCGAGGAAGCCGTGCACCGCCGGGATGAAGGTGCGCAGCCGCATGGTGTCTCCGTTGGTGATGTTGATCCCCAGTTTGAGACTGATCACGTCGGCCTCCGCCGAGCGGATCGTCCGTGCGGTGAAGGGGTCGAGCATCGCCTGGCCGGCGAGCCCGAGGTTGGTGAGCCGGACCCCGGCGGTGCGGGCGGCGACCACGGGCCAGGTTCCGGTCGGGTGGGAGACGGCGAAGCCGTGGCTGATCGAGCTGCCGTGATGCAGCCAGCGGGTCTTCCCCGCGGACACAGCGGGGCCCAGCTCAGCGTCGGACTCAAGCCCGATCAGCTCGGTCCGCTCCTCGTGCGGCAGCCAGATCTGCACCTCGTGGGCGCCCGGCGGCAGCGGGGGCAGCTCGATCCGGGCGTCCTCCCCGGTGGTGCTGGAGGTCTCGCCGGTGATCGGGTCGCCGCGACGGGTGGTGCCGACGCCCTGCACCGGCGAGCGCAGCTGGGCATAGAGCTCTCCGTCCACGACCACGTCATACACGGCGGCGTCGACGGGCTCGTCGCCGGTGAGCTCTCGGGTGGGGTGGGTGAGGAGCACAATGCTGGTGGCCTCGGTGCGGAAGTCGAGGTGGACCCCGCTGGGCTCTGCCGCCACGCGCGCGACCCCAGGGTCGGTGGTCTGTCGCCGAGCGGCGGCAGGCAGCCGCCAGGGCAGCAGACCCCGCGAGGTGACCTCATGCTCCAGTGCGCCGTGCAGTAGCGGAGCCAGAGCCTCGGCAGAGATTCTCATAGATGTCCTCATTCCCAAGAGTCGCGTGGGCTGAACAGTACCAACCGGCTGACCGGGTCTGTTCAACTGCTGTTAACCTTCCTGCCCGAGTGTGTGCGCTGATGACTGAGCATTCGACGGACGACGCCGGCCCCGCCGCCCCCCGACACCCCGGCACCGTGGCAGAGGTGTTCCTCGTCTTCCTGCGACTCGGGCTGACCTCCTTCGGGGGGCCCGTGGCCCACCTGGCCTACTTCCGCGAAGCCTTCGTCACCCGGCGCCGCTGGCTGACCGAAAAGGCCTACGCCGACCTCGTGGGTCTGTGTCAGTTTCTGCCCGGCCCGGCGTCGAGCCAGGTGGGCATGGCCCTGGGTCTGCAGCGCGCCGGCTACCCCGGCATGATCGCCGCCTGGTTCGCGTTCACCATGCCCTCGGTCGTGCTGCTGGTGGCCTTCGCGCTGGGGGTTCAGCATGCCGGGAACCTCGCCGAGGCGGGCTGGATCGATGGGCTCAAGGCGGCCGCGGTGGCCGTGGTGGCCCACGCGGTGCTCTCGATGGCCAAGACGCTGACCCCGGACGCTCCCCGCGCGTCCATCGCCGCTGCCGCGATGGTCCTGGTGCTGCTGGTCCCGAACCCCTTCATCACCGTCGGCGCGATCCTGCTCGCTGGGATCATCGGGTTCATCTGGCTGCCCGGCCCGGAGACAGGACCCGAGGCGAAGGATGCCTTCCCGGTGCGGGTCTCCCGGCGCGCCTCCTGGACCGCCCTGAGCCTGTTCTTCGCGCTGCTGGCCGGTCTGCCGGTGCTTGCCGCCCTCACCGGAGCGGGATGGGCGGCGATGGTCGACTCCTTCTACCGGGCCGGGTCGCTGGTCTTCGGCGGTGGACACGTGGTGCTGCCGCTGCTGCAGGCTGAGACCGTGCCCACCCTGGTGGACCCGGAGGTCTTCCTCGCCGGCTACGGCGCCGCCCAGGCGGTCCCGGGACCGCTGTTCACCTTCGCCGGGTTCCTGGGCGCCTCCAGCACCGGCGAGCCCTCCGGCCTGCTCGGCGCCGCCGTCGCGGTGCTGGCGATCTTCCTGCCCGCCGGGCTCCTGGTGATCGCGGCGCTGCCCTTCTGGGAACGGCTGCGCGGCAACGTATCGGCGCAGAAGGCGCTGATGGGGGTCAACGCCGGCGTCGTGGGCATCCTGGCCGCCGCGCTCTACACCCCGGTCTTCACCGCTGGGGTGCTCGAGGTGGGGATCGAGGCGCTGGTGCTCGCGGTGCTGGCCTTCGTGGCGCTGAACAGCTGGCGTGTCCCGGCCTGGGCCGTGGTGATCGCGGCCGGCCTGCTCGGCGCCGTGCTGCTCTGAGACCCGACTGGCCGGAGAGCGGACATGGAGCCAACGGACACGACCGAGAGGTACAGTTCTGAAGTACTTGACCGCTCTGGCGAGGAGGACCCTGCCGCATGCTGAGCTCCCAAGCTCGCGGACTGAGTCGTCTGTATGCCCTCGACGTGGCGCGCGCCGCCGCAGTGTTCGGCATGATCATCGTCAACGTCGGTCCTTATAACGACGACGGCTGGGCCTCCTGGATCGTGCGGGCGCTCAACGGCCGGGCCTCGATCCTCTTCGTGGTCCTCGCCGGAATCGGGGTGACCTTCCTGGCGCGCCGGTCACTGACCAAGGGCATCACCCGACGCAGCACGCTCCTCTGGCGCGGCCTGCTGCTGCTGGGACTGGGGCTGGGACTGCAGACCCTGGAGCACGGGGTCAACGTGATCCTCTCCACCTACGCGGCGCTGTTCTTCCTGGCAGCGTTCATGGTCAGGATGTCCACCCGGTGGCTGTTCTTCTCCGCCACCGCTTCAGCGCTGCTGGGCCCCGTGCTATGGATCCTGGCGCGGCAGCGCACCGACTTCCACATCGAACCGGCTCAGATCGGGGACTCGCCGCTCCAGATCCTCGGCGCCATCCTGATCTCGGGGCCCTACCCGCTGGTGGTCTGGATCGCTCCCTTCTTCCTCGGGGTCTGGCTGGGCCGCCAGCCCCTGGGCAACGTCAAGGTGCAGCGGCGCCTGATCTATGTGGGCGCCATCGCCGGGTTCGGCGCCTTCGGGGCCTCCGAGGTGCTGGTGCGGGTCCTCGGCGAGCCCGACACCACGGAGGTCGGATTCGACCGGATGATCTCCGCCGTCGGGCACTCCCAGATGCCGCTGTGGCTGATCAGCGCCAGCGGCACCGCCGTGATGCTGCTGGGGATCCTGCTCCTCGTCGTGCCGTACTTCAACCAGCGGATCCGGCTGCTGGTCGTCGCCGGACAGATGCCGCTGACGGCCTATACCGCGCACCTGCTGGTCATCGCGCTCTTCATCTATCCCGGCCCCCAGGATCCGCTGCAGGGCTTCCTGATCAGCTGCGCGATCATGCTGGGACTGATCCTCTTCGCCGTCGTGTGGATGGCGAACTTCCGTTACGGCCCGCTGGAAGCGCTGCTGCGCAAGACCCCGGCCTTTCTGCGGGTCAGCTACCGCGTTCCCGAACGTCACCGCCGCCGGCAGCTCACCCGGCCCTACCCACGCCGAGCCAAGCCCGGATCATCCATGGAACAGAAGTCGACGCCTTCCTGAGGGAGACGAAACATGAAGCCCAAGAACCGCCTGCCGCACGACCACGCGCCGAGACGCCACCCGAGCGGCACGCATTCCGCTCGTCTTGCGACGGGCGGGCGGAGAGCGGCGCAGACCACCGCGATGCTGGCCACCTTCGGGCTGCTCGCCGGATGCGCCGCTGAGGAGGAGCCGCCCCCGCCCCCGCCGCCGGCGCCCAGCGAGGAGCCGCAGGAGCCCACCAGCACCCCTGAACCCGTGGAGGACACGCTCACCCAGCAGGGTGTCAGCGCCGGGCATCCGCTCGCCGTCGAGGCCGGAGAACAGGTACTCGCCGACGGCGGCAATTCGATCGATGCTGCGATCGCCGCCGCCTTCGCGATGTCGGTGGTGGAGCCCTTCGCTTCGGGCCTCGGCGGGGGCGGCTCGGTGGTCATCGCCGGGCAGAACGGCGAACCGCTCTTCTACGACTATCGCGAGATGGTCGGCGTGGACGGGGAGATCCCCGAGACCGGGATCGGGGCGCCAGGCTTCGTCGCCGGCATGGGACGCCTGCACCAGGAGCACGGCAGTCTGGAGTGGGATCGGTTGATCCAGCCCGCCCAGCAGCTCGCCTCCGAGGGCTTCGAGGTCTATGACTTCCTGTCCAGCCGGATGACCGAGGACCTCGGCCCCGAGGCCATCGAGGGGGTCGAACCCTTCGAGGTCGACGGCGAGCCGGTGGAGTCCGGGGAACAGCTGGTCCAGACCGAACTCGCCGGGACTCTGGAGACGTTGGCGGCGGAGGGCTGGGAGTCCTTCTACACCGGCAGCCTCGCCGAACAGCTGACCCAGGTCGACGGCATCGACGCAGAGACCCTCGCGGGGTACGAGGTCACCGCGTCTGAGCCGGTCTCCGGAGAGTTCGGCGACTACGAGATCCTTGCCGCCGCACCCGCGCTGCCCGGCCCGGCTCTGGTGCAGCTGCTCCAGATCGCCGAGTCCCAGGGCATCGCCGAGCTGGAACCCGGCTCCGTGGAGTACATCCAGACCCTCTCCGAGGCCTGGCTGGTCGCGGAGGAGACGGTGCTCACCGAGATCGGCGACCCCGCCTTTGTGGAGGTCCCCGTGGAGGAGATCACCGACGAGGAGTCCAACGCCGCGATCGAGATCTCCACGCAGTCCGCGCCGCAGGATGCCGCCCAGGGCACCGAGGAGCAGCCTCGCGCCGAGGTCTCCGGGGAGCCGGCCCAGTCTGAGGCGGACGCCCCGGAGGATGCCAACACCACGCATATCTCGGTGATCGACGATGACGGCATCATGGTCTCGATGACCAATACCCTGACGAACTTCTGGGGAGCGGGTGAGGTCAGCGGAGGCTTCTTCCTGAACAACCAGCTCAGCCGGTTCGACGCCGTGGATTCCCCGGCGAACCAGCCGGAGGCCGGTCGGAAGTCCGTGACCTGGTCGATGCCCACGATCGTCCTCGACGATCAGCAGCGCCCGGTGCTGGGCATCGGCACCCCGGGTGGTCACCAGATCCTGAACATCATGGGCACTGTGCTCACCCAGTGGGGGCTGCAGGATGCGCCGCTTCAGGAGGCCGTGGACGGGCTTCGCTTCCGCCTCCTCGGGGAGGACGAGCTTCTGGTCCTCGACGATGAGCCCGAGGAGGAGACCCGTGAGGCGCTCGAGGACCTCGGCTGGGAGCTGCAGATCTGGCCCGATGAATGGGGCGGCTTCGGCTCGGTCCAGGCGCTCGAGGTCGACTACGAGACAGGAGAGGTCACCGGTGCCGACGATGACCGGCGCGTGGGAAGCCACACCGTGATCGACTGACCTGGGACCACCCCGAGCCTGACCCGAGCCTGGCCCAGTGCGGGCCCGTCGAGGCAAGCAGCCGATGGGAGCCGTGCGGGCCCATTAGCATGGAGCCATGAGCACCACGTCACCGCGCAGCATCCCCAATATCCTCTCGATCGCCGGCACCGACCCCACCGGCGGCGCCGGGATCCAGGCGGACCTGAAGAGCTTTGCCGCGCATCGGGGATACGGGATGTGCGTGGTCACCGCCCTGGTGGCCCAGAACACCCGGGGAGTGCGGGAGATCCACCTGCCCCCGGCGAGCTTCCTGCGCGCCCAGCTGGACGCCGTCTCCGACGACGTCGCGCTGGACGCCATCAAGATCGGGATGCTCGGCACCGAGGAGATCATCACCACCGTGGGCCAGTGGCTCGATTCTCTCGGCGGCGCCCGGGGTGGCGGCGCTGGCGACCACATCGGCGGGGGTCACGTCGACGGCTCCGGGCCCGTGCTGGTGCTGGACCCGGTCATGGTCGCCACCTCGGGGGACCGGCTGCTCGACGCCGCCGCCGAGTCTGCGCTGATCGCGTTCCTGCACCGGGCGGACCTGATCACCCCCAACGTGCCGGAACTCGCCCTGCTGGCCGGAGCCGAGCCCGCGAGTGATCCCACGGGGCTGATCTCCCAGGCCCGCACCGTCGCCGATGAGCATCACGTGGTGGTGCTGGCCAAGGGCGGACACCTCGACGATGCCTCGGCCCAGGAGCGCGTCGTCGACACGCTGGTCTACCCACAGCGCGCAGGCGTGCGTCCCGAGGAGGAGCAGTTCCTCTCACCGCGGATCCATACGCAGAACACCCACGGGACCGGATGCTCGGTCTCGGCGGCGCTGGCCACCCTCGCCGCGCGCGGCCACAGCTGGTCCACCGCGCTGCCAGTGGTCAAGGACTGGATGACCGCCGCGCTTCAGGACTCTGAACGCCTCGACGTCGGCCAGGGCCACGGCCCGATCCAGCACTTCGCCCAGCTCTGGGCCTGACGATTCCGATCCACCTTCACCGCCACGGGCCCTGGAGCGGCTCTGCCCGGTGGGCACCGACGCGTCAGCTCTGCGGGGCCTCGTGCGGCCCGCCGGCGTGCTTGGCGATGTCCTCCCAGTTCCAGGTGGTCCCCATCGCGTCATCGGAGGGGAACCAGGCTCCGGTGGTGGCTCGGTCCCGGGGGGTCGGTCCGGTGGCGCCCTGGCCGGAGACCGGCGCCTGATCCTTCAGCGCGGTGACCCGGTCCCGGATCGAGGCCATCTGCTGGTCCAGCGCGGCGGCCTTGACCGCGGCGTCACGGAGCTCGTCGAGGATGTCGCCGGGCACCTCGCCGTCGTAGGTGTAGTAGATCTTGTGCTCCAGCGAGGCCCAGAAGTCCATCGCGACGGTGCGGATCTGGACCTCCACGTAGACGAACTCGGTCCGGTTGGAGAGGAAGACCGGGACCTGCACGATCACGTGCAGGCTCTGGTACCCGTTGACCTTGGGCGTGCGGATGTAGTCCTTGACCTCGACGACCCGGAGGTCCGGCTGACTGCACAGCATCTCCGCGACCCAGTAGGCGTCGGAGACGAAGGAGCAGGTGATCCGGATCCCCGCGATGTCCCGGATGGAGTGTCGGATGCTCTCGAGCGTGGGCTCGGCGCCGTAGCGCTGCACCTTGTCCAGGATCCGGTCGAGGGACTTCAGCCGGTAGTTCACGTGCTCGATGGGGGAGTAGTCGCGGGTGTGCTCGAACTCCTCACGCAGCACGTTGATCTTGGTCAGCACCTCGTCCATGCCGAACTTGTAGTGCAGCTGGAACTCGGTGAGCTGCCGACGGATGTCGACCATGCGGACGGCCATGCCGCTGTTCTCGTCGCCGGCGCTGCTGTGCAGCTCTGAGAGCAGCTGGCGGTAGACGTCGGACTCGCTGCGCTGCGGTTTCCTCGCCGAGGGCGTCTGCTTGGTCAGGTCCTTCCCCGGCAGCACGCGGCCCCCGACGGTCAGCGAGACCTCTTCGGGGGAGTCGACGGGCAGGAACTGGTTGTCAGTGGCAGGAGCGTGTCCAGCGGACATGGGGGAAGTTCTCCTCGGGGGTTTCAGGGGCTCGCGGCCCGGGAGCGCGAGACGCCGGTCACGGGACCGGTCCTTCGATTCTCGACCCTAGGTGCCCAGTCTGTGAAGTCCCTCGACGGAATCGTCGCCAGCGCCGAGAACGCCAGTGCCGATAGGCTGGAGGCACCGCGAGGGCGGGCTCGAGAATCCGAGCTCGAGAATCTTGGGCCCGTGACGACCGGAGAGCCGGGCCCGCGCGCAGCGTCAACAGGGTCGACAGGGTCGACGATGAGATCCCAACCACAACATCTGGTGAAAAGCAGCAGGTGTCGACGCAACATCTTCCTGTTCGAGCAGTGGGGACACGCCGAGACACGCGAATGTGAAGAGAAACTTTTCTCGGGAGTACCGGCCTCCACAGCTGTGGAGGAAGACCCTGCGGGGGTGCCGCTTCCGCGTCACCGCAGGGGAGTCACGGTCCACAGGTCCTGTGGAGAGCCGGTGGAGAACTACAGCAGTGCAAGTACAGCATCTAGTGTCTGCTGATATCTCCGGACCCAAGATGTAGTATTGAGGCATCGCAAGAACGTCACGTTTGAATCGGAGAGCCTCATGTCTGTCACTGTCTACACCAAGCCCGCCTGCGTCCAGTGCAACGCCACTTACCGCGCCCTGGACAAGAACGGCGTGACCTACGAGACCGTCGACATCACCCAGGATGCTGAGGCCCTCGAGCGGCTGCGCGGCCTGGGCTACATGCAGGCTCCTGTGGTCATCACCGAGTCCGACCACTGGTCCGGATTCCGCCCCGACAAGATCTCCGAGCTGGCCGTTCAGCACGCTGCGATCAGCTCGGTCGCCTGATGCAGCCGTGAACACCACGGCAAGGCTGATCTACTTCTCCTCGGTGTCGAACAACACGCACCGGTTCGTGGAGAAGCTTCAGCGCGGGGCGGGGGAGATCGCGAGACTCCCGCTGCGCACCAAGGATGAGACCCTCGCGGCGGAGCAGCCCTTCGTCCTGGTCCTTCCCTCCTACGGCGCCGACGGCGGTGAAGGCTCGGTGCCGAAGCAGGTGATCAAGTTCCTCAACGTCGAGTCCAACAGAAACCTCCTGCGCGGAGTCATCGGCGCGGGCAACACTAATTTTCATGAGAGCTACTGCATCGCAGGTGACATCGTCGCCGCCAAGTGCCGAGTGCCTCACCTGTACAGATTTGAACTGATGGGCACACCCGAAGACGTGGCCACGGTCGAGATGGGATTGGAAGAGTTTTGGAAACAGCAACCAAGCCGCTGAACGCGGCGAGCAGCGCACAGACCCAGCACGGCAGGGACTCCATGGACGCACCGCTGGCCAAAGTCATGCCTGCCCAGTGGCAGGGTCTGAGCTACCACGAGCTCAACGCCATGCTCAACCTCTATGGCCCCGAGGGTGAGATCCAGTTCGAGGCCGACCAGCTCGCAGCCCGCCAGTACTTCCTGGACCACGTGAACACCAACACCGTGTTCTTCCACAACCTGGAAGAGAAGCTGGGCTACCTGGTCGAGAACGACTACTACGAGCCCGAGACCCTGGAGCAGTACTCCAAGGAGTTCATCCGCGCCATCTTCGACCGCGCCTACGCCGCGAAGTTCCGCTTCCCCACCTTCCTGGGCGCCTTCAAGTTCTACACCTCCTACGCGCTGAAGACGTTCGACGGCGACCGCTACCTGGAGCGCTACGAGGACCGGGTCACCATGGTCGCGCTGCACCTGGGCCGCGGCGACGAGCAGCTGGCGACGAAGATGGTCGACGAGATGATCTCCGGCCGGTTCCAGCCCGCGACCCCGACCTTCCTGAACTCCGGGAAGAAGCAGCGCGGCGAGCTGGTCTCCTGCTTCCTGCTGCGCATCGAAGACAACATGGAGTCCATCGCGCGCGCCATCAACTCATCCCTGCAGCTCTCCAAGCGCGGGGGAGGTGTGGCCCTCTCGCTGACCAACATCCGGGAGAACGGCGCCCCGATCAAGCACATCCAGAACCAGTCCTCCGGCGTGATCCCGGTGATGAAGCTTCTGGAAGACTCCTTCTCCTACGCCAACCAGCTCGGCGCACGCCAGGGCGCCGGCGCGGTCTACCTCAACGCCCACCACCCTGACATCTTCCGCTTCCTCGACACGAAGCGCGAGAACGCGGACGAGAAGATCCGGATCAAGACGCTCTCACTCGGGGTCGTCGTCCCCGACATCACCTTCGAGCTCGCCAAGAAGAACGAGCCGATGTACCTGTTCAGCCCCTACGACGTCCAGCGCGTCTATGGCAAGGCGTTCAGCGAGATCTCGGTGACCGAGAAGTACCACGAGATGGTCGACGACGCGCGGATCCGCAAGACCAAGATCAACGCCCGCGAATTCTTCCAGACCCTGGCCGAGATCCAGTTCGAGTCCGGCTACCCGTATGTGATGTTCGAAGACACGGTGAACCGTGCCAACCCGATCGCCGGACGGATCTCCATGTCGAACCTCTGCTCGGAGATCCTGCAGGTCTCGGAACCCAGCGAGTACGCCGACGACCTGAGCTACTCCGAGATCGGCAAGGACATCTCCTGCAACCTGGGTTCGATGAACATCGCCAAAGCGATGGACTCCCCGGACTTCGGGCAGACCATCGAGACCGCGATCCGCACGCTGACGGCCGTCTCGGACATGTCCTACATCAACTCGGTCCCCTCCATCGCTGAGGGCAACCGGCGCTCCCACGCCATCGGGCTGGGCCAGATGAACCTGCATGGCTACCTGGCGCGGGAACGGGTCTACTACGGATCCGACGAGGGTATCGACTTCACCAACATCTACTTCTACACGGTGCTCTACCACGCGTTGCGCGCCTCGAACCAGATCTCCATCGAGACCGGCCAGCGGTTCGACGGCTTCGAGAACTCGCAGTACGCGTCCGGTGAGTTCTTCACGAAGTACACCGAGCAGGAATGGGCCCCGGCCACCGAGAAGGTCCGCACGCTGTTCAGCCACGTGGCCGTCCCGACCCAGGCCGACTGGTCGGAGCTCAAGGCCTCGGTCATGGCCCACGGCATCTACAACCAGAACCTGCAGGCCGTCCCGCCCACCGGTTCGATCTCCTACATCAACAACTCGACCTCCTCGATCCATCCGGTGGCCTCGAAGATCGAGATCCGCAAAGAGGGCAAGCTCGGGCGCGTCTACTACCCGGCGCCATACCTGACCAACGACAACCTGGAGTACTACCAGGATGCCTATGAGATCGGGTACGAGAAGATCATCGACACCTACGCCGCTGCCACCCAGCACGTGGACCAGGGCCTGTCCCTGACGCTGTTCTTCAAGGACACCGCCAGCACCCGCGACATCAACAAGGCGCAGATCTACGCATGGCGCAAGGGCATCAAGACCCTCTACTACATCCGCCTGCGCCAGCTCGCGCTGGAAGGCACCGAGGTCGACGGCTGCGTCTCCTGCATGCTGTGACCCCTGGTCCCATCGGGGCTGTGATCATCACCGCCCATCCCGGAACCCCGCTTCCTCTAGAAAGAGACTCCTGACGTTGACACCATCCAAAGCGCTCCTCGAGCACGTCGAGGCGATCAACTGGAACCGCCTCCAGGACGAGAAGGACAGCGAGGTCTGGAACCGGCTGGTCAACAACTTCTGGCTGCCGGAGAAGATCCCGCTGTCAAACGACGTCCAATCCTGGGCCACGCTGACCGAGGAGGAGAAGACCCTCACCATGCGGGTCTTCACCGGACTCACCCTGCTGGACACCATCCAGGGCACCGTCGGTGCAGTGGCGCTGATCCCGCACGCGCTGACCCAGCACGAGGAGGCGGTGCTGACCAACATCTCCTTCATGGAATCGGTCCACGCCAAGTCCTACTCGCAGATCTTCTCCACGCTGTGCTCCACCAAGGAGATCGACGAGGCGTTCCGCTGGTCCAAGGAGAACGCGAACCTGCAGCGCAAGGCGCAGATCGTCATGGACTACTACCACGGCGACGACGGACTGAAGAAGCGGGTGGCCTCCACCATCCTGGAGTCCTTCCTGTTCTACTCCGGTTTCTACCTGCCCATGCACTGGTCCTCGCGTGCGAAGCTGACCAACACCGCAGACATCATCCGGCTGATCATCCGCGACGAAGCCGTGCACGGCTACTACATCGGCTATAAGTACCAGCGCGCCCTGGAGCGCGAGACCCCGGAACGTCAGCAGGAGCTCAAGGACTACACCTACGAGCTGATGTACGAGCTCTACGAGAACGAGCTGCAGTACACCCACGACCTCTACGACGGCGTGGGCCTCAGCGAGGACGTCAAGAAGTTCCTGCACTACAACGCCAACAAGGCCCTGATGAACCTGGGCTACGAGGCGATGTTCCCCAAGGAGCTCACCGACGTGAACCCCGCGATCCTCTCCGCGCTGAGCCCCAACGCCGATGAGAATCACGACTTCTTCTCCGGCTCCGGGTCCTCCTACGTGATCGGCAAGGCCGAGGAGACCGAGGACGACGACTGGGACTTCTGACGACTTCTCTCTAGGCCCGGCGAAGCAGCTGGTCAGGGGCCCGAACCCGCGAGATCTCGTGGGTTCGGGCCTTTTTCGCGCCCTCTTCGACATGACCGAGGAGGACAAGGACGACCAGGACTACCCGTTCGTGGGGCCTGCGAATATCCTCGGTCACCTCGAGCACGGATCGGCTGCCCTCGACTACTCCGCAAGCTCGTGCATCGGATGAGGAGAAGACAAGCATGGACATCACCGTGATCGGCCGAGGAAACATCGGCGGTGGACTCGCCGACCTGTGGGAGCGCGCCGGGCATCGGGTGACGCGACTGGGTCGCGGAGGGGGCGACGTCAGCGCAGCGGAAGCGGTGCTGCTCGCCGTACCCGGAACAGCTCTGACGTCCAGTCGATCCAGCGATGGATCTCCACACGATCCGTGCTCCGCCAGTTAGGTGAGTTTCACCGACGCGAGACGAATCTCGCTGATGCGATCCTGTGGTGAACACCGGCGACCGTGCAGAACGGTCCACTCAGAAGGAGACGGCTCATGAGCGAGTACCCGGACATTACGAGAATCCGCCCGGTCTCAACGATCTCCGCCAGGTCGGAACGCAGGCCGCCCGGCGCCTCGAACGCGAACCACGAATCCCCGGAGAACGGCGTCACGGCGGCCGCCGCGCTGGGCTGCCTGATCATCGGTCTTCAGGTCACGGGTGTCACCACGCGAGGCACCTGACGGGGAGGTGCACCATGGCGTGGAGTACGAGTGAGATCGCAGACATGGCGTCGACGACCGTGAACACGGTCCGGCACTATCACCGTCTCGGGCTTCTCGAGGAGCCTGAGCGGAGAACCAACGGATACAAGCAGTACGGAGTCAGACACCTCGTGCAGCTGCTGAAGATCCGTCGGCTCGTAGACCTGGGTCTTCCGCTCGGGCAGGTCGGTGCCGTCAAGGCCGGCAGCGAGGGCGGCCAGGAGGTTCTGCGCGAGTTGGATGCGGAGCTGGTGGCGGGCATCGAGCGGCTCCAGCAGGCGCAAGCCGACCTCACCGCGATTCTTCGAGAGGACGCCCCCGCCGATGCGCCGGCCGGTTTCGAATCAGTGGCATCCCGGCTGTCGGAGTCGGATCGTTCGATCCTGCACATCTCAGGCCAGCTCTATGACGCACAGGCCATGGCCGACCTGCGACGCATGGTGGAGGTCGACGAGACGATCGACCGGGTCGGCGCCCAGATCGACCGACTGCCGCCGGACGCCGACGAGGCGAGCCGTGAACGTCTCGTACAGCTTCTCGCACCGGTCCTTGCTCAGAATCTGGCCGATTATCCCTGGCTTCTGAACCAGTCCGAGCGTCTGTCGAGGAGTGAATCCGTGGTGCGGCGGACGATCTCGGAAGCCATCGCAGACCTCTACAACTCGGCGCAGCTTGACGTGTTCTTCCGTGCGAGTCTGATCGCGCGTGAACTGTTGCAGGCCCGAGTCGATGCAGCGGAGGACGACCGCATGAGCATTCGAGAGGGAACTCATGTCTGATCCGCACGACGGCTCCCAGCGATCCGCGAAATCGACCGATGCCCGTTGACGTCGCGGAATTCCTGCTCGCCGTCTCCGGAGTCTCGGCGACTCTCCTCGGCACCTTCATCGTCGGAGTCTTCTTCTACCTGGACCTGTCCCACTACCGGTCGGCGACGAGCAAGACGATCCCGATCGACCGGTATATGCGCGTGGCCGTGCGGTGGGTGTTCGTCGCCTACTCGCTTCCGCTGCTCCTGCCGCTCGTGCTGGTCTTCGCCGAGCCGATCTGGGGTGCCCTGACGTTCCTCGCGCTCATCACCATGCTGCTCGCCGCCACGGTGGGCACTGTGCGGCAGATCGTGACTCAGGGCGGCGCCGGCTCATCGATGCCGCTGATCCTGAATGAATGGATCACGACCGTCGCGGTCCTCATCGCCTTCGTCCTGCCGTGGCTCATCGGCGGATGGACCCCGGCGCCTTCTGAGTACATCCCCTCACTGGTCATCACGATCGCCGCCGGCTTCGCGAGCACCGCCGCGCTTGTCATCAGCGAGTTCGACTCGACGATCGCGCTGCCGAACCCAGAGGAGAAACGTCGTCCCCGATCACGGCGCGGCACCCGCCGCGGCCACGCGGAGGAATCGCAGCACGCGCGCGCCAGCACGGGCATCAGGACAGCGGGAAGTCCCTCAGCTCGCGACGCGACCTGATCCCGAGCTTGCGGTAGATGCTCCGGAGGTGGGCCTCGATCGTGCGGGGACTCAGGAACAGCTGCGCACCCACTTCCCGAGAGGTGGCGCCCGTGGCCACCTGCCTCGCCACCTGCAGCTCCTGGGCCGTGAGCTCGCCGGTCGATGGCGTCGTGCGACGACGCGGGTGCTCACCGGTCGCGCGGAGCTCCTTAGCCGCTCGGGCCGCGAAGGCGTCTGCACCGATGCGGGAAAGCAGGTCGTGCGCCCTCCCCAGCTCTTTCCGGGCCTCCTGACGGCGGCCCTGACGACGCAGCCATTCCCCGTAGAGGAGATGGGCTCGCGCCGCTTCGCCGGTCAGTCGTGAGGCCTCGAGATGCTCGATGGCGGCGCGATACTGCACTTCGGCGGGCGGGCCGGAGAGTGTCAGTGCACGCGACCGCGCCTCCAGGCCACGAGCCCACGAGGTCTGGCAGGCGTGTGCACGGGTGCTCAGCTCCTCGAGGGCCCCGGCGGCGCTGTGCGGATCGCCCGCGCGGGTGGCTGCCTCGATCAGCTCTGCCAGGCCGACGCTGCTCAGCGACAGTGCGACGCATGCACATGTGATCGTCGCGGCGCGCTGCGCCTTCTCGTATTCGCCGAGGGCGTTGGCCAGCACAGCGGTCGCGTACGCTGCCAGCGCGACCTCGGCTCCATCGGCGGGATTGCCGCGGTCCCGCAAGGTGAGCTCCCGCAGCCTGGTCACGGTGTCAGCGTCACCCCGCCATGCCGACACGATGGTCTCGGCGTGGCGCATCGGCATTCCGCCGGTAGATGCCGAGATCGCGATCGACCGCCCGGCCATCTCACCGGCGCGGGTGAGCTCACCGCCGAGCGCCAGGATGTTGGCGTGGAAGTTGAGCGCACTGGCGAGACCCGACAGAGCTCCGTCCGCCCGGGCCGAGCGGACGTTCGCCTCTGCGAGACGATAGGCGAGGTCGTCGTCCAGGATGCCGACGGCGGCGCGCGCCGCCAGCCAGAGCCAGGACCGGTATCCCGGTGCCCGGGCATCTGAAGGATCGGCATCGCACACCGATCGCAGGGCGTCGCGGAGCAGAGGAACACCCTCGGCGAATCCTCGGATCAGCGTTGCCGACAGCGCGCCGAGCAGCCGGTCCACCGGTCGCCCGACGTGCGCGAGTGAGGGGTCCGCAAGGGCCGTCTCGGCGACGACTTGAGCCGTCGGACCACCGATCACGAGCGCCGCATCGAGGGCGTGGAGATGCGTCTCGTGAGCGAGGTCCGGATCGAACTCCGCCATGTCGCGTGAGGCATGCAGGAGCATCTCCGGAACGGTCTGATCTCGACTCAGATGGAAGCTGATCTGCGCCCGCAGCAGGGTCAGACGTGCGCGCTGAAACCCATCGAGAGGGCCCGCCTCGGCCGTCGCGAGCAGATCGAGCGCCGTGTCCGAGGCGCCTGACTCGTGCACGGCGCGGGCGGCCTCCAGAGCGCGTGCTGCCCGGGCGGCCGGATCCGGGGTCAGCTGCGTCGCTCGCAGCAGGAACGCTCCAGCGGCCGCATAGCCTCCGCGGGCTCGGGCGCGGGCGGCCGATCGCTCCAGCTCACCGGCGACGCGCTCGTCGACCCCAGGGGTCGCCTGGGCCGCATGCCAGGCCCGACGGTCCGGCTCCGACTCCGGATCGGTGACAGCCGCCAGGGCCGCGTGGGCGCGGCGACGATCGACCGGTCCTGCCGCTGTGTAGACGGCCGACCGCACGAGCGGATGCCGGAAGCGCACCCGGCTGCCGATCTCGAAGAGTCCGGCCGCCTCGGCGGGGGCAGCCGAGTCGGCCGCGATGCCGGAGTGACGGGCGGCGCGCTGGAGCAGCGTGGGATCCCCGGTCGGGTCCGCCGCGGCGAGCAGCAGCAGTCTCTGGCTCTCCTCGGGGAGCCCGTGTGAGCGATTCCGGTACTCGCTCTGGACGCGACCGGAGAGGTCTGAGAGATCGGGCTGCTGGAACCCGCCGGCGAGCCGGGCCGGCGGGGTGTGGGTGGGAAGCTCCACCAGGGCAAGCGGGTGGCCGCGCGTTTCGGCGATGATCCGTTCCCGCACGTCCTTGTCGAGGGGCACCGGGACGACCGAGTCCAGCAGCAGCCGGGCATCCGTGTCGCGGAGTCTCCTCAGGGGCAGTTCAGGCAGGCCGGTGAAGACTGTGGCTCCGGGCTCGCCGTCGCGGACGCCGAACACCATGGCCACCCGATCGGCTCCGATCCGGCGTGCGACGAAGGCGAGCACTTCGGCCGACGCGGGGTCGAGCCACTGAGCGTCGTCGACGAGACACAGCAGTCCGTTGCTCTCCGCTGCCTCGGAGACCAGCCCCAGAGCTGCCAGGCCCACCAAGAACCTGTCGGGCGCCGAGCCGGCCCTGCGACCGAGCGCGACGCCGAGAGCCAGCTGCTGCGGCTCAGGCAGCGTGGGCAACTGGTCCAGCAGGGGAGCACACACCTGATGCAGGCCCGCGTACGCGAACTGCGTCTCGGCCTCGATGCCCGTGGACGTCTCGATGCGGAAATCGAGCTCCAGGGCTCTGGTGTGCAGGTGCTCCAAGAGGGCCGTCTTGCCGACGCCGGCCTCGCCGCGCACCACGAGCGCGCCGCTGCGCCCGGCCCTCGCCTCGCCCAGCAGCTGCTCGACCCGGCGGCACTCCGCGTGCCGACCCAGAAGCACCGGCCGTCTCCTTCCGCCCAGGAACGATCCGCATCAAACCCTGTGCCTACAACAGCCATTATGACCGTTCTCGCAGAAGCCGGCTCGGAAACTTTCTCGGCAGGGGCCCGGAGCCCGCAGAAGGTTGACCGTGTGCCGGGAACACGGTGCAGAATCCCGTTGCAGGATCTGTCGGCGCGAGAAGGGCGTGGAGCAGCGCCGAGAACACACGTCAGAAGCCCGTCATGGGGAGGCCCACCATGAACAACTCCGCATCCCCACGCGTCCGTTCCACGGACCGGACCTCGGCGAACGCGGTCGACGGACGTGAGGCGCGCAAGGTGGCGCCCCGCCGAGCCGCTGCCACGTGGGATCCCCGGGTGCGTCAGATGTCCGCCCTGGACCGGCTGCGGGCCCAGGATGCCGTTCGCGACCCGGATCTCCTGCCACTGAGATACGCACGTATGGCCTCCTCACCGTGGACCTACCTGCGCGGGGCCGCCGCCGTGATGGCCGCGGACCTCGCCTCTGCGTCGCACTCTGGACTGAGAGTCCAGATGTGCGGCGACGCACACATCCTGAACTTCGGCTACTGGGCATCGCCGGAGCGGCGACTGCTCTTCGACGCCCGCGACTTCGACGAGACACTCCCCGGTCCCTTCGAATGGGATCTCAAGCGCCTCGCCACCAGCATCCACGTGCTCGTCGAGACAGAGACGATCGACCCCGCGTGCGCAGAAGACTCCGCCGCAGCAGCCGTCGACGGCTACCGCAAGGCCATGCGGCGCTGCGCCCGCATGGGCGAACTGGATGTCTGGTACGACCACATCGCGGTCGACGTGCCTCTGAAAGGCCTGGCCTCGGACTTCGCGGAGGTCACGGTCAGCTCCATCGAGAAGCGGGCGAAGAAGCGGACCCACCACGGCGCCGCACGGCAGCTCGTCGAGGAGGTGGACGGACGACCCCGCATTCGCCTGGACCCGCTGAAGCGGGTTGACGAGAACATGAGCCCCGAGCAGGTCACGAGAGCCTACGAGGAGGTCTACGACACGTACCTGGCCTCCATCCCTCCCCACCTGCGTCGACTCGTCGACCGGTTCACCCGAGCCGACTCGGTGCGCCAGATCGTCGGCGTGGGCAGCGTCGGCATGCGCGTGTGGCTGCACCTGCTTGAAGGTGACAGCGGCCGCCAGCCGCTCTTCTCGCAGGCGAAGCAGGCCGAGGCGTCTGTATACGAGCAGTTCCTCGGTCCCAGCGAGTTCGCGAACCACGGCGAACGCATCGTGGTCGGTCAGCGACTCATGCAGACAGCCAGCGACATCTTCCTGGGGCACATGCGAGTCGGCGGCATCGACTACTACGTGCGCCAGTTCCGCGACATGAAGGTCATCCCGCGCGGACACGAGATCGCAGGCTTCCTGCCGCAGTTCGCACGTGCGTGCGGCCAGGCACTCGCCAAATCGCATGCGCGCAGCGGTGATCCCGAAGCCATCGCCGGCTACATCGGAAAAGGCACGGCGTTCACTGACGGAATCCTGGACTACGCGCGTGCCTACGCGGGCCAGACTCGCACTGATCACAGCGCCTTGAGCGCAGCCATCGCGAGCGGGCACGTGGAGGCCGCGGAACGTGCATGGTGAACGGCCGCCGCGTGCCGCGGCCCTCGCCGCCGGACTTCTCCCGCACTGCTCCGACGCGCAGACGATCCGCACCACCCACGGGAGCGGCCCGGTGGAGTAAAGTTGTGGAACTGTCCAGCTCACGATCCCGAAGCGACCGGCTCCCATTCCATGACACAGCTTTCATGACCGCGGCAGCGCAGCTCCAGGTCTACCGGCAGCACACCAGCCGCGGCGCCGAAGCTGATCTTGAGCGGGCACTGACTCTGCTGAACCGCACCCGGGATGCTCAGCGCACCCCCGATGCGCAGCGCTCCCGGGATGCGGGCCGACCGGGCGAAGCTGGTATCGCTCCGCTGCTGCGGCTCTACCGGCCGGAACCCACGGTGGCCTTCGGGCAGCGGGATGAACGGCTGCCGGGCTTCGCCGCTGCGGCCCAGGTCTGCCAGGAGGAAGGCTTCACCCCGCTGGTGCGTCGCGCCGGGGGGCGTGCGGCGGCCTATCATCAGGGATCCCTGGTCATCGACCACATCGAGCCGGACCCCGATCCGATCCGGCACTCCCAGGCCAGGTTCACCGAGTTCGGCGAGCTGCTGCGCGAGGCGCTTCAGATCGCGGGCGTCTCGGCCCGCCTGGGTCCCATCCCGGGGGAGTACTGTCCGGGGGATCATTCGATCCACGGGGTCTCGAGGGTTCATCCTGACGTCAGGATCAAGCTCATCGGAACCGCCCAGCGGGTGATCAGCTCGGGCTGGCTCTTCTCCTCCTCGATCATCGTCGAGGACGGAGCGCCGATACGTCGGGTGCTCTCCCGGACCTATGCGGCGCTGGGGATTCCCTGGGACCCGCTCACGGCAGGTGCGATCACGGACCTGGGCGCAGACGCCACCGTGGAGACGATCGAAGCGGCGGTGCTGCAGGTCTACCGTCGGCACTGGACGCTGGAAGGGATCGACGAACCCTCGCCGATCCCTTCCAGCATCACAGCAGGCGCCTGACCAGCTCATCAGCCGATCACGTCACCAGCCGATCAGTTCAGCAGCTGATCGAATCAGTCGCAGGTCACTCGCCGCGATCGATCCATTCCTGCAACTTGGGTGACTCGGTCCCGATGGTGGTCGACGGGCCGTGCCCGGTGTTGACCAGCGTCTCGGCCGGCAGCTCCTGGAACAGTCGAGTCCGGATCGACTCGATGATGGTCTCGAAGCTGGAGTAGGACCGCCCGGTGGCGCCGGGGCCGCCGGAGAACAGCGTGTCTCCGGAGAACAGCACCGGCTGCGTGGTCCCGTCGGGGCCGGTCAGCGCCTCGGAGTAGAAGCAGGTGGACCCGGGGGAGTGGCCCGGAGTGTGGATGGCCACCAGGGTGGCGTCACCGACGGTGAAGACATCGCCGTCGCTGATGTGCACATCCGGCACGGTGCCCTCATGGACGGCGTCCCAGAGCATCTGATCCTCTGGGTTGAGGTGAATCCTGCCGCCGAGGCGCTTCTGCACCTCGAGGGCCTGACTGATGTGGTCGTCGTGCCCGTGGGTCAGCAGGATCGCGCTGACGGCACGTTCCCCCACGGCCTCCGCCACGGCGTCGGCGTCGTGGGCCGGGTCGATGATGATCACCTCGTGCTCGTCACCGATGATCCAGACGTTGTTGTCCACATCCCAGGTTCCGCCGTCGAGGGAGAAGGTTCCGGAGGTGACGAGATTCTCAAAGCTGGTGCTCATGGTGCTCCTCAATTCTGCGTGGAGGACTGCAGCTCGACGACCGAGCGCAGCACCTCGCCGCGGTTCATCGTGTCGAAGGCTTCCTGGACCTGGTCGAGGCTCACGCGTTCGGTGACGAAGGCGTCGAGGTCGAGGTTGCCGCTGCGGTAGTGGCTGACCAGCATGGGGAAGTCCCGGGAGGGCAGGCAGTCGCCGTACCAGGAGGACTTCAGCGAGCCGCCTCGGCCGAAGACGTCGGCCAGCGGCAGCTCCAGGGTGAGGGAGGGATCGGGCACCCCGACCAGCACCACGCGTCCGGCGAGATCCCGGGCGTAGAACGCCTGCTTATACGTCTCGGGCCGGCCCACGGCGTCGATGACCAGATCGGCGCCGAAGCCGCCGGTCATCTCGCGGATGGTCTCCACGGCGTCGGACTCGCTCGAATTGATCGTGTGGGTGGCGCCGAGCTCTGCGGCCTTGGCGAGCTTCCGCTCGTCCAGGTCCACCGCGATGATCGTGGTGGCTCCGGCCAGCTTCGCGCCGAGCACCGCGGCGGTGCCGACCCCGCCGGCGCCGATCACGGCGACGGACTCGCCGCGCTTGACCTCACCGGTGTTGATCGCGGCACCGATGCCAGCCATGATCCCGCAGCCGAGCAGTCCGACGGCGGCGTTGGACTCCGCGGGGACATCCTCGATCACGGTGCACTGTCCGGCGGCGACCAGGGTCTTCTCGGCGAAGGCTCCGATGCCCAGGGCCGCCTCCAGAGGGGTGCCGTCGGTCAGCGTCATCTGCTGCTGGGCGTTGTGGGTGTCGAAGCAGTACTTCGGCTCACCCTTGCGGCAGGCGCGGCATTCTCCGCAGACTGCACGCCAGTTCAGGATCACGGTGTCGCCGACCTTCACGTTGGTGACACCCTCACCGATCTTCGAGACCCGGCCGGTGGCCTCGTGGCCGAGCAGGTAGGGGAAGTTGTCGCCCACCTCGCCCTGCTGGTAGTGCTGATCGGTCTGGCACACGCCGCAGGTGAGGACATCGACCACGACCTCACCAGCGATCGGGTCCGGCACGATGATCTGCTCGAGAACGGCGGGACCGTTCTTCTCTTTGACGACGACGGCACTAACGGTCTGGGACATTGCCAGCTCCTAAATATCTGCAGGTCACACGTTCAGCGAGTCTTGCACGCCGGTTTCCACGATATCCCAGGAGCACCAGGCCGGACCTCAGCCGGTGAAGGCCTGAGGGAACTGCACGATGATGCTGCCCAGCACCACCAGGTAGATCAGCACGATGAACACCCACCACCAGTCAGCGGAGAACTTCTGCAGCCCGGGACCGGCCGGCAGCGCACCGGTGGCGATGTTGCGAGCCGTGACGATCACGAACATCGGGATGACCGCCGCCCACACCACCATGCAGTAGGGGCAGAGCGCACCGATGACGAACACGGCCTGGGACCAGAGCCAGATGCAGAAGCCCAGCGCGAAGGTGACGCCTGACTGAAGCCCCAGCCAGTACCAGCGCGGCAGCTGGACCCGGCCGAGGATGGTCACCGCGACCAGGATCGCGACCGGGAACCCGATCACGCCCAGGAAGATGTTGGGGAAGCCAAAGCTGGAGGCCTGCCAGGAGTCCATCACGAGCCCGCAGGAGACCCACGGGTTGATGTCGCAGGCCGTGGTGTAGTCAGCGTCCTGCCAGAGCTGGATGCGCTCGTGCATGAGCAGTCCGCTGGCCACCGCGCCGATCACAGAGGTCAGCAGAAGCCACAGTCCTACCGAGCGCGTGGAGGCGACGCGGGGGCGAATCAGCTGATCAGTCGGGTGTAAGGCCATGCGGGGATTCTACGCAAGATAACTGGAGGGGTATGCGATACTGAGTTGCATCGGCGAGCGGACCACACCCGCAGACCGAGAAGGCTTGCATGACGTCCCCTCAGCCTCAGAGATGCCGCCGTGAGAAACGTTCACAGCAGAGGACAGGGGAGCGATGAGCATCCGCTGGAAGGCCGCGCAGAGCGCGCTCCGAGAAGCATAGGAGCAGCGCCCGGAAAGCCGGTGGAGCTTGGAACATAGGTTTAAGACAACATCAGATACGTGGAACGAGCAGGTCGCACCCTTTGTGAGAGCCAGGGTCAACGCGACCGGCTGAATCCACCTAAGCAGAGCCGCAGACGCGGTGAGTGTGGCACCGTGGGAGCGGTCAGGAGCAATTCCATATAATGTCCCACCCCGAGACCCCCGCAGACGACGCCGCGGGCAGCAACGACATCTTCAATCCGTTCAGCGCTCCGCAGCCGTCGAAAGAGAGCTCCGAGCCCTCCCGCGGCGACGCTGATGCCCAAGAGGCCGAAGCCCCGCGGGCAGCCGTCCAGGACGACGCCGTGAGCGTCCTCTTCCAGGCACCGGATCTGGCCACCGTGAAGGCACGGACCCCGTCGAAGAGTCGCAGCGCCGACACCGACGACGCTGATGACCAGAACGACGACGAGCCCGAGTCCGGATCGCGTCGTCGCGGTTCGCGCCGCAGCGGCTCCTCTGCCGGGCGCCCGTCCCAGGACGACGCCGGTTCTTCCACGCAGAACAACGACACCCGGAACTACGACTCCGGTGGCAGTCGCTCGGAGGACCAGGATGCCGAGGACGAGGATTCCCAGGGTTGGGATTCACAGTCCGAGGATGACCAGGACGGTGACGGCCAGGGCCGTCGCTCGCGCCGGAAGCGTCGTCGCGGCGGGCGGAACAAGAACCGCAGCTCTGATGACTCCCAGGCCGACGACTCCGGATCCTCCGAATCCCAGTCCTCCGGCGGGAACAGCAGCTCGGGGAACAACAGCTCGGGGAACAACGACTCCAAGAACAGCGACTCCGACGACGCCGACTCCAGCGACTCGTCGAAGAACGGATCCGACTCAGAGAACCGCGCCGAGCGTCGGTCCGGCTCCGCCGATGACGAGGAGCCGGTGATCCGCAAGCGTCGTCGTCGTCGCCGTGGCAGCTCCGATCTCGAGGTCGAGTCCAACGAGGACGACGCGCACACCGTGACCCGGGTGCGCGCACCGCGTGAAGCCGCCGAGGCTCCGGCCTCGGACAAGGTCACCGGACTCAAGGGCTCCACCCGGCTCGAGGCCAAGCGCCAGCGTCGCCGGTCCTCCCGGGACACCGGACGCCGCCGCCAGGTCATCACCGAGGCCGAGTTCCTGGCCCGCCGGGAATCTGTGGACCGCAAGATGATCGTGCGCCAGCGCGGCGAGCGGATCCAGATCGGCGTGCTCGAGGACGGCGTGCTCGCGGAGCACTACGTCTCGCACACCACCCAGGACTCGCTGATCGGCAACGTCTATCTGGGTAAGGTCCAGAACGTGCTGCCCTCCATGGAGGCCGCGTTCGTTGACATCGGTCGGGGTCGCAACGCCGTGCTCTACGCCGGTGAGGTCGACTGGGCCGCCTGCCGCCTGAACGGGGGGCCGCGCAAGATCGAGAACGCTCTGAAGTCCGGGGACTCCGTGCTCGTCCAGGTCACCAAGGACCCGGTCGGACACAAGGGTGCCCGGCTGACCAGCCAGATCTCGCTGCCCGGCCGCTACCTGGTCTTCGTGCCCGGCGGCTCGATGACCGGCATCTCGCGGAAGCTGCCCGACACCGAGCGCGCCCGACTGAAGAAGGTCCTCAAGGACCACATGCCGGACAACGCCGGCGTGATCGTGCGCACCGCGGCGGAAGGCGCCTCCGAGGAGGAGCTGACCAACGACATCAACCGGCTGCGCGCGCTCTGGGCGCAGATCCAGCGCCAGGCCGATGACAAGAAGGTGCTCGCGCCGGAGCTCTTCTACGCCGAGCCCGACCTGACCATCAAGGTGGTCCGCGACGTCTTCAACGAGGACTTCTCCTCCATGGAGGTCCAGGGCGAAGAGACCTGGGACAACATCGAGGCCTATGTCACCTACGTCGCCCCGCACCTGCTCGACCGGCTCCAGCAGTGGATCCCGGAGGAGCAGCAGACCAACGACATCTTCTCCCACCACCGGATCGACGAGCAGCTGAACAAGGCGCTGGAGCGCAAGGTCAACCTGCCATCCGGCGGCTCGCTGGTCTTCGACCGCACCGAGGCCATGACCGTGGTCGACGTCAACACCGGCAAGTTCGTCGGCTCCGGCGGCAACCTCGAGGAGACCGTCACCAAGAACAACCTCGAGGCCGCCGAGGAGCTCGTCCGGCAGCTGCGGCTGCGCGACATCGGCGGGATCATCGTGGTCGACTTCATCGACATGGTCCTTGAGGTCAACCGTGATCTGGTGCTGCGCCGTCTGGTGGAGTGCCTGGGGCGTGACCGCACCAAGCACCAGGTCGCCGAGGTGACCTCGCTGGGTCTGATCCAGATGACTCGCAAGCGGATGGGCACCGGCCTGCTCGAAGTCTTCTCCGAGGACTGCGAGCACTGCGCGGGACGCGGCGTCATCACCCACGCCGAGCCGATCGAACACGGCGCCTCCTTCACCTCCCACGGCGACCCGCAGAAGGCCCGGGCGCCGAAGAAGCGCCGCAAGGCCAAGGGTCGTCGCCCGGAGGATGACAACGACTCCCAGCAGTCCACGCCCGAGGTCAGCGCCGAGGAGAAGGAGCGGCAGGAGAAGGCCCGGCAGGCCCTCGCCCAGGTCGCAGCCGCCACCGCCTCCAAGCACGCCGAGGAGGAGCAGCGCTCCTCCGGCGGCGACCGTGCCAAGGACGCCGAGCAGGACCCGGCTGGGCAGGACAAGGCTGGGCAGAACAACACCCGGAACGATGGCGACCGCTCCCACGAGAACGCCCAGTCCGGGTCCGCCAGCGGGTCCGGCACAGGCTCACGCCCGGCACGCCGTCGAGGCCGCCGCAGCGCCAGCCAGCCCGCGGGCAGCACTGCCCAGAGCACTGCAGGTCAGACTGAGACGGCCGGCCCAGCCGGCGACTCGGGCTCAGGCTCTGCCAAGAAGGAGTCCGGCACCTCCGACGCAGCGGCTCCGGCCGATGCTCCCGCCGAGAAGGTGCTGCGGATCGGAGGCGAGGAGGTGCCGCTGCCGCGCGCCGAGAAGCGCGAGCAGAAGGCGCCGGCCTCCGCAGGGGCCTCCGGCCAGGACAAGCTGGCCTCGCTGGACACCCTGGGTCAGGCGCTGGACTCGCGTGAACCGCGCAGCCCGGCCCCGACTCGTCGCCGTCGTCGTGCCGCTGGATCCGTCCAGGGCGCCTCCGGTGAGGTCCAGCACATCGCCGCCGCGCAGAAGCCGGAGGGCAAGACCTTCTCCTCGGCTGCGGCCGAGCAGGGTGCTGCCGAGACCCCAAAGAAGAAGCCGGCCAGCGAACCGGTGATGTTCGGCGTCGGGGTCAAGGCCGAGGAGATCGTCCGCCCCGAGTAGCCGGCGGGCCGAGCCTGTCTCCCCTCCTGGGGGAGCGGGCTCGGCCAACTTGCCGTCCATGGGGTACTGGCGTAGGGTTGATCCTTGGTGTTGTAGGCACCAACATGTCTTCCGTGCAGCTTGACGGAGAATCTCCATCGAGGAGAATCCGCCGCCGAGATGCACGATTGGTTTAGTCCGAAATGATCATCGAGAGAAGTGAGTCCCAAGTGGTGTACGCGATTGTCCGCGCTGGCGGCCGCCAGGAAAAGGTTTCCGTTGGAGACCTCGTGACCGTTGACCGAGTTCCGGGCGCGGCAGGCAGCACCATTAAGCTGCCGGCAGTGATGCTGGTGGACGGGGACAAGGTCACTACCGCAGCAGATGAGCTCGCCAAGATCACGGTTGAGGCCGAGGTCCTGGAGAACCTGCGCGGTAAGAAGATCGTCATTGAGAAGTTCAAGAACAAGACCGGCTACCGCAAGCGCCAGGGTCACCGTTCTGAGCTCACCCGCATCAAGGTGACCTCGATCGCCTGAGGCGATCAAGGTTCGCAGATTCCCCGTTCTTCCCGAGAGGTAGGCAGACCCAATGGCACATAAAAAAGGTGCGAGCTCGACTCGCAACGGCCGCGATTCCAACGCACAGTACCTGGGCGTGAAGCGCTTCGGCGGCCAGAATGTCTCCGCTGGTGAGATCCTGATCCGCCAGCGCGGCACCAAGTTCCACCCCGGCGTCAACGTCGGACGCGGTGGCGATGACACCCTCTTCGCACTGGCAGAAGGCGCCGTCGAGTTCGGCAGCCGTCGCGGTCGGAAGGTCGTCAACATCGTCCCAGCAGCCTGATCCAGGCCTGCACAGACGTTTCGCACGTAAAGTCGAGGGTGGGCCCACTTGATGGGCCCACCCTCGACTTGTCTTAAGTCAGAATATTCTTCAAGGAGTCTCCAGCCATGGCACATTTCGTCGACCGAGTGGTCCTCCACACCACAGGCGGTAACGGTGGCCACGGCTGCGTCTCCGTGCACCGCGAGAAGTTCAAGCCCCTGGGCGGGCCCGACGGCGGCAACGGCGGTGACGGCGGCTCCGTGGTCCTCGTGGTCGACCCACAGACCACCACGCTGCTGGAATACCACCACCGGCCCCACCGCCACGGCGAGAACGGGGGAGTGGGCCAGGGCGATCTCCGCCACGGCACCCGCGGTCCTGTGCTGGAGCTGCCCGTGCCTGAGGGCACCGTGGTCAAGGATCGCGACGGCCGCGTGCTGGCCGACCTGGTCGAGCCCGGGGCCCGCTACACGGTCTCCGAAGGCGGACAGGGCGGTCTGGGCAACGCCTCACTCGCCTCGAAGAAGCGCAAGGCCCCCGGCTTCGCGCTGCTCGGCACCCCCGGTGAGGCCAACGACATCGTCCTGGAGCTGAAGTCCGTCGCGGACATCGCCCTGGTCGGGTTCCCCTCCGCCGGCAAGTCCAGCCTGATCGCCGCGATGAGCGCCGCGCGGCCCAAGATCGCCGACTATCCCTTCACCACCCTGGTGCCCAACCTGGGCGTCGTGGAGGCCGGAGACACCCGCTTCACCGTCGCCGATGTGCCCGGGCTCATCCCCGGCGCCGCCGAGGGCAAGGGCCTGGGTCATGAGTTCCTGCGCCACGTGGAGCGCTGCGCCGCCCTGGTGCATGTGCTCGACTGCGCCTCCCTGGAGAGCGACCGCGACCCGCTGGGCGATCTGGACGCCATCGAGGCCGAGCTCGCCGCCTACGCGCCGGACAAGGTCGAAGGAGCCGGCGGCACCGAGGACAACTCCTCCAACGCCGTCCCGCTCAATGAGCGGCCCCGACTGATCGCGCTGAACAAGACCGACCTGCCCGACGGCGCCGCGATGGCCGAGATGGTCCGCGCCGACCTGACCGACCGCGGCTACCGGGTCTTCGACGTCTCCGCGCTGAACCGCGACGGCCTGCGCGACCTCGGCTTCGCCATGGCCGAACTGGTCCTCGAGGCCCGCGCCCAGCGCGAGATCGAGCCCGCCCCGGTGCCGGTGACCGTGCGGCCCCGCTCGGTGAACCGCAAGCAGTTCACCGTCACCGCCGAGTCCAAGGGCGGCGAGCCGCTGTGGCGCGTCCGCGGAGACAAGCCCGAGCGCTGGATCCTGCAGACCGACTTCGGCAACGACGAAGCGGTCGGCTACCTCGCCGACCGGCTGGTCGCCGTGGGCATCGAGGACGCACTCTTCAAGCAGGGCGCCAAGCCGGGCGAGGCCGTGGTCATCGGCTCGGAGCAGGACGGTGTGGTCTTTGACTGGGAGCCCACCATGGCCGCCGGTGCCGAGCACCTCGGTGGTCCCCGCGGCACCGACCTGCGCCTGGACGACCACTCCCGCCCCACCCGTGCGGAGAAGAAGCAGGAACAGGCGGACCGCCGCGCCGCGAAGGTCGCCACCCGCGCCGAGATGGACGTGGAGTACCGCACCCAGAACGGCGTGCCGACCAAGCGCAAGGACGACGGGGCGCCCACCAGCGTCACCGACGAGGACGGCGTGGAGATCTTCTACCCGCACGGCAACCCAGATGATCTGCAGGACGAGGGCTTCGGCACTGATGAGGCGGAGGCCGACCGGCCATGAGCACGCCCCGGCTGACCGCGTCCATGGTCACCTCCCGCACCGACCTGGTCAACGCCCGGCGCGTCGTGGTGAAGATCGGGTCCTCCTCACTGACCACCCTTGACGGGGGGATCTCCGTGGACGCGCTGAACCGGCTGGTCGCCGACCTGCAGGTGCTGCGTGACCGCGGCACCGAGGTCGTGCTGGTCTCCTCCGGGGCGATCGCCGCGGGGCTCGCCCCGTTGGGTCTGGGGACCCGGCCGGCCGACCTCGCCACCCAGCAGGCCGCGGCCGCCGTCGGCCAGGGGCTGCTGCTGGCGCACTACACCCGTGCCTTCGCGCAATATCGGACCACGGTCTCGCAGGTGCTGCTGACCGTGGAGGACCTGATGCGGCGCACCCAGTACACCAACGCGCTGCGCACCTTGGAGAAGCTGCTCAGCCTCGGTGCGGTCCCAGTCGTCAACGAGAATGACGCGGTGGCCACCCATGAGATCCGCTTCGGCGACAATGACCGGCTCGCCGCGCTGACCGCGAACCTTCTGCGTGCCGACGCGCTGATCCTGCTCTCCGACGTGGACGCGCTCTACGACGGACCCCCGGAGAAGGGCGGTTCACCGGTCTCCCAGGTCTCCGGTCCGGAGGACCTCACCGGGGTGACCCTGGGTCGGCGCGGCAAGGCCGGAGTCGGCACGGGCGGCATGGTGACCAAGGTCGAGGCTGCCCAGATCGTCGCTTCCAGCGGCATCCCGGCGCTGCTCACCTCCGCGCCCAACGCCCGCCGGCTCTTTCACGGCGAGCACGTGGGCACCTTTTTCGAAGCCCGTGGCCGACGCCGCGGCGCCCGGTCTGCGTGGATCGCGCACCTCGCGCACCCCAAGGGTCAGCTGAGCATCGACGACGGAGCCGTGGCCGCCGTCGTGGAGGGACGCCGTTCCCTGCTGCCGGCGGGGATCCTCTCGCTCAGCGGCGACTTTGAAGCCTCGGACCCGGTGGAGATCATCGACCGGGCAGGGACCGTCCGGGCCAGGGGACTGGTGGGGTATTCCTCCACCGAGCTCCCGAAGATGCTGGGCCGGTCCACCGCCGAGCTGGGCACCGACCTGGGCCCGGAATATGAACGTGCAGTGATTCACGCAGATGACATCGTCCGCATCGAGACTAGGCTGTGAGCATGGCAGAAGATCAGCAGACCCAGCAGACCGAGACCGCCTCGACGGAGACAGCCTCCACTGAGGACGTCGCCGAGGGCATCCGCGAGGTCGCCCAGCGCGCCCGCGAAGCCTCCCGGGGGCTGCGCGGCCTCGACCGCGAGCACAAGGACCGGACACTCGCCGCCGTGGCCTCCGGCCTGCGCGAATCCGTGGCCTCGCTCACGGCGGCCAACCAGGAGGACCTCGACCGAGGCCGGGAAGCGGGCCTCAGCCGCTCCCTGTTGGACCGACTGGCGCTCAGCGAAGACCGCATCGAAGCTCTCGCCGCCGCCGTCGAGGAGATCATGGGTCTCAGCGACCCGGTCGGCCGGGTGCTCCAGGGCCGGACCCTGCCCAACGGGCTGCGCCTGACCCAGGTCAGCGTCCCCCTCGGAGTCATGGGCGTCATCTACGAGGCTCGTCCCAACGTCACCGTGGACATCGCCGCGCTGGGCCTGAAGTCCGGCAACGCCGTCATCCTGCGCGGCGGATCGGCCGCGCAGAAGACCAACGAGATGCTGCTGGCGATCATCCGTGAGGCACTGCGCACCACTGCGGTGCCCGCGGACGCGGTCCAGTCCATCGACGGCTTCGGACGTGAGGGCGCGACCGCCCTGATGACCCAGCGTGGATCCGTGGACGTGCTCATCCCGCGCGGAGGCCACGAGCTCATCCAGCACGTGGTGCAGAACTCCCGGGTGCCGGTCATCGAGACCGGCGTGGGCAACGTCCACATCTACATCGACGCCCACGCCGACGCCGAGACCGCACGCAACATCGTGGTCAATGCCAAGACCTCACGACCCAGCGTCTGCAACGCCGCCGAGACGCTGCTGCTGCACGCCGATGCCGCCGACGCCGGCCAGGAGGTCCTGCGCGGGCTGCTGCGCAGCGGCGTGAACCTGCATGTGGACGCGCGCGCCCGGGAATGGCTGCCCGCCACTCAGCCCGAGAGCCTCACCGAGGACCCGGTGAAGTTCGGCACCGTCACCGAGGTCACCGAGGACGACTACGCCACCGAATACCACGATCTGGAGATGGCGGTCGGAGTGGTGGACTCGCTCGATGACGCCATCGCCCACATCACCCGCTTCTCCACCGGCCACACCGAAGCCATCGTCACCGACTCGGTCACCAATGCCGACCGCTTCGTCGCCGAGGTGGATGCGGCCGCCGTGATCGTCAACGCCTCCACCCGCTTCACCGACGGCGGACAGTTCGGACTCGGTGCCGAGGTGGGCATCTCCACCCAGAAGATGCACGCCCGGGGCCCCATGGGCATGGCCGAGCTGACCACCACCAAGTGGGTCGTGCGCGGCGAGGGCCAGGTCCGCGCCTGATTCGGCGTACACTGGGGACCGATCAATCCACGTTCATCCCATGTGAGGGAGAAGCATGCTCAACCTGCACGTCATCGCCACCGTCCTCGGGGCAGAAGCCGAGGAGACCAGCGCGCTGCCGATCGATGCCCTCTGGTTCGGACTGATCATGTTCGCGCTCCTGATGTTCCTGCTGCTGATCACCGTGAGCTTCGCCAATAAGGGCCGCGAGCTCCCCGCCGCACCCCACAGCGATCACTGACCCTCTTGGCTGAACGTCACCCGCGCGCCGCGGCGACCTCAGAGCGTGCATCAGGTCGGCTGCGACTGGGAATCATGGGTGGCACCTTCGACCCGATCCACCACGGGCACCTGGTCGCGGCCAGCGAGGTGGCGACCGAGTTCGCGCTCGATGAGGTGATCTTCGTCCCCACCGGTGAGCCGTGGCAGAAGGTTGGCCGCGAGGTCGCGCCCGCTGAGCATCGCTACCTGCTGACCGTCGTCGCCACGGCGGCGAACCCCCGCTTCACCGTCTCGCGCGTGGACATCGACCGAGGGGGAGCGACCTACACCATCGACACGCTGCGCGACTTCCGCGAGATGTATCCGGACGCTGAGCTCTTCTTCATCACCGGCGCCGATGCGATGGCTCAGATCATGTCCTGGAAGAACGTCGACGAGCTCTGGGAGCTCGCGCACTTCGTCTCGGTGACCCGTCCCGGCTACGTCTCCGAGGATTTCGGCCGGACCAAGGAGATCTCCCTGATGGAGATCCCGGCAATGGCGATCTCCTCCACCGACTGCCGGGAGCGAGTCCGCGGAGAGAAGCCCGTCTGGTACCTCGTGCCCGACGGTGTCGTACAGTACATCGCCAAGCACCGGCTGTACCAGCCAGAGTCTGCTGACTCAGCGCGTTGAGTGCCTCGCATGCTCGCGCTGCGGCCTACGATGGTCATTGGCGCTTCATCGTCGAGACCGAATTGATTCAGGGACATGTTTCGACTCGGACAGCATTGTCTGACCAGGCACTTCAGGAGGCTGCACGATGACCGCAGAGAACACCGGGCCGAACCTCGCGCCAAGTGGCGATGACC
This sequence comes from Nesterenkonia maliinae, assembly GCF_051262655.1. Lineage (NCBI taxonomy): Bacteria > Bacillati > Actinomycetota > Actinomycetes > Micrococcales > Micrococcaceae > Nesterenkonia > Nesterenkonia maliinae. The sequence goes on along the minus strand of NZ_JBIMEY010000001.1, from coordinate 327,704 downwards.
TGCGCGCCCGCTACCTTCCGGTCTCACGCAAGGAGCTGCGCCGCCGCCGGGAAGCCGAGCTGAAGCAGTCCCGCCGCGGGAAGCCCAAAAAGGCAGCGGCCGCGGTCCCCGGGCCGTCCCTCGCTGACGAGAGTCCGGATGAGCCGATCCTGGACGACTCCGTCCTGACCGGCAGGGCTGTTGACCAAGAGGCCGAGAGGGAAGGCGATGTCCCTGCTGATGCGCCGGATGCTGACGTGTCATCACCAGGCGCTGAAGTTGATCCTGGCTCCAACAGCTCCCTGTCCTCCAACGCTGTTCCCGGGTTCACGACCGGCTCGGAGTCCGCCAGCGGAACCACCTCCAGTGGTGCGCCGGTCACACCCTGGGGATTCACGCTTCCGTCTTCGGCTGCGGACCCGTCCGCCGCCTCGGTCCCCGTGGCCGCCGCGGAGGCGGACCTGGCACAGGCTGAACCGACGACCGAAGACGCGGAACAGGATCTCTCCGAGACGCCGGCCTCCACAGAGCCGGCCGACGAGCAGACCGATCCCGAGGCCTCCGAGGACTCGGCCATCCAGGACACCGCTGCGGATGCCGCTGGTGCCGAAGGTGACGTTCCTCACGACCAGGTCCTCGAGGATCAGGGTCCTGAGGATGAGGTTCCCGACGTCCAGACAGCCGAGGATGGGACCGCGGAGGAACCGGATCTCAACGAGGAGGACGGCGCCCCGGTCCCCGCGGACAGGCTCACCGAGCTGCAGGAGCTCAACGCGGCCGTGGCCGCCGCGGATGATCCGCACCGCGTGGACCCGGAGCTGCTGAAGAAGCAACAGGCCCTCGCCGCCCGTGCGATGCGGGCCAATCAGGAGCGGCTGCGCGAGGAACAGCTCGAAGCGGACCCGGATGCGAAAGAAGGCCGTGGTGGCGCGGGCCCCGAGTCCGTGATCATCACGCGCAAGACCCTGCGGGGCCACATGGACTCTGACGAGTCCCCCGAGCCCTCCGACCACGCGACCGGTGCCATCGAGCCGATCCAGGCGCGCGGAGCTCATGGTCTCGAAATCGACGCGATGGTCGAACACAGCACGCGCCAGGGAGCGCGCCAGTCCATGATGGGCTGGCTCGTGATCATCCTTGCCGTGCTTCTGATCATCACCGTCGGCGTTGTACTCTCATTCATCCTCTAAGCTTGGACGTCATGGCTATCACCGAACTTGTGCTCTCTGAACTCCGCACCGCGGCCTCTGCGGCTGCGGACAAACTCGCGACGAACATCGTCGGGCTGGACGTGGGGGAGCGACTCGGCATCACCGACGCCTTCCTGGTCTGCTCCGCACCCTCTGAACGGCAGATCGGCGCCATCGTCGATGAGGTCGAGCGTCAGCTCAAGGAGGTCCACGACTCCTCGCCGCTGCGCCGTGAGGGCCGCGGCACCGGCACGTGGGTGCTGCTGGACTATGGACATATGGTCATCCACGTCCAGCACGAGGAGGAGCGGGCGGTCTACGGACTCGACCGGCTCTACGCCGACGTCGACAAGGTCGATCTGCAGCTTCCCGACGCGCCCTGACCAAGGACGTATAGCTCCATGTCAGCGACTGGGCCGGGTGATTCTCCTGCAGCTGGGCGCCGATTTGCGCAGCGATTCGGGTTCACAGTACAGTAGGGGAGTTGCCGCGGCGCAGATGCTGAGCCGGGGCGATGATCTGGGGGTATGGCGCAGCTGGTAGCGCGTCCGCATGGCATGCGGAAGGTCAGGGGTTCGAATCCCCTTACCTCCACCAGAGTGAAGCAGGTCCGGAGTCCCTACAGGGCTCCGGACCTTTTTCGTGTGCCCGCCCGCTGGGGCGCTGACCAGCCCGTTGCCTGCGCTCAGCGCGGTGCCCACAGGCCCGGGACGTGTCTGTGGCGTGTCCCTGGGCAGGAGTAGGGTGGAGGCAGACGTCACACCCAATCTCGGAGGTTCTCCTATGCAGCATCGTGTCCTTGGTCGCACCGGCCGCGAAGTGTCCACCATCGGCCTCGGCACCTGGCAGTTCGGCGGGGACTTCGGTCACGTCGAGGAATCCGACGCCAATGCCGTCATGGACGCCGCAGCCGAGCACGGCGTCACCATGTTCGACACCGCGGACGTCTATGGTGACGGCCTCAGCGAGCAGCTCATCGGCAAGTGGCTGACCAAGAACCCGGAATGGACGGGCCTGGTCGCCACCAAGATGATCCGCCGCGCCGAAGCACCCAGCCTGGAACACGCCACCGCCGAGAACTTCCAGGCCTGGATCGACCGATCCCGGAAGAACCTCGGCCGTGACACCCTGGACCTGGTGCAGCTGCACTGCCCCGATGACGATGTCTTCAGCTCAGACGCCGTCTTCGACCGCCTGGATGCGCTGGTCGAATCGGGTGCCATCGCGCACTACGGGGTCAGCGTGGAGACCGTGGACCAGGCACTCAGCGCCATCGCCCGCCCCAACGTCGCCTCGGTGCAGATCATCCTCAACGCCTTCCGGCAGAAGCCGCTGGAGAAGGTCCTGCCGGCGGCGCGGGAAGCCGGAGTCGGCATCATTGCGCGCGTTCCGCTCGCCAGCGGTCTGCTCAGCGGGCGCTACACGAAGGACACCACCTTCGAAGACACCGACCACCGCAGCTACAACCGATCCGGTGAGGCCTTCGATGTGGGAGAGACCTTCTCCGGAGTGGACTTCGCCACCGGCGTCGAGGCTGCCGCGCAGTTCACCGAACTCGCAGAGCAGGAGGGGCTGAAGCCGACGACGGCGGCGCTTGCCTGGATCATCCAGTCCTCCGGCGTGAGCACCGTCATCCCGGGGGCGCGCAACGCGAAGCAGGCCAGTCAGAACGCCGAGGCCGGCGCCGCACCGCAGCTTTCGGATGATTTCCGGGCAGCCGTGCGGAAGCTCTACGTCGACAAGATCGCTCCCTCGGTCCACGAACGCTGGTGAACCCTGCAGCGGACTCCGCGCACTGAGCACCCAGACCAGACACCACCGAGCAGGAGAAGCTATGCGCATCGCCGTCATCGGAGCCACGGGAAACGTCGGAACAGCGGTGCTGCGGCACCTCAACACCCGCCCCGAGGTGGACAGCGTGCTGGGCATCGCCCGCCGACTCCCCGACACCGACGCCGCTCCGTATGCGGAGGTGACGTGGCATCGAGCAGACATCCAGTACCCGGAGGTCGTGCCGGACCTGGCAGAGGCGCTCTCGGGCTGTGACCCGGTGATCCATCTGGCCTGGCTGATCCAGCCCAACAGTCAGCGCAGCCTGCTGCGTCGGGTCAATGTGGAGGGCACCCGGCACGTGCTCGATGCGGCGGCCCAGGCAGGGGTGCCCCAAGCAGTCGTCGCCTCCTCGGTCGGGGTCTACTCTCCGGCCGAGGACGACGTCGCTCACGACGAGCAGTGGCCCACCGAAGGCATCCCCGGGTCCCACTACAGCGAGGACAAGGTCGCCCAGGAGCGCGTCATGGACGAGTTCCTGGCCGAACATCCGGACTTCTCGCTTGCCCGCCTGCGCCCGGGTCTGGTCTTCCAGCGCGAGGCCGGCTCAGAGATCCAGCGCTACTTCGCCGGTCAGCTGGCCCCGGTGCAGCTGCTGAAGCTGTTCAGGCCCCCGGTGGTCCCGGTGCCCGGCGGCATCCGGACCCAGGCGGTGCATGCAGATGACCTGGCGGCGGCGTACGCACAGGCCGCGATCCTCGGCGCCGAGGGTGCCTTCAACATCTGCGCCGATGACCTGCTCGACGGCGATGCCATCGCGACGGTCGTCTCCGGCGACAAGACTCCCGGAGTCAAGCTTCCACTGCCCGGCGCGGCGCTGCGCCCGCTGATCAAGGCCGCGCACCGGGCTCGGATCCTTCCCACCGACGAGGGCTGGCTGGACATGGGGCTGCATGTGCCGGTGATGGACAGCTCGCGGGCGAAGAAGGAGCTTCACTGGGCACCGGCATACTCGGGTGCGCAGGCGCTGGAGGAGCTCGTCCAGGGCATGGCCGCTGGCGTCGGTGCAGCGTCCCTGCCGCTGCGCCCCCGAGACCTCGACGAGTCGGACCGGCCCGAGCTTCCCGGCGCGGAGCACGAGCTCGGTGAGGAGGTCGACGCCGTGCTGATGCGTCAGTACATGGCCGATCACCTCGCCGGGGCCACCGGCGGCACGAACCGGATCAAGCGGATGGCGGCGGACTACGTGGACACCCCGGTCTTCCCTGAGATCTCCGAGGTCGCCGAAGCCATCCGGCGAGAACGCGGCTTTCTGGTCCAGCTCATCCAGCGGCAGGGCTTTCCCACATCCCCGGCCTCCACCACCATCGCTTGGGTGGGGGAGCGGGTCGGACAGCTCAAGCCCAACGGTCGGCCCCCCGGAGGACGCTCTCCCTCCACGCTGGTGGTGGAGGCGGAGATGATGATCACCGCCGTGACCGGAAAGCTGCATGGCTGGAAGGTCATGCGGGACCACGCCGAGGCTCTCGGGGTCGAGCCGGCTGTGTTCCAAGGACTGATCAATGATGCGGAGAACCAGCGGGAGCAGCTGGAGACGGTCCACGAATACGCGCGCCACCGGGCTTTCCGGAAGGACCGGGACACGTTCGAGAAGACACGCTGAGCGAGTAGTTCTGAACTACTCGTAATAACTTGTCGAGCTTGCTAAGCTCAGAGAGTCCACCCCATAGGCCTGCTCGCCACGAGTCGGGCTCGTCAGAGTCCTTTTGCGTCCATGAGACGTGGGGGACCTGGCTGCAGCGAAGAGGAGAGCGAATTGGCACAGACCGATCCGATCCTGACCACTCGACAGGGCCACCCTGTCGCCAATAACCAGAACCAGCGCACCGTGGGAAGCCGCGGACCCGCCACGCTGGAGAACTACCAGTTCCTCGAGAAGATCAGCCACTTCGACCGGGAGCGCATCCCGGAGCGCGTGGTCCACGCTCGTGGATTCGTCGCCTACGGCGAGTTCGAGGCCACCGGCATGATCGGTGACGAGCCGGCGTCGAAGTACACCCGCGCCAAGCTCTTCCAGGAGGCTGGCAAGAAGACCGACCTGGCCATCCGCTTCTCCACCGTCATCGGTGGCCGCGACTCCTCCGAGTCTGCCCGGGACCCTCGCGGCTTCGCTGTGAAGTTCTACACCGAAGACGGCAACTGGGACCTCGTGGGCAACAACCTGCCGGTGTTCTTCATCCGCGATGCGATCAAGTTCCCCGACGTGATCCACTCGCTGAAGCCGGACCCCATCACTTTCCGCCAGGAGCCCAACCGCATCCTGGACTTCATGAGCCAGACTCCCGAGTCGATGCACATGCTGACCCACCTCTTCAGCCCCCGCGGCATCCCGGCGACATACCGCCACATGGAGGGCTTCGGCGTCAACACCTACAAGATGGTCAACGCCGAGGGCGAGACCGTCCTGGTGAAGTACCACTTCCACCCCCGCGCCGGCGTCGCCTCGATGACCGAGGCGGAGTCCGCCAAGGTGCAGGGCCAGGACCTGGGCCACGCCTCGAAGGACCTCTTTGAGGCCATCGAACGCGGCGACTTCCCGCAGTGGGACGTCCACGTCCAGATCATGGAAGACCACGATCACCCCGAGCTCGGCTGGGATCCGCTGGATGACACCAAGATCTGGCCCGAGGATCAGTTCCCGCTGCGCAAGATCGGCGTCATGACGTTGAACCGCAACGTGGACGACCACCACAATGAGAACGAGCAGATCGCCATGGGCACCGGTGTCCTGGTCGACGGACTGGACTTCTCCGACGACAAGATGCTGGTGGGACGCACGTTCTCCTACTCGGACGCCCAGCGCTACCGGGTGGGCCCGAACTACCTCCAGCTCCAGGTCAACCAGCCCAAGGGCCGTGACGGCAAGGTCTACACGAACCAGCGCGGGGGACTGATGTCCTTCGGCAATGACGTGCACCCTGAGCAGAACCCGCACGTGAACTACGAGCCGTCCATCCACAACGGACTCCACGAGTCACCGGAGGCGCAGCCCAACAACGCCCCAGCCGTCAGTGGTCAGGTGACACAGGCGAACCTGGATCGCCGCAATGACTACCTGCAGGCCCGGGGCCGCTACAACACCATGATGGACTGGGAGCGCGATGAGCTGATCAACGTGCTCACCGGCATGTTGGAGCAGTCGGAGCGCGACGTGCAGGAGCGCATCGTCTGGCACTTCCTCATGATCCACGACGACTACGGTCAGCGGATCGCGAAGAACATCGGCCTCACCGTGGACGACGTGAAGCACCTGCAGCCCCTTCCGGTGCAGAACTTCACCGAGGAAGAGACACAGCGCCTTGCCAACCTCGGCAACAATGGCGACACCATCGACCCCGAGCAGTGGGGCCGCTGGACCGGTTCTGTGGAGAACCGGCAGGCCTCCGGGGAAGACGTGCTCGCAGGCACGCTGGGAACCCCCAGCTACAGCGAGTGACGATTCGAGACGTCTGAGCACCCGCTGAGACAGTGATGGCCGGGAACCCCGCGGGGTTCCCGGCCATCACTGTCTGCGGGCACTTTGCGGGACGATCTCAGCCCGGCTCATCAGTGGCACGTCACCTCGGCGCCGCTCAGTGATTGCGCAGCGCGTCGATCAGTTCGTCCTTCTTCAAATCCGAATAGCCGGTGAGGCCGAGCTCCTTGGCTCGGTCCCGCAGCTGCGCCACGGTCCGGTCCTCGTAGTTCGACGCCTCACCACCCTTCTCGCCCTCACTGCTGCGACCTTCTTTCGCAGCGGCGTTGGCGATGCGGGCGGACTTCTCTTTGGAGTTGTCCTCCTCGCGAAGACGTTCGTAGAGCTCCTCATCCTTCACGCTTGACCGGGCCATGACGAGAATCCTTTCCTAGTGCGAGCTGGAACAAGGCTCGGGCTCAGAAGCCTTTTCCGCCGGTCACCGGGATGACCGAGCCGGAGACATAGGACGCCTCTTCGCTGGCGAGGTAGACGTACGCCCCGGCAAGCTCGGCTGGCTGCCCCGGTCGACCAAGGGGAGTGTCCTGACCGAACGCAGCGATGCCGTCGAACCCGGTGGCGGGGATCAGCGGAGTCCAGATCGGTCCCGGTGCGACACCGTTGACCCGGACGCCCTTCTCGGCGAGCTCGGCCGCCATCGACTCGATGAAGGCGACCTGAGCCGCCTTGGACATCGCGTAGTCGAAGAGCACCGGCTTGGGGCCGACCGCTTGGATCGACGTCGTCACGATGATGGACGCACCAGGGTTCAGATGGGGCACCGCCTCGCGGGTGATGACGATATGGGCGATCAGGTTCGTCTCGAAGACCTTGCGGACCTCGGCGGTCGGTGTCGAGTCGACGCCGTCGCGCGCCCGCTGGTAGGCGGCGTTGAGGATCAGCACATCGAGCCCGCCGAGGTCTTCGACGGCGCGGCGAACGATGCCCACGGCGGCATCCTCTTCGGTGATGTCCACCGGGTAGGTGGCGCACGCTCGGCCAGCCTCGCGAACATGCTGCGCGGTGACCTGCGCATCCTCCTCCTCGGCGGGGAGGTAGGCGATCGCGATGTCTGAGCCTTCACGGGCGAACGCGATCGCGACGGCGCGCCCGATGCCGGAATCGCCGCCGGTGATCAGGGTCTTGCGGCCCTTGAGCCGGCCATGACCGACCCAGCTCTCCTCGCCGTGATCGGGCTCCGGCGCGGTCTTGCCGGTCAGCCCGGGCTGATCCGCCTGCTCCTGCTCGGGAAGGTCGCTGTGGCGATATTTCGTGCGGGGATCCTGCTGGGCATATGGATCGGTCGTCATGACTGCATTCCTTCAGGGGTGTTGGGGCCGACCCGAGGTCGGCTCGGCCTGGACGCGCCGCTCAGACTGCTGACTTGGTGGGATCCAGGACGACCTTGATGCATCCGTCTTCCTTCTTCTGGAACATCTCGTAGGCGCCGGGAGCGTCGGTCAGCGGCAGGGTGTGGGTGATGAAGTCGTCCACGCCCAGGGGATCTGCTGGATCTTCGAGGAGCGGCAGGATCTTGTCGACCCAGTTCTTCACGTTGGCCTGGCCCATCTTGAAGGTGATCTGCTTGTCGAACATCGTGATCAATGGGAGCGGGCTGGCCGCCCCGCCGTAGACCCCGCTCAGCGAGATCGTGCCGCCGCGGCGGACGAGCTCGATGGCCGAGTACAGGGCCGCGAGGCGGTCCACGCCGACGGTCTGCATCATGGCCTTGCCGGCCGCGTCGGGCACGAACTGCGCCGAGATCTGCGCCGCCTTGGCGATGGGGGAGCCGTGGGCCTCCATGCCCACGGCGTCCACGACACCGTCCGGGCCGCGGCCACCCGTGGCCTCGCGGATCTGGTTCAGCGACTCCTCGCCGATGTCAAAGGCCACGACACCATGGCGGGCGGCCATCTCGCGGCGCTCAGCGACGGGATCGATCGCGTAGACCTTCATGCCGTGGTGCTTGGCGATGCGGGCCGCGAACTGACCGATCGGGCCGAGCCCGATGATCGCGATGCTGTCGCCGCTCTTGAGTCCGGTGTAGGCGACCCCCTGCCAGGCGGTGGGAATGACGTCGGAGAGGAAGAGGTAGCGGTGATCGGGAAGCTCGTTGCCCACCTTGATCGGGCTGTAGTCCGCGTGGGGGACACGCAGGTACTCCGCCTGGCCGCCGGGGACCGCGCCGTACATGGCGGAGAAGCCGTAGAGTGCGGCGCCCATGCCCTGATCGCGGACCTGAGTGACCTCACACTGGGTCTGCAGGCCGCGCTGGCACATGAAGCAGCTGCCGCAGGAGATCTGGAACGGGATGACGACCCGATCACCGACGGTGAGGTTCGAGTCGGCGCCCGCCTCGACCACACGGCCCATGGGCTCGTGGCCCAGGATGTCGCCGGGGGTCATGAACGGACCGAGCACCTCGTAGAGATGCAGGTCAGAGCCGCAGATCGCGGTGGAGGTGACCTCGATGATCGCGTCGTTGGTCTGCTGGATCTGTGGATCCGGAACCGTCTCCACACTTACCTTGTGATGGCCCTGCCATGTCACTGCTTTCACGTCGTGTCTCCTCCGAGGTTCTGTTGCGAGGCATACCGGGGAGAAATGTCATTCTTCAATCCCTCAATCACCCTTACTGTTCCTACGGTATCGACTATCACCTGGGAGTGGGCTGGACGTCAGCCGTACGTTGGCCCCCACGCGAGGACCGACGATCTGTGATCAGCCCGCTCAGCAGTCGTCTGCCAGCCAACAGGGTGCCCAGCACGCCCAGCGCCACAAGGATGAAGGACCACTCGGCACCGCCGCCACCACTGAGCACGCGCACCGTCATGCCCAGTGCCACGGTGCCGAGGATCACGACGACGGCGTCGGGCCAGAGCCGCGAGGGACGACGCCAGAACCGCACGGCAAGCGAACTGACGAGCAGTCCGAGCAGAAACGGGGCTGCCGTGCCCATCACTTGGGCCAGAGCCAGCCCGGTCTCGTGGGAGCGATTTCCCATGGCGGCGAAGCCCACCACGAGCAGGCTGTCCAGTACCAGGAGCAGCCAGGGGAGTGGGGCCGAAAGGGACGGCGCTGGCCGGCGCGAAGGGAAGGGGTGCATAGGGCGAGTCTAGGAAGATTCGGCCGCGTGCGTCGGCGCAGCCCGGTCGTCGATCGAGGCGGTGCAGGCATCGATGCGGTCGATCGCGGCGGTCAGCGTCTCCACCATGGTCCAGAGCTGCGGGTGCTGGTGCTTGATGTCCTTTAGGGAGGTCCCAGAGGACTTCAGTATGGAGAGATCGAAGCTGGCGTTGGTGCGGGCACCTGCCACGGCGGCGCGGAGTGCCCCGAAGGCGACAACGACGTCGGCGATCACGGCTCGCTTCCCGTGCTCCGCCAGCCAGGAGAGGTCCTCGATCGCGGCGGCGGCGTGTTCGCCGAGTTCGGCGGAGGTCTGCGCCGCCGTGATGGAGGCTTCCCTGATAGCTGCATCGCGCTCGGGGCCCGGGTCGACCTTGAAGGCGGCACCGAAGGCGTGGGAGGCGGTCGCGTCTTCGTCGGCCAGCTGCAGAGCGGTCTGCCGCAGGTCTGTAGCTCGAGCGAGTATCGCGTCGAGCCGGTCCCGCAGGTCGCGATCCGCCTCGGTGTACCCGGCGACCATGGAGGTCAATGACGCAGCGATCGCGAGCATCACCCCCGCGCCAGCACCTCCACCAGGGGAGCCGTTGGACTGGGCCAGACCCTCAGTCCAGTCAGCGACGGTCGAGCGCTTGGTGGTGAACTCTCCTGCGTCTGTCATGGATCCAGTCTGCACTACACGCAGGACGAACCGAGACAGTGGACGAAGGGGCGGTGAGCCGCACCAATTCCTTGCTCGGCGCCGGGACTACGGGTCAATGATTGGGAGAGTCTCTGGGCGAAGACTTCACTATGCGCGTTCACGCGGCACTCCAGGGGTTCTCTACTCCGACGTACTGGGTCGTCGTGTACTCAGCGATGCCTTCAGCTCCACCCTCGCGACCCAGACCCGATTGCTTGACACCACCGAAGGGAGCCGCCGCATTGGATACGACGCCGACGTTGAGGCCCAACAGCCCAAATTCCATCCGATCACCGATACGCAGCCCACGAGAGATGTCTTCGGTGAACACATAGGATGCCAGACCGTACTCAGTGGAGTTCGCAAGAGCCACTGCCTCGTCCTCGTCGCTGAAAGTAAGCACCGGAGCGATGGGCCCGAAGATCTCCTCGCGCAATACGCGAGCGTCCAATGGGACGTTTCGCAGCAGCGTTGGTTCAAAGAAGTATCCAGGACCGTCAGCGCGTCGACCTCCGACCACCACATCTGCGCCTCGATCCACAGCGTCAGCGACGAGCGTCTCCATCGAGTCTCGAGCTTTGGCTTCCACCAGAGGACCCACGTCGACACCATCATCGATGCCGGAGCCCAGGTTCAGCGCGCCCATCTTCTCTGCAAGCTTGGCCACGAACTCTTCGGCGCGTGATTCGTGGACCAATAGACGATTGGCCGCAGTGCACGCTTCACCCATGTTGCGCATCTTCGCAGCCATGGCCCCGGAGACTGCCTTGTCGATATCGGCGTCCTCGAACACGATCAGGGGTCCGTTGCCGCCTAGTTCCATGGACGTCCGGAGCACGTTCTCAGCCGCCATCTTCATGAGGTGCTTGCCCACTGAGGTGGAACCGGTGAACGAGACCTTTCGCAGACGTGGATCGGCGATGATCGTCTCGGAGATGGCCGCAGGCGAGTCCGTCGAGGTCACGTTGAGGACTCCAGCAGGCAGCCCCGCATCAATCATGATCTGGGCGAAATAGTTTGAGGTCAGCGGCGTCAGTGCGGCCGGTTTGAGCACCATGGTGCACCCGGCTGCTACGGCGGGGGCGACTTTGCGTGTCGCCATCGCCAGCGGGAAGTTCCAGGGAGTGATCAACAGACACGGGCCCACTGGCTTACGGGTGATCAGCATGCGCAGATTCCCCTCGGGCGCGTGCGCGTAGCGGCCGTAGTCTCGGACCGCCTCCTCGGAGAACCACCGCAGGAACTCGCCACCGTAGGTGACCTCGCCGCGTGACTGCGCCAGGGGTTTGCCCATTTCCAGAGTCATGAGCAGGGCCAGGTCTGAGGCGCGGTCCTGGACCAGGTCGAATGCTCGACGCAGGATCTCGGCCCGCACGCGTGTGGGGGTTCGAGCCCAGGACCGCTGGGCGTCTGCAGCGGCGTCCATGTCCGACTGAGCATCAGAAGCGGTGGCCGAGGCCATCGTGGCCAGGACCTGACCGGTGGCCGGGTTCTCCACGTCGAAGGTGGAATCCTGGGCGGACTCCCGCCACTCTCCGTTGATCAATAGTCCGGTCGGAGTCTTCGCCAGTACGGCGTCGACGCATTCTTGGACAGAGGAAGCCGAGTCAGTCATGTTCCGAGCGCTCATTCTTATGCCTCTCGAGTAGTTCCTGGTTCAGTCCTGCTTCGCGAACGTTCCATCGTCCTCGCCCACGAAGAACTGGCGTCCGTAGATGACTGCGCACAGCAAGATTCCGACGGCCAGTCCCCAGCCCGCTCCCAGGAGCGCCAGAGCGCCCGCGGTCACACCGGCAATTCCTAGATCACGTTGGCTGCGAGCCTGCATGATGCCTATGCGCACACTGACGAAAGCTTGAATGAGCAGGGTCAAGGCCAGGGCCACTCCGAGGATCGGCTCGACGAGAGTGACGATGGGCAGCAGCAGAAGTCCCGTGTTGGTGCCCCAACGGAAGGACCCCATGCCCCCATAGAGGTTCTTCATCGCCTTCTTGCCCTCTTTGTAGCGCTCGGAGATGACCACCTGCATGGCCGCCCAGACGGGTCCGGCCATGGCGACATCGGGACCGATGACTCCCATCAGCGTGTTGCGGGCCCCGAAGATCATGTGGGCCCGGTCAGGGTTGTATTCCACCTTCTGGTCGGGCCGAGTCTTGTCTGCCTCCTTGATGACCGCATCTGCCTGCAGTGAATCTCCAAAGACCACGATGTAGGTGGCCAGCACCGTTGGGATGGCCATGAGGAACATCGACATTGGGGGCAGCCCCAGGCCGAAGACCGTATATTCACGCCACAGGGTCATGAAATCGGGTTGGATGATGCCCCATTCAACTTCAGACCATTCCGCTTCTCCAACGAGGGGAGCGACTACTACGGCGACCAAGATGCAGGGAAGCACGCCCAGCTTGCCGATCTGCATGGCGAAGCTGTTACGTGCGCGCCACGAAGCGAAGCCGCGTGAATACATGAGAAAAAACGCTAGTCCTACCGCGATGGTGATGGTGATGGGGAAATCACCGAACTCCCCTCCTTCACCGAAGATGCGCTGGACGGCCGCGATTCCGGCACCCATGAGCACCCCAGCTTTGATCGCGGCGGGAATGGCTGTGACCACACGCCGTGCCAGACCGGTGACTCCAAGCGTGATGGAGAAAAGCCCCAGCAGAATCTGGAAGGAGATGAGCGCGTGGATTCGTTCTTGGCCCTCGGGAAAGGTTTCACAGTACGCCATCACGAGGGGAATGGCGGGGGTGATCCAGCCAGGCACCACCGGGTCGCCGAGCATGTGATGGGTCAGGTAGAGAAGACCGTTGATCAGGACTACTGCCAGAGCTACTTCGAAGGGCATGCCCAGGAGGTCGACCATGAGTGGGATGGCCGCCAGGTCGACGGCGCACATGAACAGCCCCTGGGTGTAGTCGGGCCATTCGATGCGGTAATGCTTGAAGGGAAGCCGAACTTCGAAGGGTCCCGCCTTCCAGTGGGGGGAGGGCGCTGGGCCCCGCGGATCGTCCTCTTCTGGGGCGGGACCCGCACTCCTGACGGTGTCGGACATGACTACTCTCCCTGCTCTTCGAATTCGATGATTTGACGCACGGCTCGACCGTCGGCCAGGTCGTCCATGGCCTGGTTGATGTCTTCAAGTCGGATGCGGGAGGTGATGAGTTTCTCAACGGGCAATCTGCCCTCGCGCCAAAGCTGTTCGTAGTGCGGGATGTCACGACTGGGCACCGAAGACCCCAGGTAGGATCCGATGATGGTCCGGGCCTCTGACGTGATGGTCAGTGGTGAGATCGTGGCGGTCGCAGAGGGGTTGGGCAACCCGGTGGTCACGGTGCGGCCTCCAGGCTTGGTGGCGCGGAAAGCTGTTTCAAAGGCCAAGGGATTGCCGGCACATTCGATCGCGTGGTGGGCCCGGATCCCTTGATCCTCGACCTCGTGCGGAGTGTAGGCCTCGTGGGCACCCAGGTCGCGCGCCATCGCGAGTTTGTCCTCCGACATGTCGACACCGATCACACGTCGGCATCCCTCTGCCAGCGCGGTCAGCAGTGCGGCCATGCCGACACCGCCGAGGCCCACGATCATCACGCTCTGCTCCGCTGCGGGTTCAGCAGCATTGAGGAGGGCGCCCCCGCCGGTCAGGACCGCGCAGCCCAGAACAGCGGCTACCGCAGGCGGGACATCAGCGCCGACAGGGACCACCGTGGCCCGATCGACCACGACGTAGGTGGAAAACCCGGAGACGCCTAGATGGTGATGAACCGTCTCACCGTTGCGGCTGAGCCTGCGGGCTCCCGAGAGGAGGGTGCCGTCATTGTTGGCCTGCGAACCTGGGGTACAGGGAAGCTGGCCCCCGGCCGCGCAGTTCTCGCAGTTCTCGCAGCGCGGCAGGAAGGTCATGACCACACGTTGACCCAGCGGTACGTCCAACACGTCCTTGCCAGCTTCTTCGACGATCCCTGCAGCCTCGTGTCCCAGCAACATCGGCACTGGTCGCGGACGGTCGGCGTTGACCACTGAGAGGTCCGAATGGCACACGCCGGCAGCTTCCATACGGACCAAAAGTTCGGAGGGTCCAGGACCCTCCAGCTCCAGACTCTGAACGGTGATCGGACGGCTTTGAGCGTACGGACCGGGACGGCCGACTTCTTCCAAGACTGCACCAGTGATGCGCATGAGAGTGGCTTCTTCCTGCTTCATCGAAAGCGTGTGATTTGTATCACGGCTGTGGGTGATATAACCAGCATTTGGGAAGGGAATCCACCACAACGTGTGTGCGTGGTCACCATAATCAGACATAATCTATGTGCATGACTGACATTCAAGCCGGTAATCGGGAAGCATTCCTTCTGGCCCTTCTCGACATCACGGCAGAGCTGTCCAGCCTCCAGGACGTGGAAGCAGTTCTCATGTCGATCGTGCGGCATGCCCGACAACTCATGGGATCAGACATGGCGTACATCAGTCTCAACGACTACGCCACGGGAGAGACCTATATCCGGCAATCGGATGGCGTGCTGACAAGTGAGTACCGAACCATCCGCATGCCGATAGGCACCGGCATCCTGGGCCTGGTGGCCTCCGGCGTCGCGCCCTACCAGACCACTGACTACCTGAAGGACGATTCGGTCCCACACATCGCTCGCATCGACGAGATCGTGGCGGCAGAGGGCGTGCGAACCATCATGGGTGTACCAGTGCTGGTCCGTGGACGAGTGATCGGCGCCCTGCTCGCCGCAGAACGCACTCCACGGGTGTTCAGCCCTGATGAGGTGGACATGGTCAGCTCTTTGGGTTCGCACGCCGCCATCGCTTTGGACAATGCGCAGAAATACGCCCAAGCGCTGGAAGACGCGGAATCTCTTACTCGACGAAACAAGGAGAGCCTTCAGGAAATCCTCTCACTGCGGCGGACCGCCGAATTCGATGATGAACTCATGCACCAGCTTCTGAAGGGGAACGACGAAGAAGGCGTACTGCGTGTGACGGCTGCAGCTTTGGGATGTTCCATCATTCTGCTCGACGAGATGGGGCGAGCGGTCTCCATGGGCTCGCCTCGGGCAGCAGAGTCGACTCGGGGTATCGACCTGCAGCAACCAATCTCGACACCCGGCAGAGACGCACGGCAGGCATTGGACTCCGCCGCGGGTACCGGACGCGCCCAGCACTTACGGGGCCCCGGCGAAAGCGTCATAGGGACAGTCGCCGCGGTACGCAGCGGTCGAAGCCTGCTGGGTTTCCTATTCACCACAGCCGAGCTGACTTCCAGCCAGCAGCTGCTGCTCGAGCGCTCGGCCGTCCACTGCGCTCTTGCGCTGTTGTTCGTCCAGGCCGAGGAGGATGCACAGCATCGCATGCAGCTCGATGTGTTTGAAGAGCTGCTCTCCGGAGACCCGATTCCTGCGGCTCGACTAGATCGGAGGCTTCGCCCGTGGGGCCTCACCTCGAGGGAGGTTGTATCGATTGCACTGATACGTCACCCACAGGTCTTCGAGCGGGACTTCCAGCGCACCCTCAGACAGCTGAGCGGTACGCGATTCCTCGCGCCCGCGCAGGATGATCTGTGTGTGATCTTCACCGATCGAAATTGGATACAGCGCTTCGCGTCCTTCGAGGAGAGCCGAGGCGTGGGGCTGCTGGCAGCGGTCTCGGGTCCTATGCCTGATATCACGGACCTGCCAAGCTCCTTCAGGCAGGCGCAGGCAGCGTTGTCCGTGCTCGAATACGCCGGTGAGACAGGAGTCATCGATTCAGGCGAGGTCGGCTTGGTTGGGACCGTGATCCACCTTGCGCAGGAGTCTGACACAGTCGATCTCGCTGCGGGAGTGCGAGCACTGATCAATTATGACGAGACCAGGGGGACGTCACTGTCGGAGACTGCGCTGAGATTCTTTGACTGCGACAGGCGCATCGATCGCACGGCAGAGTCCCTCTTCGTCCATCGAAATACGGTCAATCAACGTCTTCGCACCATCGAGAAGCTGATGGGCTCAGGATGGGACCGCGCCCCTCGAGCATTGGATGTGCACCTAGCTCTGCGGGCGTGGTGGCACTCTCCGTCCGGAGGTAGTCGCTGAGTATGGGTCGCGGAGTTTGCCTGATTAAGCCTTGCTGTGCAGCACCACGGGTCGAAGATCGTGCCAGGGGAGCGGATCCACCGTCTCTCCGAGCGCCACTGGTCGCGCGTCAGCGGGTCAATGCGTTGGAATGGCCCCTTGAGAGGTATCGGTGACTGGACCTTGAATGCGAGGTCCGAGCATCCGTAGGTGCCCCTCGCTGCAACGGGGAGCTCTGCTGTGCGGGGCGGACTCCACAGCAGACGAGGGGCCCGGCCAGACCAGCGGCTCACGGTGGTGGTGCGGCGCCGTGGGTATGGGTCGAGCAACTGCAACCTGACATAATGTAGATTATCGGCGGTAGACAAGCGGGCGCTGTACGGACCCTCATTCCGTTGCATCACGCGGCTGCAGCCGGTGCCCACGTCTGCGAAATGTAACGGCCCAAGGACGAGCCTCATCGTTGCGGACAAGGCGCCCGTTGCGCCGCCTGAGCCTGAGGCCAGGTGTCGCCGGCGCTCTTCCGTCAGGTCGGGAACTCTGTCCCACTCGAACAGGCTCTCATCCAGCTAGCCTTGAGACCGTGACCTCACCCTGGCCCCTGACCTGCCCCTCGTGCACCGCACCGCTCAGTCCGACCCCCGCCTCCTCGGTGGCGATCCAAGCGCTCGGCTGTCCTGTTGGTCACCATTTCGACGCGGCACGACAAGGTTATGTCAACTTGCTCTCGGGGCGCGGGACCCGGTTCACCCCTGATTCTGCGCAGATGATCATGGCGCGTGAACGCGTCCAGGACGCCGGAGTCTTCGCCGATCTCAGCACTGAGCTGGCACGGATCCTGGCCCTGAAGGTGCCCGCGGATCGACTGGGCGACGCCGCCGATCCCGCTCTGCTCCTCGACTGCGGCGCCGCCACCGGCCACTACCTGCACGAGCTGCTCGACACGACGCCACATACACGGGGCATCGCGCTGGATCTGTCGATCGCCGGGCTGAAGCGGGCCGCCCGCCATCCTCGAACACTCGCCCTTGCCTGGGATCTCTGGCAGCCCCTCCCCCTGGCCTCCGATTCGGTCGATCTGCTGCTCGACGTCTTCGCGCCCCGCAATGTGAGCGAATACGCCCGCGTGCTCCGAGCCGGTGGACTGGCCGTGGTTGTGACCCCAGGTGACGCGCATCTGAGAGAGCTGCGCGCAGCAGGTCTGCTCACGGTCCAGGGTCAGAAGCTGCAGCAGCTCCGGGACCAGATGACCCCTGCATTCGGCTCCGCAGAACTCAACACCCAGGTCACAGCCACGGCGTCGGTCGACTCAGAGCTGGCCGCTGATCTGGTATTCATGGGTCCCGCCGGGCATCACCACGAGCATGCCGCACTGCGCGACGGTCTTGTGGCCAGCGGCGTGTCACAAGTCACCGTCGACCTCGACGTGAGCCTGTGGCGCGGATAGTCTGAAGTCACGCGGATATGGGCTGATGAGGAGCTGAGATGATCGAATGGCTAGGCGATAACCTCTGGGCGCCGTGGCTGGCACTGGCACTCGGACTCCTGGTGCTCGAAGCCATCACCCTCGATCTGCTCTTTCTGATGCTCGCGGTCGGAGCCGGCGCAGCCACCACCGTGGCGCTTGCCGGCGGTGAGCCCTGGCTCCAGGTGCTGGTCGGCTGCGCCACCGCACTGCTGATGCTCGGAGCGGTCAGGCCGATCGCTCTCAAACACCTCAAGAAGGGTCCGGCGAACCAGCTGACGAACATCGACCGGATGACCGGGATGGAAGCCCACGCGCTGGAAGCCATCACCGGAGACGCCGGCCTGGCCGAGGTCGACGGCGATACATGGACCGCACGCACCACCGGGGACGTCCGGATCGAGCCCGGCATGGACGCCGTCGTCGAATCGGTGGAGGGTGCCATCGTCTACCTGCGCCCGACGCGACAGATCAATTGGGATGAAGCTGGACCCGACACCTTTGGGCCCAACACTCCCCGACCGGAAGGCGCCTGAGCGACCTTCAGGCGCGCCACTGATACAGAACGGAACGTCATGGAAGTCACTGCACTCGTAGTCCTCCTGGTCCTCGTCGCCCTGGTGGTGATCATCATCGCGCGCAGCGTGCGCATCGTGCCGCAGGCCCGGGCGGGACTGATCGAACGCCTCGGCAAGTACCAGCGCACCCAGGGCCCTGGACTCACCCTGCTGGTCCCCTTCATCGATCGGCTGCTGCCGATGCTGGACATGCGCGAGCAGGTCGTCTCCTTCCCGCCGCAGCCGGTGATCACCGAGGACAACCTGGTGGTCTCCATCGATACGGTGGTGTACTTCCAGATCACCGATCCCAAGGCCGCCACCTACGAGATCCAGAACTACATCATCGCGGTGGAGCAGCTCACCACCACCACCTTGCGCAACGTGGTCGGTGGACTGAACCTCGAAGAGGCGCTGACCTCACGTGACCGCATCAACGGCCAGCTTCGTGGCGAGCTGGACAAGGTCACAGGACGCTGGGGCATCCGTGTCGCCCGCGTGGAGCTCAAGGCGATCGAGCCGCCCCACTCCATCCAGGACTCCATGGAGAAGCAGATGCGTGCCGAGCGCGAACGCCGCGCGGCGATCCTCACCGCCGAAGGCACCAAGCAGGCCGCGATCCTGACCGCTGAAGGTGAGCGCCAGGCCTCCATCCTCGCCGCCGAAGGTGACGCACAGGCACGGATCCTCGGCGCCAACGCCGAGGCCCAAGCCATCGAGACCGTCTTCAACGCGGTCCACGATTCCGAGCCGGGCCCCGAGCTTCTGTCCTACCAGTACCTGCAGATCCTCCCGGAGATCGCCAAGTCCGAGTCCAACACCATGTGGATGATCCCCGGCGAGTTCGGCGACGCGCTGAAGAACCTCGCCGGAGCCTTCGGCGGACCCGAATCTGCGCAGCAGTCCGGCATCAGTCTCGAAGATCGCGAGGCCGAGCGTGCAGCGCGCACCGAGCGGCTGAAGCAGCGCCGGCTGGAGAAGGCGCAGGAGTCCGAACAGAACAAGGGCAAGCCGGCCATCTCCTCCGCGATTGCGGATATGGCCGAATCGGCCCGCAGCACCTCGGTCACCGATGAGAACCCGCACTACACGAGCCGCCAGGAGATCGAGCAGGAGGCCCGCAAGGCGCAGGTCGGCAACGCAGAGGTCGCTGAGTCACGCCCGGAGACCCCCGCGCAGGAAGGGGCGGAGCTCACCGAACAGCCGGTCTTCCAGCAGCAGCCTGAGCCGATGGAGGATCCGCAGCGCTGATAAGAGATGGGAATAACTCCTTGGTGCTCTAGAGTTGTAGCCAGGGAATGACTCTGCCCATCACACAGGAGGATCAACGATGAGCGATCGCAGTCTGCGCGGAATGCGCCTCGGCGCGCAGTCCATGGAAACCGAACAGGGCGTCGAGCCGGCGCCGCGCCAGGAGATCGAGTATCTCACCGAGGATGGCGAGCGGATGCGGGTGATGTTCTCCGCGGAGGCCGACGTCCCGGCCACCTGGGTCTCGCCCACCGGCAAGGAGGGCCTGCGCGTCGACGTCGACAGGCCTGAGGCCGAGCCGGTGAAGCCGGTCAGGAGCCACTGGGACATGCTGCTGGAACGACGTTCCACAGATGACCTCGAAGTGATCCTGCAGGATCGTCTCAAGCTGCTCAAGGAGCGTCGCGGCGAAGCCGCCTGACACTCTGGGCTGACCATACAGCGACGGCGTCCCTCCCGAGGAATCGGGACGGACGCCGTCGCTGTATGGTCTGTGCCGAATCTCAGCGCTGGCGCAGCTTCTGCCCCAGCGTGCGCGCGCGGGCGCTGAGTCCCCAGCGGGTCACATTGATCATCGCTTCGAGAACGATGTTGGAGCTCATCTTCGATTCGCCCTGGGTGCGCTCCACAAAGGTGATCGGCACTTCGGCGATGGTCTTGCCCATCCCGGCCACCCGGAAGGTCATGTCGACCTGGAACCCGTAGCCGACGGATTCGATGCTGCTGAGGTCGATCTCCTCGAGCACCGAGCGTCGGAACACCCGGAACCCCGCGGTGATGTCGCGGACCTTCAGGCCCAGCATGGTCCGGGAGTAGAGGCTTCCCGCTCGCGAGATCGCGATCCGGTGCAGCGGCCAGTTGACCACCGAACCTCCCGGCACCCAGCGTGATCCGATGACCAGATCGGCTTCATCGATCTTCGCGAGCAGCTTCGGCAGCTGCTCAGGCTGATGCGACCCATCTGCGTCGAGCTCGACGAGCACGTCGTAGCCGCGCTCGAGTCCCCAGCCGAACCCTGCGATATAGGCGCCGCCCAGACCGTTCTTCGCGGTGCGGTGCAGCACGTGGATCTGTGGATCTTGGGAGCTGAGCTCCTCGGCGAAGTCTCCGGTCCCGTCGGGGCTGTTGTCATCGACGATGAGCACATCCGAGGTCGGAACTGCCGCACGCAGACGGGCGACGGTGCCCGGCAGGGCGTCGATCTCGTCGTAGGTCGGGATGATCGTCAGGATCTTCACGAGTTGCTTCGCGTCCTTCTGGGGTTGTGGAGCTAGGTGGCAGATGGTTCGAGACAGTCTACGGTCACGCGCCGGTGATCATGCCTGAGCTTGGGTACCGGCGTGGGAGGCGGGCCGGGAGACCTCGACGCCGTCGATCACGGTCCAGAGCAGCGTCGGCAGCGTCTCACCGTCGAGATAGGGCAGCAGCGGCGTCCGCGCGCGCACATCGGTGCTCCACGCCGCGGTGCGGGAATCCGGGGTCTGGACCGCCAGCGAGTCGACCTCCCAGACCGTGTACGTGGCCCGTGCGCCCGGATCCAGCTGCGCGGAGGTGGCCGGGGTGCCGCTGGTCTCGGGCAGCGAGCGGTAGGCGCCACGGGTCTGCGCGTTGAAGCCTGCCCGCACCGAGACCGGATCGCTCTCGTGGTGGACGTGGGCGGTCACCGCGACCCAGGGGCTCTGGCCGTCCTCGGCGACGGCGCTCACCGGCACCCCGACGCTGAGCGCAGTGGCCAGGTGGCCCCGACCGCGCAGCACCACCTGCACACCGGTGTTCAGCAGCGACTCCCAGTCCTCGCGTGCCGCAGAGTCGAACCCGTGGAGCACCGTGGGCAGCCCACCGGGCGGGCTCTGCCGCTTGGCGCGCATCTCGCTGGTGGAGCTCACCAGCGCGGCGACCGTGTCGGCCGCCGGGGTGATGCTCTGATCCGTCTGCAGGATCAGCTGACGCTGGGCCTGGGCGGCGGCGAGCCTGATGCTCAGCAGCTGCTCGAGCACCTCGTGGGCGAGCAGCTGCAGGGCTGCGGGGCGACCCAAGATCGCATCCACGGTCCGGAGCTGCTCCGCGGCGACGCGCACGGCGTCGAGTCGATCTGCCACGCCCATGTCGGTGAGCCCGGTGAGCGTGAGGACCGGATAGGCGCGCACCCGATGGTCGGCGGCGGAGCGGAACGCGGCATTCAGCGCTTCCTGCACCGCGTCGGCCTCGGTCAGCGCGGCCACGGGCAGTTCGACGCTGAGCCGGACGGCGCCGCAGCCTTGGGCCGCCGCCGCGTCGAGGGCTGCGCCGACCCGAGCAGCCCAGGAGCTGTCCCCGGGGGCTGCCCCGGTGGAGCCTGCCTCTGGGGCGCCAGTCTCACCGGAGGCCGCCAGGTTCACCCAGCCCACGAAGGCCGGGGCCACCAGGGCGCGGTCGAGGTCCTGGATGACCAGATCAGCGTCTTTGCGCTCGGCGGCGGTCTCGTCGGATCCCACCCAGGCGATCAGTCCGTCCTCGACCAGCATCGCGTCCGCGTAGGGCTCGGACGGAGAGTGGATCGTGCCGTTGGTCAGCAGTCGCGGCGGGTGAGCGGCACTGGTGCTAGTCATCAGTTGGTTCCTCCAGGTTCTGATAGGCCACCGAGGAGTATGCCACCACTCCCCTGCCGATCAGCTGCACTGCCTCATGACAGCGTGCCGAGAGCTTGGCCGGGGTGTGTGGGATCTTGCTCAGCTGGTCCAGGGTGTCGATGCACTGCTTGGTCCAGCGCACGAAGTCCCCGGCGGCCAGCGGGGAGTCATCCAGCGCGCTGCGCAGACTCTTGCCCCCGGCCCAGGCGTACATCGGCAGGACCAGACCCAGCTCCGGGGCGGCGGTGGGCTCGAGGTGATGGCGCTTCTCAAGGGCTTCAAGTTCAGCGTGAACCTCGATCCCGATCTGCGCGGCCTGGCCCAGGCGCTTGGTCGGCATCACGGGCATCGCACCCTCGTCCTCGCGCTTGGCCTGGTAGACCAGCACGGTGACGAAGGCGGCGAGCTCCTGGGCGGTGAGTCCGGAGAGGACGCCGCGCTCCATGAGCAGTCCGGTGAACAGGTCTCGCTCGCCGTAGATCCGGCGCAGCTGCTGACCGCGGTCGGTCACGGCGAACTCGGTGGCGAACCACTCCTCCGCGGTGAATCCGGGGCGCTGCAGCGCCGGTTCGGGAGAGATCAGCTGCTCCGGGCTCTCCGGTGGCACGTGCGGCATCAGCTCCGGGTCCACGGCCTCCATGTGTCCGAGCTCGTGGAGCACCCCGCAGACCCGGTCGAAGGTCTTAGCGATGGATCCGGTGCGCCGATCGATCTTCAGCTTGAGCTGGTCGATCTCACGCTGAAGCTTCCAGGCGCGCTCGGCCCAGCGGGCGTGGTCCTCCCGATCGCTGCAGCCGTGGCAGGGGTGGCGCTGCAGGGCGCTCTGCAGCTGCTCCAGCGACTCAGACTCGGTGTCGTCCTCGCGGAAGCCGAAGCCTGCGGTCGGTGCGTTGGAACGCGGTGGGACCCGCTCATGCATGGCGGCTCGCATCGAGGAGGCGAGGTCCCGGCGGACCTTCGGCACCTTGACCTGGGGCTTGCGCGGAAGCCGGATGCTGGCAATGACCTCTGGCGGCTGGCCGAAGTCATCGGCCGTGACGTTGCGGAACTTGCCGTCGGCGGTGATCACCCCGGGACGCGGATCGTGTTCGGGGGCGCTGTGGACCACCAGGGATTCCCCGAAGCCGCGCTTGCCGCCCACGTCGATGACATCGCCGGGCTGCAGCGCGGCGAGGACCCTGATGATCTCGCGGCGCCGCTGCCGGTGGCGGGCCTTGGCCTGGTCCTTCTCCGCCTCTCCGAGACGACGACGCAGCGCGGCGTATTCGCGGAAGTCCCCGAGGTGGCAGGCCATCGCCTCTTCATAGCCGGCCATGGAGGATTCGCGCTTCGCCACATCCCGAGCGGTGCCGACCACCGAGCGGTCGGCCTGGAACTGTGCGAAGGAGGATTCCAGGATGGTGCGCGCTCGACGTCGTCCGAACTGCGCGGTGAGGTTCACCGCCATGTTGTAGGAGGGCTTGAAGCTGGAGTTCAGCGGATAGGTCCGCTTCGAGGCCAGCCCCGCAACCTGGCGCGGGTCCATGCCCGGCTGCCAGACGACGACGGCGTGGCCCTCCACGTCGATGCCCCGCCGTCCCGCACGGCCGGTGAGCTGGGTGTACTCCCCCGGGGTGACGTCCACGTGAGACTCGCCGTTGAACTTGTCCAGCTTCTCCAGCACCACCGTGCGCGCGGGCATGTTGATCCCCAGCGCCAGGGTCTCGGTGGCGAAGACCACCTTGAGCAGACCCTCGGCGTAGAGCGCCTCGACGAGCTCCTTGAACGGCGGAAGCATCCCGGCGTGGTGCGCGGCGACCCCGTTGATCAGGGCCTCGCGGAAGCTCTCGAAGCCCAGGATGGCGAGGTCCTCTGCCGGAAGGTCCCAGCCCATCTGCTCCACCCGGGACGTGATCTCAGCGGCCTCCTCACGCGTGGTCAGCACGATGCCGGCGTTGAGGCACTGCTCCACGGCGGCCTCGCAGCCGACGCGGGAGAAGATGAAGCCGATGCAGGGCAGCAGGCCGTCACGGTCCAGCGCCCGGATCATCTTGGGTCGGTTCAGCCGCGGGCGTCCGGCGCCGGATCCGGAGATCCCTGAGGTCCCCGAGGGCGCGGAGCCGCCGCGGCCACCTGGTCCTCCCCGGCTGGAGGACGCGCTGCTGCGCATCTCCTGCCGCGCTCCGCTCTTGCCGGGGCCACCTCCTGCGCCGCGACCCGGACCGCGCCCGGGTCCGCGGCCGTTGCCGCGGGACCGGTATCCGCCGCTGCGTCGCGAGGTCGGGCCCTGACCCTGGTGCGCGAGGCGCTGCAGCTCGGGATTGACCAGCGTCGGTGCGTCGTCGTCCTCCTCATAGATGAAGAGGTCGTGCAGCTCGTTCTCGACGAACATGTGCTGCCAGAGCGGCACCGGACGGTGCTCGGAGACCACTACGGAGGTCTCCCCGCGCACCGTGTCGAGCCAGGCGCCGAACTCCTCGGCGTTGGAGACCGTGGCGGAGAGGGCGACGACCTGGACGTGTTCGGGGAGGTGGATGATCACTTCCTCCCAGACTGCGCCGCGGAACCTGTCGGCCAGGTAGTGGACCTCGTCCATCACGACGTATCCCAGATCTCGCAGCGTCGCGGAGTCCTGGTAGAGCATGTTGCGGAGCACCTCGGTGGTCATGACCACGATCTGCGCCTCGGAGTTGATCGAGGTGTCGCCGGTGAGCAGGCCCACCTTCTCGGTGCCGTGGGTCTCGGCGAGCTCCTGGTACTTCTGGTTCGAGAGCGCCTTGATCGGCGTCGTATAGAAGGTCTTGGTGCGGTTGGCCAGACCCAGGTGGACGGCGAACTCCCCCACGATGGTCTTGCCCGCGCCGGTGGGGGCCGCGACCAGCACCGCCCGCCCGGCTTCCAGGTGCTGGCAGGCCTGGACCTGGAACTCGTCGAGGTCGAAGGCCTGAGCCTGGCGGAAGGCCCCGAGCTCTGTCTTGGCCTCTGCTGCTCGTCGACGTGACTGTGCGTAGCGCTCGGCCGGTGAACTCATGCTTCCAGCCTATGACATCGCCGCCGGGGGGATTTCACATGGCGACTCCGCTCGCCAGCCCGGCCTGCCGGGCCGGTCCACACCTGACGGGTGGGTCTCAGCGGGCCAGGCGGATGCGGCCCTGGCAGCTCGCTAGACTGCAGCGATGAATTTTCGGAGTCCGTGCCCTGTCTCCTCCAAACCAACACGGATCAGAACACAGGTTCGGGTCAGGGCTGTCTCTCATCCATGGGCTGGACTACAATCCATCCATCAGTGCCTGATGGATGGAGAAATTCATGGCGCGCACAAGGATCGAATACGGCGGCAGGTGGGATGACCAAGTCGTCGAGCAGGAGCTAAAGATTTCCCCGCTGGCAGTGCCCCCGGTCGATGCCCCTGTGCTTACCGTGGACGGTCTCGTCGAACCGGATGCCAGCGCGTGGCTGGCTCAAGTGCACGCACGCACGTCCGGCACCCAGACCGCCAGATCTTACGCCGAAAGCCTGCGGCAATTCGCCGCGTTCATGCTTCAGCGAAACACCAGTCTGCGGGGTGCCCGACGCGAACATGTCGTCGAATATGTCAGGTACCGCACTATCGAAGAGCCCACGCGCGTCTCAGGCATGACGTGGCAACGCGACCGGACCACCATTAAGCAGTTCTACGAGTGGCTTCGTGAAACCTACGGTATCGACCTGCCTTTCACACTCGACATTCTCCCTACTGAGCGGGGCCCAGTAACTTCTATGCGCGAGGGCCGCGGGATTCCCACCGCCAGCGCATCCGGGACCCCGCTCGAACCCCCGCAGATCCAAGAACTCCTAGCGGCCGCATGGGGGATCCGCCCGAACGCCCGACTCCCAGACGACAGCCGCACCAGCGCCCGCGACGCGGCATTCATCTCACTGGGACTTGCTTGTGGAGCCCGGGCCGACACATTGACTCATCTGACAGTTTACGAACTGCCTGACCCCATCCGGCCAGGGGACGTGGTTGAGATGTACCTCCCTGGCGCCGTCAGCAAGTCCCGTCGGGAGGTCAGGCTCCCGGCATTCCGGCGACATCTACAACCTGTCTATGACTACCTCAGTGGTGCCCGTCGATTGTTGTTGCAAGCCTGGATGCCGCATAACCCCATACGGGTGGCCGCGCCGCCGGAGCCAGGTAGCCGTGAAATCAAGGACGTCCACGGCAACAGGTATCGCTTCAACGAGATGACCGTCGATCAACGCCGGCGGTTGCTAACCCCCGCAGGGGAACCCGCGATGCTGTTTCTCTCGGTGCGGGACGGTGCCCCGCTCTCCTACCATGGGACCAAAGAAATCACCGCTGATATCTCCCGTATTGCCGAAGAGAACGCCCGCACCACCGGCAGATTCTTCCCCCACGTACACACCCACGACCTGCGGCATACCTACGCTACTCACCTCGCTGCCCTGTTTATGCTCGGCATCGCCACGAGTCCGCACCGAGACATGCACGGACGTCCCCACCGGGTCGATGTTCGCAGCGCGGTCAGAATGGCGTCGATCGGTCTTGGACACGTCAGCGAGGCCACCACGGCCCTGTACATTCAGCAGGTCGGTTTGATGTGCCTGCGTTACAGCGTCGATGAATTCCTGGGACCCAACTGATGCCTGCCAGGAGCGACCGCACCAGACAGCGACGCCGGGTTACAGATGACCGCGGTGTCCACGTCAATTTTATCACCCTGGCAGAAGCCGGTCCTGATGGGGGAATCCGCGTACAAACCCGGGGAAGAAGCACAGAAAGCATACATAGGTCGCTTGGGATTACACCGTCGGCACGACAGCTCACCGAGGCTCTTCTGAACAGTTTATACATTCACGGCGGAACCTGGACATCTAACGAGACGCTGACTCAGCAATATCGCTTTTGCCGGAGATTTCTTGAGCGATTGGAAACCGAAAGTGGCATCAGTGACCTTTGCGATCCGCGACTCACTCCGGAGACAGTGTGGGAAGGGATCCTGGCGCTTGGAACAAACGTCAGGCCACAACGCAACCTCCGAACCCTTCTCGCTGACACGCTCCCCACACTCCGAAAAGATGGAAAGGCTTACCGAGAGTACCTTTATGGCAGATCTCTATCGGTCGAGAGATCCCGGGTCCAGGGCTATGAGCCTGACGTTGCCGTGGAAATTGAGAGAATCGCGCGGAAACAGATCGGTCAGTGGTTCCAACGGCACCGGGAGGCGGTGCGGATTGCATTGGGGTCCTTGCCGCACGACTGGCTCCACCGGGATGCTACTCAACTGGTTCCGGAGGGAACCAAGACCTGTCCACCGTCCTTTACGGTCAAGCGAGACGATCTTGCGGCTGCCATGGTCCTGCTGGCCCTAATTGATGACAAGGGACCCAACCTGGCCACTATTCAGTCCTGTACCAGTGACTCTGTCGAAAGAGCTAGTGATGACACCGGCTTTGTAACCGCTATAAAGGCACGTAATCGCGAGGTGCTTAGAACCCCTGCACCGGCCGGTGGTCTCTATAGCTACGGTGGCTTGCTTGAATTTGTCGCGGCGGCGACCCGAGTCGACCGGATGCTACGAAGTGGGGGCACCGATTTTGATCGGCTCCTCTTCGTTGCCACGGGAGCAATCACAGTCTTGGGCCGGACAGGGGTGAACACGTGGTGGTGGTACGAACGGTCTTGGGACGGCGCCGGACCAGAGCGTCCGGAAACGCTTTCATTCCAGCGCCTCCGCAAGACCGCACTTCTGCGCGGGCAACACCGAGGCCACAACCTCATCGGCCAAAAGGAAACCACCGCACGCCTTTACCTGGCCGACGCCCTGCCTGATGCCATCCTTACCCCGGGACTCCTGAACACCCAAAAATCCATGGCTGACTACTGGCGGTCCAAATATCGAGCCGTAGCGCCCGCGATGACGGTCGACTCTGCGCAGTCCCTCTCCGGCGCCCAGGCAGCCGAAGTCGTCCCGCTCATCCAAGCCGAAGCGGTGATGGATGTCGGAGTAGCTGCCTGCATCAGCAACGGCCAGTCACCGCAAGACGACAACAAACCCTGTGGCCTTGGGCCAGTGGCCTGTTTCGTCTGCCCCAACGGATACCGGATTCCGGAAATCATCCCCGGTCTGATTGCCACCGTGCAGTTCACCGAGAACATCCGTAAGTACGAACCCCAAGAGTGGGTTACTGGGGAAGCCCCCGCTCTGAACTCACTAGCGCGCAAGGCCCTGGGGCAATTCCCTCGACAGTTTGTCGAGGCAGTACAAGCTGAAGAGATCGCCAACAGCCGCGCCCTTATCGCTTGCGTTTATACGGAAGGCCGCCGTGACTGACAACTACTCAAACATCCATGCGCTACCCATCCCAGGTGCCCGTCCTAGTCTCGACGAGACCATTGACTTGCGAACCCTAATCCCCCTTGCCGCAACTGTTGTGGGACCGATCCGCTACGGAGCTCGAGTTTGGGATTTCGAGGGCTACCCCTTTGTCAACCAAGGGCAGAGGAATCTGGACTTTAGTCAGATCCCTCCCCGGTGGCGCCACGTGGTCAAAGACTGGGTGCTGCTGCGCCTCAACCCTGAGTTGGCAAAGAGCGGCGCTTCGGGACTTGACACCGATGATGTCATGGCTCGGGCTGGGGCCGCCGAACGCCCCCTGAAACTGACCACCGCTTTCACGCACACGCTTCGCCTAGGCATCTGCCTCAAGGTCATCGAACAGAATGCTTGGGGACAAATGGGCCCGAGGGACTGGTCCTCATTCGCCTCACAGATAGCTGAGGCCAATCCGGACGTGACGGCACACACACTCGCTGCTCATACGAGGCCTCTGTTGTCTCTGTGGACCTACAGGGGGTTACTAAGGGTGCCGAATATGTTCGGCGGTCGACCCTTCAACGGCGCGACCCCAGAACAAGTCTTTAAGGCGCCTGTCCGCGGCCTGAACGTTGATCGCCCTGCGCCGGAACTTTGCGGCCCATTGCTTGGCCTGTCGCTCTGGATCATCGACCACTGCGCCGAGGACATTCTCGCCCGGCTCGAGTTTCTCGAAGCGGTTCCGGACTGCCGTCACCTGAGCCGCAGCGAACAGATTGAAATCGTGACGCGGCGACTACTGGAGTGGGAAAAAACGGGCCGCCCACTACCAGGGTTCGTTACCTTGCACAGTGGGGAGCTGGTCCCGGCCTGGGCGACCTTCGTAAGACTCTCGGGATGCTCCAACCAAGTGTTGGGGAGGCCTGTAGGTGAGGCTCGGACAGTCCTGATGAGGATTCTCGTTAGCCGCGGGGTGTCCGCGTCGGAGGACGGCTTCGGATTGCCCATCTCAAGCGCTCCTGCGCATGATGGCTCTCAGCGGCCATGGATCGATTCTTTGCCCGCGACACGTTACGGGTTGGGTTTGGACTTCTGGGTGGGAGCCCTGGCCTACTGTTGTGCTTTCGTCATAGCGATGCTTACTACCGTGCGTGATAGAGAGCTCGCAGCTCTTCCGCACAACTGCATCTCGGACGCTTGGCACGAAAGTGGAGATGCGGACATCCCCGTGACCCTTATGCGGGGGTATCTGGTTAAGAATCGAGCGGTGCCGACACCCGCGACCTGGGTTGTCGGCGACGACGTGATACACGCCGTGGAACTAATTCACCGACTGAAAAGGGCCCTTCAACTCCTACCGAGGCCCCACCCTGAGACAGGTCAGGAGGTCCTACTCCACCCAGGCTTAGGTCGGGCGGTGCAGAAGCAAATTCGCGGGGACACGTTGCAACTCGCAAACGACTACCTCGAACGTTTCCAGCGGAGCGCATCCCACCTCAGCGCGCGGGGTCACACACCTCCCCTGCCTGCATTCCCCGATAGGCTGTCGCACCGAACTATTCGCATCACAGGTATCGAGGCTTATGCGAGCCAGCCCTGGGGAGATGCGTTGGCCGCGGCTCAAGCGCACTGGTCGAGTCGCACGGTCGCGGAGGGATACCTCGGCCACCTTCCGAGGTCCGTATTCGTCGCGGATCCCGAGTCAGTGGAAGAAGTTCGGCAACTGACCACAACCCAGGTCCTTCTGGACGTTGCCAGGGATGCCGCTGCAACGGGCAGCTCGGTTGCGGGAAACGGGGTCGATCGCCTTGAATCTGTGCTCAACAACGCCGACGCCTACGAACTGGTCACGGGTCCAGTCACGAAACGTCAGTTGTTGCAAGTTGCCAAGGAGAATGCCAATGTCTTTATCGGAGAATTCTCCATCTGTGTCTTTGGTCCAGGCGGATTATGCGGCAACGAGGAGGAGGCTGACTTCAAACTATGCAGGCCCTTCGCCTGCAAAAACTCAGCCATGACCAAGTCACAGCGCGCCCGCCTAGAGTTGCGCCGTCGTGCATGGGAGCCGCTGGGCGGTGTATTTGATCGGGCACGACGAAAGATTGAGCAGGATGTTCCTGGGCTGGCCAGAGAGTTCAAAGCATGGAATGACGCTCGCCTTCGGAATTTCGTTCTGGACGACTTGCCGGGACGCTACATGCAAGCAGCGAGAGGGGTTGACGAGACATGAGCAACCGTGATCTCGCCGAGGCCATAGACGAGGCGCTGAATGCCCGCGGGGCCCGTGGGAAGCCGCCAGTCCCGCTGCAGGCCTTGATCGCAGGCGTCATTATCTGCAGCCAGGAGAAGGTGCCCAGTCGAATAGGCATGGCCAAGGTAGCTGGATACTCCTACGGCAGTTCGCAAAAACACTACGCCGCACTACTTACGACCATCGTGGATAAGGTTCCAACCTTGGTCAGCGAAATGACTGCTGGTGAGATCGATGCAAACGCAACGGCGAGGCTCACCCAAGAACTTCGTCAGCGGGACGAGACAATAGCGCACCTCCGCCAGGAGTTGAGGGCACATACCGAGCGTCAGGAGCATGTGAAGCGCTACGCACTCGCGTTGCACGAGCGACTTCGCTTCATGGAGGAACAGGCCGCCGCAGAAGGCGGGGCGTACGTGGTTCCGTTGCACCCATTGCCATGACGATCTATGTCGAAGCATCATGGCCGTAGAGGGGCTGGTGGACGGGGCGCCGAAGCGTCACTCTGGTTCGTCTGCTCTTGACGCTCTATCCGGGGGTAGTCCTGCCCCTTCAACCCCTTGAGATCGATCCTTTGGAGCACTGCGTTCCGCACCAGTCTGCCACGAAACGAGCTTTCTGAATGGTCCCCGTCGCCCTGGAATATGATTTTGACGATTCGACTAGTGTGTAGTGGAACCAAGGTAGCGCCTATGGGTGGCTGCCCGTTGCCCGTTTCCCAGAACTGGAGAATTGCCTCACGTGTCTGTCCTTTCCGGCTTCGTGTGGAGTGTCGCCGACACCCTGCGCGGTCCGTACTCCGAGGCTGAGTACGGCTCGGTCATCCTTCCTTTTACGGTTCTGCGTCGTCTCGAGTGCGTTATGAAACCGCACCGCGAATCGATGGCGACGATCGTAGGGCAGTACTCAGGTGAGCAGCAGCGGCGCACGCACCTGAAGCTCAAGACCCGCTCCGAGGACAGTGCTGGGCTGTCGTTCTGGACGACCAGTGAATACTCCCTTAAGAAGGCGCTGCAGGACCCGGAGAACCTCGCAGAGAACCTCATTGACTACGTCGCCGGATTCTCGGCGAACCTCGACGTGTTCCAGTCTTTCGACTTCGAGAACGTGATCCGCACGCTAGATGCCCGTGGCCGGCTCGCCCAGGTCGCCCGCCACTTCGAGGGAATCGATCTGTCGCCCGATACGGTGTCCAATGCCGATATGGGCGACCTGTTCGAGAATCTCATCTACCGGTTCGCCGAATCGGCTAACGACGGGGCTGGCCAGTTTTACACACCCCCAGACGTCGTCAGGCTCCTCGTCGATCTTGTCTACGCGGAAGACACCGAGGCGTTGCGTGGACGCGGTATCGTTCGATCGATCTACGATCCCACCGTAGGTACCGGCGGCATGCTCACTGTCGCCGACGAGCACTTGCGCAGGTTCAACCCCGACGCTTCGACGGCCTTGTTCGGGCAAGAGATTAACCCACGCACCTATGCCATCTGCAAGGCGGACCTCCTCATTACGGGACAGGACCCGTCCAACGTCCGTCAGGGTGACACGCTCGTTGTCGACCGGTTTGAGGACCGGCGCTTTGACTACGTCCTGTCCAATCCGCCATTCGGGACGGATTGGAAGGCCGTCGAGTCCGAGGTCAAGAATGAGCACGCACACGGCGGGCAGGGGCGATTCGCGCCCGGACTGCCGGCAGTCGGCGACGCAGCGATGCTTTTCCTACTCCACGTCGCCTCGAAGATGCGCGACGTTGATGAGACGGGCCGCGGAGGTAAGGCCGGGATCGTGCTCAACGGGTCGCCGCTGTTCAACGGCGGCGCGGGCTCAGGTCCTTCGAACATCCGCGGCCACATGCTGGAGAACGATCTAGTCGAGGCCATCGTCGCGCTCCCGAACGATATGTTCTACAACACCGGTATCGCAACATACCTGTGGGTCCTGTCCAACAAAAAGCCACCGGAGCGCAAAGGCCAGGTGCAGCTCGTCGACGCCACGCGGCTGGGGTCGAAGATGCGCAAGTCGATCGGTTCGAAGCGAGTCGAAATTTCCGAGGCCCACCGTAAGGACATTGTGCGCGCCTTCGTTGGCGATCAGGCCGATGTGGACGAGCCCGTCGTGCCGGTCAAGGTTTTCGCCAACAGAGACTTCGCCTACTGGACCGTTGTGGTGGAAAGACCACTGCAGCTCCGTTTCGAGTGCACCTCCGAGAGGCTCCGTATGGTCGTCGAGAATAGGAAGCTTAGCCACATCGAAGGACTCGTCGAGGCGCTCCAAGCGTTCGGTGACGATCGGTATCTGAATCGGGAGAAGTTCAACCATGCTCTTGGCAAGCACCTCGAGGACCACCTCGTACGATTGACCACGCCACAGCGCAAGACCCTGTGGCAGACCATCGGCGTGCACGACGAGGCCGCCGACATCTGCCGTGTCACGTCGGGCAAGAACACGGGCGACCCGGAGGCTGACCCTGCGCTGCGCGTCACCGAGAACGTCCCTTTCGGGTGGGGTGGGCACCCCAAAACTCACGAAGCGCTCGAAGAGACCGTTCAAGCTTATTTTGACGCCGAAGTAAAGCCCCACGTAGCGAACGCATGGATCGACCGGGACAAGGCTAAGACTGGCTACGAGATCCCCTTCACTCGGCACTTTTACACCTACGTGCCACCCCGCGCGCTCGGAGAGATCGATGCTGACCTTGAGCGTGTCGTCGGCGAGATCATGACCCTGCTGCGTGAGGTTGAAGGATGACTGCTGTCCGAGACCTCGTCGACTCGGGTGTTGAGTGGTTGGGACAGTTGCCTAGCGATTGGACCGTTGCCACCCTCGGGAGGGAGTGCTGGGTCCGGGCTCGTCTCGGCTGGAAGGGGCTCAAGGCAGATGAGTATGTCTGCGACGCGGGCTACCCGATGCTTTCAACTCCCGATATCAAAGGCCCCAGCATCGATTTTCAGTCCGCGGCGCGAATCACCAAAGCTCGCTTTGACGAGTCGCCGGAGATCATGCTTCAAGTCGGCGACGTTCTGCTGACCAAAGACGGCTCCACGATCGGTACCGCGAATATTGTTCGAGATCTACCAGAGCCAACGACTCTGAACGGCTCGATCGCGCTTCTTACACCATCTCGACTGCTTGATGGCCGGTACCTGTACTACGTCGTCGTATCGCAGTACGCGCAGGCAGTCTTCGACAGGTTACGTGGTGGTGCGGGGGTACCTCACCTCTTTCAGCGCGACATCAATCGCGTTCGTATCCCGCTCCCACCGCTCGATGAGCAGTGCGCCATCGCTGAGTACCTGGACCACGAGACGTCCCACATCGACGCGCTTATCGCCAAGCAAGAAGAGTTCATAGGGCTCCTGCACGAGCGTCGGACAGCAACGATTGGGACCGCAACGGGGTGGGAGCGTGAGCTTCCAGACTCCTGGAGGCGTCTCCGCCTTCTGCACCTGTTCAAGTCAACAGGAAGTGGTACGACCCCGGCGAACGACGAAATTCTTGATGCCGCATCGGGCGACGTCGCCTGGGTAACTACAAGTGAATTGCGGGAAGAACGAATTGCGACCACCCAACGCGCAATCTCCTACTCGACGGTTCAGAAGTACTCGGCGCTGAAGGTGTTCCCCGCAGGAACTCTCCTCATCGCAATGTATGGAGCAACAATTGGGAGAACAGGGATCCTGGGGTCCCCTGCCGCAACTAATCAAGCGTGTTGCGCGTTGGTGGGACCCGTCGGGGCGTCGGCGGAATTCGTGGAATATAGCATCATTGCGGCGCGAGAGTGGCTCCTGCTCGAAGCATCAGGTGGCGGACAGCCGAATGTCAATCAGGAGAAGGTGCGATCCTTCCGGATTCCTGTCCCTCCGCTGGACGAGCAGGAGGAGATCGTAGCAGGCCTTGAGGAAGTGACCCGTCGCATTGGCAACCTCATTGGTAAAACAAGGGAGCATATCGCTCTGGCCAAAGAGCGTCGCTCGGCGCTGATCACGGCTGCAGTTACGGGACAGATTGACGTGCGCACGGCGCGGAAAGTGAGCTGAGGACAATGGCCGCACCTGACGGGACTCGTGAGGAGGTATTCGAGGCTGAAATCGTCGAGCATCTTGCCGCGAATGGGTGGGAGTACAGCGAGAGCGATAGGGGTTATGACGTTGACCGGGCAATCTGGCCCGAGGATGTGTTCTGGTGGTTGTCGGAGACGCAGCCCGACGAGTATGCGAAAGTCGTCCGGGTTGGATCGAGTGCGGAAGCTGCGGACCGCGAAGCGCTGCTCACCTCCCTCGTGTCTCGCCTCGATACGCCGATGAACTCGGGCGGAGGGACGCTGAATGTGCTGCGCCGGAAGTTCTCCCATACTCGGGGTGCGACCGCGCACCTGCGGATGTGCCAGTTCAAGCCAGCCACGACCCTGAACCCGCGCGTGAGCGAGCATCACCGAAAGGTGCGGTTGCGGGTGGTCAGGCAGGTGCACTTCTCCCCGAAGCGCGGCGACTCTCGTTCGATCGACCTGGTGTTCTTCGTCAACGGCCTGCCGGTGGCCACCTGGGAGCTGAAGTCGTTCTTCAAACAGGAGTGGCGAACCGCCGTCACTCAATACAGGAAGGACCGCGATCCGGCCGGACAGCCGCTACTCGGATTTGGCACCCGCGCCCTGGTGCACTTCGCCGTCGATGATGATCAGGTTCACATGACCACGAAATTGGCCGGCGACAAGACATATTTCCTGCCGTTTAATCGCGGTCAGGACGAGACGGGCGCGGCGGGGAATCCGCCTAACCCTTATGGTGCTTCCACTTCCTACCTCTGGGAACAGGTTCTGCAGCGAGACAATCTCTTGGCCATCCTGGGGTCGCAGATGTTCCTGAAAACTGATGCCGACGCGGATCCCGCGACCGCCAGAATCAAGCGATCCACAGCACTGATGTTCCCTCGATATCACCAGTGGCGCGCGGTGACAAAGCTAGTCGAGGCCGTCACCGAGGAGAGGCCTGGCCGCCGGTACCTGATCGAACACTCGGCGGGATCCGGCAAGACGAACACGATTGCGTGGACGGCGCACCGACTTGCCCGGCTCCACGACCAGACGAATGCAAAGGTGTTTGACAAGGTCCTCATTGTCTCTGACCGCCGCGTCCTTGACGCACAGCTCCAACAGGCGGTCGAGCAGGTCGATGACACGGTCGGCACCGTCGCGATCATAGACTCGGCGGCCATACGGCGTTCCGGCGGTTCGAAGTCCCGAGCGCTGTTAGACGCTCTTATGGGTTCGGCGCTCATCGTCGTCGTCACCATTCAAACCTTTCCCCACGTTAAGAAGCTGCTGGAAACTACGCTGGGTCATCGGAACTTCGCGGTGATAATTGACGAGGCGCACACGTCTCAGTCGGGCAAGACGGCAAACGATTTGAAGAAGGTCCTCACCGAGAGCGGCGAGATCACCGACGAAGACGAGCTCGACAGTCAGGACATCGTCAACCAGGTTGTAGAGTCCGAGTCCGCCCGTGAGCAGCAGATCGCTGCCGAAACGGCAGCGCGCGCAGGGGCACGGAACGTGTCCCTGCTGGCGTTCACGGCCACGCCTAAGAACAAGACGAAGTCGCTGTTCGGACGAGAGAACGATGAGGGGAAGCCGGTCTCCTTCGACGTCTACCCCATGCGGCAGGCGATAGAAGAGGGCTTCATCCTCGACGTGCTGCGCGGCTACCAGACCTACCGGACCGCCTTTGCGATCGAACAGCATGGAGAGGTCGGTCTCGTCACAGAGATGACCGCCGGCGGAGCCGACGAGGAAGTGGACCGCCTCGTCGACCCGAAGGTTGCAACACGAAGAATTATGCGGTTCGCAAACCTGCATCCGACGAACGTCGGGCAGAAAGCCGAAATCATCGTTGAGCACTTCCGCGCCAACGTCGCCCACCTCCTAGACGGCCACGCCAAGGCCATGGTCGTGACCGACTCACGTCAGGCCGCAGTTCGCTACAAGATGGAGACGGACAGGTACATTGCCCGAAAGGGGTATGGCTAT
This sequence comes from Nesterenkonia maliinae, assembly GCF_051262655.1. Taxonomy (NCBI): domain Bacteria; kingdom Bacillati; phylum Actinomycetota; class Actinomycetes; order Micrococcales; family Micrococcaceae; genus Nesterenkonia; species Nesterenkonia maliinae. The sequence goes on along the minus strand of NZ_JBIMEY010000001.1, from coordinate 290,936 downwards.
CAGTCCATTGTGGCGTTCAGCGAGAAGATCAGTGACGACGAGTACGGCTTGGACGATGCCACCGAGGCGTCCATGAACCCGGGCCTCGGATCAGACTTGGCTCGGGAGTTCCGCCGGCCCGAGTACCGGCTCATGCTGGTTGCTGACAAGTTTCAGACTGGCTTCGACCAGCCGTTGCTGTGCGCAATGTACGTGGACAAAAAGCTGCCCGACGTCCACGCCGTCCAGACGTTGTCGCGGCTCAACCGCACATATCGGGCACCCTCGGGCGAGGCGAAGGACCGGACTTTCGTGCTCGACTTCGTCAACGACCCCGACGAGATCCGGCAAGCGTTCCTGACCTACTACCTGGAAGCCCACGTAGAGACGACGACAGACCCCAATCTTGTCCACCGCCTCGCGACCAAACTGGTCCAAAGGCGGATCTATACGCCGACTGACGTCGAAAAATACGCCGAGGCCTGGTGGGCCCCCAGACAGTCCCACGCAGCTCTTTCTGCCGCAGTGAGGCCGGCGCGCGATGAGTACGTGAACCGTTGGGCGAATGCTTCCGAGGTCAGGGACAGTCAAGCGCTGGATGAGCTCCGGACCTTCCGTAAGGATTGCGCGTCCTACGTGCGTCTGTACGACTTCATGTCCCAGGTAGTGGACTACGGCACTAGTGACTTGGAGAAGCTGGCTGAGTTCCTGCGCCAACTCACCCACCTGTTGCCGTCCGCGGGTTTGGACGGCGACGTGGACGTATCCGGCCTCGAGCTACGACGGGTTCGGCAAATCGATCAGGGGAAGGCTGAGATCAGCCTGTCCGGTGATCAAGACACGCCGAGCCTGACCGGCATTACTGGACTCGGATCGGGCGTCTCCCGCCAGGACCCGCAACAGGCGCTGTTGTCCGAAGTCGTCGCTCGGATCAATTCGCTATTCGGATCGGAGTTCGCCGACCCGCAGGTCGAAGGCTTCGTGATCGCTGCGGCCGGGATGGCCGAGGAGGATCCACACATCGCCGCCCAGATCGATCACAACGCGCTCGATCAGTTCATGACTTCACCTGAACTGCGCGAGACTCTCACCGACGCGGCTGTTTTGAACGAGGGCGCTTTCGGGAAGCTCACCGGTGCGCTCACGGGCGACGGGGATCGCGCTGACGAGTTCATTCGTCTCATCGGCGAGTATCTATATCAGTCGCGTCGGCTCCGTATGGACGATGACTAAGAATTGAACGAGTCACGCGCAACAGGTGACGAATGACAGTCATACTTGTTGGAGATTTGCGAGTGTTGTTTGCAAGACCGGGGTGGGGGTTTTCCGCGGTCTGGTAGTTGTGGAACGCACTGCCTGCTTTCCATCGAGCGGGAAGAGCGAGTCATGCAGAATGACCATCCCACAGTGCGAGAGAGCCTCGCGTCTCCGCCGAGCGTGCCGTTCGCTGACGCGGAAGGTGACCGACTGAATATGAAGCACACCACGAGTCCCTGATTGGATCGAGTCCTGGTGATTGGGTGCCTGAACCGTCTGAACCAGAGCCGGTCCCCCACCCATGTATAGACCCACTTTCGGGCTCAGATCGTGCCGGCCACGTCCTCGTGGAAGCTTTGCAATCCGCTGTCGTAGAGATGCGGCATCGAGTCCGGGCCAGGGACGCGGCGGCGCCAGGGGGAACATGTCGACCGGATCGTCAGCCCCGTACCTTGGGCGTTCTTGTAGCTTTCCACACAGTCACTGCTCGCGAAAGAAAGACTTCCTCGTTGGCGGTTGTCACGGAGACTATCCGATCGATTCGTTGACTTCTCCCCTGGAAGCGAGCCACATTGTGTGCTCACGGCTGATCGCTTCCTCGGCGTCGGCGACAGACTTAGGCCAATCAGCGTCGCTTACTGCCTTCAACGTAGAGATTTGCTTCTCAAGTTCAGCGGCAGTCAGGGCGTAGGCCGAACTCAGTGTCGTGTGCTGTTTTAGCGCCAACCACGCCGCGGCCGCCCCAACTCCGGCGGCAATCACTCCAGCTAGGTCAATAGTCCATCCTCCGAAAAGACGACCCGCTGCCAAGATGATAGCTACGGTCTCCGCAGTCAACAGCGCAGCGCGCCATTGTCTCGAAGCCCTCCTGTTAACATCCGCTTTCCGTGTGTACCAATCTCTCTGGGCTTGCGTCCGACCAGACAGGTAAGTTGATCTGCGGACTTGGATAGACGACTGGCGCAGAATACGCATCGCCTTAGTTGGTGAACTTCCGTCGCCGCGAGGTAGGGGAACCACCTGCGACACTTCCGTAGCAACTTGGCTGAGACGCGTCCGGAACAAGTTGTCCACTTCCCCGTCGGGGAGGTCGAGAAAGAAGGGGTCGGCACCGACGGAGTATCGCCAGCTGAGCGTCTTTGTCGATTCAGCTCCGGCTCTCGCTTGATACCACCCCTTTTCCGGACGCTCCATCGCAATGTAGAGCTCGGCCACGAACGCTGCCGCAAAACCGAGAAGTGCGATGACGGCCCAAGTGTCTACTTGGCCGACGACGAAAGAGAAGATTCCCCCAAGTGCACCTACGAATACTCCGAGCAATCGCACGCGGTTGCAGTTCAAAGTCGCTTTCTGCGCCTTGAGGGATGCGCTGTCGGCGGCGATGAAGAAAGGTGGTAGGTCTGCATCGTCGAGCTGAGACACCTTACCCAGCATTTCTTAGACGCAGGGGTCGGCTGTTGTCCACGACGTCTCCATGGGTCGACCGCCGATTATAGGCATTATCTATCATGGCGGCGAGGATTGCGGCGGACGAAGGGTATTGCATCCATCTTGCGTACCCCGCGTCGCCGTCCAAATTATCTTTGACACGTTCGGGAGGTTTCCTCCCTGGCAGGCCGGAGACAGAAGGGAGCGTGACCGCCACAAGACCGTTGCGTGAGCTAGTTGACGTGTTGCGGAGAGAGGCAGCAATCTCCCAATCGACAAAACGGCGGCCCCACGTTGCAGCGCCCACCATGACCAGCGTGACTGAGCTGTCTCGGAGATAGAGCTGACGTATACGCTGTTTGATGTAGTCGGGGTTGGTGCTGTCGATTATGTCACCAGACATCGAGGCACCGATTCCACGGGAGATCAGTATGTCGTGATCGTGGTCGAAAGTATTTATGAAAGAGGAGACTTCCTCTTCGTCACTATGGTGGTAGGAAATGAAGGTCTTATGCCGCGTGTATGACTTGAGAAGGGTCGCCATGAGAGTCCTTTAATAGATGTACGTCTTACCCTAGTGCTTTCGACGTGATGCGCCCAGAAGGGTGCTCGTAGGCGGCAGAGAGAATACGATTCGACCGACGGCAAGGGGAGTCCATGTTCCGGATCTTCCCCGGTTAGAATCACGACAATGCTTTACCGGACAAATCGGGAGTGATCCTGGTGCGTAAGTCCAGCCACTGCCTTCACACACTAGACGAGATGTCGGGAATAACGAGGCCCTCCCGACTGGAACTTCTGGCGGCTGCGAGTAGTTGAGGAATCCGGACCCAAAGATCGTGCAGAGCAGCTCGCTTAGCAGCTTCCACCAGCGGGTCGGCGTAACCCCGAGGTACCTGCTGGTCGCCGTGATAATCGCGCCCATCGTTTCTTCATGGGTGGGACCGCCATTTCAGTGATGCGACGCACAAGAGGCTCAGTGGCAAGCCTCCTGATCTCGTTGCGCTCCAGCATGGTCATGGCCGAAGCATCTGGCGGGATGACACCAAGGGATACCCTGGACCTCGCAGGTCGACCCCGCAATGCGGTCGCGAGCGACCCTATTTTCAGCCCACGGGGCGGGGCGGCATCTGGTCTAGCCCTCCGGCGGACCACGTCTCTGCGGTTTGGTCCCGTGGTCGATGGCAATGTTCGTCAGTTCTGGCACGCCGAAGCGGGATTAGGAGACACCATCAGGCACGCAGGAAGTAAGAGACACCCACGGATTCCGAAAGAAATGACGACCACGGCGCACTCCCCCCGACGAGAGATCCTGCTCGGGGCGCTGCTGCCGGCGTTCATCTTCAGCGTCGGCGCCGGCGCCATGATCCCGATCCTGGCACCTTTCGCCGTGGAGCGTGGCGCCACCCTCGCTGTGGCGGGACTCATCGCCGCGATGCTCCCCCTGGGTCAGATCCTCGCGGATCTGCCCGCGGGGGCGTTGGCAGCGCGCGTCGGGGACCGCCGTGCCATGCTGCTCGCCGCCGGAGCCGCCGCGCTCGGCTTCCTCGCTGCGGGGCTGGCCCCCTCGCTGGTCACTCTCGGTGCCGCCGTCGCCCTGGTCGGTGCCGCGAACGCGGTCTTTCACCTGGCCAGGCACTCCTACCTGACCGAGGTCACACCGGTGCATCAGCGCGCCCGGGTGCTCTCCACGCTGGGCGGAGTGCACCGGATCGGACAGTTCATCGGGCCATTCCTCGGCGCCGGGGTGATCCTCCTCGGGGATCTCCGCGCGGTGTTCCTGCTTGCCCTGCTCACGGCGGTCGCCGCTGGCGTCACGGTGTTGCTGGCCCCGGAGATCGACACCCGCCCGGAACGGTCCCCCGGAGTCGCCCGGGCCGGATTCGGTCAGGTGATCGCCACCCACCGGGATCTGCTGCTCACCCTCGGCGCCGCGTCGATGCTGGTCGGCGCGATCCGAGGGGCCCGGCAACAGGTGCTCCCGCTCTGGGGCGAGCACATCGGTCTGGACCCCACCACGATCTCGCTGCTCTTCGGCCTCGCCGGCGGCATCGACATGCTGCTGTTCTATCCGGCGGGCAAGATCATGGACCGGTTCGGCCGACTCTGGATCGGGGTGCCCTCGATGGCCTGCCTCGGACTGGCGATGGCACTGGTGCCCCTGGCGCATTCTGTGCCGGTGCTCGCCGCGGTGGCGGTGTTTTTGGGCGTCAGCAATGGGCTCGGCTCCGGGGTGATGATGACGATCGCCTCAGACATCGCACCGGCCGATGCGCGCCCGCAGTTCCTGGGCGCCTGGCGGCTCATGCAGGACCTCGGGATCGCCGCGGGGCCGCTGACCCTGGCCGCCGGAGCCGCACTGGGCTCTCTGGCGGCGGGCATCTGGGTGGCCTCCGCCATGGGACCGCTGGCAAGCGCCGGTCTGCTGCGCTGGCTCCCGCGCTATTCCGTCCATGCCAGCCGTCGGACCCGCCGGGCCGCCGGGCTGGAATGACGCCGGGTTGGCATGACGCAGGGCCGGCATGACACAGGGCCGGACTGAGGCCCAGCCCGGAACGCACCCGCCCCGTGAACGGGGTCCCTGGTGACCTCAGACCGCTGTCGGCTGATCAGGCGCGGGTGCGAGACGCGCCGTGCTGCGCCGGACCAGCAGATCAAATCTCAGATCCACCTTCTCCGGCTGCACCCCGCCAGACTCGACCGTGGCAAGGATCAGCTTGGCCGCCATCGCACCCTGGTGCTGCGCATGCTGGTCCACGGTGGTCAGCTCGAAGAGCCCGCCGAGCTCGTGACCATCGATGCCCACCACGGACAGGTCTTCCGGGACCCGCATGCCCAGCTCGCGCGCGGCGAGGATCGCGCCGATGGCCATCTCATCCGAGGCGGCCACCAGCCCGGTCATCCCGGTGCCGGGCATGCCCAGGAGCTGCCGTGCGGCGTGGAAGCCCCCGGGGATCGTGAAATCTGCCTCCCCGACGAGCCCCGGGTGGGTCTGCATGCCGCGCCCTCGAAGGGTCCGGTCGAAGCCCTCTCGACGCTGACTCGGCACCTTGTAGTCGGCGTCGAACCGCTCAGCACCGCCGAGGAAGCCCAGCACCTCATGGCCCAGCTCCAGCAGATGCGCGGTGGCCAGTTCCGTGACCGCCAGGTCATCGATCGCCACGCCGGGCAGCACCCCGGACGTGCCGCCGATGATCACCACTGGGATGCCCAGTCGCTTGAGCTCCTGCTCCTCCCAGTCACTGAGCTCCAGGGCCACGACGACGACGGCGTCGACCCGCCGTCGGCGAAGGAATGCGCTGAAGATCTCGCGACGCACCTCAGGGTCGCCGGTGACGTTGTACAGGGTCACGTCGTAGCCGGCGCTGGTGGCCTCGTCGGAGATGCCGGTGAGCACGGTGTTGAAGAACCACCGGTGCAGCTCCGGCATGATCACCCCGAGGTTGCGCATCCGACCGGAGGCCAGGCTGGAGGCCGCCGAGGAGGCCACATAGTCCAGCTCGGCCGCGACCTTCTGGATCTTCGCGCGCGTGCTCGTCGAGACGTTGCCGCGTCCGCTCAGGGCACGGGACACCGTCGCTGCGGAGACGCCGGCCGCTCTGGCGACGTCGTCGAGGCTCGTCATCGGCCGTCGTGCCGGCGGAGCCAGACGGTGCAGTCGGCGGGAACCTCAACCCCGTTCAGCTCTGCGGTGCAGAGCAGCACCTCGTGCTCAGCCGGCAGCGGGATCGGCTGGGACCCGGTGTTCGCGAGCACCACCACATCCTGGTTGGCGAACATCAGCGCGGCCTCTTGGTTGCTGGGGAGCCAGCGCAGCTCACCCAGTCCCAGGTCGTGCTCGGCGCGCAGCGCCAGCATCTGCCGGTAGAGGTTCAGCGTGGAGTCCGGGTCGCTGCGCTGCACGTCCCGGGCCAGGCTCTTCCAGCGGTCCGGCTGTGGCAGCCACGGCACGACGCCGCCGGTGAACCCGAAGCTCTCAGCCTCGGCAACCCAGGGCAGCGGGACCCGGCAGCCGTCGCGTCCGTAGCGCTCACCGGCGGTGCGGAACCAGGTCGGGTCCTGACGCGCGTCGTCGGGCAGGTCGTGGACCTCGTCGAGGCCAAGCTCCTCGCCCTGGTAGATGTAGGAGGAGCCGGGCAGCGCCAGCATCATCGCGGTCGCGGCGCGCGCCCGGGCCAGACCGGTCTGCCGATCCGGCAGTCCCGGGAAGTCTGGTCCGATGCCGGTCCCCTGCGGGTTCTCCCCGGTGAGCGCAAGCCTGGTGGCATGGCGGACCACGTCGTGGTTCGACAGGACCCAGGTGCTCGGCGCCCCCACCGCATGGAACGCGCGCAGCGAGTCATCGATGACCCCGCGCAGCTGCTCCGCCTCCCACTGGGTCTCCAGGTACTGGAAGTTGAAGGTCTGGTGCATCTCATCCGGGCGCACCCAGAGAGCGGCCCTCTCCACGGAGGACACCCATGCCTCTCCGCAGAGGGCGCGGTCTCCGGCGTACTCTTCAAGGACCAGCCGCCAATCGCGGTAGATCTCGTGGACCTCGGTCTGCTCGAAGTACGGCGCCGGGGCTCCTTCCCCGCCCATCGAGGCGCCGTCGGCGTCGGGGGTGTAGTCCGGAAAGTCCTGATCCTTGACCAGTCCGTGGGCCACGTCGACGCGGAATCCGTCCACCCCACGGTCCAGCCAGAAGCGCAGGATCCGTCGGAACTCCTCCTTGACCTCCTCCTTGGACCAGTCGAAGTCAGGCTGGCTGGAGTCGAAGAGGTGGAGATACCACTGGCCGGGGGTGCCGTCGGGTTCGGTGATCCGGGTCCAGGCGGGGCCGCCGAAGATGGACTGCCAATTGTTCGGCGGCTCCTCCCCCTGGGCTCCGCTGCCGTTGCGGAAGATGTAGCGGGCGCGCTCTGCGCTGCCCGGCGCGGCGGACAATGCCTGCTGGAACCAATCGTGCTGGTCCGAGGAGTGGTTCGGCACCAGGTCGACGATGACCCGGATCCCGAACTCGTGCGCCCGAGCCAGCAGCGCATCAAAGTCGGCGAGCGTGCCGAAGATCGGGTCCACGTCGCAGTAGTCGGCGACGTCGTAGCCGGCGTCCTTCTGCGGTGAGGTCATGAAGGGGCTCAGCCAGATCGCGTCCACTCCGAGCTCATCCAGCTCCCCGAGCCGGGCGGTGATGCCCGGAAGATCCCCGATTCCGTCGCCGGAGGAATCGCTGAAGGAGCGCGGGTAGATCTGGTAGATGACCGCGCTGCGCCACCACTCGGCGGCGGCGGCGCGCTCAGCGGTGGTCCGCTCGGCGCGAGGGGCGAAGTCGGTGGGGGCTTCGGGGTTGCGCAGGTCCTGGTGAACAGTCATGGGTCAAGCATATCTGCAAGCGCTTCCACTTGTGCAGCCCGATGGCACAACCGCTTCCAGCGGTGCCAGGCGATGCGATCTGGACGAAAAACGACTGATGATGCGGCATAAATGCTGGTCAAGCGGACTCGCACGAGGAATCCGAACGACACGGAGAGAGAGTTGCGTGGATCACATTATGTCCCCATACTGGAAGCGCTTGCACTCAGGATGGCGGGGCGATCGACTCCGCTTCTTCATAGAGAGGGACACCGATGACGGTGAACACCGGAAGATTCACGACGATGACCGCGCTCCTGGGGCTGGGAGCACTTGCGCTGACCTCCTGCGGCTCCGGAGACGACTCCGCGGACGCAGGATCTGCCGAGTCGGCAGAGACCGGGTCGGCAGGTGCCGAGTCGAGCGACGCCGCGGAGACCGAGGGCGGCGAGTCCGGTGAATCAGCCTCGGGCAGCCTGACCATCTGGGCCGACGCCAACCGCGCCGAGGTCCTCAACGAGGTGGCCGCGGACTTCGAGACCGATACCGGCATCGCGGTGGAGATCGTCCAGCAGGACTTCGAAGAGATCCGCGACCAGTTCGTCTCCCAGGTGCCCACCGGTGAAGGCCCCGACATCGCCGTCGGGGCCCATGACTGGCTCGGCGTACTGGTGAACAACGGCGTCGTAGCCCCGCTGGAGCTCGGCGACACGGCCGAGGACTTCGAAGAGATCGCCGTGGACGCCTGGACCTACGAGGGCCAGACCTACGGCCTCCCCTACTCCATCGAGAACATCGCGCTGCTGCGGAACACCGAGCTCGCCCCCGAAGCTCCGGCGAACTTCGAGGAGATGATCCAGATGGGCGAGGACGCCGGCACCGAGTATCCGTTCCTGGTCGGCCTGGACCCCAACGAGAGCGACCCTTACCACCTCTACCCGTTCCAGACTTCCTTCGGCGCCCCGGTCTTCGGCACCGCCGAGGACGGCAGCTACGACTCCTCGCAGCTGGCCATGGCCGACGCCGGCGGGGAGGAGTTCGCCGGCTGGCTCGCTGAACAGGGCGAAGCAGGGGTGCTCAACCTCAACATCGACGGCGACCTCGCCCAGGAGAGCTTCAACGACGGCAACTCCCCGTTCTTCCTCACCGGCCCGTGGAACGTGGACGGCGCGCAGGAAGCCGGCATCGACGTCGCGGTGGACCCCATCCCGGCCGCCGGGGACCAGGACGCGCAGCCCTTCGCCGGAGTCCAGGGTTTCTTCCTCTCCGCACAGAGCGAGAACGTCGTGGCCGCCAGCAACTTCCTGATCAACTACGTCGGCACCGCCGCGGTTCAGACGGCGCTGTATGAGACCGGCGGGCGTGCACCGGCGCTGACCGAATCCTTCGAGCAGGCGCTCAGCGAGGATGAGATCGTCGCCGGCTTCGGCGAGGTCGGCGCGGAGGCCGTGCCGATGCCAGCGATCCCGGAGATGGGCGCGGTCTGGGATGACTGGGGATCCAGCCAGGCCGCCATCATCAAGGGCGACGGCGATCCGGTGGACCTCTGGCAGACGATGTCTTCAGACATCGCCTCGGCGATCGACTGATCCATGAGCGCACCGACCACCACCAGACCTGATGACCGCACCGCCGACGGGCGCCGGGCTCGGCGCACGGCCGAGACGGCGAGCATCGGCTGGAAGCTGCTGCTGCTGAAGATCACCGTGCTGGGACTGCTCAACGCCGTCTCCGTCTACGCCGCAATGGTGCTCTTCTTCAACGAGAGGTGGCTCATCGCCGCCCTGGTGGTGGTCGGCGGCGCATTCCTGACCTGGATCTACTTGCAGCGAGGGGCGCTGCCGGCGAAGTACCTGGCCCCGGGAGTGGTGTTCCTGCTGATCTTCCAGGTCTTCGTGATCCTCTACTCCGGCTACGTGGCGTTCACCAACTACGGCACCGGACACAACAGCACCAAGGATCACGCGATCCACGCCATCATGCTCCAGACCCAGGATCGCGTGCCGGACTCCCCGACCTACGAGCTCACCGTGGTGGAACGCTCCGGAGAGCTCGGGTTCGCGGTCACCACGGAGGCCGGTGAGATCCTGCTCGGCTCCGCCGATGCGCCCTTGGACGCCGTGGAGGGCGCCGTGGTGGAAGACGGTCGAGTGGTGGGTGTGCCCGATCACCAGGTGCTGGGGTTCGCCGAGCTCGTGGAGCGCCAGCAGGAGCTGACCTCACTGGCGGTGCCGCTCTCGGATGATCCCAATGCCGGCGCGCTGCGCACCCAGGACGGACAGCGGGCCTATGTCTACACCTCCCGCTTCGTCTACGACGAGGCCGCCGACACCATGACCAACACCCAGACCGGGGAGACCTACGCCGACGGCGGGGAGGGCGCGTTCGTCACCGAGGTCGGCGAGGAGCTGATGCCCGGCTGGCGGGTCAACGTGGGGCTGGAGAACTTCGTGCGCGCGGTCACCGAGGAATCCATCCGCGGACCGCTGCTCTACGTCACCGCCTGGACCTTCGCCTTCGCGTTCCTGTCGGTGGCCAGCACCTTCATCCTCGGACTGTTCCTGGCGATCGTGTTCAACGACCCCCGGATGAAGTCCCGCAAGTACTACAGGCTGGTCATGATCCTGCCGTACGCCTTCCCGGGATTCCTCTCCGCGCTGGTCTGGGCCGGCATGATGAACCAGGAGTTCGGGTTCATCAACAATGTGCTGTTCGGCGGGGCAGCGATCCCCTGGCTCAGCGACCCCTGGCTGGCGAAGATCAGCATCCTTCTGGTGAACCTCTGGCTGGGCTTCCCCTACATGTTCCTGGTCTGCACCGGAGCGCTGCAGTCGATCCCCGAGGAGCTCACCGAGGCCGCACAGATGGACGGGGCGAAGCCGTTCCAGGCGTTCAGGCAGATCAAGTTCCCGCTGCTGCTGGTCTCGATCGCGCCGCTGCTGATCTCTTCCTTCGCCTTCAACTTCAACAACTTTAACCTGGTCTACATGCTGACCGGCGGCGGCCCTCGCGACATCGAGGCAGGCATCAACGTGGGCTCCACCGACATCCTGATCTCGATGGTCTACAAGGTCGCCTTCGTCGGATCCCAGAGCGACTATGGCCTGGCCAGCGCCTTCTCCATCCTGATCTTCTTCATCGTCGGCACGATCTCCGTGATCGCGTTCCGGCGCACCCGAGCCCTTGAGGAGTTGAACTGAGATGGCTCAGTCACTGCGCACGCCCACACGCCGCTCAGCCGCCGACCAGACTGCCCGCCAGACTGCCGACCGACGCCCAGCCGCCCGGCCCCGGCCGTTCCGTCGCTGGTTCGCCCAGACTGGCTGGCGGCACCTGGTCGGCGTCGCCGTCGTCATCTTCGCGGCGTTCCCGCTGGTCTATGTGTTCTCGGCATCGCTGAACCCCGGCGGGACCCTGATCACAGCGAACACCTTGTTCGGCAATCTGAGCCTGCGCAGCTATGTGGATCTGTTCAACCGCCCGCAGCAGCCGTTCGCGGCCTGGTATGTCAATACGCTCTTCATCGGGTTCAGTGCCTCCGCGGGCAGCGTGATGCTCGGCGCCCTGGCCGCCTATGCCTTCTCCCGGATGCGCTTCACCGGACGCCGCTTCGGGCTGATCACGATCCTGTTGGTGCAGATGTTCCCGCAGCTGCTGGCCATGGTGGCGATCTTCCTGCTGATGCTCTCGATCGGGGAGATCTTCCCGGCCATCGGGCTGAACAGCCAGATCGGACTCATCATGGTCTACCTCGGCGGAGCCCTGGGCGTGAACACCTATCTGATGTACGGGTTCTTCAACACGATCCCGGTCTCCATCGATGAGGCGGCCAGGATCGACGGCGCCGGTCACGCCCGGATCTTCTTCACGATCATCCTCCCGCTGGTCTCCCCGATCCTGGCCGTGGTCGCGCTGCTGTCCCTGGTGGCCACGCTGAGCGAGTTCGTGATCGCCTCGGTGCTGCTGCGCGACCCGGAGAAGCAGACCCTCGCGGTCGGTCTCTACCAGTTCATCTCTCAGGAGACGTCGCAGAACTGGTCGATCTTCGCGGCCGGGGCGGTCCTCGCGGCGATCATTCCGGTGGCCCTGTTCCTGGCGCTGCAGCGCTACATCGTCTCGGGCCTGGTCGCCGGCAGCGTGAAGTGAGCCAGGCCTGAGGCAGGACTGGGAACTGCTCCCCACCGACTGAGCTGGAACGGGGTCTCACAGCATGCGAGCCGGGAGGCCGTCCCCGGGCCGTGAACTAGGGTGGGTTCCGCCGTCCGGACCGGGCGCGCGATCGTCGAGGAAGGAACCATGAGCCCCAGCAGCCAGCGCATCGCCACGGTGTATGACCAGGTCATCGCGCGAAATCCTGGGGAGCATGAGTTTCATCAGGCGGTCAGGGAGGTCTTCGACTCTCTCGGCCGGGTGCTCACCAAGTTCCCCGAGTATGTCGAGGAATCGATCCTGGAGCGGATCTGTGAGCCGGAGCGGCAGATCATCTTCCGCATCCCCTGGACCGATGACACCGGCCGGGTCCACATCAACCGCGGCTTCCGGGTGCAGTTCAACTCCGCGCTGGGACCCTATAAGGGCGGACTGCGCTTCGACCCCTCGGTGATGCTCGGCACGGTGAAGTTCCTGGGCTTCGAGCAGATCTTCAAGAACGCGCTGACCGGGCTGCCCATCGGCGGCGGCAAGGGCGGCAGCGACTTCAACCCCAAGGGGCGCAGCGACGGCGAGATCATGCGCTTCTGCCAGTCCTTCATGACCGAGGCCTACCGGCACATCGGCTCCTCGGTGGACGTCCCGGCCGGTGACATCGGCGTGGGTCGCCGCGAGATCGGCTACCTCTTCGGCCAGTACAAGCGCATCGCCAACCGCTACGAGGCCGGGGTGATCACCGGCAAGGGCACGTCCTGGGGCGGGTCCCTGGTGCGCACCGAGGCCACCGGCTACGGGGCGGCGTTCTTCACCGAACACATGCTCGGCGTCTCGGGTCGGTCCCTCGACGGCTCCAAGGTGCTGGTCTCCGGATCCGGCAACGTCGCGTTCTACGCCATCGAGAAGATCCACGCCCTGGGCGGACTCGTGGTGGGCGCCTCGGACTCCTCCGGCGCAGTTCACGATCCGGACGGCATCGACCTGGAGCTGCTGCGCGAGATCAAGCAGGTCCAGCGCGGACGGATCAGCGAATACGCCGACCGGCGCGGCTCCGCGGAGTTCATCGAGGCCAGGCCGGTCTGGGCGGTCGCGGAGAAGCACGACATCGACGTCGCACTGCCCTGCGCCACGCAGAACGAGCTCAACGACGACGACGCGCGGCTCCTGCTCAAGGCCGGAGTGAAGGCGGTGGTCGAGGGCGCCAACATGCCCACCACACCGGCGGCCATCGATCGGCTCCGCGAGGCCGGCGCGCTGTTCGGACCCGGCAAGGCCGCCAACGCCGGCGGCGTGGCGACCTCGGCGCTGGAGATGCAGCAGAACTCGATCCGCGACTCCTGGACCTTCGAGTACACCGAGTCTCGGCTCGCGGAGATCATGGAGAACATCCATGCCCGCTGCGCCGGCACCGCGGAGGAGTACGGGGTCCCCGGAGACTACGTCGCCGGGGCGAACATCGCCGGGTTCACCCAGGTGGCCGACGCGATGATCGCTCAGGGCGTCATCTGAGCAGACTCGGAACGGCCCGCAGGGTGCACCTCCTCAGCCGGTGGTCACCGGGGCGAGCGCCGCGGTCTCCTCATCGCTGAACAGCCGCGAGCGGACGATGAACCGGTTCCCGGTGGGCCCCTCGATGCTGAATCCGGCTCCCCGGCCCGGTGCGACGTCGATGGTGATGTGCGTGTGCGACCAGTACTGGAACTGCGCCTGCGAGATCCAGACCGGCACCGGCTCCGGGGTCCCAGGCTCCAGCCGGCCCAGCAGCACGTCCGCCGGGCCGGTCAGGAAGGTTCCCTGGGTGAAGCACATCGGAGCCGAGCCGTCGCAGCATCCTCCTGACTGGTGGAACATCAGCGGCTGGGCGTGACTGTCGCGCAGCTGACGCAGCAGCTCGGCGGCCGCGTCGGTGACGGCGATCCGTGAAGTACTCATGGCTCCATCATGCTCCTCTCCCTGCAGCTCTGCCTAGAAGAACCCGAGCTTGTCCTCGCTGTAGCTCACCAGCATGTTCTTGGTCTGCTGGTAGTGCGAGAGCATCATCAGGTGGTTCTCGCGACCTATCCCGGAGTTCTTGTACCCCCCGAAGGCGGCATGCGCCGGGTACTGGTGATAGCAGTTGGTCCAGACGCGCCCGGCCTGGATGTCCCGGCCCGCCCGGTAGGCGATGTTCGCTTCACGGGACCAGACCCCGGCACCAAGGCCGTAGAGGGTGTCATTGGCGATCTCGATGGCTTCGGCATAGTCCTTGAACTCGGTGACCGAGACCACCGGACCGAAGATCTCCTCCTGGAAGATCCGCATGGAGTTCTGGCCCTTGAAGATGGTCGGCTCCACGTAGTACCCCTCGGAGAGGTCCCCGCCCAGATCCACCCGGTTTCCGCCGGTGAGGACCTCCGCGCCCTCCTGCTGACCGATGTCGATGTAGCTCAGGATCTTCTCCAGCTGATCATTGCTGGCCTGGGCGCCGACCTGGGTGTCGGTGTCCAGCGGGTTTCCCTGCTTGACCAGCTTCGTCCGCGCCACGGCCTTCTCGAGGAACTCGTCGTAGATGCTGGACTGGATCAGCGCACGCGAGGGGCAGGTGCAGACTTCGCCCTGGTTCAGCGCAAACATCGTGAAGCCCTCGAGCGCCTTGTCGTAGAACGCGTCATCGGCCCGGGCGACGTCTTCGAAGAAGAGGTTCGGGCTCTTGCCGCCGAGCTCCAGGGTCATCGGGATGAGGTTCTGCGAGGCGTACTGCATGATCAGCCGGCCGGTGGTGGTCTCACCGGTGAAGGCGATCTTGCGAATCCGGGGGCTGGAGGCCAGCGGGGCACCAGCCTCGGCGCCGAAGCCGTTCACCACGTTGAGCACCCCGGCCGGCAGCAGGTCTCCGATGACCTCCATCAGCAGCAGGATCGACGTGGGAGTCTGTTCCGCAGGCTTGAGCACCACGGCGTTGCCGGCGGAGAGCGCCGGGGCCAGCTTCCAGACGGCCATCAGGATCGGGAAGTTCCATGGAATGATCTGTCCCACCACACCGAGCGGTTCGTTGAAGTGGTAGGCGACCGTGTCGCCGTCGATCTCGCTGATCCCGCCCTCCTGCGCCCTGATCGCGCCGGCGAAGTAGCGGAAGTGATCGACTGCCAGTGGCAGGTCCGCGGCGAGCGTCTCGCGGACCGGCTTGCCGTTCTCCCAGGTCTCGGCCACCGCGAGCATCTCGAGGTTCTCCTCGATCCGGTCCGCGATCTTGTTCAACACCACGGCCCGCTCAGCTACGGAGGTCTTGCCCCAGGCTGGCGCGGCCCGGTGAGCGGCGTCGAGGGCAAGCTCGATGTCCTCGGCCTTCGACCGGGGAATCTCGGTGAAGCTCTTTCCGGTGACCGGGGAGGGATTCTCGAAATATTCGCCGCCGACCGGCGCGACCCACTCTCCCCCGATGTAGTTCTCGTAACGAGACTTCCAGTTCACGAGCGCCCCGTCGGCTCCGGGCTGTGCGTAGATGGTCATCGTGGGTTCCTTCCCCTAGCTTCGCGCGTCACCGATCCGCTCCGAGTCCCGAAGATCCACCGGTCGACGCTGTGATGTGCCTCACATGAGCCCACCATAGAAGCACCCAGGTTGCACCGGCGTTGCATGGTTAGACTGTGAGCCAGCGCACAGTCACCCGTTGTGCGCCGAACTGGCCACCTCTTATCCGAGGAAGCGTCGAAGGAGTGTCGATGGAGGCTCTGCCCACTGAGCCGAAGACCTGGACAGCGCTGCCTCATGCGCTGCGCGAATCTTGGCTTCGCTCCGCCGGAGGCGTCCGGGACCCGCTCAGCGCGTTGCCGCCCATCGAGTTCGACGACGCCGCGCTGCGCGAGTACCGCAGGAGCCACCCGCTGCGGCTGGTGCTGCCGGTGCTGCAGCGACTGCTCATCGAACCCGCGACCGAGGCGGGGCTGATCGTGGCCATAGGCGACGCCGAAGGACGACTCCTCTGGGTCGAAGGTGCCCGCGAGACGCTGCGCCAGGCGGAGCGCTCGGCCTTCCAACCTGGGGCGAACTGGTCCGAGACCGCGATCGGGACCTCCGCCCCCGGCCTTGCACTGGCCACCGGTCGTGGCGCCCAGGTGCACCGGGAACAGCACTTCTCCTACGCCGCGCATCGATTCTCCTGCTCCGCGGTGCCGGTCCGTGACCCCTCCACGGGGCGCCTCCTGGGCGTGGTGGACCTGACCGGAGATGCCCAGGCAGTGGCGGTGCATTCACTGCCGCTGCTGCTCGCCGCGGTCTCCGCAGCTGAGACGGAGCTGAAGCTCCACCCCGGGTTCAACACCCAGGCTGCCCAGCCCACGCTGACCACCCTCGGGCCCGGCCCGGCAGTCCTGGGCAGCTCCGACGCTGCGCAGCAGCTGGGTCTGCGCCATGCGGAGATCCTGGTTCTGCTGGGATGGCGGGCGGATCGTGGTGCCGAGCGCGGGCTCACCGCGGAGGAGCTGTCCGAGCTGCTCTACGGCGAGGCCCACCATGCGGTGGCCGTCCGGGCCGAGCTGGTCAGGCTGCGTCGCCTGCTGGCCAAGCACCGCTCCCCCGGCATCGACCTGCTCTCCCGCCCCTACCGGCTCAGCGCTCCCGTGCGACTTGACGCGTGGGAGGCGTACGAGGCGCTCACCGTCGGGGATCGGGGCCGGGCGCTGGATCTCTACCGCGGCCAGCTGCTGCCGGGTAGCGAGGCTCCAGGGGTCCTGCGGGTCCAGCGAGAGCTCTCGGCGGTGCTGCGCGAGGCGGTGCTCTCCGACGGCACCGCGGACGAGCTGTGGCGGTACCTGCAGCTGCCCGAGGCCACCGATGACCAGGAGGCGATCAGGACGGCGCTGCGTCTGCTGCCGATGGAAAGCCCGCGTCGAGCGGCGCTGGTCGCCCGAAGCTGCCTCTAGGATCCGCCGACCCTGCGCGAAGCTCGCACGCGGGGTCGTAGACTCGTCAGTCATGTCCGCATTCTCCGCCAGTTCAGCCAGTTCAGCCGGTTCAGCCGGTTCAGCCGGTTCAGCCGAGGCAGACCCTCCCAGGCACGGCCGGCCCTACACGGTGCTGAGTCCGGCCGCCGAGATCACCCATGAGATCGAGCGTCGACGCTCCCGGTTCCGTGCCCACCTGTTCCGTGCTGAGAGCGACGTCGAGGCAGAGTCCTGGGTCGAGCAGCTGCGCCGGGCACACCCCGATGCGCGGCACCATTGCAGCGGCTGGGTCATCGGTGCCGAACGGCGGATCCAACGAGCCCAGGACGACGGCGAGCCCTCCGGCACCGCGGGCGCGCCGATCCTCGCCGCGCTGCTGAAGACAGAGATGCCAGGCGGCGAAGCCGATCTCAGTGATGTCACCGCCGTGGTGCTGCGCTGGTTCGGCGGCACCTTGCTCGGACCAGGTGGCCTGGTCAGCGCCTATTCAGACTCGGTGACCGGGGCGCTGACCCATGCTCGCGAGCAGGGTCAGCTGCGAAGCCGGGTGCCGATGCGGCTCTTCGAGGTGCCGGCCCCCATCAGTGAGGCGGGCCGCTGGGAGAATGAGCTTCGCGGCCTCGGCACCGCTGTAACCGCAACCGACTACAGTGCGGACGGCACCGAGGCGCGGATCCGACTCTCGGTGCCCGACACTGAAGCGGACCTCGCGGATCTGCACCGTCGGATCGCGGCGCTCAGTGCCGGATCGGTGACCCCAGAGGCGGCGGGCCAGCGCTGGATGGACCAGGACCGCACACGGTGAGGATCGGCCCGGGCCAGCGCTGAGACCGGCCAGAGCGGCTCAGGTGTCGAAGACGGTGGATGCCGACTGACGCCCGACCGAGGCCACCAGCTCCTCGGCGAGCACGCGCAGCTTCACATTGCGATGGCTCGACGCCTTGCGCAGGATGGCGAAGGCCTCCTCCTGGCTGCAGCGGTTCTGTCCCATGACCACGCCGACGGCGATGTCGATCGCCGTGCGGGACTCCATGGCGGCCTGGAGGTGCTCCACGTTCTCCGAGTACGCCGCCATACGCAGCGCGATCACCCCGACCTTGGAGGCGAGTTCGGCGTAGCGCCGGGCGGCGTCGATCTCCGCGGGACCGAACGCCTCCGGCGTGCTGGTGTAGAGGTTCATCGCCGCCGCGGCCTCCGACTGCAGAGTCAGCGGCAGGGCGAGCACGCTGCGCATGCCGAACTCCCGCACTGCGGCCATGTAGCCCGGCCAGCGCCGCTCCGAGCGCACATCCGCCACGCTGATCACGGTATTGGTTCGCTGCGCCTCCAGGCAGGGTCCTTCGTCAAAGCCTGCCTGGACCTCGTCCAGGCGGGCAGCCTCCGGACTGCTGGCGGCCACCACGACGTTGCGCTTGGTCCGATCCAGGATGATGCTGCACAGCACCGGCTGGGTCCCGCTGAATCGCTCGGCCGAGACCTGGGCCAGACCCTGGAGAAAGCTCGAGATGTCGCTGTCCTGTTCGAGCAGGACCTGCAGATCGGCCGAGACGTCGACGTCTGCGGCCTCGGTGTCGATGGCGTCCAAGACGGCGTCGTCGACGTTGTCCACGTTGTCGGTGTCCAGATACTGTTCGTTCAGCTTGGGCTCTGTGCTCATAGGTCATCTCCGCTCCGACGGGGGCGCCGCCCTCAGCGACGCCACAAGTTTACTTGAAACCGCATGACACGTCCGCAGGATCCGCCCTCTCCTGCCCGAGGCACCAGTGGGAGCCGTTCCTCGCACACTCTGACCTGGTCCGATAGCTCCCACGAGACAGATCCGGCACCGCGCGGTCTGGCGCGGCAGAGACCACACCACGGGGAATCACGGGGGTTCCCCCGTAGTCCCTGCGGGGGTTCGCCCACCACTGTGACGCCGGGCCCGACTCTCCGTTTAGCGTGGTCAACGCACCGTAGCAACGCGCCCCTGCCGTTCCAGGGGCGCCCCTGGACATCAGCGAAGGCGGATCTCGGGGAGGTGCAGCGCCGACCGGCGATCACCGTCCCCCGCGACCGACGGACCCGACCTTTGGAGCAGATCTATGAAATTTGGCAACCGCATCCCCTGTGACTACTTCGAGACGAAGGGAAAGGGTGAGAGCGACGTGACGATCCACGCGGGGTCGTTCCACCTGGCCCTTCACGACGCTGGGATCGAGATGGCCAACATCATGACGTACAGCTCGATCCTGCCCAAGAGCGCGGTCATGAAGGACTACCCGGGCCGCGACGCCATCGCTCACGGCGAGGTGATGGAGTCCATCGTGGCCCAGCACTCCTGCGGCCCCGGGGAACGCGCCACCGCGGGGATCATCTACGGAGTGCTCCATGATGAGAACGGCGAGAAGCAGGGCGGACTGGTGTGCGAGTTCGGCGGGGGGATGGCCGAGGAAGACGTCAGGCCGCACCTGCGCGACATGCTCGACGAGCTCTACTTCAACGGCTACGAGCACCTGGAGCTGCGCGACATCCGCTACATCGTCGAGACGATCGTCCCCACCAAGGCCTATGGAACTGCACTGGCCGCGCTGTGCTTCATGAACTACACCTACCCGCAGGTGGACGAGGATTGAGGAGCCCCGGGCGCCGGGATTGCGGTTCGAGGCTCTCGACGGGTTCCCGGGCGTCTCGTCTGTGGCTAGACTGAGAAACGAGTTCAGCAGTGGGCTCACCTGATCACTCCCTCAGGAGCAGACATGGTCCACCCACTGCAGGCGCGCCGCATGACTTCGCGGCTTCCACATCGAACACTCTCCACACGCCGGTCGCATCCGGGTCAGAGACAGCACGCCACTACCCCCAGAGGAGTGTGGCCATGACCGACATCGGAGACATCATGGCACCGCTTGGTGCCACCATCCTGGGCACCCGGTCACTGGCCGATGCCGCGCAGGTCCTCGAGGAGTCCGACCCGGCCGTGGTCCTGAACCTGTCCTACCGGGCCGTCGGGCTCATCACACGTGTGGATCTGGTCGCGGTGCAGCAGCAGGACCCGCAGGGCTGGGCGAGGCGCCGCTGCGTCGGCCTGGCTCGAGCAGGTGATCACACCGTGCAGCGCAGCACCCCCATCCGAGAGCTCCTGGTCAGTTCGGTGCTGGACACCTCCCGGCCTCTGCTGGTGCTGGATGGGGACGAGCCGGCGGGGATCCTCCTTCCGGAGCGCATCAGCGCGTGGCGTCGGGAGAACCAGTCGGTCAGGACCGCCAGGATCAGCTCATCAGGGGAGACCCGATGAAGGGGTCGATCCAGAGTCCGATGAAGAGCAGGGTGAGGTAGAGGATCGAGAGGTGGAAGACCTTCATGGCCTTCTTGTCCGTGAGGGTCCCGTTCTCGGCCTGCCGGTGCAGCACGTGGGCCTCGTAGATGAACCATGCCCCCGAGGCCAGCGCGAAGGCGGTGTAGGTGATGCCCGCCCAGCCCATCGGGATCAGCAGCAGCGAGCACATCACGGTGGCCCAGGCGTAGAGCACCACCTGGACTGAGACCGTTCGGGCGGTGGCGACGGCGCCGAGCATCGGCACATCCGCGGTCTGGTAGTCGGTCCGGTACTTCATCGAGAGCGGCCAGTAGTGCGGCGGGGTCCAGAGGAAGATGATCACGAAGAGCACCACTGCCGGCCATTCCAGCGTCTCGCGGACCGCGGCCCAGGCGATGACCACCGGGAAGCACCCGGCGATGCCGCCCCAGATGATGTTCTGCTCGGTACGGCGCTTGAGGATCATCGTGTAGACGACGACGTAGAAGAAGATCGCGGCCGCGCCGAGACCTGCGGCCAGCGGATTGGTCCCGAACCAGAGGACGGCGATCGCGGCGGCACCCAGCACTGAGGCGAAGATCAGCGCCTCGCGGGGGCTGAGCTCACCGGTGACCAGCGGACGCTTCTTGGTCCGGTTCATCAGCTTGTCCATATCGCGATCGATATAGCAGTTGAAGGCTCCGGCGGACCCCGCGGCCATCGCACCACCGACCAAGGTGGCCAGTGCGAGCCAGAAGTCGGGGACTCCCTGTTGAGCGAAGAACATCGTGGGCAGGGTGGTGACCAGAAGCAGCTCAATGACGCGAGGCTTGGTGAGCGACCAGTAGGCGGCCGCCTTGCGACGCCATCGAGGCTGCGCCGCCTCCGCGCCTTGGGCAGCAGAAGCTGCACGCGCTGCGGAATCGCCGGTTGGGGCGACAGAAGTCTCTTGGGTCACGTCTCAGCTCACAGGGGGTCGAGGTGCACTCGTCGTCGTCGTTCAGTGTACCGGTCGTCAGCGGGGTCATGAGGGCCAACCGGCCTGTTCGACGAATTATTTCTACACGAGGTAGAAATAGCGGGTCGTGGACCGCGCCTGCAGGCTCAGGCGTCGATGCGGTCGCGGTCCAGAGCCTGGGACCCTTCGATGATGAAGTCCTTGCGCGGGGCCACCACGGAGCCCATCAGCAGGTCGAACACCCGTTCGGCGGCCTCGGCGTCCTGCACCCGAATCCGGCGCAGCGCGCGATGCTGCGGATCCATGGTCGTCTCGGAGAGCTGGTCGGCATCCATCTCACCGAGACCCTTGTAGCGCTGGATCGGTTCCTTGTAGTTCAGCCCCTCCTGCTCGAGCTGCCCCAGCAGCCGGTTCAGCTCCGCCTCGGAGTAGGTGTACTTGACCTCATTGGCCTTGCGTCCTTGGTGGATGACCTCCACTCGGTGCAGAGGGGGCACTGCGGCGAAGACCCGCCCCGCTTCGATCATGGGGCGCATATAGCGGAAGAAGAGGGTCAGCAGCAGGGTCCGGATATGGGCGCCGTCGACGTCGGCGTCGGTCATCAGCACGACCTTGCCGTACCGTGCGGCCTCGATGTCGAAGGAGCGGCCAGATCCTGCGCCGATGACCTGCAGCAGGGCGGCGCACTCGGTGTTCGAGAGCATGTCCGCCACGGAGGCCTTCTGGACGTTGAGGATCTTGCCGCGGATCGGCAGCAGCGCCTGGAAGTCGGAGGAGCGGGCCAGCTTCGCGGTCCCCAGGGCCGAGTCGCCCTCCACGATGAACAGCTCTGTCTCGGCCACTCCCTTGGACCTGCATTCCACGAGCTTCGCCGGCATGGACGAGGTCTCCAGCGCATTCTTCCGACGCTGGGTCTCCTTGTGCATCCGAGCCGAGATGCGGGATTTCATCTCAGCGACGACCTTCTCCAGCACCGCGGTGGACTGCTGCTTGTCCCCGCGCTTGGTGGAGCTCAAGCGGGTCTCCAGCTCCTTGCTGACCACCTTGGAGACGATCTGGCGGGCCGCGGGGGTGCCGAGGATCTCTTTGGTCTGTCCCTCGAACTGCGGTTCGGCGATGCGGACCGTCACCACTGCGGTGAGTCCTGCGAGCACGTCGTCCTTCTCCAGCTTGTCGCTGCCTGCCTTGAGCTTGCGCGAATTGGCATCCACCGTCTTGCGCAGTGACTTCAGCAGAGCCTGCTCGAAACCGGTCAGGTGGGTGCCGCCCTTGGGGGTGGCGATGATGTTCACGAAGCTGCGCACGGTGGTCTCATAGCCGATCCCCCAGCGCAGCGCGATGTCCACCTCGCAGTCGCGCTCCACGTCCTCCATGTGGCTGCGGCCGTCGGCGGCGAGCACCGGGATCCGCTCAGTGAACTTCCCGTGCCCCTGGATCCGCCAGATGTCGGTGACCGAGGCGTCAGAGGCCAGGTGATCGGCGAACTCGCTGATGCCGCCGTCGTACTGGAAGACCTCCTCCAGGGGCTCCGACCCACGTTCGTCACGGACGGTGATGCGCAGCCCCGGGACCAGGAACGCGGTCTGCCGGGCACGGTTGGCGATCTCGACGTCGTTGAAGCCGGCGTCGGAGGTGAAGATCTGCCGGTCGGACCAGTAGCGGATGGTGGTGCCGGTGACCCCGCGCTTGGCCTTCCCGATGATGTCCAGCGGGGAGCCGTCCAGGGCGGGGGTGAACTGCGCCTCCGGGTCGGGGCGGGAGCCGGAGAAGACCCCTGGCTCACCCCGGCGGAAGGAGAGCTGGTGGACCTTCCCGCCGCGGGTCACCTGGGCGTCGAGGCGCGCCGAGAGCGCGTTGACCACCGAGGCGCCGACGCCGTGGAGTCCGCCCACAGCGTTGTAGGAGCCGCCGCCGAATTTGCCGCCTGCGTGAAGCTTGGTGAAGACGACTTCCAGCCCGGAGAGCCCGGTCCGGGGTTCGATGTCCACGGGGATGCCGCGACCGTCGTCGCTGACCTCGACCGAATCGTCGGGGTACAGGGTGATGTTGATGGTGGAGGCGTGGCCGGCGAGTGCCTCGTCCACGGAGTTGTCGATGATCTCCCAGAGGCAGTGCATGAGTCCGCGGGAGTCGGTGGAACCGATGTACATCCCGGGACGTTTGCGGACGGCTTCGAGACCTTCGAGCACCGACAGATGCCGGGCGTCATACTCCGAGCGCTTGGCCACGCAGTGTCCTCCTGTGGTGGTGGTGAATCATTGTCATCGTAGTGGGGTCGGGCCCCGTGGCCTCGCAGAAGCGCCGCAGTCGGTACGCGCACAGCGAAAGCACGGCGGTTTCACGCAGCGGCTGCGAATGAAACGGCCCGGTTCGTGGTTCTATGGAACACCAAGAGATCTTCAGTCGGGTCCTCCCGGCTGCAGGAGCTCTGGAGAATTGACCTGAGGAGGCGAAGAGCATGACCGGCACAACTGGCACCGTGGAAAACCAGCCCACCACCTTGACTGCCCTTGACCGTTGCGACCGCTGCGGCGCGCAGGCTTACGTGCGAGCGGCGCTCTCATCCGGCGTTCTGCTCTTCTGCAATCATCATGGCCGGCAGGTCGAAGATTCACTGCGACCCAAGACCATCGAGTGGATCGATGAATCAGATCGCCTCGTGACCGCCAAGTAGCGCGGAAGCAGACGAGAAAGGGTGCGGCCCGGAGAAATCCGGGCCGCACCCTTTTTCCATGTCCGCCGAAGCTCTGCTGTGCTTCGACGGACAGAGGCGCTCAGTGGAGCGGGGACTCAGTCGAGGTAGTCGCGCAGCACCTGTGAGCGGCTCGGGTGACGCAGCTTCGACATGGTCTTGGACTCGATCTGGCGGATCCGCTCGCGCGTGACGCCGTAGACCTTGCCGATCTCGTCGAGGGTCTTCGGCTGGCCATCGGTGAGGCCGAATCGCATGGCCACCACTCCGGCTTCGCGCTCGGCGAGGGTGTCCAGGACCGAGTGCAGCTGTTCCTGCAGAAGCGTGAAGCTCACCGCGTCCGAGGGAACGACAGCCTCGGAGTCTTCGATGAGGTCACCGAACTCGGAGTCGCCGTCCTCGCCGAGCGGGGTGTGCAGCGAGATCGGCTCGCGGCCGTACTTCTGCACCTCGACGACCTTCTCCGGGGTCATGTCGAGCTCCTGCGCCAGCTCCTCCGGGGTGGGCTCGCGGCCCAGGTCCTGGAGCATCTGGCGCTGCACACGGGCGAGCTTGTTGATGACCTCCACCATGTGCACGGGGATGCGGATGGTGCGCGCCTGGTCAGCCATGGCGCGGGTGATCGCCTGGCGGATCCACCAGGTGGCGTAGGTCGAGAACTTGAAGCCCTTGGTGTAGTCAAACTTCTCCACCGCGCGGATCAGACCGAGGTTGCCTTCCTGGATCAGGTCCAGGAAGAGCATCCCGCGACCGGTGTACCGCTTGGCCAGGGAGACGACCAGGCGCAGGTTGGCTTCGAGCAGGTGGTTCTTGGCGCGCTTGCCGTCGGCGACCACGAGCTCGAGGTCCCGGCGCAGCCGGCGATCGGTGATCTTCTGGTTGTTCAGCTTGTGCTCGGCGAAGAGCCCGGCCTCGATGCGCAGCGCGAGGTCGACCTCCTGTTCGGCGTTGAGCAGCGCGACCTTGCCGATCTGCTTGAGGTAGTCCTTGACGGGGTCAGCGGTGGCGCCGGCGGAGACCACCTGGATCGCCGGGGCGTCATCCTCGTCGGCGTTGGAGATGACGAAGCCGCGCCCCTTGGACTCTTCTTCCTCACCCTCCTTGGCCTTGACGGACTCCTCGGTGATGGCTTCGGGGTCTTCTCCATCGGCCACGGCCTTCGCCACGGCCTTCTCCAGCGCCGCGGTGGGTGCCGCCTTCTCCTCGGCATCGACCTCCGCGAGGACCTCGTCGACCGGATCGGCGGCCTTCTTGCGGCCTCCGGTCTTCTTCGCAGGCGCCTTGTCGATCGACTCGGCAGCGGCCTTCTTCTCTGCTGCGGTCTTCGCCGCGGTGGTCTTGGCGGTCGTCGATTTCGCCGCAGTGGTCTTGGCGGCCGGGGCCTTCTTGGCGGGCGCCTTAGAGGTGGAAGAGGCGGGGCTCTTCTTCGCCGCAGTGGACTTCGCGGCGGTGCTGCGAGCTGCAGTGCTCTTCTTGGCGGGCGTCTTCTTCTCAGCCTCTGCAGCGGCCGCGTTCTCTTCGGTGGACTTGGACGCAGTAGTGGGCACGGTGACCTTCCGACTTAGACATGTGATGCAGATGCGATGAACTTGTCGGTCAACACACCTATGACCCTGTCAAGGCCATTTCGGAAATCATACTCGGATGAGGAGCTGTCAACAGCTCCCCGGACGGGTGTGATCCCTCGATGGTTGCAGGGTCTCAATGGTTGACAACATAGCCTGTTCCGCCCGCATTCCCAATCTGAGCGTTTTTCTTCGGCTAATCGGGACCCGTCATGGAGTTCCTGGACCACGACCAGCTGTGCTGCTTGACCCGCGCCCAGAGGCAGACGCCCTTGAACTGCATCAGCGACTCGATGACCTGGCTGAAGCCATTGTCCGGGAACTCCGCAAGGCACCGGTCCACGAAGGAGCCCGCCGCGCTGCCGCGGCCCCTCACCCATTCGATCCATCCCATCAGACACAGCAGGTTCTCCCGTTCGGCACCGTGGGCGTAGGGCACCAGTTCACGCAGCACCGCTTCCAGCGCGTCCACACGGGGCCAGTCTGGGCGGCGCCCCGTCTCGCCGAAGAACGACTTCGCGTAGTCCTGCAGCATCACCTCTTCGACTGGATCCACGGGTTCCTCCCCTGCACGCTCATCGAGGTGCAGCCCGAGCAGCGCATGGTCGATGCTCAAGGTGGCCAGCGGGATCAGCAGGTCGCGACCGAACCCGGTGCGCAGCTGCCCGAGGAGCATGGTGAGCCGCTCCGCCTGTGCTGCGGGCTCCACCGAGTCACCGCCGGAGTCCGGTGTGGGGTTGAGCTGCTGCCGCAGCGCCAGGTCCCAGGCGTGCAGGAGGCCTCGCGGCGCGTGCTTATCCTGCCGCTGGGGATGGTCTCGGCGGGATTCCGCCAGGTGCGCGATGAGCGCCGGGTCGGCGGCGGGTGCACCGGCGAGAAACGTGTCGGCCGCCCGGTCCAGCGGCGGGGCCTCACGGCCTGGACCGGCGCCCAGCGGTCCGCCCAGGTTCGGGACCCTCAGATCCGAGAGGTGGCGGCCCGGAAGGTCGCAGCAGCCGAGGTCTGTGCAGAGCGGGTCACGGACGTGATCTCCAGAGACGAACCAGGTCTGTACGATCCGGACGCAATACTCAGAGTCCAGCATCATGGTCAGCGCATCCAGACAGGCACGCCACTGCTCGTCCTGCTCGGGGCTGACGGGGTCGTCGCCGATCAGCACCACGAGGGCCGCCTCGGGGGTCGGACAGGATCCCTCCCCCGCCAGGCAGTCTGCGACGAGCCGGGCGGAGGTGAACGGATCCCTCAGTGCCGGTTGCAGGTCGATGCGCATATGCCCGCCGGTGTAGCCCTGAAGCAGGCCGATGACGATGAGGGACTGCTGCGGCAGGCGTCCGAAGGTGTGGCGCACCAGGGCCATGCAGTCCCCGGGGTCCTGGATCGAGAGCGGGCCCTGAGCCTCGCCGATCGGAGCGGGCGCGCTCTGCGCCGGAGCCTGGGAGAGGTGCTGTGCGGGAGTATGTGCGTCCATGGAGCCAGACTGCGGGACTCGATGGGCGGCTGGACACTGGGAATCCCGACTGTGCAGAAGCCGCCGACCGGGATCTGGTCGGCGGCTTCTGGGGAAGACGAGGAGCGCGTGCTCCTGCTAGGGGCGGTCGTGCTCTTCCGGATCGGACTCCGGGTGCTCCGGAGCTTCCGTCGGAGCGTCCTCGGGAACATCGTGGGCATCGCCGTCCGGCGCAGCGCCGTCTGGTCCGGATTCGGGCGCCGCGGCGGTGCCTGAGTCTCCCGCTGGGTCCTTCAGTGAATCTCCGAGCAGGTCCTGGATCGCTCCGGTGCGTGCCGCTTCGGCGTCGGCCGCCGGATCGTGATGTCGGAGGTAGGCCTCCACGGCGGCGCCGAGCTCTTCGGCGTCGGGCACGGCGTCGTCGTCCTTGACCAGCAGCGAGCGCTGCTGCGGGGTGGCGTACTCGTCGAAGTTGCGTTCGAGCCGGTCGACCATGCCTTGGATCTCAGAGTTCTGCGCCACCTGGCGGGAGATGTCCTGCTCCACCATCCGGGAGGACTCGCGCAGCTCATCGGTGGGAAGCATCAGCTCCAGCGCCGCACCGGCGTACTCGAGCGCGGACACCGCCACGTGCGGGAAGCGCCCCCCGGCGAGGTAGTGCGGAACGTGCAGGGTATAGCCCACCACGTCCCGATCGGCCTCGGCGACCCGCAGCTCCAGGAACTGGCTCAGGCCGGCCTCGATCTGGGCGCTGGGGCCCCAGGTGGAGATGCCGTCGATGAGGTCCTCGCGGTTGCCGTGCGCGGTGACCCCGATGGGGCGGGTGTGCGGGGTGGGCAGGCCCAGCGCGTCCACCAGCACGACGAGCTTCACGTCGAGCCGGTCCACGAGCTGCAGCACCGCCGTGGACACGCGTTCCCACTGGTAGTCGGGCTCATCCCCGGTGAGGAACAGGAAGGGGCGGCCCAGGGCGTCGCGCACCTCGTAGAGCTCCAGCGAGGGTGCCTCGAAATTGCTGAACCGGTTGTCGGTGAAGGTGATCTGCGGACGGCGGGACCGGTAGTCGAAGAGCTCGTCGACGTCGAAGCTTGCGAGCCTCCGGTGCGGCAGAGTACCGAGCAGCGACTCGGAGAGCTGCTCGCTGAGGCTGCCCGCGTCGGTGTGCCCGGACCAGGAGACGAGCAGGCTCAGCCGATCCGCGGGCGACTGGTCGCCGCGCAGCACCAGGGCGCCGCCTTCTGCGCTCACGCTGGACTCACGCCCGTCCTGGGCGCCGAGGTTGATGGAAGCGTCCGACTCGTCGCTTCCATCGGCTGCGGGATGGACATGCAGCAGATCCAGGGGGTCCTTCACCTGAGGGGTCCTCTTTCCGATATGGGGTTCGAGCTGCGCCGCAGGCCCTGGGGCCGCGACGGCATCTCGGTGAGTCGTATACACAACAGGATGCCACCTGCGGACATTCCCGTGGTGAATGTGGTTAGGATCGATTATCAAGAACAACCAAGACGACATATCCCGATTCCACCACCCACGGAATCAGACAGGACCACTGTGATCCACGACTTCCAGCCCCGCCTCTCAGCCGTCTCCACCCCGGTGGAGAAGACCGACACCGACGCCCTGGTGCTCGGTGTCGCCAAGGGGCCGCAGGGACCCATCCTGCTCCCGAACCCGCTCGCCGACGACGCTGCGAAGGGTGTCGCGGACTCGCTGAAGGCGCTGGGGGCCACCGGAGCGGCCGATCAGCTGCTCCGCCTGCCCGGGATGGACGGCTTCAAGTCCGAGACCCTCGTGCTCATCGGTGTGGGACCGCTGACCGGCGAGGCCACCGGCGGCATCACCCTCGAGGCGCTGCGCCGGGCAGCCGGTTCCGCCGTGCGCCAACTTGGCAGCATCGACTCCGTGGCCCTGGCACTGCCCTCGGCCTCGGTGGAGCAGGTCGGGGCCATCGCCGAAGGAGCCGCCATCGGCGCCTACTCCTTCAACCACTTCCGCAGCTCCGAGGAGGCCCGCACGGCCACCCCGGTCAGCGACATCCAGGTGCTCACCGAGCTCAAGGACAAGGCGACCCGTCCGGTGATCGACCGGGCCGCCGTCGTCGGCTCCGCGGTGCGCGCCACCCGTGACCTGGTGAACACTCCGCCGAGCCACCTCTACCCGGAGAGCTTCGCCGACATCGTCGCCGAGCTCGGTGACCGGACCAAGGCCCCGGCCCAGCAGGGCGGCACAGCCCGGGCCGCGAAGCTCAAGATCAAGGTCTGGGGTGAGAAGGAGCTGGCCCGCGACGGCTTCGGCGGCATCCTCGGCGTCGGCGGCGGGTCCTCGCGCAAGCCGCGGCTGGTCCGCATGGAGCACTCCCCCGCCAAGCCGGTCGCGCACATCGCGCTGGTCGGCAAGGGGATCACCTTCGACTCCGGCGGGCTCTCGCTCAAGCCTGCCGCCGCGATGACGACCATGAAGCTGGACATGGGCGGCGCCGCCACGGTCGCCGCCGTCGTCCGGGCGGTCGCGGACCTGAACCTGCCGGTCAAGGTCACCGGTTGGCTCTGCCTGGCCGAGAACATGCCCTCGGACACCGCGCAGCGCCCCGAGGACGTCATCACCATCCACGGAGGCAAGACCGTGGAGGTGCTGAACACCGATGCCGAGGGCCGCCTGGTCCTGGCGGACGGGATCGTCGCGGCCTCCGCGGAGCAGCCCGACGCCATCATCGACGTCGCCACGCTCACCGGCGCACAGATGATCGCACTCGGCGTGCGCACCACCGGCGTCATGGGCAACGATGAGCTGCGCGAAGCCCTGGTCATGGCCTCGAAGGAAGCCGGCGAGAGCGTCTGGCCGATGCCGATCCCGGAGGAGGCCCGCTCCGGCTTCGACTCCGAGGTGGCCGATCTCACGAACCTCGGCGATCGCTTCGGCGGCATGATGAACGCCGCAGCCTTCCTGCGCGAGTTCGTCGGGGACCGCACCGGCGCCCCCACCGACCCGCTGGACCCCGAGACCACCCGCATCCCGTGGGCCCACCTGGACATCGCAGGTCCGGCCTTCAACGAGAAGGGCGCCTACGGCTACACCCCGAAATCGGGCACCGGCGTGATGGTCCGCACACTGATCAGCTACCTCGAGGGCCTGAGCCGCTGATCCAGTGGCTGATGCCTGCGCACAAGCGATAGGCTGAACGCAGTGAACACCTGGGAGAGGCTCCTCGGGGGGCATCACCGCCTGCCGGGGAGCTCTTCCAGACCGAACAATGATCTTCACGTCTCACTCAATGCAAGGGAGCAATGACCGTGGCCGACCAGCCTCAGGAATTCGACGTACTCGTCCTCGGAGGAGGCAGCGCCGGCTATGCGGCCGCGCTTCGCTCAGTCCAGCACGGACTCACCGTGGGCCTCATCGAGAAGGACAAGCTGGGCGGGACCTGCCTGCACTGGGGCTGCATCCCGACCAAGGCGTACCTGCACTCCGCTGAGCTCGCCGACGAGGCGCGCAGCTCGGAGAAGTACGGCGTGAAGATGAACTTCGAAGGCGTGGACATGGCCAAGGTCCGCGAATACAAGGACGGCATCGTCGCCGGGAAGTTCAAGGGCCTGACCGGTCTGCTCAAGATGCGCAAGGTCACCGTGATCTCCGGCGAGGGCAAGCTGGTCTCGGAGAACGAGATCGAGGTCGACGGCACCCGCTACACCGGCAAGAACATCGTGCTGGCCACCGGCTCGACCTCGAAGACCTTCGGTCTGCCGCTGAGCAAGAAGATCATCACCTCCACCGAGGCCCTCGAGCTCGACTACACCCCGAAGTCGGCCATCGTGCTCGGCGGCGGCGTCATCGGCTGCGAGCTCGCCTCCGCCTGGACCTCCTTCGGCACCGAGGTCACGATCATCGAGGGCCTGCCCTCACTGGTGCCCAACGAGGATCCCTCGATCGTCAAGCAGCTTGAGCGCAGCTTCAAGAAGCGCGGCATCACCTTCAACACCGGCACCTTCTTCAACGAGGTCAAAGAGACCGACGACGGCGTCAAGGTCACGCTCGAGGACGGCAAGACCTTCGAGGCTGAGATCTGCCTCGTCGCCGTCGGCCGCGGACCCGTCACCGAGGGCTTCGGTTTCGAGGACGCAGGCATCACCCTGGACCGCGGCTTCGTGATCACCGACGAGCGGCTGCACACCGGCGTCGGCAGCATCTACGCGATCGGCGACATCGTCCCGGGTCTGCAGCTGGCCCACCGGGGCTACCAGCAGGGCATCTTCGTGGCCGAGGAGATCGCCGGGAACAAGCCGATGATCGTCGAAGACATCAACATCCCGAAGGTCACCTACTGCGAGCCGGAGATCATGTCCGTGGGCTACACCCAGCCCGCCGCCGAGGAGAAGTACGGCAAGGATCAGATCGAGATCACCGAGTACAACCTCGCGGGCAACGGCAAGTCCTCCATCCTGGGCACCGGTGGCCTGATCAAGATGGTCGGGGTCAAGAACGGCCCGATCGTCGGAGTCCACGGGATCGGCACCCGCATCAGCGAGCAGGTGGGTGAAGCCCAGCTGATCGTGAACTGGGAGGCCTACCCCGAGGACGTCGCGACCCTGCTCCACGCACACCCCACGCAGAACGAAGCCATGGGTGAGGCTGCCATGGCACTCTTCGGCCACCCGCTGCACGGCTGATCGGCACCTCCCGCATTTCCCGGATCATCTCCGGGGCCCACTCAGAACCGCCCGTAGAGATAAATGTTCCAGCCGTGAGGCTGTGTCGAACTTTGAGAGTAGGAGTCGGACACCATGTCTGAAACCGTTAACCTTCCAGCCCTAGGTGAGTCAGTCACCGAGGGCACCGTGACCCGCTGGCTCGTCGAGGTCGGTGACACCGTCGAGGTCGACCAGCCGCTGCTGGAGGTCTCCACCGACAAGGTCGACACCGAGGTCCCCTCCCCGGCTGCCGGCACCATCGAGGAGCTCCTCGTCGCCGAGGACGAGACCATCGAAGTGGGTGCCCCGCTGGTCAGGATCGGCGACGGGTCCGGCTCCGATGACTCCGGCTCCTCGGACGACTCAGCCGAGGACTCCGCGGAGGAGTCGGAGGAGACTGAACCGGCGGAGGCCGGGCAGTCCAGCGAGGACGCAGAAGACGTCGAAGATGCCGCGACCGAGGCGGAGCAGCCCGAGGCCACCGAGCAGGCGGCCGAGGAGAACACCTCCGAGGAGTCCTCTTCGGACTCCTCCGACGGCGGCGGCGGCGAGAGCCAGGAGATCAAGCTCCCCGCCCTGGGTGAGTCGGTCACCGAGGGCACCGTGACCCGCTGGCTCGTCGAGGTCGGGGACACCGTCGAGGTCGACCAGCCGCTGCTGGAGGTCTCCACCGACAAGGTCGACACCGAGGTCCCCTCCCCCGTGGCAGGCACCATCCAGGAGATCAAGGTCTCCGAGGACGAGACCATCGAGGTTGGCGCGGTGCTCGCCCTCGTCGGGTCGGGTTCAGGTTCCAGTTCAGGTTCAGGCTCAGGCGGGTCCACCGATTCCGCCGATGCCGAGCAGGAGCAGGACGCCGAGGCTGAGGAGCAGGCCTCCGAGCCCGCCTCCGAGGAATCAGCCTCTGAGCAGTCCGAGCCTGAGAAGGCAGAGCCCGAGAAGTCTGAGCCGGAGCAGGAGCCCGCTCCCGAGGACCGAGCCAAGCAGGAGGCTCCGGCCAAGAGCGAGCAGAAGACCGAGGCCAAGGCGGCCCCGAAGAGCGAGTCCTCGGATTCCTCTGCGGAGGGCTATGTCACGCCGCTGGTGCGCCGCCTGGCCAAGAACGAGGGCGTGGACCTGGCTGACGTCAAGGGCACCGGGGTCGGAGGTCGCATCCGCAAGCAGGACGTGGTCGACGCCGCCGAGGCGAGCAAGTCCCAGGCCGAGCCTGAGGCTCCCGCCGAAGCGCCTGCCGCCGCGAAGTCAGCCCCCAAGGTCGAGGTGGACACCACTAAGCGTGGCACCACGGAGAAGGCCCCGCGCATCCGCCAGGTCATCGCCCAGCGGATGAACGAGTCCCTGGACATCGCCGCGCAGCTGACCCAGGTCCACGAGGTCGACATGACCCGGATCGTGAACCTGCGGGCCAAGGCCAAGGCGTCCTTCAAGGCGCAGAACGGTGTGAACCTCACCTACCTGCCCTTCATCGGCACCGCCGTCACCGAGGCGCTCAAGCAGCACCCGAAGCTGAACGCCGAGTACGACGAGGCCAACCAGCAGATCACGTACCACGACAGCGAGCACCTCGCACTGGCTGTGGACACCGAGAAGGGCCTGCTCGTGCCGGTCATCAACGATGCCGGAGATCTCAGCATCGCCGGACTGTCCAAGAAGATCGCGGACGTCGCGGAGCGGACCCGCCAGTCCAAGATCGGTCCGGGTGAACTCTCCGGAGGCACCTTCACGATCACGAACTTCGGCTCGGTCGGGGCGCTCTTCGACACCCCGATCATCAACCAGCCCCAGGTCGCGATCCTGGGCACCGGGACGATCGTGAAGCGCCCGATGGTCGTGACCGACGGCGACGGCAACGAGTCCATCGGCATCCGCCACATGATGTACCTCTCGCTGACCTACGATCACCGACTGGTCGACGGCGCCGACGCAGGCCGCTTCATGCAGACGCTGAAGGCGCGTCTGGAAGAAGGCAACTTCGAGGCCCAGCTGGGTCTCTAGACGCCGCCAGGCGCCCGGTGGCTGACTCTGAAGAGTCAGCGTCCGGGCTCAGCCTCGGGTGAACGAGACTCCCCCGCCTCCAGGTTCACCGCACAGAACAGGGCTCGTCCATACGGACGGGCCCTGTTCTGCGTCTCAGCCAAACTCAGCCAAACTCAGCCGCGCTCAGCGGCCGAGGCCGCCGCGCCCGCCGCCGCAGGGTCGACCTCCCGGACGGTGTGCAGCCTCCACCGGCCATCCTCCCGTTGCATCACCAGCACCACCTGCTGGGATTCCGGTACACCGCTCTCCATGCCGGTGGCCGTGACGGTGGCCCGCAGCTCTGCGACCCTCGCCCGCTCCCCCTCATCCTCACCGCCGCTTCGGCGGTCCCCCTCGCTTCCGTCCTCAGCGTCCCCCTCGCCTTCGGCCCTGCCCTCGTCATCGACTTCTTCGTCCACGGTGATCTCCAGGGGCGCACCCCGATAGCTCAGTCCGGCCTCAGCGAACCCGCCCACCAGGCGCGCATCGGCCGTCCAAGCCGGAGCGTCCGCCACGGTGTAGCCCCGCACCTGCTCCACGGACGCCTCGCGGAGCGCCCGGGTCCGCAGCACCGCCACACCCTCCACCGCGCGCTCCGGGTCGGGATGACTCAGCAGCTCCGCTGGGCTGGGGTCTGCGGGATCCGGAGCGACGGGGCGGCGATCATCGGCGCCGCGGGGATCATCCGGGCCGCGCTGCTCCGGGGGCTGCTCCGAGGGATCCACCGGGGGCTGCGTACTCTGCGAGACCGGCGTGAGCGTCGTCGTCGGCGTGTGTGTGGGCGTGGGCGTGAAGACCCCGGCCGCGAACCATAGTCCGAGGAACCCCAGCGCCGCCAGCGCAAAGGCGCTGAGCCGGGGCGCCCGCCGTCGACCGCTGGTCTCGGGTCCGGGCCGGGTCGGCAGCTCGGGGACGACCTCTTCGTGCACATGCGGTGCCAGGTCCAGCGCGGTCGGGGCAGCACAGCGAAACAGCTCGACGGCGAAGTGCTGCGCACTGGGTCGCAGCGCCGGATCCTCCTGCAGGGCCGACTCCAGCAGCAGGGCGATGGTCTCGGGCAGCTCCGGGCGCAGGCTCGGCAGCGGAGCCCGCTGCCGGCTTCGGGCCGGAAGCAGACCGGTCAGCGCAAACCAGGCGACGGCGCCCAGGGAAAACACATCGGCTTCCGGGGCCAGTCCGGCGCGGGCTTCACGACGAGTGGCCGAATCGGCCCGCAGAGGCAGCCGCCCCTCCAGCTCACGCTCCGGCGCCGCGAAACCCGGTGTTCCGGTCTCCGAGCGCGCGGTGCCCAGGATCGCGGCGTCGGCCAGGTCCCCCAGAGCCGGCTTGCCATCAGCGGCGAGCAGGATGTTCCCCGGCGAGACGTCTCCGTGGGCCACCCCACCTTGGTGCAGCGCGCCCAGAGCGGTCGCGATCGGAGTCAGCACGGTGACGACCTCCCCCAGGCTGAGCCTGCCGACGCTGCGCAGCAGCTGGCCCAGAGATCCCGCGTTATAGGGCTCGAGCATCAGTCCGAGTCCCTGTGAGGTCTCCAGGGCACCATAGGCGCGCACCAGATGCTCATGACGCAGCATGTCCAGCGCCTGTAGCTCCGCTGCGGCGGTCTCCAGGAGCGGCCGGCGCAGCGCCCGCCCGCCCGTCTCGCCGACGTCCTGGCCTGCGCGCTGAGCTCGGGGAACCTTCAAAGCGAAGGCGGCCGGCGGGCACCCGTCGACCAGCTGCCAGTCCGGCTCCTCGGGAGAATCCCACCACACCAGCCAGACCAAGGCGTTCCCGCCGGCACCGAGAAGCCGCTCCACGGTGATGCCGGGGGCCGACGGAGGGTCCCAGCCGCGGGTCAGGGAGGCGTCGAAGGTCCGTCTGACACGTTCCAGCGGCGCGGCCCGCTCTGCGCGGCGCTTCGAGCGGCGCCCGGTGATGTCACCGTTCATGACATCCATTCTGACCGCCCCGATGCCCGGTCTCCGGGTTATCCACAGGTCATCTCCGGATCCGGTTCCCGCCGGGTGCTCCGATCGGTCTAGGGTGGTGTCATGGAGCTCACTTTCACGAGGCTGGGGTTCGACCCTCAGCTTCTCGACTACTCCGAGACGCTCGCCCTCCAACGGCGCCTGCACACCGCGGTGCAGGAGGGCGCGGAGCCCTCCACCGTGTTGCTGCTCGAACATGCCGACGTCTACACCGCAGGTCGGCGCACCGAACCCGCTGATCTGCCCGAAGACGGCACCCCTGTGGTGGACGTGGATCGCGGCGGCAAGATCACCTGGCACGGCCGCGGCCAGCTCGTCGGCTACCCGATCCTGCATCTGCGCGACCGGTCACTGGTCAAGGACTACGTCTGCGTGCTGGAGAAGACCCTGATCCGGATCCTGGACACCGACTTCGGCATCACCGGCACTCAGGTTCAGGGACGCTCCGGGGTCTGGATCATCGGAGACGGCCCGGACCGGAAGATCGCCGCCATCGGGCTGCGGGTGCACCGCTCGGTCACCATGCACGGGTTCGCGCTGAACTGCTCCAACGACCTCTCCCCGTTCGAGAACATCATCGCCTGTGGGATCACCGACGCGGAGACCACCAGCATCAGCGCCGAGCTGGGCCGGAGGGTCACCCCCGAACAGGTGGCCGACCGGGTCACCGAGGAGCTGCGCCACGCGCTGCCTCCGCTGCTGCACGACGACGACGCGCCCGTCCTGGCCGGATCCCCCGGCCTCGGCGCAGACCAGGACACCTGTGTGATGTCCCGAACAACAGAAGGAGCACCACAGTGACTGTGGCACCTGAAGGCCGACGCATGCTGCGCGTCGAAGCACGCAACGCCTCGATCCCCGTGGAGCGCAAGCCCGAGTGGATGCGCACCAAGGTCAAGATCGGCACCGAGTTCACCGAGATGAAGAAGCGGGTCGGCGAGAAGGGCCTGCACACCGTCTGCGAGGAAGCCGGGTGTCCCAACATCTTCGAATGCTGGGAGGACCGCGAGGCCACGTTCCTCATCGGCGGCTCCGCGTGCACGCGACGCTGCGACTTCTGCGAGATCGACACCGGGCGGCCCGGCGCCGTGGACGAGTCAGAACCGCTTCAGGTGGCCCAGTCGGTGCAGGAGATGCAGCTGCGCTACGCCACCGTCACCGGGGTCGCCCGCGATGACCTCCCCGACGAGGGGGTCTGGCTCTACGCCGAGACCATCCGCAAGATCCACGAGCTCAACCCCGGCACCGGCGTGGAGATCCTGATCCCCGACTTCTCGGGACGCGAGGAGAACATCGCCGGGATCTGCGAGGCCGCGCCTGAGGTGTTCGCGCACAACGTCGAGACGGTCCCACGGATCTTCCGGCGGATCCGCCCGGCCTTCCGCTACGAGCGCTCCCTCGATGTGCTGACCCAGGGTCGCCGCCACGGGATGATCACCAAGTCCAACCTGATCCTCGGCATGGGCGAGACCCGCGAAGAGGTCTCCGAGGCGCTGCGCGACCTGCACGACGCCGGCTGTGACCTGCTCACCATCACCCAGTACCTGCGGCCCACCCCGCGGCACCTGCCGGTGGACCGCTGGGTCAAGCCGCAGGAGTTCCTGGACATCTCCCAGGAGGCCGAGGAGGTCGGCTTCCTCGGCGTGATGTCCGGACCCCTGGTCCGCTCCTCCTACCGCGCCGGATCCCTCTGGGCCAAGGCGATGCAGAAGAAGGGCTGGGAGATCCCCGCCGCGCTGGCGCACATCGAGCCCTCCGGAGCCACCAAGCAGGAAGCCTCCACACTGGTCGCCGCTGGGTACTGAGCCTGCGGTAGACTGAGGTCACTATGGCACCAGCAGACTCCACTCCTCCCAAGGCTTCCTCCAAGGCAGAGGCAAAGGCCGCGCTCAAGAACCTCAAGGCCGAGCAGAAGGCCGAACAGCGGGACCGCAAGGCCCGCAAGAAGGCCAATAAGCAGGAGGGCTTCTTCGCGCGGATCAAGCAGGTCTTCACCATGACCCGCTCCTATGATCCGAACATCGGGTGGTGGATGGCGCTGGCCTTCTTCGTCACCTTCGGCGTGTTCTTCCTGATCTTCGCGTGGACGCTCAACTGGGTGACCGGTCTGCTGATCGGTCTGCCCTTCGGCCTGCTTGCGGCGATGATCGTGATGAACCGGCGAGCCGAGAAGGCCGCGTTCTCCCGGATCGAGGGGCGCCCAGGTGCCGCAGCCGCGGCGTTGAGCACGCTCAAGCGCGGTTGGATCGTCACCGAGGAGCCCGTCGCGATGGACCCGAAGACCCAGGACGCGATCTTCCGAGTCCTCGGCAAGCCGGGCCTGGTGCTGGTCACCGAGGGACCCGCCGGCCGGGTGAACAAGCTGGTGGAGAAGACCCGCAAGCGCTTCAGCCCGATCCTGCGCGACACGGGTGTGCCGATCCACATCATCCAGTCCGGACGCGGCGATCAGCAGGTCCCGCTGCAGAAGCTCGCCAAGACGATCAAGAAGCTCGACAAGAAGCTCACCAAGCATGAGGTCAACGCGGTGGACCGTCGGCTCACCGCGCTGCCGATCTCCCGGCCGCCGATCCCCAAGGGCGTGGACCCCTACCGCACCCGCCCCGATCGTAAGGCGCTGCGCGGATAGCCCTCGTCTCGGCTGACCCACACCTCACAGA
Organism: Nesterenkonia maliinae; assembly: GCF_051262655.1. Lineage (NCBI taxonomy): Bacteria > Bacillati > Actinomycetota > Actinomycetes > Micrococcales > Micrococcaceae > Nesterenkonia > Nesterenkonia maliinae. The sequence continues at coordinate 252,606 of NZ_JBIMEY010000001.1, read as the reverse complement.
ACCCCGATCGTCCAGGTGATGATTGGGGTTCTGTCATGCCCGGTGCTAGGCTGTTGTGCTGTCTGGCAGGCTTCGCATCTCAACCGAAGATCCCCTGCACACAGGCCTCCCCTTCGGATCATTCTGATAGGGCTCCCGTGTGCCGGTGCGATGTCGCAGTGCCGTGAGCCTTCGGCGGCTCACACTCTCCGAACCACGGATCTCGGAGGCCAGGTACCTGATCGTTTGTCGCGATCAGGAATAAACATCATTCGCCGACAAGACAGGAAGGCATTCAATGCCCACATCACCATTGCGCAGTCGTCGTACTGTGAAGGCATCGCGAGCCCTTGGCATCGCGCTGACCCCCAAGGCCCAGAAGTACCTGGATCGTCGCCCCTACGGCCCCGGCCAGCACGGCCGTACCCGTCGTCGCACCGACTCGGACTACGCGGTGCGTCTGAAGGAGAAGCAGCGTCTCCGCGCCCAGTACGGCATCCGCGAAGCGCAGATGCTGCGCTACTACGAAGAGGCCAAGCGCATGCACGAGGGCCTGACCGGTGAGAACTTGGTCGAGCTGCTCGAGTCCCGGCTTGACGCCCTGGTCCTGCGTTCGGGCTTCGCCCGCACGATCGCCCAGGCGCGCCAGTTCGTGGTGCACCGCCACATCCTGGTCAACGGCAAGCGCGTGGACCGCCCGTCCTTCCGCGTGAAGCCCGGCCAGATGATCCACGTGCACGAGCGCTCCGAGGTCTTCGAGCCCTTCCAGGTGGCCGCCGCAGGCACCCACCAGGATGCGCTGCCCACGGTCCCGGGCTACCTCACCGTCGAGATCGAGAAGCTGCAGGCGACTCTTTCCCGCAAGCCCAAGCGCGAAGAGGTCCCGGTCACCTGCGAAGAGCAGCTCGTGGTCGAGTTCTACGCACGCTGATCCGCTACGGATCACTCAGAACATCGTTCTGAAACCCACAGAGCCCGCTGCCCTCCCTCACCGGAGGCCGCAGCGGGCTCTGTGTTTCCACTAAGCTGGTCCCGGCGCAGATCCGGGGTGGTCACAGACATGAGACCTCCACGGCCGACTCGCAGCGACCATCAGCAGGAGGACCCGAAAAACTCATGAAGACCGAGGACATCGCCCGGACGTGGTACGACTACTTCGCCGCCAAGGGGCATGAGCGCGTCCCCTCAGCATCGCTGATCTCCCCAGATCCCTCGGTGCTTTTCACCATCGCCGGGATGGTGCCGTTCATCCCGTACTTCATGGGTACCGAGAAGCCCCCCTACTCCCGCGCCGTCTCCGTGCAGAAGTGCATCCGCACCGCTGACATCGAAGAGGTCGGCAAGACCGCGCGCCACGGCACTTTCTTCCAGATGTGCGGCAACTTCTCCTTCGGCGACTACTTCAAAGAGACCGCCATCCCGATGGCCTGGGAGCTGCTGACCCACCCCCGCGAGACGGATCCGACGACGGGCCTGCGCGGCTACGGGTTGGACCCCGAGCGGCTCTGGATCACCGTCTACCAGGACGACGACGAGGCCTACGCCATCTGGCGCGATCAGGTCGGCGTGCCTGAGACCCGGATCCAGCGCTTTGGCCCCGAGGACAACTACTGGAACACCGGCCAGCCCGGACCGGGCGGCCCCTGCTCCGAGATCTATTACGACCGTGGCCCCGCCTACGGGATCGAGGGCGGCCCTGCTGCCGACGAGACCCGCTACGTGGAGATCTGGAACCTGGTCTTCATGCAGTACCGGCTCTCCGCGGTGCATTCGAAGACCGAGTTCGAGGTCGCGGGCCCGCTGCAGAACAAGAGCATCGACACCGGCCTGGGCCTGGAGCGGCTCGCCATGGTCCTGCAGGGCGTGGAGAACATGTACGAGACCGATCAGGTCCGCCCGGTCCTGGACCGCGCCGCGCAGCTCGCCGGCATCAAATACACCTCCACCGAGGACCCTGCTGATCCGCACCACGCCAATGACGTGCGGCTGCGGATGATCGCCGACCACGTGCGCAGCTCACTGATGCTGATCTCCGACGGAGTCCGCCCTTCCAACGAGGGCGGCGGCTTCGTGCTGCGCCGGCTGATCCGTCGCGTGATCCTCGCGATGCGGCTCATGGGCGTGGAGCAGCCGGTGTTCGGCGAACTGGTCAGCGTGTCCAAGGACGCGATGGAGGGCACCTACCCAGAGGTAGGGTCCGGCTTCGAGAAGATCCACCAGACCGCGGTCAAGGAGGAGCAGGCCTTCCTGCGGACGATCTCCGCCGGAACCGCCAAGCTGCGCTCCGCCGTGAGCTCTGCGCAGACCGCCGGAGCCGCCGTGACCGGCGCCGACGCCTTCGCGCTGCACGACACCTACGGCTTCCCCATCGACCTGACCCTGGAGATGGCCGCTGAGGCCGGCGTCGGGGTGGACGAGACCCGTTTCCGCGAGCTGATGACCGAGCAGCGCGAGCGCGCCCGTGCCGACGCCAAGGGCAAGAAGTCCGGGCACGCCGACACCCAGGTCTACCAGGAGCTGCGCGCCGACTCCCCCACCCACTTCACCGGCTACACCGAACACACCACCGAGTCGCGGATCCGCGGCCTGCTGGTGGGCGGGGAGACGCGCAACAGCGCCGCCGCCGGGGAAGACATCGAGCTGGTCCTCGACGCGACTCCCTTCTACGCCGAAGCCGGCGGTCAGGCCCCGGACACTGGGCGGATCACCGGCGACGGGTTCGAGCTCGAGGTCCTTGACGTGCAGTCCCCCATCAAGGGCCTCTCGGTGCACCGCGCCCGGGTCCTCTCCGGGGAGGTGCCCGTGGGCGCCGAGGCCCTGGGCGCCATCGATGTGCGCCGCCGGCTCGATGCCGAGAAGGCCCACACCGGTACCCACCTGATCCACGCCGCGCTGCATGACGTGCTGGGACCCCAGGCCGTGCAGGCCGGCTCCTTCAACAAAGAGGGCTACCTGCGCTTCGACTTCACCTCCGAGGCCGCGATGAGCAGCGCCGCCCGGCAGGAGCTTGAGGCCGCCGCCAACCTGGCCATCCGCGACAACTACGCGGTCCAGACCCGGGTCACCTCCCTGGAGGAGGCCCAGGCGCAGGGCGCGATGATGCTCTTCGGGGAGAAGTACGGCAACGAGGTCAGGATGGTCGAGATCAACGGGGCCTGGTCGCGCGAGCTCTGCGGAGGCACCCACGTGGACGCCACCGCCGAGATCGGCACCCTGGCCCTGATGTCGGAGGCTTCGGTGGGCTCGGGCAACCGGCGCGTCGAGGCGCTGGTGGGCCTCGACGCCTTCCACCACTTCGCCGCCGAACGCACCCTGGTCAACCAGCTCACGGAGATGCTCAAGGTCCCCGCCGACCAGGTCCCGGACCGTGTCGCCTCCACCCTGGCCAAGCTCAAGGACGTCGAGCGCGAGCTGGAGAAGCTGCGCAGCGCCGCGCTGCGCGCCAAGGCCGGCGAGCTGCTCTCGCAGGCCGTGGATGCCGGAGGTGTGGACGTCCTCGCGCACAACGCCGGCGCCGTCGCCGGTGCCGACGATCTGCGCGCCCTCGCGCTGGATCTGCGTGGACGCTTCGGCTCCCGCGCGGCTGCCGTCGCGGTCGCCGGGGAGTCCAAGGGCCGACCGGTGATCGTGGTGGCCACCACCGAGGCCGCTCGTGAGCAGGGCGTCTCGGCCGGTGAGCTGGTCAAGCGTGCCTGCGCGGTGCTCGGCGGCGGTGGCGGCGGCAAGGCCGACCTGGCCCAGGGCGGCGGCCAAGACGCCTCCAAGATCTCCGCCGCGCTCCAGGAAGTCACTTCTGCAGTGGGCCAGCGTGGTTGATCAGCCCGAACACGACGCCGCCAGCCACAGCTCGGCAGGGCCGAAGCCCCGGGCCGGGGTGCGGCTGGGCGTCGACGTCGGAGACGCTCGGGTCGGTCTGGCCGCCTCGGACCCGGACGCGCTGATCGCCACCCCGGTGATGACGCTGCGCCGGGACCCCAACCGGTCCTCAGACCTGACCATGCTGATCACGATCATCAGGGATCGGCAGGCCCGCGCGGTCTATGTGGGTCTGCCGCTCTCCCTCTCCGGCAGCGAGACCCTCTCCACGCAGAAGGCCCGCGACTATGCGGGTCAGCTCGCCGGGATGATCGAGGCCGCAGAACTGACCACCGAGGTCTATCTCATCGACGAGCGGCTTTCGACCGTGTCCGCCGCGACCAAGATGCGTGCCTCCGGCGTCGCGTCGAAGGAGCAGCGGACGCGCATCGACCAGGCCGCTGCCGTGGAGATCCTGACCCATGCCTTGGACCTGCGTCAGTCCTGGGGCCGGGAGCCCGGCACGCCGGTGTCTGCGACCTGAGCCACGCTCTCACCCCCTGACGTTCACCTTGCGGCTCTGACCTGGCCGTGCTGAACTTTCCGCGCTGAACGTCCCGCGCTGGCCCAGGTGCTTGTGGCGTCGCGGCGCTGACCCAGGTCGCCAACCGCGGAGCCGCGCGCCGACGCACACGCTGCTGTGCCCGGTGCCGCTGTCCACAGTCGGGACTGCCCCGGTCTCCTCGATGATGTCATCCACAGCTGCGCCACGCCCCTGGGGTCGAGCACGTTCGTGCGTCAGGCTGTGGGCATGCCAACCACCGTCCTGCGGGACCTTCCCCCGGGGTTCTACCGCCCGGGTTCCAGATTCTCGGCCGCTGAGCTGCAGGTGATGGGCCACGAAGGTGCGGTGCGGCCGCTGCTGGGGGACCTCTACGTCTGCAGCGCCGTGCCTGACGCACCGGGGTCGCGCGCTCTGGGCTGCCAGACTCTGCTCAGCGCCGGGCTGCGCGCCCATGCGGTGCTCTGCGGCGAGTCTGCGGCCTGGGTGCATCTGGGCGCCGGGCGAGCCCCCGTACGTATCACTGTGATCACCGCCGGGGTGTATCGACGGCGCACGGCAGGTCCGCTTCCCTGGCAGGTCCACCAGGTGCCCTTGGGCACGGACGAGCAGTCCCAGCTCCAAGGAGTCCCGGTGACCACCCCGCTGCGCACAGCGGCGGATCTGTTTCTGGGCATCGGCACCGTGGAGAACCGCCGAGCCCTGGATGCAGCGCCGGTGGCGACTGCCCGCCGAGCTGATCCAACGGCGGGTTCAACGCCGGGTTCCCCAGCGGGTTCAGCCGCCGGCCCCTCCGCGGATCCGGCGGCAGGTCCGGCCGCAGTCCGCCGCGACAGCTCCGAAGAGCGCTGGGCGGCGATCCGCCGCCTCTGCCTGGCGAATCCAGAGCAGCTCCAGCGGCAGGCCTTCCTGGGGCAGATCCAGGTGCAGCTGGAGGGGCGTCCCGGAGACGCAACGGCCACACCTCCACGTCTGCAACGCATCGAGGCGCTGCTCAGTGCCCGCGTGTTCGGCGGATGAGCGTCCCAGGACGGTCCGCTCCCCCGTCACCGGAGTCAGTGTTCCCGGCGTTTGCCCACGGTCCGGTAGACGTCATAGACTCCGTCGATCCGGCGCACAGAGTTCAACACGTGGTTGAGGTAGCGCGGGTCCCCCATCTCAAAGGAGAACCGCGAGAGCGCCACCCGGTCCCGGGAGGTCTGCACGCTGGCCGAGAGGATGTTGACCTGGGACTCAGCAAGGATCCGCGTCACGTCCGAGAGCAGCGACTTCCGGTCCAGCGCCTCGACCTGGATCTCGACCAGGAACACCGAGGACTTCGTCGGGGCCCATTCGACCTCGACCAGGCGCCCGGGCTGCTCGCGCAGCTGCTGGACGTTGCGGCAGTCTCCGCGGTGCACCGAGACGCCCTGGCCTCGGGTGACGAATCCTTCGATCTCATCCGGGGGCACCGGGGTGCAGCAGCGGGCCAGTTTCACCAGCACGTTGCCGGCGCCCTTGACGATGACTCCGGCGTCGGAATACTGGTTCGCCGGGGTGCCCGGGGAGGTGATCGGGGTGGTGTCATGCTCCTCGGACTCCTCCTCCTCCGGCTCGAAGAGGGCGGTGAGGTGCTCGATGACGTTCTGGGTGGAGACGTGCTCCTCGCCCACCCCGGCGTAGAGGCCGGCGACCTCGGTGTAGTGCAGCTGCTTGGCGACGGTGTCGAGCACCTCGGGGTTCATCACCTTCTGCAGCGGCAGCTGAGACTTCCGGATCGCCTTGGTCAGGCTCTCCTTGCCGCGCTCGATGGACTCCTCGCGGCGTTCCTTGGAGAACCAGTGCCGAATCTTGTTCCGGGCGCGGGGGCTCTGGACGAACTGCAGCCAGTCGTTGCTGGGCCCGGCGGTCTCGGACTTGGAGGTGAAGATCTCCACCCAGTCGCCGTGCTGCAGCTCGGAGTTCAGCGGCACCAGTTTCCCGTTGACCCGGGCGCCGATGGTCTTGTGTCCGACATCGGTGTGGATCGCGTAGGCGAAGTCCACCGGGGTGGAGCCCGCCGGCAGGGCCATGACCTCACCCTTGGGGGTGTAGACGAAGACTTCCTTGGCGTTGATCTCGAAGCGCAGGGAGTCCAGGAACTCGTCGGGGTCCTTGGTCTCGGACTGCCAGTCCACCAGGGACCGCAGCCAGCCGATGTCCTCGGTGGCCTGGGACTGCTGGGTCGCGGTCCCCGCCAGGGAGCCGCCAGCAGACTGGTTCGCCGGAGAGTGTGGTGCCGTGGCGGAGAAGTCCTGCTTGTACTTCCAGTGCGCGGCGACGCCGTACTCGGCGCGGCGGTGCATCTCGTGGGTGCGGATCTGGATCTCCACCGGCTTGCCCGCCGGGCCCAGCACCGTGGTGTGCAGCGACTGGTACATGTTGTACTTCGGCATCGCGATGTAGTCCTTGAACCGCCCGGGCAGCGGGTTCCAGCGCGCGTGCAGGGCGCCGAGCACGGCGTAGCAGTCCCGGATGGTGTCGACCAGCACCCGGACACCCATGAGGTCATGGATGTCGTCGAACTCTTTTCCGCGCACGATCATCTTCTGATAGATCGAGTAGTAGTGCTTGGGCCGGCCCGTGATGGTGGCCGAGATGGAGGCCTCGTTGAGGTCATCGGCGATGGTCTCGCGCACCTCGGAGAGGAACTTCTCGCGCTGTGGGGTGCGGTCCCCCACCAGCCGGACGATCTCTTCGTAGACCTTCGGGTACAGGGCCGCGAAGGAGAGGTCCTCGAGCTCCCATTTGATGGTGTTCATCCCCAGCCGGTGGGCCAGCGGGGAGAAGATCTCCAGGGTCTCCTTGGCCTTGCGGGCGCTGGACTCCGCCGCCACGTAGCGCCAGGTCCGCGCGTTGTGCAGCCGGTCGGCGAGCTTGATCATCAGGACGCGGATGTCCTTGGCCATGGCCAGGACCATCTTGCGCACGGTCTCTGCCTGCGCGGCGTCGCCGAACTTCAGCTTGTCCAGCTTGGTGACCCCGTCGACCAGCAGCGCGATCTCCGCACCGAACTCTTCATTGAGCTGCTCGAGCGAGTATGCGGTGTCTTCGACGGTGTCGTGCAGCAGCGCCGCGGCCAGGGTGGAGCCGGTGAGTCCGAGCTCAGCGAGGATGGTGGCCACGGCCACCGGGTGGGTGATGTAGGGGTCACCGCTCTTGCGCTTCTGATCCCGGTGATGGTGATTCGCGACATCGAAGGCGCGCTGGACCAGCGGAAAGTCCTGCTGCGAGTCATTGGCCCGCATGGCGCGCAGAAGCGGCTCGAGCAGCGGCGAGGATGAGGCCTCATCACTGACCATTCCGACCGCGCGAGCGCGTCGGACCACGGGCGGTGAGGCTGCACTCGCTGCTGCGAGCTGCGTGGTGCCCTTTGCTGCCGGGCGTTCCTCGTTCACCAGTGCGGACCTGCTTTCCCTAGGGCTGAGTCGGGATGCTGAAGACGGCGTGTCGGCAATTGTAGCCCCATTTCAGCGGGTGCTGAGACTCAGTGCTCGTGCGGGGCCTGAATGATGACCTGGTAGTCATCCTCGGCTTCCAGATCCTCCTCGGGCTCCGGCTCGGGAAGCGGCGGGAACTTCACCGCGGAGCCGGTCTCATCCAGCGCAGTGCCGGACCAGGTGACCGCGTATACGCCGCGAAGCTCGCGCAGCCGCAGGACCTCTTCGGTGTGGGCCTTGATCTCGCCGTCGTTGCGGCGCATCCGGGCATACAGCGGTGCCTGGACGAAGATCGTGGCGAAGGTGCCCACGATGATGCCCACGAAGAGTGAGAGCGAGATGTCGCGCAGCGTGCCGGCCCCGAGCAGGAACGCTCCGATGAAGAGGATCGACCCGACGGGCAGGATCCCGACCACGGAGGTGTTGAGTGAGCGGACCAGAGTCTGGTTCACCGCGAGGTTCACTCTCTCGGTGAACGTCTGGTCCTTCTGCGCGTGCAGCCCTTCGACGTTCTCGCGAATCTTGTCGAAGACCACCATGGTGTCGTAGAGCGCATAGGACAAGATCGTCAGGAATCCGATGATCGCGCTGGGGGTGACCTCGAACCCGGTCAGCGCGTAGATCCCGACCGTGGTGATCACCACGAAGCCGAGTCCCACCATAGCCGCCAGGGACATGGTCCAGGTACGGAAGTAGAAGGCCATGTAGAGCGCCACGAGCACCACGAAGATCACCAGGCCAAGCAGCATCTGTTGGGAGATCTGCTCCCCCCAGACCGGACCGATGAAGGTGGAGCTGACCTGCTCCCCGGAGACCCCGTAGCCCTGCTGGAGCGAGTCGGCCACGTCGAGGGTCTCGGTGTCGGAGAGCTCCGCCGTCTGCACGCGCACCGTGTTGGGCGCGACGTTGGTGACCACGGCCTCCTGGCCGGAGACCTCAGACACGGCGTCCTGGCCGATGCCGATATCGGTGTTCTCGGTCTGTGAGACCGTGAACTCCGAACCGCCGGTGAACTCGATGCCGAGGTTGAAGCCGCCGCGGAAGAAGGGCACCGCGATGGAGGCCAGCACCAGGATCCCGGCGAGCAGGAACCAGAGGTTTGATCGCTGGATGAACGGGTAGGACCGTTCACCGGTGTAGAGCTGGTTGCCGGTCTTGGCGAATCCTGCAGCCATCAGCGGTCCTCCTCGGTCTTTCTAGATGTCGGAGTCTCACCGGATGAACCGGTCTCACTGGGTCTCACGAGCTCCTCCGCGGCCTCCGTCTCACGTGCGGAGTCCTGGCCCGAGGAGTCGGAGCCCGGCCGACTCGCGGCGGCGTCTCGGGCGCGCCGACGCTCGGCGATGGTCATCCGGCTCCATTCGAGTTCCGAGATCTCGGGGAGCTCCTGCATCCGCGCCTGCTTCGCATCGTCGGGACTGATCGCCGAGCGAGGCAGCGGACTGCTCCTGGGATCATTCCCGCCAGGATCAGCGGTGGAGTCCCTCGGACCGATCGGTCCTGCGGGCCCGGTGGAGACCACGTTGCTGCGCGCAAAGCGTCCGCGTCCGCGGTAGAGAACATCCACCCCGAGCTCCTTCTCGGAAAGACCCGAAAAGCGCTTGCCTGCCGCGAAGAACTTCTTCCGGGCGATCAGCTGCATCAGCGGGTGGGTGAAGAGGAACACCAGGATGATGTCGATGATCGCGGTCAGGCCGAGCGTGAACGCGAAGCCGCGCACATTGCCCACCGCAACGAGGTACAGCACCACCGAGGCGATGATGTTCACGGCCTTGGACGCCAGGATGGTCCGGCGGGCGCGGGCCCAGCCGGCTTCCACCGCACCGGGCAGGGATCGTCCCTCGCGCAGCTCGTCCTTGATGCGTTCGAAGTAGACGATGAAGGAGTCCGCCGTCAGCCCGATCGACACGATCAGGCCCGCGATGCCGGCAAGGGACAGCCGATAGCCGTCGCTCCAGCCCAGCAGCGCGATGGCCCACCAGGTCATGACGCCGGCGACCACCAGAGAGGCGATGGTGACCAGGCCCAGGGCACGGTACTGGAACAGCGCATAGCCGGCGACCAGCACCAGGCCGATGATGCCGGCCAGCAGGCCTAGCCGCAGCTGCTCCTCGCCGAGGGTCGCGGAGATCTGCTGCTCGGACTCGATCTCGAAGCTGATCGGCAGCGAGCCGTAGCGCAGCTGCTCGGAGAGCCCGCGGGCCTCCTCCTCGGTGAAGTCACCGGTGATCTGCGGGCGTCCGTCCACGATCGCTGCCTGCGTGGTCGGGGCCGAGATGACCTGGCCGTCGAGCATGATGGCGAACTGGTTGCGCGGGGCTTCGAGGTTGACCAGGCGGGTCGTCGTGTCGCGGAAGGAGTCGGTGCCCTCGGCGTCGAAGTTGATGGTCACCGCCCAGCGTCCGGTGGACTGACCGCTCGGTGACTGCTCCAAGCCGAAGCTGGAGTCGGCGATGTTGGTCCCGGGAACCTCCACCGGTCCCAGCAGGTACTTCACGCCGCTGGCGGGGTCGCAGGCGATCAGCGGCTCGTCGTCGGCCGCCTCGGCGCGCTCCTCGAGGCTGATCTCGGTGCTGCAGGTGAAGTTCGCGAAGTCGGCGGCCACCTCGGGGGTGATCCAGTTCGGGTCCGAGCCGTTCTCCGGCTCCGCCGTGGGCTCCTCGAAGTCCTCGGGCTGGGCGGCAGGCTCGTCCTCGCCCTCCTCCTCGGTGGCCGAGAGCTCCTCCTCGAGCGCCTCGGCCTCCTCTTCGGTAAGGTCTTCGTCGTCCAGCAGCGTCTCCTGCAGGAAGTCCAGATCCTGCTCCACCTGGATGACCGGACGGAACTCCATGTTCGCCGAGGCCTGGATGAGCTCTCGGGTCTCCTGGTCGGGCACGCCGGGCATGCCAACCACCACGTTCTCCGCGCCCTGGGTGGCGATCTCAGACTCGGTCACGCCGGAGCCGTCGACGCGCTGGCGGATGATCTCCACAGCCTGTTCGAGCTGCTCGGCGTCGATCTCTTCTCCGCCCTCGACCTGGGGCGAGAGGACCATCTGGGTGCCGCCTTCAAGGTCCAGGGCGAGCAGCGGCGCCCACTGGGCGCGGTCGTCCTGGACGGCGAAGGCGAGAAGCCCGCCCATGCCGAGAATCAGCACGAGCAGAGCGATCAGGGCGCCGCGAGCTTTCGCGACGGGGGTGCGTGGAGCCATAGGGGGCGGATCAGTCCTCGGTGGTGGCGGCGGGTTCAACCACCTGCTGGATGGCGCCGATCAGGAAGTCCACGCGGTCACCGGAGCTGAACTCCAGGGTCACCCGCTGGGCCTCCTCATCGCGGGACACCACGGTCCCGACCATTCCGCCGGCGGTGACCACCTGGGCACCGACCACTGCGCCGCCGCGAGCCTTGTTCTGTTCGTCGCGCATCTTCTTCCCGCGACGGAAGGTCAGGAACATGAAGACCGCCAGGATGGCGATCATGATCAGCAGGAACGGGTCCAGGGCAGGACGATCCCCGCCGCCTTCAGCGGCTGACAGCTGGGCGTAGTAGAGCGAAGCGTTCACAGATCGGGCCAATCTCTCGTCGCGGGATGTTCTCGGCCAGCCCGCGGATCTTCAACCCGTGGGAGCTGGCCGGGCATTCAACCCGACAGACTATCAGGGTGACGCTCCGGCGGAGTCAGTCCCAGATGCCGCCAGGCCTCGTCAGTGGCGACGCGCCCACGCGGGGTCCGGGCGAGCAGCCCCTCCCTGACCAGGTATGGCTCTGCGACGGTCTCCACGGTCTCGGTCTCTTCCCCCACCAGCACCGCCAGCGTGGAGAGCCCCACCGGACCACCGTTGAACTTCAGACACAGCGCCTCGAGCACCGACCGGTCCAGCCGGTCCAGACCGCGCTCGTCGACCTCGTACATCTCCAGCGCCTCTGCTGCGGTCGCCCGATCGACCTGGTGCACGCGATGGACCAGCGCCCAGTCCCGCACCCGGCGGAGCAGCCGGTTGGCGATGCGCGGGGTGCCGCGGGAGCGGGCGGCGATCTCAGCGAACCCCTGACCGGCGACGTTCATGTCCAGCATCGCCGAGGACCGGCGCAGCACCAGTTCGAGCTCATCGGTGCTGTAGAACTCGAGCTGGGCGGTGAAGCCGAACCGGTCGCGCAGCGGGCCGGGCAGCAGACCGGCTCGCGTCGTCGCGCCCACGAGGGTGAAGGGCGGCAGCTCCAGCGGGATCGAGGTCGCACCGGCGCCCTTGCCGACGATCACATCGACCCGGAAGTCTTCCATCGCCATGTAGAGCAGCTCCTCCGCCGGCCGGGACATCCGGTGGATCTCATCGACGAAGAGCACCTCGCCCTCGGTCAGCGAGGACAGGATCGCGGCGAGGTCGCCCGCGTGCTGAATGGCGGGCCCGGAGCTGATCCGCAGCGGGGCGTTCATCTCTCCGGCGATGATCATCGCCAGCGTGGTCTTTCCAAGCCCCGGAGGTCCGGAGAGCAGGACATGATCGGAGGCGGTACCCCGGATCCGCGAGGACTCCAGGACCAGGGAGAGCTGACGGCGGACCGTCTGCTGCCCGACGAAGTCGCTCAGCGCCTTCGGACGCAGGGCCGCCTCCATGGCGCGCTCCTCGGTCATCGAGTTCCCGCCCACGAGTTCGCGGGGCGCCTCGCTCACCGGGCACCTCCGAGGCTGCGCAGCGCCTGCCGGAGCACGGTGGAGACGTCAGCGGTGAGAAGCTCCGGCTGCGCCGCCAGCAGCTTCTCGACCGCGGTCCGGGCGTCCTTCTCGGTCCAGCCCAGTGAGCTCAGCGCCTCGCGCACCTGCACGGCGACCTCGGGCTCGGCAGGGACTGCCGCGGTCGGCGCCGGCGGGTCGATGACCAGCTTGCCGGCGAGCTCGAGCAGGATGCGCTGCGCGGTCTTCTTGCCGATTCCAGGGACCTTGGTGAACGCGTCGGTGTCGGACTCGGCGATCGCCTGGTGGACCTCGTGCGGAGTGTGCACGGCCAGCACCGCCAGCGCCATCTTCGGGCCGATGCCGGAGATCGAGACCAGGGTGGTGAAGATGACCCGCTCGGAGGGCTCGGAGAAGCCGAAGAGCAGCGGCGCATCGTCCTGACGGGGCACGAAGCTGGTGTGCAGCCGCGCCTCGGTGCCGCGGTGCAGCTCTCCCAGGGTCCGCGGGGTGGCCGAGACGTGCAGGCCGAAGCCGGAGACCTCGACGACCGCGTGGTCGATGCCGACGTGGAGCACGTCGCCACGGATGGAAGAGATCATTTCTCACCTCACCGTCGCCGGCGGCGACTGGTCACGGACCAGGGGTGACCCCGGCGCCATTAGAACATGTATTCGAACACTCTAGCGCGCTCGCTTCGCGGCTTCCATCCAGGCGCGCTGGGCGGGAGTCAGCGTTGCGCCGGACGCGGCCCCGCTGCCCGTCGCGTCGGCACCCTTCACGCTGGTGGCCTTTGCGCTGGTGGACTGTGCGCGGCCTCGCGGCGTCGAGCCGGCCGCCTGCTGCGCACGCTGCAGTGCGGTGGTGGCGCCCTGGTGAGTCTGCGTGGAGCCCGACATGTTGAATCGGGCGCCGATCCCGGAGCGCCAGCCGTGGCAGATGGCCACCGCGTAGGCGTCGGTGGCGTCCACCGGGGTAGGAAGCCCGGGGAGCTTCAGGATCCGCTGCACTATCCGGGCCACTGCCTGCTTATCCGCGTTGCCGTCGTCGGTCACGGCGGCCTTGACCTCCGAGGGGGTGTGCCAGGCCACCGGGATTCCGCGGGCGGCGGCCGCCGCGATGATCACCCCGGACGCCTGGGCGGTGGCCACCACCGTGGGCGCGTTGTTCTGCGCGAAGACCCGCTCGATGGCGAGCACGTCGGGGGCGAAGCGGTCCAGCAGCGCCTCTGCGGCACGCTGGATGGCCAGGATCCGCTCGGCGAGGTCCTGTGCCGCCTTGGTGCCGGTGACCTCCACGTGCAGGGACTCCCCCGTGCGGTTCAGGTTCATCTCCACCACGGCGAACCCGCAGCGGGTCAGCCCGGGGTCCACCCCGAGGATCCGCTGCGCGGTCCGCGAGGTCCCGGCCGTGCCCGAGACGACTCCGGCCGGGGTCATCACGCCTGCCTCAGTCCTCGGCCTCGAGCGCGGCCAGCGTCTCAGCGCTGAGGTCGGCGTTGGTGTGCACGTTCTGCACGTCGTCGAGGTCCTCCAGGGCGTCGTGGAGCTTGAAGAACTTCTTGGCCGCGTCCACGTCGAGGTCCACTGTGACGTCGGAGACGAACTCGACCTCGTCGCTGTCCCAGGCCATGCCGGCTTCCTCGAGTCCCTTGAGCACCGCGTGCATGTCCTGCGGCTCGGCCCGGATCTCGAAGCTGGTGTCGTGTTCGATCAGATCCTCGACGCCCGCCTCCAGCACGGCGGCCAGCACGTCGTCCTCGCTGAGCTCGGCCTTGGGCAGCTGGACCACGGCCTTGCGCTGGAACATATAGGCCACTGAGCCGGGGTCCGCGACGGTTCCGCCGGAACGGGTCACCGCGATGCGCACCTCCGAGGCCGCCCGGTTGCGGTTGTCGGTGAGGCACTCCACGAGCAGCGCCGAGCCCTGCGGGCCGCGCACCTCGTAGGTGATCTCCTCATACTCCACGCTGTCCCCGGAAAGACCGGCGCCGCGTTTGATCGCCCGGTCGATGTTGTCGTTGGGCACGGAGTTCTTCTTCGCCTTGGAGACGGCGAGCTCAAGCCCGGGGTTGCCGGCGAGGTCGGGGCCGCCGTTGCGCGCCGCCACCTCGATCTGTTTGATGTAGCGCCCGTTGAGCTTGGCGCGCTTGGCATCGACGGCAGCCTTGCGGTGCTTGGTGTTGGCCCATTTGGAATGGCCGGCCATGGTTCTCCTCGTGAATGACGTCCGAATGATCACAATCAACAGTTGCCTGAAGCAACCGTCACATAGTCTTGCGACCAGCCTATCGGAGAGGACGTTGAGTCTCATGGAGCACACCGAGCGCCCGGAAGTCACGACCGGCACGACGACGAGCAAGCCGCCCACCCAGAACCCGCTGCTCGCAGACGGCACCTTGGACTATCGCCTGACCGACCTCTCCCTGATCCGCGACGAGCACTGGCTGCCCGCCCTCGAGGCCGGCATGGCCGCCCAGCGCACCGCCGTGGAGGCCATCGCCCGGGACGACTCCCCCGCGTCGGTCGCCAGCGTGCTGCACCCGCTGGGACTCTCCCACCGGCTGCTCTCCCGGGTGGAGCGGGCCTTCTCCTGCATGTTCTCGGTCCACGCGACGCCGGAGCGGCAGCAGGTCCAGCAGAAGCTGGCCCAGCAGCTCGCCGGGCACCGGGACTGGCTCACGCTGCATCCAGGCCTCTTCCGCCGGCTCTCCGCCCTGAAGTCCGCGCTGACGGAGGGTCAGACCAGCGCCACCCCGGAGCAGCGGCGGATGCTGGAGAAGACGCTGGACGAGGCCCGGGGCGCCGGGGCCGGACTCGACGAGGCCACCCAGGAGCAGCTGCGCGCGATCAATCTCGAGCTCACCGCCGTCGAGACGGCCTATGAGCAGCTCCAGCGGCACGAGGCTGCCGCCCACGCCGCCTACTTCGCCGACCTCTCGGAGCTGGAAGGACTTGGTGACCAGGAGCTGGCCGCCGCGGAGGCCGCGGCCCGGGAGGCGGGACACAGCCGCGGAGCGCTGCTGCCGCTGAACCTGCCCGTGCAGCAGGGCCCGTTGGAGAAGATGACCAGACGCTCAGCCCGCCGCCGGCTGCACCAGGCCTCCATCGCTCGGGGCACCCTGACCGACGCGCAGGGCCGGACCACGAATCAGATCGGGGCGCAGATCGCCGTGCTGCGCGCCCGGCGTGCGCGGATGCTGGGCTTCGAGCACCACCTGGACAGCGTCCTGCCCTCGCGCACCGCTCAGGATCGCGCCAGCATCGACGCGATGCTGCGGACCATCGCCGACGGGGCGCGGGTACGACTCGACACCGAGATCCAGAGCCTGCACGAGGCAGGGGTGCTTGACGCGGGGGCGCACGAGGCCGACCGGTCTGAGGATGATCGAGCAGACAGCACCGCGGAGCTTCAGCCCTGGGACATCAGCTTCGGCTTCGCCGCCGTGACGAGGCAGCGGTCCTCGGACTCATCGACCAACCCCGCGCAGCCCGCAGCGGCGAGCTCGGCTGAGGACGTGCCCGTGGAGGAGGCGCTGCGCCAGGTCTTCGACGCAGCATCCCGGCTCTACGGGATCACCGTGGTCGAACGTCATGACCTTCCCAGCTTCGCCCCCGGGGCACGCAGCTTCGAGGTCTTCGAGCGCTCCGCCGAGCAGCGCCCTCAAGCGGGCATCGGACTGTTCCTCCTGGACCTCTACGCCCGACCGAGCAAGTCCGGCGGGGCCTGGATGAACTCCTTCTCAGTGGCCTCCACCCTGACCGGATCCTCACCGGTGGTGATCAACGCCTTGAACATCACCGCCCCCGCGCCCGGGGAAGAAGCAGCGCTGACCCCCTCGGCGATGCGCACGCTCTTCCACGAGTTCGGCCACGCTCTCCATGGTCTCCTCGCCGAGGCCGAGTTCGAGGAGCTCTCCGGCACAGCGGTTCCGCGGGACAATGTCGAGTTCCCGTCTCAGGTCAACGAGATCTTCCAGGAGCTGTTCAGTGGGGGCCTCGCCGATGCCGGGCAGCAGCCCGCCGAGGAAGACCTCTGGGGCAAGGGGCTGAGCACGTTCGAACATGTGGCCGCCGTCGTCCTGGACCTCGCCTGGCACACGCTCTCGGTGGAGGAGGCCGAAGCTGCCGCGAAGGACCCCGAGGGCTTCTCCGAGGCGGCCCTCATCGCCTGGGGCCTGGATCACCCCTTGGTGCCGCCGCGGTATGGAACCGGATTCTTCAAGCACATCTTCGCCGGTTCCGGCTACGCCGCCGGGTACTACTCCTACCTGTGGGCCCAGGTGCTCGCCGCCGACGCCTCCCAGTGGTACCGCGAACAGCTGAGTCAGCAGGACGGTTCCGGTGGGCCCGACGGTGCGAGACCGAGCGACGAGGTGCTGGCTGCGGCCGGGACCCACGTGCGCCGCGAACTGCTGGCCCGAGGGAACACCCGGGATCCGCTGGAGTCCTACCGGATCAGCTTCGGCCGGGACCCTGAGATGAGAGCCCTGCTGCGCCAGCTGGGACTCTGAGCGGGCCGGCGGGGCGACACGGACGGGAAACCACGTTCGCCCGCCGCCGCCGGCACTCCGATCAGCGCGACGCCTGCCATGGCGTCGTCCTGCCCTCGTCGGGGCAGCCGTCAGTGTTGGATCGAACGAGTCAGTCCGACGACGACCTTGCCTGACTGGCTGGGATCCTCCGCGATGGCGAACAGTGTGGCCGGATCGTCAGGGTCGAGCTCGTGGGTGATCACGTCCTCGATCTCGGAGGTCGAGGCGAGGAGCGTGATCGCCGCATCGATCTCGTCGACGAAGCGGAATGCTCCGACGATCCGTATCTCCCCGGAGATGACGCGCGAGAGACTGATCGGCCGCGACGTCGGCGAGACCATTCCCACCTGGACGTGGATGCCCCCAGACCGCAGAGCCCCCGACGTCGAGGCAGCGATCGCGACATCGACCCCCGAACACTCAAAGACCAGGTCGTAGCCGCCCTCAGGGAGTCTGTGGGTGGAAACGTCGAGGCAGTCGGTGGCGCCCTGGCGCTGCGCACGCTCCAGTGCTTGGGGCACCACGTCTGCCGCGGTGATGTGAGCTGCGCCGGCAGACTTCAGCGCGGCCACGGTCAGCAGGCCGATGGGACCCACCCCCGAGACGAGAACCCTGGCGGACTCCAGATGAGCACCCACCGAGCGCGCCTGTTCGAGGGCGTGAAGTGCCACGGCCAGGGGTTCGGCGAGGACCGCGCGCCGGAGCGGAAGCTGTGCGGGGAGAACCCGCACCATGGTGCGGTCGACGACGATGAACTCTGCCAGCGCGCCCTGAGTATGCGGCCAGGTCGAGGCGCTGCCGAGATAGGAGCCGCCGGGCCACAGATTCGGGGACTCTTCCAGACCCGGCTGTGGAGTGCCCCACCGTGCTGGATGCACGGTCACCGGCGTCCCTTCGGGCAGCTCAGCCGCGGGGTCGTGGACCAGCGTGCCTGACATCTCATGACCCGGGACCAGAGGTTCCCGAACCTGGAAGTCGCCGTTCGCCCCATCCCGGTAGTAGTGCAGGTCTGAGCCGCAGATCCCGACGTAGCCCACACGCAGCAGCACCTGATGCTGTTCCGGCACGGGCATGGGAACGAGTTCCCAGCGGCAGTCCTGTGCGCCGTAGATCACCAGCGCGTGATTGGTCTCCGACGAGATCGCGGCGGAGCTGTTGAGGGTATCCATGGGTCACACCACCGACGTCATGCCGCCGTCGACGAACAAGTTCTGTCCGGAGACGAAGCTGGAGGCCGAGGAGCTGAAGAAGAGCAGGGCGCCGGAGAGCTCATCGAGCGAGCCCCAGCGTCCTGCGGGTGTGCGTTTGCACACCCAACCGCTGAACTCCTCGTCGGCCACCAGGGCCCGATTCATATCGGTGGCGAAATACCCCGGGGAGATGGTGTTCACCTGGATCCCGTGGCGCGCCAGGTCCGCGGACATTCCCTTCGAGAGCTGAGCCACAGCGCCCTTTGTCGCGGAGTAGGGCGCGATCGTCTCGCGAGCCAGCAGCGACTGCACTGACCCGATGTTGATGATCTTGCCGGAGCCGCGCTGGATCATGCTGGGAACGAGTGCACGGGAGACGTAGAAGACGCTGCTGAGGTTCGAGGCGACGACGTCGTCCCAGTCCTTGGTCTCGAAGTCCTGGAAGGAGGCTCGGCGCTGGAGGCCCGCATTGTTGACCAGGATGTCCGGCGTGCCGCGCTGCTCCACCAGCCGTTCCAACTCTGTGCGGACCTGATCGGCGTCGGTCACGTCGAAGCTGACGCTGTGCGCTGCCCGACCTGAGGTGTTCTCGACCTCCTGCCGCGCTTCCTCCAGTGCGGCGGCGTCGCGCCCATGAAGGGTGACCTCCGCCCCAGCGAGAGCCAGCGACAGTGCCAGCTGCCGCCCGAGTCCCCGCGAGGAGCCGGTGACGAGCGCATGCTGACCCGTGATGTCGAAGAGATTCTGCGTGCGGCTCTCTGAGTTGCTGTGAGTCACGGTGCGGTTCCTTTCAGAGCAGCGAGGCGGCCAGGTAGACGATCACGACGAGGATGAAGCCGAGCACTGACTGCAGTGCCTGCTGGACGGTCCAGGTCTTCAGGGTCTGCTTCACGTCCATTCCCATGAGTCGGCCGACGAGCCAGAAGCCTGAATCGTTGACGTGACCGGCGAACACCGAGCCGGCGGCGGTCGCCAGCACGATGGCTGCGACCTGGATCGAGTTGAAGTCTCCGGCCAGCACCGCCGGGGCGGCCAGACCTGCCGCCGTGACGAGAGCGACGGTCGCAGAACCCTGCGCGAGGCGGATCGCCACGGCGATGAGGTACGCAGCCGCGATGACCGGGAGTCCGAGATCGCTGAGCGAATCCGCCAGCGCGTCGCCGATCCCGGAGGCGCGCAGGACGCCGCCGAACATTCCGCCGGCGCCGGTGATGAGGATGACCGAACAGACCGGGCCCAGAGCCGAGTCCAGGAGCTTCTCCAAGGCGGTCCCGGACTCGCCACGGCGGTATCCAAGGACGATGGTCGCGACGATGACCGTGATCAGCAGCGCCATCATGGTGGTGCCGAGGAAGGACAGCGCCTGAACCCAGGTGCTTTCGCCGTCGAACACCCCGACCGAGGACAGGCTGTTGAGACCGGTGTTGAAGAGGATGAGCGTCATGGGCAGCAACAGCAGGAAGACGATCGTCCGCACGCGGGGCGGATTCGTCGGCTGGTCGTCGTCGATCTCACCGAAGATCGTGGGCACCGGAACCATCAGGCGCTGACCGACGAACAGACCCCACAGGTAGCCCGCGAAGTACCAGAGCGGGTACGCGATGACGAGCCCGACGAGCAGGACGATGCCGAGGTTGGCCTCATAGAGCTCCGAGGCTGCCACAGGGCCCGGGTGGGGCGGCAGGAACACGTGCATGACCGAGAACGCGGCGGCTGTGGGCAGCCCGAACAGCAGGACGCTCTTGCCGGTGACCCGGCGTGCCACGGCGAAGACGATGGGCAGCATCATGACCAGGCCCGCGTCGAAGAACATCGGGAAGCCGAGGATCAGCGAAGCGATACCCAGAGCGAACGGGGCGCGGCGCTCACCGAAGCGGGAGATCAGCGCCTCAGCGAGGGCTTTGGCTCCCCCTGAGTGCTCCACCAGGCGCCCCAACATCGCGCCCAGGGCGACGAGGATGGCGACACTGGCGAGCGTGGCTCCGAATCCGTCCGTCAAGGTCTCCGAGAGCGCCGAGAGCGGAACACCGGCGACGACGGCGGTGAGGGTGGAGACCACGATCAGGGTGATGAACGCGTGGACCTTGAATCGAATGATGAGCAGCAGGATCAGCGCGATGGCGCCGACCGCAATGGACAACAAGGGGCCTGTGCCCAGTGTTTGAGTCCAATCTTCCATGGGTATCTCCGTTGCAAAGTCTGAGAGGGAGTGCGGGCCGCTGGCGTCGGTGACAGAGTCTCGCCGTGACTGCACAGAGCCGCTGGGATGTGTTGCCAGTCACATGGTGGCAGACAGGTAGTACTTTTGGCAAGCAAAGGTAGTACCTGTCGGCGTGCCTTGGTTTCTCAAGGATCAGTCGCTCGGGAGGGCCCCAGTCGACCGCCGCCTCATGCGGCGGCGGGACGCAGGTCTTCGAGCCGACAGTCGGGAAGCACGATCCAGCCCTCCCGCTCGGCTCGGGCCTGGTGCTCAGGAGCCGGCGGGTCATATCGCCCCACGGCGGCGACCCGGGCGGCGAGGGCCGCCACCACGGCGTCGAAGGCGTCGGTGGACGCCACCATCAGCTGCGCATGATCACCGAGGTCCAGCCAGGGCGCCTCATGACTCATCTGTTCGACCAGTGCGCGACGCACCTCGGGATCGGAGCGGTATCCCCGAACCTCCCACTCCCAGAGTCGCAGCGTGGCACCTGGGTACACCTCCACGACGACGCCGTCGCGGCCCGACCGGTCGACGAGAAGTCCGCTGGCGGTGAGTCTCCCGAGGAGACCCGCACAGCGCATCGCTGTGAGACCGATCCGGTCGGTCGAGACGCTCAGCGGCCATCGTCCGATCTTCTCCCGCACCCGCCTGTCGGTCTCGCGATAGGCGAGCGTCCGGCGCCACTCCATGCGTCCGTCCGGTGCATGGGGCCGGGCAAGATCACTGTGATCCGCGACGAAGGCCACGAACTCATCAGGCCAGCCGAAGGCGCAATCGATGCCGATCTTGGCCACGGCGGCGGCGGCATCGGTGATCTGGACGTCGTCGACATTGAGAGTCAGCTGCTCCAGTCGAGCCCGTTGCTCAGTCCACTCGATGATTGCGAGGGCGGTCCCCTTGTTCTCGGCCGCGAGATCAACTCCGGCGGTACGCATGGGGGCAGGGCTCATCGGGGCGGGGCTCGTGGAGACGCGGCTCATGACCATGACGCTACCGAATCGTGCCGATCGGCGAGGGCTCCGGGCCCAGTCCAGTTCAGCTCAGTCGGCGGCGGCAGTCTGGGCGATCACGGTGCGGAAGCGCTGGACGATGGTCACCACCGACGCGATCCCGAGCAGGATCAGCACCACCAGCAGCACCGAGGAGTGCAGACCGAGTCCGGTGAAGCCGGTGAACACCAGGGTCAGCACCATCCGCTCGGAACGTTCGGCGATCCCGACGTCGGCGGTGTAACCCAGCGCCTCGGCCTTGGCCCGCACATAGGAGACCAGGTTTCCCGCCAGCAGACAGAACGCCGAGGCGATGCCCAGCCAGACATGGTCTCCGCCGGTGAAGAACCAGATCAGCAGACCGAGGAACACCGCGCCGTCCTGGACCCGGTCCAGGCAGGAGTCCAGGAAGCCACCCAGCACTGAGGTCTTCCCGCTGATCCGGGCCATCAGCCCGTCGACGAGATCGGAGAAGACGAAGACCGTGATGAACAGTGTGCCCCAGAACAGCTCTCCCATGGGGTAGAACACCAGGGCGCCGAGGCACACCCCGATGGTCCCGATCACGGTCACCATGTTCGGGGTCATGCCCAGCCCGAGCAGCGCCTTGGCGATCGGGGTGAACAGTCCGCCGAAGAAGGCGCGCGCGTAGCGGTTGAGCATCTAGCGGTTCGCCTCCCAGGCCTCGGCCACCAGGGCGCGGGTCTCCCCCAGCGTCTGGGAGAGGTTCTTCGTCTGCGCGATGATCGGCATGAAGTTGGTGTCACCGTTCCAGCGCGGGATCACATGCTGGTGCAGGTGCGAGGCGATGCCGGCTCCCCCGACCTTGCCCTGGTTCACCCCGAGGTTGAACCCTCCCGGGTTCGCGGTCGCGCGCAGCACGCGCATGCACTGCTGGGTCAGGGTGATGAACTCCGCTGACTCTTCGGCGTCGAGATCGGTGAGGTCTGGGACGTGCCGGTAGGGGCAGACCATCAGGTGACCGGGGTTGTACGGGTAGAGGTTCAGCAGCACGAAGCACCGGACACCCCGGTGGACGATCAGCGACTCCTCGTCGCTGCGCCGCGGTCCCTGACAGAAGGGGCAGTCGTCTGCCCCGCTGACCTGGTCCTGGCCGCGCTTCTGATAGGCGGCACGGTGTGGGGTCCAGAGGCGCTGGAAGGCGTCGGGAACGCCTGCCAGTTCAAACTCGTCTCCGGACCCCACGCCGGTTCAGCCTTCCTTGGATTCGATGGCCGCGAGGATCCGGGCCACGGCCTCGTCCACCGGCACCTGGTTGTCCTGGCTGCCGTCACGGAACCGGAAGGAGACCGCGCCGGCGTCGACGTCGTCGCCTCCGGCGATCAGCACGAACGGGATCTTGTCCTTCGAGGCGGTGCGGATCTTCTTCGGGAAGCGGTCGCTACTGTCCTCGAGCTCGGCGCGGACTCCGGCGGCCTGCAGCTTGGCCACGACCTCGGCGAGGTAGTCGTTGAACGGCTCCGCCACGGGGATCGCGCGGACCTGGACCGGGGAGAGCCAGACCGGGAACGCTCCGGCGTAGTGCTCGGTGAGCACGCCGAGGAAGCGTTCGATGGACCCGAACTTCGCGGCGTGGATCATCACCGGCTCCTGCCGAGTGCCGTCGGCGGCCTGGTACTCGAGCCCGAAGCGCTCGGGCTGGTTGAAGTCGTACTGCACCGTGGACATCTGCCAGGTCCGGCCGATGGCGTCGCGGGCCTGCACGGAGATCTTCGGGCCGTAGTAGGCCGCGCCGCCGGGATCGGCGACCAGCTCCAGGCCGGTCTCCCTGGCGACGTCCTCGAGCACCTTGGTGGCCTCTTCCCACTGCTCGGCGCTGCCGATGAACTTCTCGGAATCCTCGTCCCGGGTGGAGAGCTCCAGGTAGAAGTCGTCCAGACCGAAGTCGCGCAGCAGCGAGAGCACGAAGCTGAGCAGGTGGCGGACCTCGTCGGGGGCCTGCTCCTTGGTGACGTAGGAGTGGGAGTCGTCCTGGGCGAAGCCGCGCACGCGGGTCAGTCCGTGGATCACACCCGACTTCTCATACCGGTAGACCGAGCCGAACTCGAAGAGCCGCATCGGCAGGTCGCGGTAGGACCGGCCGCGGGAGCGGTAGATGAGGTTGTGCATCGGGCAGTTCATCGCCTTGAGCCGGTAGTCCTGCCCCTGCTTGGTGATGTTGCCCTCGGCGTCGCGCTCCTCGTCCACATGCAGCGGCGGGAACATCGTGTCCGCGTAATAGGGCAGGTGTCCCGAGGTGTGGAACAGGCCGTCCTTGGAGATGTGCGGGGTGCCCACGTACTGAAATCCGGCCTCGATGTGCCGGGTCCGGACGTAGTCCTCCATCTCGCGCTTGATGATGCCGCCCTTGGGGTGGAACAGCGGCAGGCCGGAGCCCAGCTCGTCGGGGAAGCTGAAGAGGTCCAGCTCCGAGCCCAGGCGGCGGTGGTCACGGCGCTCGGCCTCGGCCAGCCGCTCCTTGTACGCCTTCAGGTCCTCCTTGGTCGGCCAGGCGGTGCCGTAGAGGCGCTGCAGCTGCGGGTTGGACTCCTTGCCGCGCCAATAGGCGGCGGCGGAGCGCATCACGGCGTAGGCGTTGGCGATCAGCTTGGTGTTGGGCAGGTGCGGTCCGCGGCAGAGGTCAGACCAGATCCGCTCGCCGTGGCGATCGACGTTGTGGTAGATCGTGATCTCCCCACCACCGACCTCGATGCTGGCACCCTCGGCGGCCTCGGATGCGCCGCCGCTCGTGGCATCGCTGGCGACGCCGAGCAGCTCGAGCTTGTACGGCTCGTCTGCCATCGCGGCCTTCGCCTGGTCTTCGCTGACCACCTCGCGCTCGAACTGCTGGGTCTGGTTGATCAGCTTCTGCATGGCCTTCTCGATCTTCTTCAGATCGTCCGGCGTGAAGGGCTCGGCAACGTCGAAGTCGAAGTAGAACCCGTCGGTGATGTACGGGCCGATGCCGAGCTTGGCCTCGGGGTAGAGCTGCTGGACAGCCTGGGCCATGACATGGGCGGTGGAGTGGCGCAGCACGTTGAGCCCGTCCGGGCTGGAGATGTCCACAGCCTCGACGACGGCGCCGGCCGGAATCTCCCGGGAGAGGTCCCAGAGCTCTCCGTCGACCCGCATGACGACGGTGGTCTTGTCCGCGGCGAAGAGCGTGGTGCCGGTGGTGCCGCGCTCGATGCTCGCCGTCTCGCCGTCGCGGGTGATGCTGATGTCTTCAGCCGGCGCTGCGGCCGGGGACGGGGCTTCCGATGCTGCGTTTTCGGACACTTGGGATGTACTCCTCATGGATGTTCTGCGGACCCAGGTGATTCTACGGGAACCCCGGCGGAACTGGTGCGGGCTCAGTCGCGCTGGCACCCGGGACACCAGTAGAGTCGCCGGCCCACCAGCTCGGCCGCTTCGATGACCGCTCCGCACCGCTTGCACGGTGTGCCCTGATGCTTATAGACCCAGTGCCGACGCGAGCCGCGGGTGCGCACGGTGCGGATCCGACCCTCGGCGACGCCGTCGCGCAGCTGCTCGGTGAGCCGGTCCCAGAGCGCGGAGGCCCGTTCCGGGGCCACCTGGTTGCTGGGGGTGTGCGGGTCGAGACGCTCGAGGAAGAGCGATTCGGCGCGGTAGATGTTGCCCACCCCGGCGATGACCGCCTGGTCCATGAGGGCGGCGGCGATGCTGATCCGGCGTCGGGTGAGGTTGTGCAGGAAGGCGCCGCGCAGGTCTGCCTCGGTTCGGCCACGAAGCCCCTGACCCGGCAGCCCCGCCGGAGTTTCCTGGCTCGGCATGTCCTGACCCGGGGGTCCCTGGCGGAGCGGATCCGGCCCCAACCGGCCGATGACGGCCTGGTACTCCGCCAGATCCAGCACCGCGCAGGTGGTGGGACCGCGGAGATCCGCCCAGCCATGCCGTCCGCTGACCCGGGCGCGAACCGCCCCCTTGGGCGGTTCGGGGATCAGCCAGCCGCCGTCGTCGTAGGCCGGCTCGAAGGTCACTGCGGCGGCGCGAGGCGCGCCGATGGTGGCCTCGGCGGCGAAGTCCGCGTCGCCGCGGAAGCTGAACGCGCCGTAGAGCCCCAGGTGGACCTGCCAGACCGCGGGCCCCAGGTGCACGAACAGGTGCTTGCCCCAGGCTTCGGCGTGCTGCGGCACCTGCCCGTCCAACCGTTCCGCGCCGGCGCTGAACCGTCCCTGCGGGGAGCTGACCCGCCAGAGGTGACCGGCAAAGACCGTGTTGATCTGCGCGGCGAGCCGGTGGAGGGTGTGGCCTTCAGGCATGGATCAGTCGAGGATCTCGCCGGTGAGCTCATAGTGGGAGATCTTCCCGATCCGGCGCGCGTGGCGCTCGTCCCCGCTGAAATCAGCACCCAGGAAGGCCTCCACGATCGTGGTGGCATCCTCGAGGCTGTGCTGGCGACCGCCGAGCGCGACGACGTTGGCGTCGTTGTGCTCCCGGGCAAGGACCGCGGTGTCATGGTTCCAGGCCAGTGCGGCACGGACGCCGGCGACCTTGTTCGCGGCGATCTGCTCGCCGTTGCCGGATCCACCCAGCACGATCCCGAGCGCGTTCTTCCCGGCGCCGCGGGCGGCGACCACGGCCTCGGCGGCGCGGATGCAGAAGGCCGGATAGTCGTCCAGCGCGTCATACTCCTGGGGCCCGTGGTCGACGAGGGTGTGGCCGAGGCCGCGCAGGTGATCCACCAGGTGGGCGGAGAGCTCCATCCCGGCGTGATCGGTGGCGATGTGGACTTCCATGCTGTCTACCATGATCTCTTCTCAGACCTTTCGGGGCGAGGACGCTGGCGGCCCGGGGGCCGGGTCAATCCTACGTGGCGCGGGCCAGCATCAGCGCGATCCCGGCCGCCGACGGGAACAGGGCCTGAGCGAGTATCGTTGCACCCTGCACCGCGCAAGAGGAGGAACATGTCTGACGAAGAGTCCCAGCCCGCCCGCGAGCTCCCGAAGTTCTCGAACCGCCTGGGGGCGCCGATCGCCACCGTGCGTCCCGTGGGTCGGCCGCCGTCCCAGGTCTCGGGCCTGCCCGGCCGCCCTGCTGCGGACCAGCCGACACAGCCCGCCGGTGACGGGCCCAGCCCGGCAGACGCGGTGCCGCTCAGCCCTGCGCTGCCGCATCCCGCGCAGCCAACGGCCGGACAGCCGGGCCCCGGACAGTCAGGCGCCGAACAGTCAGGCGCCGAGCAGCAGAGCTTCTACGACGCAGTGGGTGGACGCAAGACCTTCGAGACCATCGTCGAGGTCTTCTACAGCCACGTCTCCGAGGATGAGGACTTCCGAGCGATGTACCCCGAGTCGGATCTGGAACCGGCGAAGGAGCGTCTGCTCACGTTCCTGGAGCAGTATTGGGGCGGCCCGCGCACCTACCAGGAGCAGCGCGGACACCCCCGGCTGCGGATGCGGCACATGCCCTTCACGGTGGACGCCGAGGCCCGCGACAAATGGCTGAGCTTCATGCGCGCCGGCGTCGACGCCGCCGAGCTCTCCCCCTTGCACGAACAGATCCTGTGGGACTACCTGGAGCGCGCAGCGCACTCGATGGTCAACAGCTGAGCCTCATCGGCCCGGTTCACCGCAGCCTCGGTCTACCAGAGTCTTGGTTCACCACTGCCTCGGTCCACCACAGCCCCGTTCCTCAGAGGCTCGCGGGCTCCCGGGTACTGCGACACAGGATGTAGCCGCCCTGAGAGCTGAGCCGGACCCAGCGACCCCGCCGGTGTACAGCGGTGGTGCCCCCGGCACCTTCGGCGGCGAGGAAGTTCAGCGCGTGGGCCCCGAAGGCCGCGCCCGCCGGGATGGCGGCATCGCGCAACGGCTGTGCGCCGTCGGCGTCTGCACCCTCCACCGGGTCGGCACTCGCCGCCTCCAGGTCACGGCCCCAGACCTGTTCCCTGACCTGTTCGACGACGGCGGCGCCCGCCGTCGTGGGCACGGCTTCGGTGATCTGGGCGATGCCTGAGGCGGCCTGGGCGCGCAGGTGGTCATCGGAGACGCTTCCCAGCGGCTCCCAGCCCGAGCGCGGTGGTGTCACCGCGGCCCAGGGCACGCTGAGTCGGCTCGGTGGCAGCGAGAGCTCGGTCTCGGCCGGGTTCATCCGGGCGATCCGCTCGCTGATCGAACTCAGCTCGGTGGTGACATCTGCCCGAGACTCCTCGGCGAGGGCGACGGTGCGCAGGCCAAGCACCGCCGGCAGCTGGCTCAGCAGCGATCCCGGGGTCATCACCGGCACCCAGGCGGCGAGCACCTGACCCACGGCCTGCAGCCGGATGCCCTGCTCCTGGATGCGGCGAGCTCGTTTGATGTAGGTGGAGAGGTCCTGGAGCGAGACGGCTTCAGCGAATCGCAGCGAGTCAGTCATGCGGCTCATTCTTCCAGAGCAGAGCGCACCTCATCGACCAGGATCTCCATGTAGCGCCGGGCTTCGCGCGGGTCCTTGTCCGCGATCGCCCTGGCGACGCCGTCGTGGGCGTCCAGGGCCTCTGGCATCGGTCGGGTCGGCATCAGCCCGTGCTTGGTCCGTCCGGTGAGGACCTCGGCGACGACGTCGGCCAGGGCCGCGAACATCGAGTTTCCTCCAGCCTCGAGCATCAGCCGGTGGAAGACGATGTCTGCCTCGATGAACTCGCTGAGCTGCTCGGACTCGCCGAGTCGGCGCATGGTGGCGGCCAGATCCAGCATCTGGTGGGCCTGGACCTCGGTGCGTCGGGCTGCGGCCAGAGCCGCGGCCTCGGTCTCCACCGCGATGCGCAGCTGGGTCAGCTCGATGAAGGCTCCGCGGGCGTCCGCCGAAGCAAGCCGCCAGCCGATCACCGACGGAGACATCACGTCCCAGTGCTCGGCGGCGGTCACCACCAGCCCGATGCGTCGCTTCGAGTAGAGCAGGCCGTGGGACTCCAGCACCTTCACACTGTCGCGGGCCACCGTGCGTGAGACGCCGAAGCGCTGCTGCAGCGACTCCAAGGTCAGCACAGCTCCAGCTCGATGCGCCCCGTCCACGATCTCTCGCCCGAGGGTCTCCGAGATCGTGTCCCGGCCCACGCGGGCTACGGAAGAGTTCGCCACAGAGCCTCCTTGATCCACACGGACATAAACATCACACCTTTCTGTCTGAAAGGTGCTATCTTAGCTGGGACGTGGTCCCCGTCACAGGGGACGCCGGAATTGTCCCCCAGCTCGAAAGAATTCGATGACGAATCCTCCACCTCAGCCTAGCCCGAAGGATCACGCTCTCCCTTGTCACCTCGTGGTGATGGGGGTCTCGGGCTCCGGGAAGTCCACCCTGGCCGCGGCTCTGGCTGCCGAGCTGAATCTGCCGATGGCCGAAGCGGACGAGTTCCACCCGCCCGAGAACATCGCGAAGATGGCGTCCCAGACACCGCTCACCGACGAGGATCGCTGGCCGTGGCTCGACGCCCTGCGCGACTGGATGTCCTCCCAGGCCGAGACCGGCAGCGTGATCACCTGTTCCGCGCTGCGCCGCAGCTACCGCGACGTCCTGCGCACCGCCGCCGGACGGGTGGTGTTCCTCCATGTCGATGTGGAGATTCCGCGGCTGAACACCCGACTGGCACATCGCAGCGGGCACTTCATGCCCCCCTCGCTGCTGGAGTCCCAGCTGAACACGCTGGAAGCACTCGACCCGGACGAGGACGGAGTGGTGCTCGCCAATGACAGCACGATCGAGGACCTCCTGGATTCGGCGCGCGCCTGGCTGCGCACCACCACCTCCGCTCCCGCAAGCGCTGATGAGCCGGATCCTGCCTGAGGAGCGGGCGCGCGGCATGCTGATCTGATCCGGCTCCCCCGCTCTGGGGCTGAGGGGCCGTTAGAGTGGAGGCACCTGACCCTGTCCACGCCCGAAAGGACGTCGCATGCCTGATCGCCGTTATGAGGTGCCCGCCGCCGCAGAGTCGGTGCAGCAGCTCGTGGACATGCTGCAGCTGAAGCATCTGGACCCCAGTGGCGCCGAAGCCGCGGCAGGACGCGGCGGTGAGGATCACTTCCTCGGGCCGGTGTTCAAGCAGGCCTACTGGCGGGTCTTCGGCGGGCAGGTGCTGGCCCAGGCCGCCACCGCGGCGATGGCCACCGTGGAGCCTGACCGGCTGATCCACTCCGTGCACGGCTACTTCCTGCGCCCCGGTGACGCGAACAAGCCGATCCAGGTCTCGGTGGAGCGGCTGCGTGACGGCGGCTCCTTCTCGGCGCGGCGCAGCCAGGCCTACCAGGACGGGACGCCGATCCTCTCCATGATCGCCTCGTTCCAGCGCCCCTCCCCCGGGGTGGCACATCAGCGTCGGATGCCTGAAGGGGTCCCGGATCCGGAGGATCTGGCACCGCCTCAGGAGCTGGTGGGACATGTGAAGCATCCGATCGTGCATGAGTGGGCTCACGGGCGTCCCTTCGACATCCGTCACGTGGACCGCCCGATCTACCTCGAGGCCGATCAGGACGCGCATGCGACCAGCGCCGTGTGGCTCAAGACCAAGGCCGCGCTGCCCGATGACGCGAACATCCACCGCGCGGCGATCCTCTACGCCTCCGACTACACGTTGCTGGAACCGGTGCTGCGCCGGCACGGGCTGTACTGGGCCAAGCCTGAGATGAAGGTCGCCTCGCTGGATCACGCCATGTGGTGGCACCGGGACGCCCGCGCCGACGAATGGCTGCTCTACGTCCAGCAGAGCCCGAGCGCGCAGAACGCCCGAGGCCTCGCGCAGGGCTCGATCTACAGCCGCAACGGTGCCCTCGTCGCCTCGGTGGCCCAGGAGGGCATGGTGCGACCACCCGAGGGTCTGCGCCCGAAGCTCTCCGAGAAGATGCAGCAGACCCTCGTGCACAGCTCCCGGGCCACTCGGACGATCAACAAGAAGTACTCCCAGACCTGGACCTCGCGCTACCTCGAGACCTGAGTCGGCCGGACGCACCCTTCCAGGGGGCTCAGCGGCTGCCGATCAAGCTCACGCTGCGGTAGGCCTGCAGGGTCGCGGCCGCTGTCGCGTCCCAGGAATAGGAACGGGCGAGCGTCGCCGCCGTCGTGCTGTAGCGGCTCCAGGCGCGGCGGTGCAGCACCAGCCAGCGCAGCTGCTCGGCCCACAGGGCAGGGTCCAGGCTCGGGATCAGCCGGCCGCTGCGCCGGTGGGTGATCAGGGACGAGAGGCCGCCGACGTCGTGGGCGATCACCGGGGTCCCGCAGGCCAGCGCCTCCAGGGCGACCAGCCCGAAGGATTCGCTGAACGAGGGCACCAGCACCGCATCGCTGCTGCGGAAGAGCTCGGCGAGCTCGCCATGTGGCAGCGGAGGCAGCGCCTGCACCGCGTCCGCGACCCCCGCCTGTTCGGCCAGGGCGTTGAGATCCAGCACGTCGTCGCCGCTCTGGCTGCCGGCGACCACCAGCTGCACCGGCACCTGCGGCATCATCCTGCGCAGCTCACCGAGGGCTTCGACCGCGACCTGCGGGCCCTTGTGCAGCTGGAGCCGGCCGGCGAAGGCCAGTCGCAGCGGACGCGCCTCGAGCGGACCGGAGCGTGGGTCCGGCCCGACGGGTGGATGGAAGACCTCCAGGTCGACCCCGGGCCGGACCAGCGCGATGGACGCATCGTCGAGGCCGAAGAGTCGCTTGAGATCGGCGATCTCGTGCTCGGTGTTGGCGGTCACCAGATCGGCGGTGCGCGCGATCATGGCCTCGGCGGTGCTGCGCTCTGGGTTCTCCGGTGTGGCCGGGTCGAGCTCCTGCTTCACCGCCGCGATCGTATGCATCGTGTGCACCAGCGGCGCGGACAGCGCCTGGGCCAGCTGGATCCCGGCCAGCCCAGAGATCCAGTAGTGCGAGTGAACCGTGGTCACCTGGCTGATGTCGATGGCTTCGATGCTGCGCAGCGCCCGGGATGCCAGCGCGTCGACCTCGGCGGGCAGCAGCGCCTTCTTGGCCCGTGCAGGCTTCCCCACGGCGAGGGTGTGGATCCGTCGACCGTCTTGGAGGACCGTGACGTCGTCGGCGCGGGCCGGGGTCTCGGCGTCGACGTCGGTGGTGACGATGTCCACGGTCAGCCCGGCCTGGGCGAGCGCGCTGCTGAGCGCATTGACGTAGACGTTCAGTCCCCCGGCGTCTCGGTTGCCGGCCTGGGCCAGCGGCGAGGTGTGCAGGCTGACCATGACCACGCGCGCCGAGTCCGCCTCGGTCTGCGGGGTGCCGCAGACTCCCGCGGGGACGCAGTCGGTGGACATGTGGCTCTCCATGACGCCGCGCGGCATCGCGACGCGGCTGAGGGGTGGGGCTGGTTCGTTCCTTATGCTACAGCGAGGTCATCGCCGCAGGTATTCC
Organism: Nesterenkonia maliinae; assembly: GCF_051262655.1. Classification (NCBI taxonomy): domain Bacteria; kingdom Bacillati; phylum Actinomycetota; class Actinomycetes; order Micrococcales; family Micrococcaceae; genus Nesterenkonia; species Nesterenkonia maliinae. The sequence goes on along the minus strand of NZ_JBIMEY010000001.1, from coordinate 220,904 downwards.
GCGCATTCGCTCGCCGCCGCGCGGTCTGCCGCGGTGTCGCGGTTCAGCAGCCAGAGTCCCTCGGCGTCCTCGATGACCGGTTCGAAGCCCAGCCGATCAGCGCGGGCGAAGGCCTCCTCGGGGCTCAACGGGTTCGACCCGCCGAGCTCTTCGGCCGTGTCATCGATGATGATCCAAGTCAGCGCGTCCTCATCGGTGGTGCCGTTGAGTCCCACCGAGGTGCGGTCCACCAGGTGCGGCACTGCGGTATCGGCCGCCTCCACGCAGACATCGTCGGGCACGGCGTCGGTGACCTCCTGGTGCGCCAGTGCTCGGTCGCCCATGTTCCAGTTGTCCGCGGTGACGGTGCGCTGGAGCGGGAAGACCCCGGGGAATGCGAGGGTTCCGACCAGGCCGACGGCGATGACGGTGCCGGGCAGTCCTACGGCGAGCGGCTTGAGCCGTGGCCAGCGCGCGATGAGTCTGCGCGCGACGTCGAAGCCGGCGAGCAGGAAGATCGGGGCCAGGATCGCGTCGTACTGGTAGATCACGGACCAGACGTTCTCGCGGTCGTTGAACAGCCGCGAGAGCAGTATGGGTGCGCCGAGGATCACGTAGGGCGAGGCGAAGGGCAGCAGCAGCAGCGGCAGGAAGTGCAGCGCCCAGAGACCCACCTTGGTGGGGTGGTCGAAGAGGATCACGACCGCGTTCCAGGGCTGGGTCAGCAGGAAGACGATGGCGGCGCCCGCGCTGGGCCCCAGCTCAGTGAACTGCCAATAGCCGAACTCCCCTGCGGCGGAGAAGTGCGGGATCACCAGCTCTACCGCGAACCAGTAGCCGAAGACACCCAGGACCGCGGTGACCAGTGCGGGCAGCCAGGCCCGTTTGAAGGCGAACACCAGGCTGAGCGCGATCAGCGTGACACCCATGTCCTCGCGCACCAGCAGCAGCGCGGCGCCGAGTCCCACCGCCAGCCACATTCGTTGCCGTTCGATGGCCCAGATGATCCAGGCCACCAGCGGGACGCCGAAGGCGATCTCGTGGAAGTCCCAGTTCACCAGCGCCTGGAAGGGCCAGAAGAGCAGCAGCGCGACGGCGGCGAGCAGGGCCGGCAGGTGGCTGAACCAGCCGCGCACCACCAGGTAGACCGGCAGCGCGGTGGAGACCAGCAGCGCGATCATGCCGATGTTGAGCACCCGCGGGTCGTCCCAGATCCAGTAGAGCGGGGCGAAGGCGGCGATGATGGGGTGGAAGTGATCCCCCAAGAGGTGGAAGTCCTCGCCCTTGATCGGCACGATGGGGGCCTTGAACAGCGAGTACTGGCGGACCGCCTGGTCGAAGATGCCCAGGTCGTAGCCCTTGGCCTCGAAGTTGCGGAAGCGCAGCAACGAGTGCGCGAGATACAGCAGAGCGGCCGCCGTCATAACGGCGGCCAGCTGGAGTCTATGCGATACGGACAAGTGCCTCGGGAGGGATTCGAACCCCCGACCGGCGGATTAGAAGGCCGCTGCTCTATCCCCTGAGCTACCGAGGCGTGGACACGCAGAGTCTCAGCATCCTGAGCAGGTCCAGGCAGAGAGTCTACCTGCTCGGCACGGCCCTGGTTTGCCCCAACCCGCGTCGACACGCCGCCTCCGCGCTGGTCATCCACACACTCAAGCGGTGACCCCGCACCGGGTTCATCGCCGCGAACACTGGAAGCACCCCCGTCCGACTTCCACGGCCTGCGGCGGGGCTGGGCACGCCGTGCCGAGACTCAACAGCCGTGACAGAGATGGAGGAGAGCAATGAGCGAAACGATCACCGTCCGCGGGTTCCTCGGCGGCGAGGTGGAGGAGTTCATCACGCCCCAGGGGTTGCCGATCTCGAACTTCAGGCTCGGGTGCACTCCGCGGCGCTATGACCGCAAGACCGAGCGGTGGGTCAACGGGGACACGAACTGGTACACGGTCTCGGCGTTCCGCCAGCTGGCCCAGAACGTGAAGAGCAGCCTGCACAAAGGAGACCCTGTGCTGGTGACCGGACGCCTGCGGGTCCGGCAGTGGGAGAACGACAAGGGTCAGCGCGGCACCTCGGTGGAGATCGACGCCGAGGCCATCGGCCACGACCTGACCTTCGGCTCCGGGTCATTCACCAGACTCGGCGGCGCGGGCTCTGGGCAGGAGAATTCCCGCAACGGGGCGGAGTCCCACGCGGAGTCCTCCAGCGACTCCTTCAGTTCCGCCGCGGACTCGGTCTGGAGCACAGACAACGCCGACGCCCAGGGCCAGGGCCAGGGCCAAGAACAATCCCAGGAGAAGGAGGTGGCCCCCTTCTGAGCGGCTCGGCGTCGCGGGAGCGCACCCGGGGCAGCAAGCAGGCGGCGACGGCCGACAACAGCCAGCTGGAAGGTCGTCAGGGCGTGACATGACTCGGCCCGCCCGCGATCACCAGAGGGTGTCGGGGGCGGGCCGGATCAGTGCCGCGTGCTCACGTGCGCGCTGTTCTCAATTCAGTCCGTGACTGAGCTGGAAGATCAGTCGCGGGTGAGCCTGCGGTGGGTCACGCGGTGCGGGCGTGCCGCATCGGCGCCGAGGCGCTCGATCTTGTTCTGCTCGTAGGACTCGAAGTTGCCTTCGAACCAGTACCAGTCGGCAGGCTTCTCGTCCGTGCCCTCCCAGGCCAGGATGTGGGTGGCCACCCGGTCGAGGAACCAGCGATCGTGCGAGATGACCACGGCGCAGCCGGGGAAGTCCAGCAGCGCGTTCTCCAGAGAGCCGAGGGTCTCCACGTCGAGGTCGTTCGTGGGCTCATCGAGCAGCAACAGGTTGCCGCCCTGCTTCAGCGTCAGCGCGAGGTTCAGCCGGTTGCGCTCACCGCCGGAGAGCACACCAGCCTTCTTCTGCTGATCCGGGCCCTTGAACCCGAAGGCTGAGACGTAGGCACGCGAAGACATCTCGACGGCGCCCACATGGATGAAGTCGAGTCCGTCGGAGACGACCTCCCAGAGGCTCTTCTCCGAGTCGATGCCGGCGCGCGACTGGTCGACATAGGAGAGCTTCACGGAGTCACCGACGGCGAGCTTGCCGCCGTCGAGCTCTTCCATGCCCACGATGGTCTTGAACAGCGTGGACTTGCCGACGCCGTTCGGACCGATGACCCCGACGATGCCGTTGCGCGGCAGCGAGAAGGACAGCCCGTCGATGAGCTGGCGGTCGCCGAAGCCCTTCTGAAGGTTCTCGGCCTCGATGACCTGGGTCCCCAGGCGCGGACCCGGTGGGATCTGGATCTCGTCCATGTCGAGCTTCTTGGTGCGCTCGGCCTCGGCGGCCATCTCCTCGTAGCGGTTCAGACGGGCCTTGGACTTGGTCTGGCGCCCCTTGGCATTGGACCGCACCCAGTCCAGCTCGTCGGAGAGTCGCTTGGCCATCTTGACGTCCTTCTTGCCCTGGACCTTTAGACGCGCCTGCTTCTTCTCCAGGTAGGTGGAGTAGTTGCCCTCGTAGGGGTACAGCCGACCGCGGTCGACCTCACAGATCCACTGGGCGACGTGATCGAGGAAGTAACGATCGTGCGTCACGGCCAGCACGGCGCCTTCGTAGGCGGCCAGGTGCTGTTCGAGCCAGAGCACGGACTCCGCGTCGAGGTGGTTCGTGGGCTCATCGAGCAGCAGCAGGTCTGGCTTGGAGAGCAGCAGCTTGCACAGCGCCACGCGGCGGCGTTCACCGCCGGAGAGGACGCTGACGTCGGCCTCCGGGGGCGGGCAGCGCAGTGCGTCCATGGCCTGTTCCAGCTGGGAGTCGAGGTCCCAGGCGTTGGCGGCGTCGATGGCCTCCTGCAGGGTGCCCATCTCGGCCATCAGGGCGTCGAAGTCTGCGTCAGGATTCGCCATCTCCTCGGAGATCTGGTTGAAGCGCTGAAGCTTCTCGTAGATCTCGCCGACGCCCTCCTGGACGTTGCCGAGCACCGTCTTGTCCTCGTTGAGCGCGGGCTCCTGCATCAGGATGCCGACGGAGTATCCCGGGGAGAGACGCGCCTCGCCATTGGAAGGCTCATCGAGCCCCGCCATGATCTTGAGGATCGTGGACTTGCCCGAACCGTTGGGTCCGACCACGCCGATCTTGGCACCGGGGTAGAAGGACATAGTGACGTCATCGAGGATGACCTTGTCGCCCACTTTTTTGCGGGCGCTGATCATGGTGTAAATAAACTCTGCCATGGTCCCCAGGCTAGTCGGCGGGGCGGAGAATCTGCTAATGGACTGGCTGCTGGGGCAGGCTCACCTGAGCTCAGTCGATGAGGTCCAGCTGGTGCGGGGTGCTCCCGGTGGCCGGGCGCAGCTCCACCCGCCACCGCTGGGAGGCGAGCTCTGCGACGTCGTCGATCGTCTCGGGCTCCGGACCCCGCGCACGCAGCAGCATGCCGGTGAGCAGGCCGCGGGCATGCTTGGCGAAGTGGGTGACGACCTTCCGCTTGCCGTCGCGCTCGGTGAAGCTGTTGACCATCAGGGTCTGTTCCGGTGCCGGCCGGTGCGCCTGCGCGTAGGAGCTGGAGCGGCAGTCGACCACCAGCTGATCCCCGATGAGCCGGGCCAGCGGTTCACTCAGCGCGGCCTTCCAGAAGCTGCCGAGCCGCCCGGGTGCCGGGTGCGCCGGTGCTGCTCCCGGCCCCTGGCCGCTGCCGGGGGCGCTGAGGGTCACGCCCATGGAGAGTCGGTAGGCCGGGATCCGGTCGGTCAGGGAGGTCACCCCGAAGAGCCCGGAGAAGACCAGCACCTGCTGAGAAGCGCGGTCCAGCTGCACGGGACTCAGTCCCGCGGCGTCGAGGGCTTCGAAGAGCACTCCGGTGTAGATCTCGTGTGCCGGCGCGGTCGGGGCGCTGCCCAGCTGCGCGTTCGCGCGCACCTGGGGCATCACGGTCTTGCCCACGTTGAGGATCTGCTGCGCCTGGTCTTCGCTGCTGACCTGAATCAGCGCCTCCATCACCGAGGCGCGCGCCTGGTCGAGCTCCGGCAGCGTGAGGCTGCACAGATCCACCGGCGGAGCACCGGGGTCGGTCGGAGGTGTCTTGCCCTCGGAGGGCGGCAGGAAGATCAGCACCGAGCAAGGCTAGCAAGCAGCGCGTGGACCGAGTGCCAGATGGCGGTGTCGCGATCCCGTACCATGGAGAGCCGGGACGGGTCGGTCAGACCATCGCGGCTCGAGACTGAGGCCCGCCGGAGACGGCGGATAACTGCCTCGGGCCGAGGAAAGTCCGGGCTCCACAGGGCAGGATGGTGGGTAACGCCCACTCGGGGAGACCCGCAGGCCAGTGCCACAGAAAACAGACCGCCGGCGGCGCTCGTCGTCGCAGGTAAGGGTGAAACGGTGGTGTAAGAGACCACCAGCGCCCCAGGTGACTGGGGCGGCTAGGCAAACCCCATCCGGTGCAAGGTCGAACAGGATGTGTTGGAGGGCTGCCCGCCCGAGCATCCGGGTTGATCGCTTGAGGTCCGTGGCAACACGAGGCCCAGATGGATGATGGTCCGTCTCGGTGAGCAATCACCGCGGCGACAGAACCCGGCTTATCGACAGACCCGTCCCCCACCCGCCCCACCCGCTGCTCCACTGTGATGACGGGCGTCCCGCTCCGAGCCCTCCGCTCGGGCCAGCCGGGTTCGGCTAGACTCGCCTACGGACACATCGCGGTGTTCGCTCACACCCGAGCACCCGGTGGGTCCATGTAGACAATGACGTCTAGACGAGTGAGGACACGTCCAATAATGACCACTGAAGCAGACGAACAACTGCGCAGCTGGATCGACCGAGAGTCCCAGGCCGAGGCCATGATCCCTCTGCTGGGCAAGCTCTACCGAGAGAACAATGTGGTCACCGGGATCTACGGTCGCCGACTGGTCAACCGGTCCGCCATCGAGATCCTCAAGGCGCACCGATTCGCCCGCCAGGTCGACGAGACCGAGCTTCCCGTGTCCCAGACCCTGCCTCTGGTGCAGGCGCTCACCGAACTGGATCTCGGTGCCGCGAGCATCGACATCGCCCGGCTGAACTCCCGCTACCGTGTTTCTGCCTACGCGGCCTCCGGGGACATGGACTCGTTCCTGCGCGAAGAGCTGGCCGAGGTGCTCGGCCGCGGTGGCGAAGGCATGAGCGAGCCCCGCGACGTGGTGCTCTACGGCTTCGGCCGGATCGGCCGGCTGCTGGCCCGGATCATCGTCGGCAACGCCTCCTCCGCGTCGGGTCTGCGGCTGCGCGCCATCGTGGTGCGCCAGGGCGCGGAGGACGATCTCGCCAAGCGCGCCTCGCTGCTGCGCCGCGACTCGGTCCACGGTCCCTTCGAGGGGTCTATCCGGGTGGATCAGGAGAACCAGGCGATCATCGCCAACGGCACCTTCATCAAGGTCATCTACGCCTCGGACCCGGCAGCGGTGGACTACACCGCCCACGGAATCAGCAATGCGGTGGTGGTGGACAACACCGGTCGCTGGCGCGATGAGAAGGGTCTCAGCCAGCACCTGCAAGCCAAGGGCGTCTCTCGGGTGCTGCTGACCGCGCCAGGGAAGGGAGACCTGAAGAACATCGTCTTCGGCGTCAACCACGAGCAGATCACCGCGGAGGACACGATCATCTCCGCGGCGTCCTGCACCACCAACGCCATCACCCCGGTGGCGAAGCTGATGGATGAGGCCTACGGGATCGATCACGGGCACGTGGAGACGGTGCACTCGTACACCAATGACCAGAACCTGATCGACAACTTCCACCCGGGTGAGCGTCGCGGCCGCTCAGCGGCGCTGAACATGGTGATCAGCGAGACCGGGGCGGCCAAGGCGGTCGCCAAGGCGCTGCCCCAGCTGACCGGGAAGCTCTCCGGCAATGCCATCCGGGTCCCGACACCGGATGTCTCGATGGCGATCCTGAACCTGGAGTTGGACCGCGAGACCACCAAGGAGGAGCTCAACCGGTTCCTGCGCCGAGAGTCCCTCGAAGGCCCGCTGCACAAGCAGGTCGACTACATCGACTCCGCGGAGGTGGTCTCCACCGACTTCGTGGGCACCCGGGCTGCGGGGATCGTGGACGGTCTGGCGACCATCGTCAACGGTAAGCAGGCGATCCTGTATGTCTGGTACGACAACGAGTTCGGCTACTCCGCTCAGGTGGTCCGGGTCCTGGAGCACATGACCGGCAGCGCCCCGGTTAAGTACCCGAAGGTGCAGCCGCGCGACGCTGCCAGCAACGGGGCCGCGGCGGGCTCAGCCGCCACCGAGCCGAAGGCTGCACTGTCCGCTGGCTGACCAGCGGGTTCGGAGGCGTCTAAGCCTCGACCCCCACGACGACGGCGGCTCTCCCCTGCCGCGGCGGGCCGCCGTCGTCGTACTGGCCTGAGAGGCACTCCGCACTTCTGTAGAAGCGTCTGGACCCTCAGTGCCAGATCCGAGGACACGCCAGGTGGTAACGGACATGTCTCAGGATTGTGTTCTTGAACGATGAGCTGAAGCCCACAGTGTCATCGTGCCGTTGACTGCGACCACAGGTCGGCACCGAGCCAGAGGAAAGCCGCAGCGCTGGTTGAGCTGTCGGAGTAGCAGCACCTTGCGCGAACTGTGAGAGAGAAGCATTCTGATGCGAAGGGACATCCGATACCGTGGCGTTCCGCCGAAAGGGGGCGTCATGCCAGAGACGGTTCGCCGCGCAGAGGACGCTCGCATCACTTATGTCTACCTGCGCGTTCTACTCATCCTTCTCCCAGGGCTTCTTCTCGTCGTGACGGCCGGGACTTCCATCTATCACGGGGAGTTAGAGACCTCGATCAGTGCCTACTACGGCGGCCCCGTCCGCGATGTCTTTGTCGGTTGTTTGATCGCCCTGGCGGCGTGCCTGGTGGCTTATCAAGGCATTGGCTTACTGGAGGACTACGCCCTCAACGGGGCAGGCTTTTACGCCATCTTCGTCGCCCTGGTGCCTAACAACTTCGAAGACACGATGGAGATGCTCTTGGCAGGTGGTGGACCAGATGGCCTGACAGCAGCTGACTATGTGGTCTTCCTTCGGATCACGCTTCTGTCAGTTGTCGTCCTATGCCTCCTCCTGTTCGCGCGCGAGATCAAGGTTGGCAATCTTGGCCAGCTTTACGCCTCTAACACCCGATCAGCCAAGATCGACCGACTGAACCGGGCCTTCGTCCTGGCGACAATGCTGACCCTGATCTGGTTCCTGGCCTTGGCTATGCGGCAGTTGTTTCTCGTGCCGGCTGAGGAGGTCAGGCTGCAGGGAGTTGGTCCTTTCAGCGTCCATGACATTGCAGGTATCTTTCTCATCAGTTCGCTGGTCGTGGCGGTGGCGACTAACACCTGGCCTTATTACCGCATGAGAGATCTCTGGGTGACCCGTCGATTCTCATACCTCATCATTCTCGGACTGATGACCGTCGGTGTTGTCGTGCCGTTTGCGATCGCAGAACTGATTGCTCCAGGTCACTTCGTCATCCTTCTTGAGTGGTGGGAGATCAGCCTGTTCGCAGCCTTTTGGATCTTGGAGACACTGCGTCAGCTGAAGGTCGACAAAGAGAGACCGTCGGAGAGCGCCCCGGCTGGCCTGTTGGAGGAACCCTCGCGTCACTAGACTGCGCAGCGTCACCACGGGCCCACTCAGCGATCGGGAAAGCAGCACCCATCACCAGACTGGACAACGTGGTTGGGCATCACATCACACCTCGATGCGGTAGACGGAACTCGCGACGTCGTGCGTGAGCCTTGTGGTGTCTGCATCAGAGCCCAGCACATCGGTGACGACCCGCAGCGTGGCTGGGAGGGTAAGTCCGGGCTTATCGATCGGATAGTTGGAGGCCCACATCGTCCGGTCCGACCCGAAGGAGTTGTGCAGATGACGGATCAGCGGGGCTGCTCGGTCGACGATCTCACCGACCGATGCCGCGCTGATGGGGCGCCTGGACTCACCACCCATCACCGGCATGCCGAGCCCTGAATGCTTAGCCACGACGTTGGGGTGGTCGGCAAGGGCGGCGATGTTCTTGCGCCATGCGTCGAGCTGTGCTGCTCGTTGGTCGGTGCTTCGTCCTGCTCCCTGCCCACGGGGGCCGAACATTGCGACCGGCGTCGCGTAGTGGTTCAGGACAAATGTGGTTTGGGGGTACTCGGTGACGAGCCTCAAGGCATCGGACAGCTGATGGTCGTAGCACCAGATCTCCATCGAGAGGCCCCGGTCGGCGACAGCGCTGAAGCCTTGCAGAAAGGACCGGCTGCTGAGGACGTGCGGGCCATCGGCGAAGTCGCGCACTCCGCGGTCGGGGTGGTGTGAGGCGGACAGCCGTATGCCTCGGACCAGTGGAGAAGCCTCCAGGTGGGCGTCGAGGACTGCCGCGGCATCTGACCATCTGGGGTCGACATGGGCGATGATGGCGCCGAGTTCGGGGTTGCCGTCACGACCGAATGGCAGCGTCATCAACCAGCGGGTCTCAGCGACCGTGTCCATGTGCTCGCGTTCAGGCCAGGCGGCTTCTATGTGCACGATCGCGCGAACCGGCAGCTCGGCCGCGTCGCGCCGATAGTCCGCCGGCAGGTAGGGACGCAGCACGTGGGCCGGGTTTCCCACGAACTCGCGATCGGCCTGCGGCATCGCCAGGCGCAGGGCACGAGGGATCGTGGGGAGGAATCGAAGGAGCCGCGCCATGCCCGATTTGGTGCGTCGTGTCGTGAGTGGGTCCCACTGGTGGATGTGGGGATCGATGACGCCGGTCTGCGGAACGGCCGGCTGAGCGGCAGGTGAGGTGGACGACATCTCGTTCTCCTTTGAGGTCGCCTTGACGGCACGCGCAGTGGAAGTGTGATCAGACAGCTTTCGAGAAGCCAACACCAAGGACGACGACCAACGACATAGATCAAGGTTACGCCCGGTGTCTCCGAAACAGGTCGCAAAACCCGGATTCTCCGCTGACTGCAACCCCGCAGGCTCCTGAGCCGAGACGGCGCTGCCGGGGACGCTGCGGCGATGGAGTCGTTCTACTCAGTGCGACAGAACAACGTCCTTGACCGTGCGGACCGCATTTCGGGCCCGCGTTTCCGAGGTCTGCGCAGAACGATGGCGAAAGCCACGAGAGAACCCGGATTGACTCATGACCATCACCTCGCGGCAAGGGCTCCTCGACTCGTGACGCTTATGTCCCCTCGAATCCAAATGTCGAGCGTTGCCGCGAACGCCAGGTCGACCCCGCGCCGCCAGTCAGCCCACCGGGCGGATCCGGCTGCGGCTCGGATCCCAGGGGATCCCGGCGGCGCAGGCGTCCATCGCCTCATTGCTGAGCGCGTCGGCGTCGCCGTTCTCCTTGCGCGGGATCCAGGTGTAGCGGACCTGCATCGGCGGCAGGATGGTGGAGGCCTCGGCGGCGAGTCTCTTCATGTCCTCGTGTTTGATCTTCCAGCGCCCGCTCATCTGCTCGACCACCAGCTTGGAGTCCAGCTTGACCTCTACGAAGGCCTCCGGGTCCAGGTCGCGGGCCAGCCGCAGACCCTCGATCAGCCCGGTGTATTCGGCGACGTTGTTGCTCGCCTTTCCCAGCGGGGTGGCCTTGGTGGCGAGGATCTGACCCGCCTCATTGCGGACGAGGGCGCCGGAGCCGGCGATTCCAGGATTGCCGCGGCTTCCGCCGTCGGCCTCGACGAACAGAGTGGTCATGGCTCACGCACCTTCGAGTCAGTTCAGGTCTTAGAGGTGGGGCGCCTCAGACACGCGGGCACATCAGTGGCCCGGTGTGAGCACAAAGTCCCAGGGGTCGGTGTTGATGCCGCTGACGGCAACCTCCACATCGTAGCCGCGATCGGTCAGCGCCCGGTGGAGGGCCTGCGCGGCGGTGGGCAGCCAGAGCCACTCTGAGGCGAAGTGCGAGACATCGATCAGGTAGGGGCGCCCCTCTGCCGCGGCTTCACGGGCCTCCGAGGCTGGATGATGACGCAGGTCCGCGGTCAAAAAGACGTCTGCCCCCGCGTCGGCGGCCGCGGACAGCAGGGAGTCCCCCGCCCCGCCGCACAGCGCCACCCGCTGGACCAGCCCGTCACGATCACCGGCTGCCCGGACCCCGCCGGCCACAGCAGGCAGCACCGAGAACACTCGAGCGGCGAACCCCCCAAGCGTCAGCGGCTCGGGCAGCGTGCCGATCCGGCCGAGCCCCTCGGCGGCCAGACCGTCCGCGGCGGGCGCCAGCGGCGCCGTGTCTTCGAGTCCCAGCGCTTCGGCGAGGACATCGTTGACCCCGCCGATCGCCGAGTCCCCATTGGTATGGGCCGTCAGCAGGGCACAGCCCGATTCGATCAGCCGGTGGACCATCTCGCCCTTGAACTGCCCGGCCTCCACGGAGGTGACCCCGCGCAGCAGCAGCGGGTGATGGGTGATCAGCAGGTCGGTCCCGGAGCTCGCGGCCTCCTCGATGACAGCCCGCACCGGGTCCACGGCGAAGTTGATCCGCCGCACCAGCGTGTCCCGCCGGCCGGTCACCAGACCGACGGCGTCCCAGGACTCCGCCAGCGAACGCGGCCAGAGCTCCTCGGCCGCGTCGAGCACCTCATCGAGGGTCGGGACCTGGGAGTCGGAGGTGGTTTCATCTGGGCGCGGAGCAGGGCTGGGCGACATGTCTCTTTTCTACAGGCTCCGGTTCAGGAATAGAGCCCGGGACACGGACGGTTGTGCTGGTCATGGACAACTCTCATAAGACCGTGGTGCTCGCCGCCGGATGCTTCTGGTGCCTGGATTCCCTCGCCCGTCGACTGCGCGGAGTGCATCACGTGCGCAGCGTCTACACCGGCGGCTCCGGTCCGGCCATCTACGAGGCCGTCGCCTCCGGCGGCACCGGACATGCCGAAGGCGTGGAGATCACCTATGACCCGAGCGTGCTCCCGGACCAGGTGCTCTACGACGTGTTCTTCTCCAGCCACGACCCGACCACGCTGAACCGGCAGGGCTACGACGTCGGCACCCAGTACCGCTCGGCGATGTTCTACACCGATGAGGCCCAGCACGATGAGTTCGCCGCCGCCATCCAGCGCGCGCAGAACTCCTTCGATCGGCCCATCGTGACCTCGCTGGAGCCGCTGGGCCGGGTCTTCGAAGCCGAGGAGGTCCACCAGGACTTCCACGCCCGACGTCCAGATGTCGGATACTGTCAGGTCATCATCGATCCCAAGGTCTCGAAGCTCCGCAGAGACTATGCTTCATGGTTGAAACCCGAGGAAGAAAGGTCCACACACTGATATGGCCAAGATTCTTGACAACATCACCCAGGCGGTCGGCAACACCCCCCTGGTGCGGCTGAACCGGCTCGGTGCAGACCTTCCGGGCAACATCGCGATGAAGCTGGAGTTCTACTCCCCCGCGAGCTCGATCAAGGACCGCATCGGTGCGGCCATCGTGGACGCCGCAGAGACCTCTGGCATGCTCAAGCCCGGCGGGACCATCGTGGAGGGAACCTCGGGCAACACCGGGATCGCGCTGGCCATGGTCGGCGCCGCCCGCGGCTACCGTGTGGTGCTCACCATGCCGGAGACCATGTCCACCGAACGTCGGGTGATGCTGCGCGCCTATGGCGCCGAGATCGTGCTGACCCCCGGCGCAGAGGGCATGCGCGGCGCGGTGGAGCGGGCCAAGGCCATCGTTGCCGACACCGAGAACTCCATCTGGGCCCGCCAGTTCGCCAATGAGGCCAACCCCGCCACCCACTACCGGACCACCGGTGAAGAGATCTGGCGCGACACCGACGGCGAGGTCGACATCTTCATCGCCGGCATCGGCACCGGCGGCACGATCACCGGCGCCGGCCGCCGGCTCAAGGAGTACAAGCCGGGCATCCACCTGGTCGCGGTTGAACCCGAGGACTCCCCCATCCTCTCCGGCGGCACCGCCGGACCGCACAAGATCCAGGGCATCGGTCCGAACTTCATCCCGGACATCCTGGACCAGGAGATCTACGACGAGGTATACCAGGCCAACCTGGAGAAGGCCGTCACCTGTGCCCGCGACCTCGGCACCCAGGAAGGCATCCTGGGCGGCATCTCCACCGGCGCGAACGTCGCGGCAGCCCTGGAGCTGGCTTCCCGCGAGGAGAACCGGGACAAGCTCATCGTGACCTTCGCCTGTGACTTCGGAGAGCGCTACATCTCCACGCTGCTCTACGAAGACATCCGCGGCTGATCCTCCGGCGGGCCCGTCCTGCCGCGAAGAACCAGCTGCACAGCTCCGCTGCACGCGTCACCACGTGTCCGCCCCGCACGGGACGTGGTGACGCGGACAGCACGAGCCGACACGTTCGATCCCTGTGAAAGGTTGACTCCCCCTTGGGCCCTCTGAAGCGTCTGCGCGAGGACATCAAAGCCGCGCGTGAACACGATCCCGCCGCGCGCAGCACCGCCGAGGTGGTGCTGGTCTACTCCGGGCTGCACGCGGTCTGGTCGCACCGACTTGCCCACCGGATGTGGCAGCACGGCGCGCTGAAGACCCCGGCCCGCGCGCTGTCCCAGCTGACCCGCGGCCTCACCGGCATCGAGATCCATCCCGGCGCGCAGATCGGACGGCGCTTCTTCATCGATCACGGCATGGGCGTGGTCATCGGTGAGACCGCCGAGGTGGGCGATGACTGCATGCTCTACCAGGGCGTGACCCTCGGAGGACGCTCCTTGGAACAGACCAAGCGGCATCCGACCCTGCGCGACGGGGTCGTCGTCGGGGCCGGGGCCAAGGTCATCGGCCCGGTGGAGATCGGCGCCGGTTCGGCGGTGGGCGCGAACGCCGTCGTCGTGAAGTCCTCACCGCCCAACTCGATCCTGACCGGCATTCCGGCCAAGGCCCGGGAGCGCGGCGTCGCCGAGCGCAAGCCGCACGTGGATCCCGCCGAGTACGCATTGGACCCCGCGCTGTTCATCTAGCGACTGGTCTGCCCAGTAGCCGTCCGTCCGGAGACTGCCCCGCGGGCGGCCGCCGGCTCCGCGGCTAGAGCCGGTGGCTGCCGGCCAGGCTGCGCATGATCTCTGCGGCCGGCTCCGACCTCGCGGACGCGAACCCGGTGCCCGCCCAGAGGTTGAGCCCATGGGGGTCCCCGGCCGCGCCGGCGGCCCGGCGCAGCCCGCCGCTGAGCTGATGCAGGGCGGGGAAGCCCGACGGCGAGGACCCGGTCAGCGCGTCGGTGAAGCTGTTGCGCAGCGCCCGCGCCGGCCGTCCGGAGAACGCCGTGGTGATGATGGTCTCCGGCTCCCCCGGCGGTGTCGCCAGCGCCTGTTTATGCGTCGCATGCGCCCCGCTCTCGGGACTGCGCAGCAGCGCGGTGCCCAAGACCGCGGCCTCGGCACCGGCGCCGAGTACGGAACTGACCCCTGCGGCGTCGGCGATGCCGCCGGCGGCCCACAGCGGCAGCGCGGTGACCCGGGCAACCGCGCTCAGCAGCTCGAGAAGCTCGGTGTGCTCGGGAACCCGCTGCGGCGTCCAGCTTCCGGAGTGCCCTCCGGCGGGGGACGCCTGGACGATGAGGCCGTCGACCCCGGCGCGGTCAGCGTCCTGGGCCTCCTGCGTGGAGGTCACCGTCTGGAGCACCTTCGCCCCGGTGGACTGCATCCGGGCGATGTCTCCGACGCCGGGCAGCCCGAAGGTGAGGCTGATCAGCGGGACCGGGTGAGCTTCGAGCACCGCCAGCTTCTGCTCCCAGAAGTCGTCCCAGAGATCAGCCCGGTCATCAGCCCGAACATCAGCGGAGAGGCCCTCCGCGGACCCGACCCCGTCCAGACTGGCGAGCTCCGGCAGCTTCACGGCGGCCGCCCAGGGTGCGCCGTCCTGTGCGTGGTTCTCCAGCCACTCCTGCACTGCGGCGCGATGCCGGGCGAGGGTGGCCGCGCCGATCGGGACCGGGTTGGGCACGAACAGGTTGACCCCGAAGCGCGGCGTGGAGCGCTGGACCTGTTGGATCTGTGCCGCCAGGTCCTCGGGCTTCTTGTATCCCGCCGCGAGAAAGCCGATGCCGCCTGCTTCGGCGGCCGCTGAAACGAGCTCAGGACGACTCGGTCCGCCGGCCATCGGGGCTGCCACCATGGGGATGGTGGCGCCCGAGGTGGCCAGCAGACCGGCCGTCCTGATGCTCATGGGTTCAGCTCCGTGAGGTCAGCGTCGAGTGCTGATCCGACCGGATCAGGCGTCGATCTCGCTGCGGTCACCGGACCACTGCGTGTGGAAGGTGCCTTCCTTGTCCACGCGCTTATAGGTGTGCGCGCCGAAGTAGTCGCGCAGACCCTGGGTCAGCGCGGCGGGCAGGCGTTCCCGGCGCAGGCTGTCGTAGTAGGACAGCGAGGAGGAGAACACCGGGGCGGGGACGCCGTAGGTCGCGGCGGCCGCGACCACGCGGCGCCAGGCCGGGAGGCACTCGTTGATGGCCTCGTTGAACTCCGGTGCCAGCAGCAGGTTCTGGGGCTGCTGGTCGCGGGGCGCGTCGTAGGCCTTCATGATGGTGTCCAGCAGGTCAGCGCGGATGATGCAGCCGGCGCGCCAGAGCGAGGCGATGGCCTTCAGGTCCAGCTCCCAGCCGTACTCCTCGCCGGCGGCGACGAGCATGTCCAGTCCCTGGGCGTAGGCGACGAGCTTGGAGGCGTAGAGCGCCTTGCGCACGTCTTCGACGAAGTCCTGGCGGTCCTCGGTGCTGCCGTACTTCTCCGTCGCCGAGAGGGTCTCGTCGACCCCGGCGCTGAAGGTGGCATTGGTGACCGCGCGCAGCTCGCGCTGGGAGGAGATCGAGCGGGCGAAGACGGACTCGGCGATCGCGGTGACCGGTGAACCCACCTCCAGGCCCGAGATCGCGGTCCAGCGTCCGGTGCCCTTCTGTCCTGCGGAGTCCACGACCACGTCGACCAGCGGGCGGCCGGTGGTCTCGTCCTCCTGCTCGAGCACCTCGGAGGTGATCTCGATCAGGTAGGAGGCCAGGTCGGTGGTGTTCCACTCGCGGAACACCCCGGCCTGCTCGCGGGGTTCGATCCCGGCGAGGGAGCGCATCAGGTCGAAGGCTTCACCGATGACCTGCATATCGGCGTACTCGATGCCGTTGTGGACCATCTTGACGTAGTGGCCGGCGCCGTCGGTGCCGATCCAGGCGCAGCAGGGCTCGCCGTTGTACTTCGCGGAGATCTTCTCCAGCATCGGTCCGAGGGAGTCATAGGACTCCTTGGAGCCGCCGGGCATGATCGAGGGGCCGTTGAGCGCGCCCTCTTCGCCGCCGGAGACGCCGACGCCGACGAAGTGCAGGTTCTTCGCGCGCAGGCTCTCCTCGCGGCGCCGGGTCTCCTCGTAGAAGGAGTTGCCGCCGTCGATGATGATGTCACCCTCATCGAGCAGGGGCACCAGGTCAGCGATCACCGAGTCCACCGGGGCTCCGGCCTGGACCATGATCAGCACGCGACGGGGGCGCTCCAGAGAGTCCACCAGCTCGGCAAGGGTCTCGGTGCGGACGAAGTCGCCGTCACCGCCGTGGGCGTGCAGCAGGGCGTCCGTGCGGGCGACCGAACGGTTGTGCAGTGCGACGGTGTAGCCGTTGCGGGCCAGATTGCGAGCCAGGTTGGCTCCCATGACGGCCAGGCCGGTCACTCCGATATGGGCACTCATGCATTCTCCTTCGTCGAGGTCAGTCAGACATTCTCACAGTGCAGCATGTTCCCTGCCCGCAGGCGCGGATCGCAGTGACGCGGGTCCCGCGCACCTTGCGCGCGGCAGGCGCGCTGGAGAGCTGACATGGGATCCCGCCGTCGTGAACCTCGGCGTCCCCGAGGCGAGCACTGCAACTCTACCGCTTCGGCCTGCTCGGAGGCCCAGGTCTGGCGGGGGCATTCGGATCGAGGCTCAGTCACCGACGGCGTCGCGGCCGCGGCGCACGATCAGCGGGTCGGGCTCCCCGACGATCTCGTGGTCCTTGCCCTCGTACTCGAACTGGGCCAGGAAGCACTTCATCGCATTGAGCCGGGCCCGCTTCTTGTCGTTGGATTTGATCGTCATCCACGGGGCGTGATCGGTGTCCGTGCGCAGGAACATCTCTTCCTTGGCCTCCGTGTAGGCCTCCCAGCGGTCCAGGGACTCCAGGTCCATGGGTGAGAGCTTCCACTGCCGGACCGGGTCGATCTGGCGGATCGCGAACCGGGTGCGCTGCTCCTGCTGGGTGACGGAGAACCAGAACTTGGTCAAGTGGATCCCGGCCTCGACCAGCATCTGCTCGAACTGCGGGGCCTGGCGCATGAAGAGCTCATACTCCTGATCAGAGGAGAAGCCCATCACCCGTTCCACCCCGGCCCGGTTGTACCAGGAGCGGTCGAAGAGCACCATCTCCCCGGCGGTGGGCAGGTGATCGACATAGCGCTGGAAGTACCACTGGCCCAGCTCCCGGTCCGAGGGCTTGTTCAGTGCCACCACGCGCGCGGTCCGCGGATTCAGGTGCTCGGTGAAGCGCTTGATCGTGCCGCCCTTGCCAGCGGCGTCACGGCCCTCGAAGACGATCACATGCTTGAGCCCGTAGTCCTCGGCCCAGTACTGGAACTTCAGCAGCTCCACCTGCAGGTGATACTTCTCGATCTCGTAGACGTCGCGGGAGAGCCGATGCTCGTAGGGGTAGTTCTCGTGCCAGGTCTCCACGGCGCGACCCTGCGGGTCGATCAGGTCCGGGTCAGGAGTGTGACCGTCCAGCACCGTGTACCCGCCCTCGCGAAGCTCATCGATGAACTCACGGAGGTTCTTGCGCGCGGTGCCGTCGACCTGGAAGATCGGGTCATTCATCAGATCAGCCTTTCTCGAGATGCGGCTGCTGCCAGCTCATCAGATGTCTATGAACACATTGTTAACCGTCTTGGTCCGATCTGGAAGCCTGCTCCCGACCGCGGCTGCTCAGAGCGCCTGCTCACCCATCTGCCCGGCGCGCGCGAGCGCAGTGAGCCGGGAGACCGTGCGGTGATATTTCTTCATATACCCGCCGGTCATCATCTCTTCGGTGAACAGCTTGTCGAAGGGCTTCCCGGAGGCGACGATCTTGATGTCCTGGTCGTAGAGCCGGTCGGCCAGCACCACGAAGCGCAGCGCCAGAGCCTGGCCCTCGATGGTCTCGACATCCTTGAGCACCAGCACGTCCATGTCAGTGACCAGCTGCCGGTAGCGGCTGGGGTGCACCCCGCTCAGGTGCTCACACAGTGCGCCGAAGTCGTCCACTGCGATCCGCGCCTCGGGGTACTGCTTATTGGCGAAGTCTTCGATCTCCTCCGAGCTCAGCGGTGCCGGCGCCTCGGGAAGACCGCGGTGGCGGTAGTCCTCGCCGTCGACCTTGATCACCGAGAACTGGTCCGAGAGCACCTGGATCTCACGCTGGAAGTCGGCGGCGGCGAAGCGCCCCTCCCCCAGGGATCCGGGCAGCGTGTTCGACGTCGCGGCGAGCTTGACCCCGGCGTCGGCCAGTTCCCGCATCAGCCGCGACATCAGCACGGTGTCGCCCGGGTCATCGAGCTCGAACTCATCGATGCAGACCAGCGAATAGTCACTGAGCACATCCACGGTGCGCCGGAAGGACAGGGCGCCGACGAGGTTGGTGTACTCCACGAAGGTGCCGAACGCCCGCTGGCCCTCGACCGAGTGGTACAGCGAGGCGAGCAGGTGGGTCTTGCCCACACCGAAGCCGCCGTCGAGGTAGATCCCGGCGGGCACCTGGGATTTGGCTGGGGCGCGGCCGAAGAGCTTGCCGAGGAAGCCGCCGCCGACCTGGCTGGCGCCCACCGATGCGGAGAACTCACGCAGCGCGGTGACCGCCTTCTCCTGCGACGGGTGCGCGGGGTCCGGGATGTAGGAGTCGAAGGAGACTTCGGCGAAGCGGAAGGACGGCCGCAGGCCCTCCAAGAGCTGACCGACTCCGAGCTTTGGGGTCCGCTGGCTCAGCGGAGTGGCGTTTGACGGCATATGACCACTCTACCCACGACTGCGTGTTTCACCGGCTGATTCCCTATCCTGGAAGGTGACCCAGTGACGACGGAAGGTTCTGTGCATCATGACCGAAGAAAAAGACTTCTCCCAGTACGCCCACCCCGACGCCCTGGTCTCCACCGACTGGGTGGCGCAGCACAAGGATGACCCCTCCGTGGTGCTGCTGGAATCCAACGAGGACGTCCTCCTCTACGAGACCGGCCACATCCCCGGAGCCCAGAAGATCGACTGGCACACCGACCTCAACGACCCGGTCACCCGGGACTTCCTGGGCCCGGAGCAGTTCGCGTCCTTTGCCGCGGCCAAGGGCATCACGCCGGAGACCACCGTGGTCTTCTATGGGGACAAGTCGAACTGGTGGGCGGCCTACGCCCTCTGGGTCTTCACCCTCTTCGGCCACGCGGACCTGCGCCTGATGGACGGCGGCCGGCAGAAGTGGGCCGCCGAGGGCCGCGAGCTGGTCACCCAGGTGCAGACGCCTGCCGCGGTGACCTACCCGGCGCCGGCGCAGCGCGACGACTCGACCTTCCGCGCCTTCCGCGAGGACGTGCTCGCCCACTTCGGCAAGCCCATGATCGACGTCCGCTCCCCCCTGGAGTACTCCGGTGAGCGCACTCATATGGAGGGCTACGAGCAGGAGGGTGCGCTGCGCGGCGGCCACATCCCCTCCGCCGCCTCGGTGCCGTGGGCCAAGGCCGCCAACGAGGACGGGACCTTCCGCTCGCGCGCCGAGCTGGAGGCGATCTACACCGAGCAGGCGGGCCTGGGGTCCGCCGAGGAGGTCATCGCGTACTGCCGGATCGGTGAGCGCTCCTCCCACACCTGGTTCGTGCTGCAGCACCTGCTCGGCTACGACAACGTCCGCAACTACGACGGCTCCTGGACCGAGTGGGGCAACGCGGTGCGGCTGCCGATCGCCACCGGTGAGCAGCCAGGCGAGGTGCCCGGCGCATGAGCCAGACCCCCAACCCGCAGCTTCCGGAGCAGCTCGCCGAGGTCATCGAGGAGTTCTCTGAGCTGGCAGACCGGGAGAAGCTGGAGCTGCTGCTCGAGTTCTCCCGCGAGCTCCCTGAGCTCCCTGAGCGCTACCTCAACAGCTACGACCAGATGGAAGAGGTGGTGGAGTGCCAGTCACCGCTGTTCCTGACCCTGGAGTACGACGACGCCGCCAGGACCGCCGCGATCTTCTTCGCCGCACCCCCGGAGGCGCCGACCACCAGGGGCTTCGCGGCGATCCTGCATGAGGGGCTGAGCGGTCTGCGCTACGAGGAGATCCTCGCGGTGCCCGAAGACCTCTCCGAGCGCCTAGGCCTGTCGAAGGCGATCACTCCGCTGCGGCTGCGCGGGATGACCGCGATGCTGGGCCGGATCAAGCGTAATATCCGGGCTCACCTGGCCGAGTCTGCCCCGGCGCAGGCCGGCTGAACAGGTCGGTGACCCAGTCGATCACGGATGTGTCCCAGCGCTCCGGGTCGTGGTTCCACTCCTTGACGTGGCGCGCCTGGGCGAAGCTGACATAGGTGACCTTCGGGTTCTTCCGGGCGAGATCCCGGGAGGGCCCGTAGGGCACGATGTGGTCATCGACGCTGTGCATGATCAGCACGTGGTCGCGGAGCTGATCGGCCCGGTCGATCCAGTTCATCGCCTGCAGGTCCACCGGGGCGGCCAGCCCGGTGACCCGCCGTCCGCCCGGGTTGGAGATGAACCACTGGCCCAGCCGGCCCACGAGAGTGGGGATCCGGTTGGCCTTGGCCTGGTGGGCGAGCACGTCCATCCAGTCGATCACCGGACCGGTGAGCACCAGGCCGCGGATGTACTCCGCGTAGCGTGAGCGGTCGGCGGTCTGCAGGCTGATCGCCCCGCCCATGGACCAGCCGAGCAGGATGACGTCTTCGGCGCCGCGCCCCAGCGCGTACTCGATGGCCGCCTCCACGTCCTCCCACTCGGTGACCCCGAGGCCGTACCGGCCGTCCGCGGCAGCCGGTGCCTCGCCGTCGTTGCGGTAGGAGATCAGCAGCGTTTCGGCGCCCAGCGCCGAGGTGGCTGCCAGCGCCCGGATCCCCTCGGTGCGGTTGCTTCCCCGTCCGTGGACGGCGATCACCCAGACGTTGCGCCCGGCCAGCGGGCCCTGATGCTCCGCGGGCAGACCGGCGACGGCCGGCTGCGGCGGGACGTACCAGGCCGGGGACGGCCCGCCGGGCAGGGTGATGACGACCTCTTCGCTGGCGAACCCGGCGTCGGCGGGGTTCAGGTAGACCACCGAGGTCCACCAGCCGCGCACCGCGGTGCGCAGATCCCCGCCGTAGACCTTCTCCACCGGACGGGTGACGGTGCCTCCCTTAGGTTCCAGCGCAGTGATCGGGCCGATCCGCGCCAGCGAGCGTCCGCCGTGGAAGAACAATCCATAGGTGCCGTCGACCACCGTCTCGGCGGTGATCGGCAGGATCACCTCGTCTCCTTCGGGTCCTCGGGTGACGGCAAGGATCTCGAGATCTTCAGCACGTTCGCGCACCGGGGTGACCACGGCTCGGGCGAAATATCCGGCGAGGCCGGAGGCGGCCGCGGCCAGCGTCATTCCGGCGGCGAGTCCGGTGCCCACGCCCAAGGCGGTGGCGCGGACCCAAGGGGTGTGCACCTCGGATTCGCGTCGGAACCTGCTGGTCCATGTCTGGGCCGCGCGCTGGACAAGTGCATTCGCCCGTGCCGCTGCGGCACCGGGTTCGCTCATCGTGGACGTCATGGAGCTCAGCTTACGCGGGCGCGCGGAACGTGATGAGATAGGGGTATGAGTGAGAACCAGACGAACGCGACCGGCGCCGATCAGTGGCGCGAGAAGCTCAGCCCCCAGGAGTACCAGGTGCTGCGCCAGGGCGGCACCGAGCGCGCGTACACCGGAGAGTACTGGGACAACAAGGCCGCCGGCACCTATTCGTGCCGAGCCTGCGGCGCGGCGCTGTTCACCTCCACCGAGAAGTTCGACTCGCGCTGCGGCTGGCCCAGCTTCTTCGAACCCGCCGCCGACGCGAACATCCGCTATCTCACGGATACCTCGATGGGCATGGAGCGCACCGAGGTGCGCTGCGGCTCCTGCGACTCCCACCTGGGACATCTCTTCACCGGTGAGGGCTTCAACACCCCCACCGACCAGCGCTACTGCATCAACTCCATCTCGATGGACTTCCACGAAGCCACCGAGAGCTGAGCAGTGACGACCACCGAGACTCAGCCGCGACTGCTGGACGCCTCCTTCGCCTCCGACAACGTCGCCGGGGTCTCGCCTGAGATTCTGCAGGCGCTGAGCCAGGTCAACACCGACGCCGCCCTGCCCTACGGGGCCGACCCGGTGACCGCCCAGCTGCGCGACGTGATCAAGGAGACCTTCGGCGCCCGCGCGGAGATCCTGCCGGTCTTCAACGGCACCGGCGCCAACGTGGTGGCGCTGCAGGCGCTGCTGCCCCGCTGGGGGGCCGCGATCTGCTCGGCCCAGGCCCACGTGAACAACGACGAGGGCGCCGCCCCGGAACGCCTCGGTGCACTCAAGCTGCTGCCCCGCCCGACCGCCGACGGGAAGCTGACCCCGGCCGACGTCCGCGCGGAGCTCAAGGCCCTGGGCTTCGTCCACGCGGCCCAGCCGCTTGCGGTCACGCTCACCCAGTCCACCGAGCTGGGCACCGTCTACACGGCACAGGAGATCGCGGAGGTGGCCGAGGTCGCCCACGCCCACGGGCTCGGGGTGCACCTGGACGGCGCGCGGATCTCCAACGCGGCCGCCGCGCTCGGCTGCTCGCTGGGCGAGTTCACGACCGCCGCCGGCGTCGACGTGCTGAGCCTCGGCGGCACCAAGAACGGCGCGATGGCCGCGGAGGCCGTGGTGGTGATCAACCCGGACCGCGTGGTTGGCACCGACTTCATCCAGAAGTTCTCGATGCAGCTGGCGTCCAAGCAGCGCTTCATCTCCGCCCAGCTGCTGGAGCTCTTCGGCACCGACCTCTGGCGGCGCAACGCCACTCACGCCAACGCGCAGGCGGCCACACTCGGACGCGCCCTCGCGGAGATCCCCGGGGTCACACTGTCCCGGCCCACCGAGGTCAACGCCACCTTCCCGGAGGTCACGGTGAAGATTGCCGAGGCGATCCGGGACCGGTACCTGGTCCATGTCTGGGACACCGCCCCCAACGGCAACCCGGTGCTGCGCATCATGTGCTCCTTCCAGACCACCGACGCGCAGATCCACGAGCTGGTGGACGTCGCGCGGCGCGCCTAGCACGTCAACCTGGGGGTTGTTCCTAATCTGGTGCCGTGACAGCTTTCGGTCCCCTCGGCGGACCCGACCAGCAGGGCGCGAGGCGCACAGCGCCGCGGCCGTCCCACGGTGCCACCGGCATCGAGGGACTCCCTGAGTCGTTCCTGCGCGCACTGAGCAGCCTGCGCCAGGCGTCCCCGCGCCCGGAGGCGCTGGTCCAGGAAGTTCCAGCCCCGTCGAAGCTGGCGCCCTTCGCGGTGGCGCTGCGCGCCGAGGTGCACTCGGACGGCGGCCTCGCGCTGGACGCATATCCCGTCACCCGGCTGCGGCCCCAGCCCGAGGACACCGAGGTCCTGGCCACCGGCAGGTTCATCCTGCTCCACGACCCCGCAGGTCAGCAGGCCTGGGGCGGAACCTTCAGGGTCGTGATCTATATCCGCGCCGAGCTCGACGCCGAGATGGGCAACGATCCGCTGCTGGGCTCCGTGGCGTGGACCTGGCTCTGTGATTCCCTGGCCCAGCACGGGGTGGAGTACAGTCATGCGGGCGGCACGGCCACCAGGATCCTCTCCGAGAGCTTCGGAAGCATGGAGAACCGGCTGCCGAGCAACGATGTGGAGCTCCGCGCCTCGTGGAGCCCCACCGGCACCGGTTTCGGCTCCCACCTGCAAGCATGGGCCGATATGGTCTGTTCCTTCGCAGGACTGCCGCCGCTGCCCGATGGAGTGATCGCCCTGCCACATATCAGGAGGAGCTGACGCAGTGCCGGAGACCTCGATGGACTCCCCCGAGAAGGGGCCGCCGCCGCTGCTGACCGAACCCGAGGATGGGGTTCCCTTCGTCATCGACACCGCTCGCGGACTCCAGCGCTGTGCCGACGCCCTGGCGGCCGGCACCGGCCCCGTAGCCGTCGACGCCGAGCGGGCTTCAGGGTTCCGCTACGGCCAGCGCGCGTTCCTGGTCCAGCTCAAGCGCGAAGGGTCGGGACTGTGGCTCATCGACCCAGAACCCTTCACCACCTTGACCCCGGTGCAGGAGGCCCTCGAAGACGTCGAGTGGATCCTGCACGCCGCCTCCCAGGATCTCCCCTGCCTGGCGGAGCTGGGCATGCACCCGCACAGCCTCTTCGACACCGAGCTCGCCGCGCGCCTCGCCGGGCTCCCCCGGGTCGGCCTCGGGGCCGTGGTGGAGTCGCTGCTGGGGGTCCGGCTCGCCAAGGAGCACTCCGCGGCCGACTGGTCCAGGCGCCCACTCCCGCAGGACTGGCTGCGCTACGCGGCCCTCGACGTCGAGCTGCTGATCCCGCTGCGCGAGAGCCTCACCCAGCTGCTGCGCGACCAGGGCAAGCTGGCCTGGGCCGAGCAGGAGTTCGAGCACCTGCGCACGCACCGTCCGGTCACCGTCCCGCGCAGCGAACGCTGGCGCAAGGCCAGCGGGGTCAACCGGCTGAAGTCTCCGCGCAAGCTCGCGGTGCTGCGCGAGCTCTGGGCGGCCCGGGAGAACATGGCAGAGACCAAGGACATCGCCCCGGGACACATCCTTCCCGACTCTGCGCTGGTCGCCGCGGCGGACGAGGTGCCGCGCACAGTCCCCCAGCTGCTCTCGATCAAGGGCTTCCACGGCCGCGCCGCCAAGCGCGAGGCGCCGAAATGGCTGCGCGCGATCGAATTCGGGACCAAGAACACGCAAGCGCCGGATCCGAAGCGGCGCGCGCTCGGCCCGCCGCCCCCGCGCACCTGGAAGGACCGCAATCCGCTGGCCTTCCGGCGCTACCGCACCGCCCGGGACTGGCTGAACCACCGCGCCGATGAGCTCGAACTCATGCCTGAGACCTTGCTGACCCCCGCAGTGCTCAAACAGATCTGTTGGACGCCCCCGGAGGTCCTGGACCTCGACGGTGTGAGCGCCGCCCTGCGCGCCCTCGGGGCCAGGCCCTGGCAGATCGACCAGTGCGCCGCGATCGTCACCGTCGCAATGCTGGACCCGGAGCCGCTGGAGAGCTTCTGAGGCTCGCCGGGACGGTTTCCCCCGGGGTTACTCATGGGTAGGATGTGAGCTGAGACTCATCCTCAGGCGCGCTCGTCCCGCGCCGACCCGACGCCACGGAGGCCACCACATGACACGAGCGCACTCACCCGAGATCCCCGCAGAGGCCCTGGACTTCTCCCGCTTCAGCGACCTGGCGGCCGCCTTCAGCGACGAGGTCATCACCCATTCCAGGGCCGAGGACGTGGTCCTGCCGGCCGGCGCCGGCACCCTGGTCCTGGTGCGCCTGGACAACGATCACCCCAAACGTCCCTCCACGCTGGGCCCGAGCAGCCTGATCGAGTTCGCCGAGGTCCTCGCCGCACAGCTGCCCCGCGCCCGCGCCGGAGAGATCGCGGGCATCGCCGTGATCGGGAAGCCCGGGGTGCTCGCCGCCGGTGCCGACCTCGGCGCCGCCGAACGGGTGGACTCCCGGGACCACTCCACCGCGATGGCAGACCTGGGCCACCACGCCTACCGGCTCCTGGAGGACTTCCCGGTCCCCAGCTTCGCATTCATCAACGGCACCGCGCTGGGCGGGGGGCTCGAGATTGCGCTGGCCGCACAGCACCGCACGGTCTCCACCGCTGCCAAGGGGATCGGACTGCCCGAAGCATTCTTGGGCCTGGTCCCGGGCTGGGGCGGGATCTACCGGCTTCCGCACCTGATCGGACCCGAGGCCGCCGCCGAGGTCATCTTCACCAATGCGCTGAACAACAACCGCACCCTGACCGGGCAGAAGGTCCACGCGCTGGGCATCGCCGATGAGCTCCTCGACGCCGAGACCTTCGAGGCCGAATCCCTTGCCTACGCCGCCCGGGTCATCACCGGGGACGAGACCACCACACAGCAGCTGGCCACACACCGCAGCCATGACGACTCCCCCGAGGCATGGACCCGCGCCATCGCCGCCGCCGAGCGGACCGTGGCGACCAAGCTCGGGCCCTCCGCACCCGCACCTCGTCGCGCGCTGGATCTGTTCTCCCAGGTGCCTGAGCGGACGCGGGAGCAGAGCCGGGCCGCCGAATGCGAGGCGCTGGGCGATCTGATGCTCACTGATGAGTTCCGCAACACCGTCTATGCGTTCCTGAACCTGCTGCAGAAGCGCGCCAAGCGTCCCGCCGGAGTGCCCGAGGTCCAGCCCCGGAGCATCACCAAGGTGGGAGTCGTCGGTGCAGGACTCATGGCCTCCCAACTCGCGATGGTCTTCGCCGCGCAGCTGCAGGTGCCGGTGGTGCTCACCGACATCGATCAGACCCGCGTGGACAAGGGTCTTGAGCACATCGCGGCTCAGCTCGAGAAGCAGGCCAAGAGGGGTCGGCTCAGTGCCGAACAGGCCGCCGGGCTGCGCGGGCTGATCACCGGCTCCACCGAAAAGTCCGTCTACGCCGACGCCGACTTCGTCATCGAGGCGGTCTTCGAGGAGATCAGCGTCAAGAAGCAGGTCTTCGCCGAGCTGGAGCAGGTCGTGCCCGCCGAGACGATCCTGGCGACGAACACCTCCTCGCTCTCGGTCACCGAGATGGCGGCCGACCTGGCGCATCCCGAGCGGGTCATCGGCTTCCACTTCTTCAACCCGGTGGCCGCCATGCCGCTGGTGGAGATCGCCCGGGCGCCACAGACCGCCGATGAGCCGATCGCGACCGCCTTCGCCCTCGCCGCCGGACTGCGCAAGACCCCCGTGCTCACCAGTGATTCGACCGCGTTCGTGGTCAACCGGGTGCTGCTGCGGCTGATGAGTGAGGTGCAGAAGGCCTTCGACGAGGGCACCGACGCCGCCACGGCCGACGCCGCGCTGAAGCCCATCGGACTGCCGATGAGCCCGTTCACGCTGCTCGCGATGGTCGGCATCCCGGTGGCCCAGCACGTCACCGAGTCCCTGCATGCCAGCTTCGGGGAGCGTTTCCACGTCTCGGCCAACCTGCAGCGGCTCATCGATGCCGGGGTCACCGAGATCTGGAGCACCGACGACGCCGGCCAGCCCAATGTCACCGGCCAGCCCTATATCAAGGACAGCACCACAGACCTGATGAGCTTCGGAGACTCACCGCGCACCGAGGAGGAGCTGCTCACCACGGTCCAGGATGCTCTCGCGGAGGAGATCGGGATGATGCTCGATGAGGGCGTCGTCGCTTCCCGCCAGGACGTGGATCTGTGCATGATCCTCGGGGCCGGATGGCCGCTGCACCGCGGAGGGATCACCCCGTACCTGGATCAGGTGGGCGCGAGCGAACGCGTCAACGGCCGGACGTTCAGCACGCGCGACTGAGCCGTTCCGGGACCCGCTGCAACCCTGAGCTGCGGCTCTCAGGGGCGGGCATCGGTCAGTGCGAGTCTCACGGGGTCCGGGTCCAGATGCGGTGCAGGCGCAGGTCAGCGCGCCGACACAGAGTCTGGACCCGGACCGATCACTCGTAGAATGGGCCGCATGACCTCGCCATGCTGTGACCGCCGTCGATTCCTGCACGCCTCGGCCCTGACCGCTGGCTCGGCGACGCTGCTGACCGCCTGCGGAGTCGGTGGGTCCCCCGAGTCGGCGACCCCGACCCTTGCCGAAGGCGGCACCTGGACCGATGTGATGCCGCTCGGTGAGCTGGAGGTCGGAGCGAGCAGCACAGCTGAGGTCGGCGAGACTCAGCTTCTGCTGCACCGCAGCGATGAGTCCACGATCCACGCGTTCTCCGCGGTCTGCACCCATCAGGGGTGTGCCGTGGGCACGGAGCCGGAGCGCTTTGCCTGCCCCTGCCACGGCTCCATCTTCAACCTCGAGACCGGTGCCGCCGAGGGTGGTCCGGCGAACGATCCGCTGACCCGCTACCCCGCCGAGATCAGCGGGGACACGATCAGGGTCCAGGCGTAGGCCGGACTGCTGAGAGGCTCGGCTCGCTGCCGCAGCTCCGGGGCCCGAGTGCCCTAGGGGTCCACGGCGGCCTTGGCTGCCTCGACTGCCTGCTCAGCCAACGCGCAGCTCGATCTTCGAGGCGGGCACATCGCCGCCGCGCACGGCGGCCTTCACGGCTTCCCGGGCCTTGCCCTGGTGCAGCGTCGTGATCCTCATGACCGAGGCGTGACCGCCGTCGTGGGCTTCGATCACCGGATCGCTGAGCAGACCCAGACCGCGCCAGGCCAGAATGGCCAGCACGTCACGGTGCACAGCACCGATGTTGCGCTCCTCGGAGGCGCTGGGCGTCTCGCCCTTGAGCGGGTAGAGCAGGCGGATCTCGATCTGCGACTCGGCCGGGGGTTCCGTGTAGCCGTCGGCCCGGCACTGGGCGATGAAGCTTTCGAGCAGCTGCTCGGCCTCCTCAGCATCGGCCCTCTCGGAGGTCAGCTTGCCGTTGGCGCCGAGCACCCCGTGGTGGATGACGAACTCTCCGGCCGCTTCGTCGTACCAGGCTTCGCGGTAGTTCCAGGCCTGCTCGTCGCGGCGGTAGAGAGTGATCAATGTCAGGCCTTTCGGGTACGGAGACTGGGGATCTGGCCGGTGGGGAACGGGTCCCCGGGCAGCGGGCGGGCGTAGGGCACCTTCGTGCCGAGGACCTGGCCGACGGCGTCCTGGGTGATCTTCTGGGCGGTGAGACCCACCCGTTCGAGGACTTCGCCGCGGGTGCCGTGGGCGAGGAACTCCACGGGGAGCCCGACCTCGTTGAGGCCGGTGTCCACGCCTGCCTCGCGCATGCTCTGCCGGATGCGTGAGCCCACGCCGCCGGCCTTGACGCCGTCCTCGATGCAGATGACGGTGCGGTGTCGGGCGGCCAGGGAGACCACCGAGTCCGGGACGGGCAGGACCCAGCGCGGGTCCACCACGGTGGCGCTGATGCCCTGATCGCCGAGACGCTGGGCGACGTCGAGGGAGAGCTCGGCCATGGTGCCCACGGAGACGATGAGCACGTCGTGGGCGTAGGGCTTTTGGGTCTCGGTGCTCGTGTCCGAGCTGTCGGCCGTGCGCCAGAGCACGTCGACTCCGTCCTCGAGCCGCTCGAGCGCGTCGATCTCACCGTTGACCGACCCCTTGGAGAAGCGCAGCACGGTCGGGGCGTCGTCCACGGCCACCGCTTCGCGCAGCTCCTCCCTGAGTCGGGTGGAGTCTCGCGGTGCCGCGATCCGAAGCCCCGGGACGATCTGCAGCAGCGAGAGGTCCCACATGCCGTGATGGCTGGGACCGTCGGGGCCGGTGACGCCGGCCCGGTCCAGGACCACCGTGACGCCGGCGCGGTGCAGCGCGACGTCCATCAGCAGCTGGTCGAACGCGCGGTTCAGGAAGGTCGCGTAGATCGCGACCACCGGGTGCAGTCCGCCGAAGGCGAGCCCTGCGGCGGAGGTCAGGGCGTGCTGTTCGGCGATGCCGACGTCGAAGACCCGATCGGGGTGCTTCTGTGCGAAGCTGCGCAGGCCCACGGGAATCATCATCGCTCCGGTGAGCGCGACGATGTCCTCGCGTTCATCGGCGATGGCGGTGATCTCTTCTTCGAACACCGAGGTCCAGGAGCGGGCGCCGCCGCGATGCACCGGTTCGCCGGTCTCCGGGTCGATGACCCCGACCGCGTGGAACTGGTCGTTCTCGTCGGCGCGGGCAGGAGCATAGCCCTTGCCCTTCTCCGTGAGTGCGTGGACGATGACCGGCCCGCCGTAATTCTTGGCGTCGGTGAGGGCCTCCTCCAGCGCACGCTGGTCATGGCCGTCCACCGGTCCGATGTACTTCATGCCGAGGTCCTCGAAGAGTCCCTGCGGGGCCCAGAAGTCTTTGGCGCCCTTCTTCGCGGCATGCAGGCTTCGGTAGACCATCTGGCCCATCGGTCCGCCGTTCTGCAGCTTGTGCTTGGTGCCGTCCATGATGTTCTCATAGGTCCGGTGAGTGCGGACCTTGTCCAGGAAGTTCCGGCGCAGCCGGCCCAGCTGGTCGGCCAGTCCCCCGACGGTGGGCGCGTAGGAGCGGCCGTTGTCGTTGACCACGATGATCACGCGGCGGTCTTTGTCCGCAGCGATGTTGTTCAGCGCCTCCCAGGCCATGCCGCCGGTGAGTGCGCCGTCGCCGATCACCGGGATCACACAGCGTTCGGACTCCCCGGCGAGCACCCGGGCCTTGGAGATGCCGTCGGCCCAGGAGAGAGAGGAGGAGGCGTGGGAGGACTCCACGATGTCGTGCACGGACTCGGCCCGCTCCGGGTAGCCGGCGATGCCGCCGGCCTGACGCAGCGTGGAGAAGTCCTGACGTCCGGTGACCAGCTTGTGCACATAGGACTGGTGGCCGGTGTCGAAGATGATGGAATCGCGCGGAGAGTCGAAGACCCGGTGGATCGCGAGGGTCAGTTCGACCACCCCGAGGTTGGGCCCCATATGTCCGCCGGTCTTGGAGACATTGGCGATGAGGAACTGTCGGATCTCTGCCGACAGCCTCTCCATCTGCTCGTCGCTGAGCTTGGACAGCTCCTGCGGAGACGTGATTGTCTGCAGAATACTCATTGCCGCAGTCTACCTCTCGCGCCGTGCGCGGCGGGTTCTTGACGCAGGGTGATGACACGTACACCGACTTACGACCGGCGCGGTGGACCGCTCACACGTTCTCCCACACGCAGCAGGGGCGCCCCGATCCGAAGATCGAAGCGCCCCTCCTCGCGTGAGCCGGCCGAAGCCGGTCGGCAGCCCAGCCGGTCAGCTTCGCAGGCTCATGCCGTCTACTTCTTCACCAGCGAACGCAGCACGTACTGCAGGATCCCGCCGTTGCGGTAGTAGTCGGCCTCGCCCGGGGTGTCGATGCGCAGCACGGCGTCAAAGCTGACCTCGTCGCCGTCCTCCTTCACCGCGGTGACCTTGAGCGTCTTCGGAGTGGTGCCGTCGTTCAGCTTGGTCACCCCCGAGATGGAGAAGGTCTCGAGGCCGGTCAGGCCGAGGGTGTCGGCTGATTCGCCCTCGGGGAACTGCAGCGGCAGCACGCCCATGCCGATGAGGTTCGAACGGTGGATCCGCTCGAAGGACTGCGTGATGACCGCGCGGACGCCGAGCAGGCTCGTGCCCTTGGCAGCCCAGTCACGCGAGGAGCCGGAGCCGTATTCCTTGCCGCCCAGGACCACCAGCGGAATGCCGGCCTCCTGGTAGTTGACCGCGGCATCGTAGACCGCGGCCTGCGGAGCACCCTCCTGGGTGAAGTCGCGGGTGTAGCCGCCCTCCACGCCGTCGAGCAGCTCGTTCTTGATGCGGATGTTCGCGAAGGTGCCGCGGATCATGACTTCGTGGTTGCCACGGCGGGAGCCGTAGGAGTTGAAGTCCTTGCGCGCCACGCCGTTCTCCAGCAGGTACCGACCGGCCGGGGTGTCCGACTTGAAGGAGCCTGCCGGGGAGATGTGGTCGGTGGTGACCGAGTCGCCGAGCTTCAGCAGCACCCGGGCGCCCTCGATGTCGGTGACCGCCGAGGGCTCGAGCTCCATGCCCTCGAAGTACGGGGGCTTCCGCACGTAGGTGGAGTCCTCGTCCCAGGCGAAGGTGGAGCCCTCGGGGGTCTCCAGCTCCTGCCAGCGGTGATCGCCGTCGAAGACGGTGGCGTACTTGGAGGTGAACATCTCGGTGTCGATGGACGCGTCGATGATCTCCTGGACCTCCACCGGGTCCGGCCAGATGTCGGCCAGGAAGATCGCCTTGCCTGACTCGTCGTGGCCCAGCGGCTCATTCTCGAAGTCGAAGTCCATGGATCCGGCCAGGGCGTAGGCGACCACCAGCGGCGGGGAGGCCAGGTAGTTCATCTTCACGTCCGGGTTGATCCGGCCTTCGAAGTTGCGGTTCCCCGAGAGCACCGAGGTCACGGCGAGGTCCTGCTCCTGGATCTTCTGCGAGATCTCCTCCTCCAGCGGACCGGAGTTGCCGATGCAGGTGGTGCAGCCGTAGCCGACCAGGTAGAAGCCGATGTTCTCGAGGTACTCCGTCAGGCCGGACTTCTCGTAGTAGTCGGTGACGACCTTCGAGCCCGGCGCCAGCGAGGTCTTGACCCAGGGCTTGCTCTTCAGCCCCTTCTCCGAGGCGTTGCGAGCCAGCACGCCGGCCGCCATCATCACGTTCGGGTTCGAGGTGTTGGTGCAGGAGGTGATCGAGGCGATGGAGACTGCGCCGTGATCGAGGTGGAACTCACGACCATCCGGCATGGAAACCGGGGTCGGGTTCGAGGGGCGGCCCTCGACCGGGGCGCCCGAGGTGTCCCGGGGCCTGTCGGCCTCGGTCTGCTCGTCGGTCGCATCGTGAGAGGGCGCGTCAGAGGCCGGGAAGGACTCCTCGGAGGCGTCGTCGACGGCGCCGTTGGTCACCGAGCCGTCCTGGGCGTAGTTGTAGATGTCCTTCCGGAACTGCTCCTTGGCGTCGGTGAGCTCGATGCGGTCCTGGGGACGCTTCGGGCCGGCGATGGACGGCACCACGGTGGAGAGGTCCAGCTCGAGGAACTCAGAGAAGCGCAGCTCGCGGGAGGGGTCGTGCCACATGCCCTGTTCCTTGGCGTAGGCCTCGATCAGCGCCAGCTGCTCCTCGGTGCGTCCGGTGAGCCGCAGGTAGCCCATGGTGACCTCGTCGATCGGGAACATCGCTGCAGTGGAGCCGAACTCCGGGGACATGTTGCCGATGGTGGCGCGGTTGGCCAGCGGCACTGCCGCCACACCTTCGCCGTAGAACTCCACGAACTTGCCCACCACGCCGTGCTCGCGCAGCATCTGGGTGATGGTGAGCACCACGTCGGTGGCGGTGGCGCCGGCAGGGATGGACCCGCTGAGCTTGAAGCCGACCACGCGCGGGATCAGCATGGAGATCGGCTGGCCGAGCATCGCGGCCTCGGCCTCGATGCCGCCCACGCCCCAGCCGAGCACGCCCAGGCCGTTCTCCATGGTGGTGTGCGAGTCGGTGCCGACACAGGTGTCGGGGTAGGCGCGCAGGGTGCCGTCGACCTCGCGGGTCATCACGGTGCGGGCCAGGTTCTCGATGTTGACCTGGTGGACGATGCCCATGCCCGGGGGAACGACCTTGAAGTCGTCGAACGCGGTCTGGCCCCAGCGCAGGAACTGGTACCGCTCGCCGTTGCGCTGGTACTCCATGTCCATATTGCGTTCCATGGCGTCGGAGTTGCCGAAGGAGTCGATCTGGACGGAGTGATCGATCACCATCTCGGCGGGTGCCAACGGGTTGATCTGCTCGGGCTTGCCGCCGAGCTCCTTGACGGCCTCACGCATGGTCGCCAGGTCCACCACGCAGGGCACTCCGGTGAAGTCCTGCATCAGGACTCGGGCGGGGGTGAACTGGATCTCGGTGTCGGGCTGCGCGTTCTCGTCCCACTGCGCCAGAGCCTTGATGTGCTCGGCGGTGACGTTGGCACCGTCTTCGGTGCGCAGGAGGTTCTCGAGCAGGACCTTCAGGCTGTACGGGAGGGAGTCGTGCCCCTCCACTGCGTTGAGTCGGAAGATTTCATAGTCGGTGCCGTCGACGTTGAGGACGCCTTTGGCCCCATAGCTGTCCGCATTATTCACTCGGGACTCCTTATTAGTTGCCAGTCGTGCCAGCCCGCGCAGATGACATGCGGGGCCGATGGATCGGTGTTCAGTCTACTCTTTCAGATATCTGAGACGCCCGTCATAGGGCCCCTGGCGCGCCGTTCACCTGCGATGAGGTGCGCGGAACAGCGCCACGGATTCCATGTGGTGGGTGTTGGGGTACAGGTCGAAGACCTCCAGGTCCGCGAGCTCCCAGCCACGGGCCATCAGGGACTTGGCATCCCGGGCGAAGGAGGAGGGTTCGCAGGAGACGTAGACGACCTCGCGGGCGCCGGAGGCGTCGATCCCGGCGATCACGCGCTCCCCGGCTCCGGTGCGCGGGGGATCCAGCACGATCAGCTCCCGCTGGGCGAGCTTGCCCAGGACCGCCTCCACCGGAGCCTGCAGCACCTCCACCTGGGGCGAGCCGGAGAACAGTTGGGCCGCGCTGGCGCTGGAGCCTGGTGCACCCTCGACGCTGAGCACCGATCCCTCGGGGCCGGCCAGCTGCGCGGCCCAGGCGGTGAAGAGGCCGGCTCCGGCGTAGAGGTCCGCCACGGAGGCGCCTCGAGGCACCTGGGCCATCGCGTCCACGGCCGTGACCAGGCAGCTGGGGGCGTTGCGGTGGATCTGCCAGAAGTCCTCGGGCTGGATCTCCACCCTGGACAGCGTCGGCAGGGCCGGGCCGGCGTCCGGTCCGGCGTCGGGGCCGGCTTCGGGGCCGGCTGGCAGCGGCAGCGCTTCGGTGATGGTGCGGGACCCGGCGACGACGGCGTAGCTGATCCGCTCCGGGCGCGGCGCTGCCGTTCCGTTCTGGGTGCGTGCTCCGGGGCCGGGACGCTCTCCGCGACCTCGGCGTCCGGCGCTGCGACTTCGGCTGGGCGCCGGTTCCGGCTGTGAGGTGCCGAGCACGATGTTGGCGATGTCCGGCTCGCGGCGGTTCAGCACCAGCAGCCGTTCGATGAGCTCCTCGCGCTCGGCCTCTCCCAGACCGGTCCGCGCGTGCACGACCAGGGTGACCTGCGGTCCGGCCCCGGCGGCAACAGCGTCCACTCGATCAGCACCCTTGAAGCAGTAGCCGAAGATCCCGCTCTCGTGGATCGAGGACACGGCCAGCGGCATCCCGCGCAGCTCGATGAGCTCGTTGCTGCGGTGTGGCTTCATGCTCAGCACGCCTTCGGCGCTGACCGCGAAGCTTGCCCGGGTCCGCCAGTGCAGACCGTGATAGGGCCCGTCGGAGAGCACATCCTGGACGTGGACCTCCCCATCGCCGGAGGCCAGCGGCAGGCGCTGGTCGTGGATCGAGAATCCGCCGATGCGGTGCATGGTGTCCCGGAAGACCTGGCCCTTGAGCCGACGCTGGTGCTGGTCGGTGATGTGGCCGAACTCGGCGCCGCCCACCGGGAGCCGGTCGTTCTCGTGGGCGCGCAGCGAGTCGGCGAGCTTCCAGATGTGCCGGCGGCGGTAGTCGGAGGCGTTGATCACCTCGACGACGTCGGCCCGCCAGTATTTGGCCCCGGGTCCGCCTTCGGTGACCCGGGCGCGTACGGTCTCCCCCGGGATGGCGTGGCGGACGAAGACGACGCGACCCTCGTGGCGGGCCACACAGTGGCCCCCGTGGGCCATCGGACCGATGTCCAGCGTCAGGGTCTGCGTCATCGCGGATTCACCATCTCTTCTCTTGTTCGGCCTGGTCGGCGGCGGCTGCGTCGGCCTCGTCTGCCGAGAGCACGAGCGGGCTCTGCGGAGGCCGCGAGATGAGCCAGCCGACCCACAGCGCCAGCGCGTAGAGCGGAATCCCCATGACCAGACGGGCGGTCCCGAGACCGGCCACATCGTCGGCGAGGTAGAGCGGGACCTGGATGATCAGGCGCAGTGCCGGGACGGCGAGCAGCAGCCAGGTGGCCAGCGAATACCGACGACGACGCACCGGATCCTTGCGCCAATCGAGTCCCTCGCCGCGGACGACGCCGAAGAGCAGACCGAGGAACGGCCACTTGACCAGGATGGAGACCAGGAACGCCAGCAGGTAGCCGGCATTGATCAGGAAGCCCCAGGCGTAGAAGTCCCGGGCGTCTCCGGTCCGGTAGGCCACCAGGGCGCAGATCAGGATCCCGGCCAGTCCGGCCAGGGTCTGTACCAGGGAGCCCTTCTGCACCAGCCGCGCGACGGCGAATCCGAGACCGATCACCACCGAGATGATCAGAGCGGTCATCAGCTCCTCGGTGACCAGGAAAGCGATCAGGAAGGCGGCGGCGGGCAGCGAGGACTCCACGAGTCCGCGCACTCCCCCGACCGAGGCCAGCACGTCGATGGATCCGTCATCCCCGGTGCGCACCCGCGAGGCCGCGGCCGTGGAGAACTGGGCCGCGGGATCGGGCGCGGAGTGCGGCTCCGACGCCGGGTTGTTCTGAGACCCCGTCGCCGTCCGTGGCTCCGGGTCTGTCCGCCGCTCAGGGTCCTGACCTCGCTGGCCTGGGTCAGCGGTCATCGCTCACCGGCGCTGCCGCGGGATTGGGGCTGGGAGTGTCGTCGCGGCGCTGGGCCCGGTTGCGCGGGACCACCACCCGCTTGGCACCCTCGGGGGGCTGCAGTCGGAGCAGCTCGCGCGGCGGCAGCGGGTCGTCACCGCGGACGACCACGATCTTGGCGAACAGGTCCTCGACGGCGCGTGCCGCAGTGGCATCGATCGCGCCGCGGCCCCCGACCACCCCGCGCAGGAACCAGCGCGGGCCTTCGTAGCCGATGAAGCGCGCGACTCGCCAGCCCTTGCGTCCGTCCTTGAGCACCGTGGGCACGCGGGCGGCCAGCTCTTTGCCGAAGCGTCCGTCGACCCGCTTGACCCTGCCCTCCTGCTTGATGACCGATTCTTCGATCTGCTCGAGCACCTCGTTCCAGGTGCCGCCTGACTTCGGGGCGGAGAAGGGCTGGACCTGGATGCTGGCCTGGTCGACCATGATGGTCAGCGCAACGACCCGCTTGGTCTTCTGGTCGATGTCCAGGCGGACCTGCTGGTTCTTCGCCGTGGGGATCAGCAGCGCACCGAAGTCGAGATAGCCCTTCTTGGACTCGAGCTCGCGGAAGTCCCGCGGCACCGCCAGGGGCGTGGACTCGGTGACCGGCTTCGCGACCGAGGTCACCGTCGGGCCGGGGGCGACGGCGTCGTCGGTCCCTGACGCTTGGGTCTGCGCCGTGTCGTGCTGAGCTGCCTGGCTCTGAGCTGTCTCCTGCTGGGCTGCCTCGTTCTGGGCCGCCTGGTTCTGTTCTGGTTCCGCCTGCGCAGCTGGTGCCGGGGTCGAATCTGTCTCCGGTTTCTGCGTCGCTGGGGTCTTCTTCTTGCCGAAGAGCATGCCTGTCCTCCTGGTCGGTTCTGCTGCTGTCCTATCGCCCGGTGGAGCCGAAGCCGCCTGCACCCCGGTCGCTCGTCTCGAGCTCGTCCACCAGGGTGAAGTCAGCCTGCTCCACCTTCTGCAGAAGCAGCTGAGCGATCCGGTCTCCACGGGCGAAGTGGACCGCCTCGTGGCGGTCCGTGTTGAGCAGGCACACCTTGATCTCACCACGATACCCAGCGTCCACCGTCCCCGGGGCATTGACCACTGTGATCCCGTGGCGGACCGCGAGTCCGCTGCGCGGATGCACCAGACCGACCCACCCCGGCGGGACGGCCAGCGCGACACCGGTCGGGACCAGTCGGCGCTCCCCCGGCTCGAGCGTGAACTCTTCCGCGGTGAGGAGGTCGGCCCCGGCATCACCGGGATGGGCGTAGCGCGGCACGTCGAGGTCCGGGTCCAGCTGCTTGAGAGGTACTGAGATGCGATTCACAGCCCCGAGTCTACCGTCGGGCTCAACCCCGCTCTCAGTCGGACATGCGACGATAGAGGCATGAGTGACGAGAGTGCTGAAGCTGCCTCCCCCGGGGCCGCGCGCGACGCCGCCCCGATCTACACCGAGAAGCTGTGGCCGGCCTGGTGGCTGTGGGTCGCCGGAGTCATGGTGGGAGCATCGATCTCGCTGATCTTCTTCCCGATCAGCATCACCTTCGGGGTGCTGACCATGTTCATCGGAATCGGGCTGGTGATCTTCGGGCTGGTCATCACCACCCCGACCATCGAGGTGACTCCGGGCTGGCTGCGGGTGGGACGTGCCCGGATCCAGACGGTGCACCTGGGCCGGATCGTGGCGCACAGCGGAGACGCCGCCCGGGAACAGCTCGGACCCGGCTTCGATGCGAGCTCCTACCAGTGCATCCGCGGCTGGATCGGGCCGGTCATCACCGCCCAGATCGTCGACCCCCGGGACGCCACCCCGTACTGGCTCTTCTCCACCAGAAAGCCGAACGCCGTGCTCTCCGCGTTGGGCTCCGTGGAGCCCGTGCAGGAGCACGGCGTCAGTTTCGAGTGATATGAGTTTCTGGCGACGCGGACACCCTCAGGCCGTCACTGGCTGAGGGCTTCCGCGTCAGTTCTGCTGCGAGGCGCTCAGGCCTCGCAGTCCTTGCAGAAGAACATGCCGTTCTCCTCGCGAGCCACCTGGGAGCGATGACGCACGAGGAAGCAGGATGAGCAGGTGAACTCATCCGACTGAGCGGGCAGCACGCGAACCTGCAGCTCCTCATCGGAGAGGTCGGCACCGGGGAGCTCGAACCCTTCAGCGGCCTCGGTCTCGTCCTCGTCGACCACAGAGGACTGCCGTGACGTGTTCCGGTTCTTCAGCTCCTCGATCGAATCTTCGCTGCTTTCGTCGTCGTTCTTCCGCGGGGCGTCGTAATCGGTTGCCATGAGAGGTGCTCCACACTCCGAATTCTTGAGATCGAAGCGCTCGTTGAACGGCTTCGGGTTGAAGCTGATTGAGCGCGATTTCCCTGTGCGTGACCCCCTGCCGACCCGGGCTGATGCCCGGTCCGTAGAACACGTGGGAAATTCAGGTCGGACAGATTGTGTCCTATCCGGATCACAGGACCAAATCCTGCGGACCCGTTGAGCCCTGGGCTGACACAGAGGGGCTTGCGACACAGCTGGTAGGTGGGATGAGGAGCAAAGAATGTCATGGGAGGCCCGATTGAGCAATCCTTCCAGGAGTGGTTGAGCACCACACCGGTTTTTGCACCTCCCCGCGATACAGTGTCCCGAATAACCACCAGCTCGTTCTTCGGAGGAAGCCCAAATGCAGCACCTGCGCATCGTCGGGGTCAATGACGAGGAGAACGTGGCGCAGCTCATCCTCTCCGACGAGTCAGGGCGGGAGTTCGCGCTGCCGATGGATGAAGCCCTGCGTCACGCCGCGACTCGCCCCCCGGTCCGTTCGTCCCAGTCCAGCCCCGCCACAACTCCGCTGACCCCGCGGGAGATCCAGGCCCGGCTCCGCGCCGGGGCCACCGTGGATGAGGTGGTCGCGGCGTCCGGGCTGACCGCTGCCCATGTCGACCGGTACGCCAGCCCGGTCCACGCCGAGCGGGCCTATATCGCCCAGCGCGCGCGGTCCACTCAGGTCGCGCCCGCCTCCTCCGCCGAGGCCCACCGCGCGGCCTTCGGCGATGATCCGGCAAGCCTCGATGCCATGGTCAAGGTGCAGCTGCGCGCCATGGATGTGGACCTGACCACCCTCGCGTGGGACTCCTGGCGACGTGAGGACGGCCTGTGGCAGATCACCTGCGTCTTCGACGTCGATTCCTCCTCCACCCACGGCACCGGCATCGGCCTCAGGCCCCCGGCGGAGTGGACCTTCCAGCCGGAGACCTCGCACCTGCGGGCGGCCAACCGCTGGGCCGAATCGCTCAGCGCGCTCACCGCGACGACGCCGAGCGCTTCGCACGGCAAGGGTGAGACCCAGAGCTCTGCTGCCGGTGCGCGGAGGCGGCTGAGCGCCGTGGACTCAGTCTTTGACGTGGAGACCGCCGCGGACCGCCGCGGAGGCTCCGTGCCCACCCAGGCCTCCTCGACTCCTGCGCCCGGGGCGCCGTCCGGTTCCGCCGGGTCCCGGCAGGCCGAGGCGAGCCCGCGCAGCGCTCGTACCTCCGCGCCGGGCAACGCTTCAGCGACTCGCTCCGAGACCGGCCCCCGGGGCGAGGGACGCGAGCATGAGGACCTGCTCGACGTCCTGCGCGCCCGCCGCGGCCAGCGCCTGGGCGCCGATGCCGAGGCCGACGATCGCCTCGCCCTGATGCTCAACCGGCAGGACCCGCAGGACCGCGACAGCTCCGCCGGTGCCGCAGCGACCCCGGTCAGCCCCGCGACGTCCGGGAGCTCTGCGGCCGGCGACGAGGACGAACACTCCACCGTTCCGCTGCCCCGGCTGCGCCCGGTCAAGAACCGGCAGACAGCCCAGGAAGAGGCACCTGCCGACGAGGATGGGTCTGCCGCCAGCGCACCCGACGGCCCGGCTGACGCGACAGACTCTGCAGCCGGCAGCTCCGCTGACACCTCCGAGTCGGGTGCCGAAGACTCGCCCGCCGGAGCCGGCGATGGCCGGCTCGACGCCTGGGGCTTCGCCTATGAGGGTGAGTCTGAGGAGCGCACCGGCACCACAGCCGAGGCCCCGGCAGCCGCCGCGGACGAGGCTGGGCCGAGCGAGCCTGGGCCGGGCGAGCCTGGGTCGAGTGAGCCTGAGGCCGCGGAGAAGCCGCGGAAGCGTGCACCGGCGCGTCGGGCGAGCATGCCGAAATGGGACGACATCCTGTTCGGCTCCAAGAACGACTGACGGCGGGCGCACCGTGCCATGTCACGGCCG
This sequence comes from Nesterenkonia maliinae, assembly GCF_051262655.1. Classification (NCBI taxonomy): domain Bacteria; kingdom Bacillati; phylum Actinomycetota; class Actinomycetes; order Micrococcales; family Micrococcaceae; genus Nesterenkonia; species Nesterenkonia maliinae. Next base: position 180,474 of record NZ_JBIMEY010000001.1, on the reverse strand, counting down.
GTCCGCTCATCAGGCCCGGCTCAGTCTCCTAGGCGCCCAGACGCAGCAGCGGCACGCGGCGTTCAGCCTCGGTGAGCGAGCCGTGCTGGCCCACCATGTCCATCGGGGCCTTGCCGACCCGGTCGCAGTGGTAGAGCGCGATATCGCTGTGGGTGGCCACCAGCACGTCCCCGATGCGCGCAGCGACCCGCTCCTCCACGGTCCCGAACCATCCCGCGGTGCGGGCCTGCTCGCGGGTGAGGATCCAGGCCTGATCCCTATACTCCTGCTCCCAGGCTGCGGCGATGGTCTCGGGCTCGGTGCCCGGCTCGGCGTAGAGCTGGACCAGGCGCGGCTCGCCTCCGGTGTGGCGGACCCCTTCGAGGAGCTGGGGCTGGGCGGAGAAGTCCAGGCGGTTCTCCGGGGCGATGTCGACCATGCCGTGGTCCGCGGTCAGCAGCACCGAGACTTGATCCCCATAGCGGCGGCGCAGATCCGTCGTGAAGCGCTCCGCCTCGGCGTCGAGCATCTCCAGCATCTCCAACCACTGCGGGGAGTCCACCCCATAGCGGTGGCCGGTCTTGTCCAGCTCGTCCACGTAGAGATACACCAGCTGGCGCGGGGCGGGCCCCTGCCGGACCGCGCCCTTAGCGGGTCGCTGGGCTTGGATCCAGTCCGTGGTGAGCCGGAAGCGAGCGTCCATCCTGGCGGCGCCGCGGAACTCGCCGCCGCTCAGCACCGCCTGGGTGAGTCCGGAGTCCACGAACTTCGGTCGGGACGCGGTGAGCACGCCGGCGCCGGCTGCCGCGGCGCGGGCCAGCACGGAGGGGTGCGGCTGCCACAGCGCCGGGTCGACCTGGGGGTCCCAGCCTCCGAGCATGTTGACCATCCGGCCCAGCTCCGGAGCCAGGATGTCGTAGCCGACGAGACCGTGCTCGCCCGGCGTGGTCCCGGTGCCCAGCGAGCCCAGGGAGGCCGCCGTCGTCGTCGGCACCCCGACGTCGAGGATCTGTGCGCTGGAGCTGCGCCACGCCGACGCCAGGAAGCGGGCGTGGCCGGAGTAGCGGGCGAGCAGCGCGTCCCCGAGCCCGTCGACCATCAGCACCACGGTGGCGGTGGCCTCGGGGAGGCTCAGCCGGTTCTCAAACCCGTCCAGGCCCAGCGAGGCGGCGGCCGAGGTCAGCACATGACGCAGGTGGGCGCCGTCGTAGTCCGGGGCAGGCGGCAGCGGGCGGGCGCGGCGGTTCTCGGGGGTCATGGCGGCGGGCAGTTCAGCGGGTGTGCTTGATGCAGGCTCGACGCAGCGCGCGGACGAATCCGCGGGCCTCGTCCACGGCTGTGTCGCCCTCGGCGGTGGCGGCGATGCGCAGGGCGATGTCCTCGGGCACCCAGTTGCCGGTGTCCCCGTGGTCGGGCACACACTCCGGGTTCCCGCATTCGGCCGGGTAGGTGTCGAACCGCGCACCTCCGGTCCAGGTCAGGTTCAACGAGACCTCAGCAAGTGATCGCTCAGGAGTGAAGTTCTCCGGAGTCCTGTGCACTTCGGACAGGATCAGCGAGCGGATCCGGCTGACCGGGACCACCTCGGTGGAGATCCGCGCCACGGTGTCGGCGCGCCGAGGATGCGGGGAGTCCCCGTGGCCGAAGGCGGGCCCGTCGTCGGCCTCGAGGTCATGGTCATCGAGATGGGCGACGACGATGATGTCCTCGGCCAGGGCGAGCACGGTGATGTGTCGGTGGACCTCCTCCATGTCGAAATGGGTGTCCACGTGCACGATCTGATGGCTGGCCTCACGCTCGTCGAGTGCCTCATCGAGGGTGTGCAGCACCAGAGAGGGATAGAAGCCGCCGCGCTCGACTGCTTCCTTGAGGCTTGAGGTCGGGGCGGGGCTGCGCTGCCCTCCGGACCCGTGCTTGCTGAACGTCATGGATTCCATGCTATCCGGTGGCGCGATTCGCGGGTGCGCCCCACATACGGGATACTGGTCCGGTGCCAGGAAACGCTACTTTTCATCACCGCAACGCCGCTCTCCTCTCCGTGACGGAGGTGCAGGCCCCGGAAGTCCTCACGTCGAAGGACCTTGACCGGCGTCTGGCGGATGCGCTCAAACGTCTCAAGCTGCCCACCGGGCTGCTCCAGCGGGTCGCGGGGGTGAAGACTCGCCGCCACTGGTCAGGACCGGGTGATGTCCGTGCCGGGACCGCCGAAGCCGGGCGCCGAGCGCTGGCCGCCGCTGGGATAGCACCCGAGGACATCTCGATGATGATCAACACCTCGGTGTCGCGGGAACATCTGGAGCCCTCCGTCGCGGTCGGGATCCACAGTGACCTCGGACTGCCCACCTCGGCGATGAACTTCGACATCACCAACGCCTGCCTGGGCTTCGTCAACGCCATCACGCTTGCCAGCTCGATGATCGACGCCGGTCAGGCCAAATACGTGCTGATCGTCAACGGGGAGGACACCCGCAAGGTCCAGGAAGCCACGATCGAGCGGATCAACTCGCTCGAGAAGATGGCCTCGCGGGAGGAGTTCATGGCGGAGTTCGCCTCGCTCACCCTGGGCTGCGGGGCCGCCGCGGCAGTGATCGGACCGGCAGATCTGCACCCGGAGGGCCACCGGATCATCGGCGGCGTCACCCGGGCCGCGACGCAGCACCACGGTCTGTGCGTGGGCGATCACAACGGCATGTACACCGACGCCCGCGGGCTGCTCGACGGCGGCATCGAGCTGGTCATGAACGCCCTTGAAGATGCCCGCGAGCACTTCGACTGGGACTCCATGGACACCTACGTCACCCACCAGGTCTCGCAGATGCACACCTCCTCGATCGTGAAGGCCGCCAAGCTGGACAAGAAGCGCGTCCCCGTCACCTTCCCGGAGCTGGGCAACGTCGGACCCGCCTCGCTGCCGATCACCCTCTCCAGGGAAGCCGACCGGCTGCAGCGCGGAGACCGGGTGCTGTGCATCGGCGTCGGCTCCGGACTGAACACCGCGATGCTGGAGATCCAGTGGTGAGCCTCTCGGACCTCACTGGCCGGTTCACCCCGATTCCCGCCGCGCCTGCGCGGCTTCCCTCTGACCGCGCCCCCGGCACGGACTTCCCCGGTCTGGACCCCGCGTGGTCCCGGCTGGTGACGGCCAAGACCGCCGACGGCGCCCGGACCTTCCACGTGCTGGACACCGGACCGGCGCTGGCCGCGCGCGGGATCACACCCACCGGCACGATCCTCGCGGTGCACGGCAACCCCACCTGGTCCTACCTGTGGCGCGAGGTGATCGTCGGATCCCTGGAGCGCGCCCACAGCGGCGCCGCCTGGCGCGTCATCGCCCCCGATCAGCTGGACATGGGCTTCTCCGACCGGCTCTCCCACCCGGTCCCGCCAGCCGCCGATGCGGTCAGCTACCGGCGGCTCCCGACCCGCCTGAGCGACCTCGACGCGCTCATGGACACCCTGGACGTTGACACCAGCTCCCGGCTGGTCACCCTCGGACATGACTGGGGCGGCATCATCTCGCTGGGCTGGGCCGTACGCCAGCGCGACCGGGTCGACGCCGCCATCACGCTGAACACCGCCGTGGACCACCCGGAGGATGATCAGGTCCCCGCCGCGCTCCGCGCCGCGATGGCTCCAGCGGTGCTCCCCGCCGTCACGGTCACCAGCGAGGCATTCCTCAAGGTCACCCTCGGACTGACCGAGCAGACGCTTCCCGAGGACGTGCGCGAGGCCTACCGGGCCCCCTACACGTCACGGAACGGGCGCGGCGGCATCGGCGGATTCGTCGCCGACATCCCCGCGGAGAACTCCCACGTCTCCCGCGCCGCGCTGACCGAGGTCTCCTCCGGCCTGCGCGAGTGGGACAAGCCCACGCTGCTGCTCTGGGGACCGAAGGACCCGGTCTTCCAGGACCGCTACCTCGCTGACCTGCAGTCCCGCGTGCCGCACGCCGACCTGCACCGCTTCGAAGGTGCCGGCCACATGCTCGCCGAGGACCGGGACCTGAGCACCCCCATCTTCACCTGGCTCGATGACCACTTCGGCCCCGGCAGAGAAGCCCGCGCGGAGCTGAAGTCTCCTGCCCCGGCGCGGAAGGTGCTCGGACTCCAGGAACAGCTGACCGAGCTCGCGCGCTCCGAGCGTCGGCTGAGCCCGGCCGTCGTCGACATGACCGCGGAGCCCGAGGCCTGGAGCAGCGCCGAGGATGCCGCCACCGGTGACCGCGCGCTGAGCTGGGCCGAACTGCGCGCGCAGGTGGATGCGCTGGCAGTGGGCCTGACCCATACCGGTGTCCGCCACGGCGACCGCGTCTCGCTGCTGGTCCAGCCCGGCGCCTCGCTGACCGTGATCCTCTATGCCTGCATGCGCATCGGCGCCGTGGCAGTCGTCGCCGACGCCGGCCTCGGCGTCCGCGGGATGACCCGCGCCGTTCGAGCCGCACGCCCCGACTGGGTCATCGGCGAGCTTCCCGGTCTGACCCTCGCGCGCAGCCTCGGCTGGCCCGGACAGCGGATCAGCGCGCAGAACCTCTCCGGCCGCCGGGCCCGTCTGCTGGGCACCGTGACCTCCGTGGAGGCGCTGCTGCGCCGCCACGAGGGCGCCACCCCGGACCAGCTGCCCGCCCCGGCCGCCGAGGACCCTGTGGCGATCCTGTTCACCTCCGGCTCCACCGGCCCGGCCAAGGGCGTCATGTACACCCACGGTCGGCTCGGCGCGCTGGTGGCGCTGCTGGTCGAGCACCTCGACATCAGTCCCGGGTCTTCGCTGATCGCCGGCTTCGCGCCCTTCGCGCTGCTGGGCCCGGCCATCGGGGCCACCTCCGTGACTCCCGACATGTCGGTGACCCGCCCGGCCACGCTGACCGCCCAGGCCGTGGCGGACGCCGCCCTGGCCGGGACCGCCACGATGTTCTTCGGCTCCCCCGCGGCGCTGCGCAACGTCGTCGCCACCGCGGGCGAGCTGAGCGCGCTGCAGCGGCGCGGCCTCTCCGACATCAGGCTGGTGCTCTCCGCGGGAGCACCGGTGCACCCGGACCTGCTCGACGCGGTCCAGGAGATCTTCCCGAACGCCGAGATCCATACCCCCTACGGAATGACCGAGGGTCTGCTGCAGGCCGACATCGAGCGCCGGCAGGTGATCGAGGCGATCACCACCGGTCAGTCCGGCGTCTGCGTGGGCACCCCGGTCGCGGGCGTGCGCTTCGCGCTGGCTCCGCTGGACGAGCTGGGACAGCCCTCGGACGAGCTGCTGGATCCCAGTGACGCCGTCGGCAGGCTTGGTGAGATCGTGGTCTCCGCCGCGCACCTGAAGGCTAGCTATGACGGGCTCTGGCAGACCGAGCGGGCTTCCCGCCGGGACACGTTGGACGGGCTGCTCTGGCACCGGACCAACGACATCGGACATTTCGACGCCGAGAACCGGCTCTGGATCGAGGGGCGGCTGCAGCACGTGCTCACCACCCCCGCCGGGCCGCTCGGGCCCGGCACCGTGGAGACCCCGGTCGATGCGCTCGAGGAGGTCGCGCGCAGCGCCGCCGTGCCGGTGGGCCCGCAGGGCACCCAGGCTGTCGTGGTGATCGTGGAGCCCGTCGCGGACCGGAGCCTGCGCACCAGCAGCTCCCCCGTGGCCGAGACCAGCTTCGCCGCCCGCGTCCGCGAGGCCGCAGGTTCGGTGCCGGTGGCGGCCGTGCTGGTGCTCGAGGAGCTGCCCACCGATGTGCGGCACAACTCCAAGATCGATCGCACCCGACTGGCCCGCTGGGCCGAGAAGGTGCTCGCCGGCGAGAAGGTCGGGACTCCGTGAGCCGGCTGATCGAGCCCGGCGCAAGGGTCCTGGTCACGGGGGCCTCGGGGCTGCTCGGCCGCAGCGTGGCCCAGCGACTCGCGGAGGAGGGCTTCCAGGTCACGGTGCTGCAGCGCGGCACCTCCGGACTGGCCGGGGTGCGCGAGGTGCGCGGCTCGCTCAGCGATTCCGCCGCCGTCGCCCGCGCCGCCGCCGGGCAGGATGCCGTGATCCACATGGCCGCCAAGGTCTCGGTCTCCGGTCGGCATGAGGACTTCTTAGAGGTCAACGTGCGTGGCACCCAGCGGATGCTCGACGCCGCAGTGGCGGCCGGGGTGACCGACTTCCTGCATGTCTCCTCCCCCTCGGTGGCCCACGCCGGAGCCTCGCTCATCGGCGCCGGCGCCGGACCGGCTGACCCGCAGCACGCCGTGGGCAGCTACGCGCAGACCAAGGCTGAGGCCGAGCTCATCGCCGAGGCCCGCGGGGGGACGGATCTCAACGTGCTGATCCTGCGCCCGCATCTGGTCTGGGGTCCCGGCGACGGGCAGCTGACCAGCCGGATCATCGACCGCGCCCGCTCCGGACGGATGCCGATCCTCGGCTCCGGAGCCGCGCTGGTGGACATGCTCTACATCGACAACGCCGTGGACGCGTTCCTCGCCGGACTGCGTCGGCTTCCGCAGATCGCGGGACAGCGGCTGGTCCTGACCAATGGCGAGCCCCGCCCGATCGCCGAGCTGATCACCGGCATCGCCGCGGCAGGCGGCGCCCCGGCACCCCGGCTCCGCCTGGCGCCCGGGCTGGCAAAGGGACTGGGCGCCGTCGTCGAACGCGTCTGGGCGCTCAGCGAGACGATCGCCGGCCCGCGCGCCGACGAACCCCCGATGACGAAGTTCCTCGCCGAGCAGCTCTCCACCGCGCACTGGTTCGACCAGCGCACCACCCAGCAGGCGCTGGACTGGACCCCGAAGGTCAGCCTGGACCAGGGCCTGGCCAGGCTGCGCGACCACATCCAGGCCACCGGCAGCGTCCTCTAACCCCTCCTGGGCAGTTGCAGATTCCGGTAGGAACGTATCCACCGGAATCTGCAACTGCCCAGGAGGAGTGGGGTTCTCCACAGTCCAGCGTCCGCTCTGGTGAGCGGGTCGGCGCCGCGGCACGGTGGAGCGATGACGCACGATGCTTCCACCGACCTCGGCGACCTCACCGTCTCCGCGCTCACTGACCCCGCGCCGATCCGGCTGATCCGGTCCGCCTGGCAGCCCGATGACCTGCACAGCGCCACCCGACTCTCCGCCCAGGTGGCCGCCGCGGAGCTGCTCCGGGTGCGCCGCGGCATCTACGTCGACGCCGCTGCCTGGGTGAGGTCCCCGCCGTGGATCCGTGCGCAGATCGCCGTGGCCGCCATGGCGCACCGTCGGCCGAACTCGCTGTTCTGCCGCGACTCGGCGCTGCTGCTCCACGGGCTCCCGCTCACGACGCCGCCGCACGTCACCCTGCGCACGCAGGACCCCAGCCTGGTCGGGATCTCTCGGCGCGAGCCGATGACGGCGTCGGCCCTGCCCGCAGTGACCGGGCCCGAGGCAGGGTACTGGGTGGAGCCGCTGGAGCTGGCGCTGCCCGACGCCGTCGCACGCCTGGACTTCCCCGAGGCCGTGGCGGTCCTGGACCCGTTCCTCGCGCAGCGCGGCCAGGCCCTGCTGGCTGCGCCCCCCGAGGTCACAACGGATCCGCTGACCTGGGGGACCCGTTCCTTGCGCAGCGGCTCAACAAGCGGTTCCGGGCCGCGCTGTGCTTCGCGGATGCGCGCGCCGAGTCCCCCGGCGAATCCGTCTCACGGGCGGTGATCCACCAGCTGGGCTTCGCCGCCCCGGATCTTCAGGTGTGGATCACCACCGAGATCGGAGACGAGCGCGTGGACTTCGAATGGACCGTGGAGAGCGGCTCGCGGTCCGGATCATCCTCACGGAGGATCGTCGGGGAGTTCGACGGGCTCGGGAAGTACTTCGACGAGGCCATGCTGCGGGGACGCTCCGCGAAGCAGGTGCACTATGCGGAGAAGCGGCGCGAGGACGCGATCCGGCGCACCGGACGCGCCGTGACCCGCTGGGACTGGACCGATCTCACCCACCCGGAGGCGCTGGCGGCCAAGCTGATCCAAGCCGGGGTCCCACGGCTCCGACCCGCACCCCAGGAGGAGGGGGTCAGTAGCGGCTGATCGCGCGGCGGGCCGAGTCGGTGCGCTGCTCGGGGTTCGCGATCTCGATCGCGGCGTGCAGCACCTGGACCCCCTCCGGTGAGGCCAGCACCGGGGTCAGCTCCAGGGACGCGACCTGGGGATGGTTGTCCTTCAGCGTGGCCACCCGCTGCAGCGTGTCCTCCAAGGCGGCGAGGTCCACCGCGGGCACGCCCTTATAGCCGAAGAGCCGCTTGGCCGCGCGGGGGCTCTGGACCAGTCCGCGCACGTCCTGATCGGTCAGCGGCGGGACGGCGTGGGCCCAGTCGTCGAGCAGCTCCACCGCGTCGCCGGAGAGCCCGAAGGAGACCACCGGACCCATCAGCGGATCCTCGATCGCCCGGATCACGCAGCCCTGCCCGGCGGGCGCCATGGACTGCAGCTCCAGGCCCGCCGCCCCGTAGTCGGCCAGCACCCGGCGCATCTCTGCGATCGCTCGGCGCAGCGCCTCGGCGTCCTCGATGTTCAGCTGCACCCCGCCGAGGTCCAGGCGGTGACGCAGGTAGGTGTTCGTGGACTTCACCGCCACCGGATAGCCGAGCGTCTCCGCCGCGGCCAGTGCCTCCTCCTCGGTGGAGAAGGCCACCGAGCGCAGCAGTGAAAGCCCGTAGGCCTCGAGCAGCTCCGCGCAGCGCTCCGGCTCGAGCTGGCGCACCTCTGCGCCGGGGACATCCTCGAGCCAGCCGTCGAGCAGCTCGTCCCCGCGCCGGGCCACGGTGGTGCCCTCGAGCCCTGCGGGCACATAAGGCTCACCGATGCCCTGGGAGCGCCAGCGCTGGTAACGCACGATCTTCGCCAGAGCGGTCAGCGACCGCTCCGGGGACGAGAACACCGGGAAGCCCTGCTGCAGCGACCCCTTCTCGATCACCGGCGCGGCGTTGCCGATGTGGTTCAGCGGCACGCTGGTGTCGAGCACCCCGATCCAGGACGCGACCATCGGCTTGGTGTGCTGGCGCGCGGTCTGCGAGATCAGCCGGCTGTGGTCATAGTGCTCCCCGGTCACCGCGGGCTGCAGGCACAGCGCCACCGCGTCCACATCTTCTGCGGTGAAGAGCGCCTCCAGGGCCCCGGCCAGCGCGGCGTCGGCCTCGGCGCGGGGAAGATCAAGATCGAGGTCTCCGACGACGTGGGTCGCGGTCAGGTCCAGGGTGCCGGCGGTGTCGGCGAGGATCCGGCTCATCGACGGCGAGTTCGAGAGGATCCCTACGCGTCCGCCGCCGGGCAGCGGCTGGGTGGCGAGCACCTGGAGCACGTCCATGAGCGAATCGTGGTTTCCCACCTGGATCACCCCGGAATGTTCCAGCATCGAGTCCACCGCGCCCATCGGCGCCCGGGTCGTGCGCACCTCATGGCCCGGGGGCAGGCTGCGTCCCATCACATCGGACTTGGCCACGACCACCGGCTTGGTGCGGGAGAGCCGGCGGGCGATCCGGGAGAACTTGCGCGGGTTGCCGAAGCTCTCCAGATAGACCCCGACGGCGCGGGTGGAGTCGTCGTCCTCGAAGTACTGCATCGCGTCATTGCCCGAGAGGTCCGCCCGGTTGCCGGCAGAGATCACCGAGGAGAGCCCGAGCTCGCGCCGGTTGGCCTGGGCGAAGAGCGAGACCCCGATCGAGGCGGACTGGCTGAACAGGCCCACGCCCCCGCGCAGCGGCATGGTCGGGGACAGCGAGGCGTTCAGCGAGACGTCTGGGTCGGTGTTCAGCAGCCCCACCGAGGCGGGACCGATCACCCGCATCCCCCAGCGTCGGGCCAGCCGGACCAGTTCCCGCTGGTCCAACCGCCGGGCGTCCTCCGCGTCGGCGTCGCGTCCCAGGTCAGGGGCGGTGACCACCAGGATCCCCTTGACCCCGTTGCGGCCGCAGTCGGCGATCACCTCGGGCAGGTGCTCAGCCGGCACGGCGACGACGGCGAGGTCCACCTCCTGCTTGATGTGCGCCAGCGAGGCGTAGGCCTCGACCCCGCCGACCTCGAAGGCCTCCGGGTTCACCGAGTGCACCCCGCCGGTGAAGTGGCCCTCGATGAGGTTCTGCACGAGGTGATAGCCCACCGAGCCGTACTCGCGCGAGGCCCCGATGACGGCGACCTGTTCCGGGGCCAGCAGCTCCGCGACGCTGCGGGACTCGGCGCGATGCTCGCGGGCCTCCATCACCGCCCGAGACTTCTCGGTCGGGTCGATGGGAAACTCCACCATCACCACGCCGTCCTCGAAGCTGCGCTGGGTCTCGTAGCCGGCCTCGGAGAAGACCCCGAGCATCTTGCGGTTCTCTGGGAGCACCTCGGCGGAGAAGCGCTCCAGCCCGCGCTCGCGTCCGGCGGCGGCGAGGTGCTCGAGCAGCACCGAGCCGAGTCCGCGACCCTGGTGCCGGTCGGAGATGTTGAACGAGACCTCCGCCTCACGGGTGCCCTCGATCCGGTCATAGCCGCCGACCCCGATGATCTCCTCGTCGAGCAGGATCACCATCGCGACCCGGTCCACGTGGTCCACCCGGGTGAACCGGGCGAGCTCCTTCTCGGTCAGCGCGGACTTGAAGGTGAAATAGCGCAGGTAGATCGAGGACTCGGACTGGGAGGAATGCAGGCGCTGCAGCCGCTCCGCGTCCTCCGGGCTGATCGGGCGCAGATGGGCCGCGGCCCCATCGCGCAGCACGACATCTGCTTCCCAGTGCGCCGGATATCCGCCGGTTCGGGGTGTCTCACCCATAGGATCAAGACTAACCACCCCCGCCCGGAGATAGATACCCACCCTCTGACCACCTCCGGCCCTCCCGGCTGCCCGGCAGTCGGGACCTGCACCCGCCCACCGAGAGATACAGGACCAGCACCCTCGCTATGGCCCGCCGTTCCAAGAGCGCCGACACTCCCCCGGTCACCCCGGAGGAGAACATCATCGACATCGACGTCTCCGCGGAGATGGAGACCTCCTTCCTGGAGTACGCGTATTCGGTGATCTATTCCCGCGCCCTGCCTGACGCCCGGGACGGCCTGAAGCCGGTGCAGCGCCGGATCCTCTACATGATGGCCGACATGGGGCTGCGCCCGGAGAAGGGCCATGTGAAGTCCGCCCGCGTGGTGGGCGAGGTGATGGGCAAGCTGCACCCGCACGGCGACGCCGCGATCTACGACGCGCTGGTGCGGATGGCGCAGTCCTTCGCGCTGCGCCTGCCGCTGGTCGATGGCCACGGCAACTTCGGCTCGCTCGACGACGGGCCCGCCGCCCCGCGCTACACCGAGGCGCGGATGACCGCCGCGGCCCTGTCGATGACGGCCGACCTCGACGAAGACGTCGTCGACTTCGAGCCCAACTATGACAACCAGCTCACCCAGCCCGGGGTGCTGCCCAGCGCCTTCCCGAACCTGCTGGTCAACGGCGCCTCCGGCATCGCCGTGGGCATGGCGACGAACATGCCCCCGCACAACATGCGCGAGGTCATCAACGGCGCCAAACACCTGATCCTGCACCCGGAGTCCACGCTCGAGGACCTGATCCGCCACATCCCCGGCCCCGACCTGCCCTCGGGCGGACGGATCGTGGGGCTCGAGGGCATCCGCGACGCCTACCGCACCGGCCGCGGCTCGTTCAAGACCCGCGCGAAGGTCTCCATCGAGCAGGTCTCGGCCCGCAAGACCGGGATCGTGGTGACCCAGCTGCCCTATATGGTCGGGCCCGAGAAGGTCATCGAGAAGATCAAGGATGCGGTGCAGGCGAAGAAGCTCACCGGCATCTCCGACGTCCTGGACCTCACCGACCGCAAGCACGGGCTGCGGATGATCATCGAGCTCAAGGCGGGCTTCAACCCGCAGGCGGTCCTGGCCCAGCTCTACCGGCACACCCCGTTGGAGGACTCCTTCGGGATCAACAACGTCGCGCTGGTCAACGGCCAGCCGCGCACCCTGGGTCTGCTGGAGATGCTGGAGGTCTATGTCGACCACCGGCTCAACGTGGTCCGCCGCCGCAGCGCCTACCGGCTGCGCAAGCGCCAGGCCCGGCTGCACCTGGTCGAGGGGCTGCTCGTCGCGATCCTCGACATCGACGAGGTGATCCAGATCATCCGCGCCGCCGAGGACACCGCGGCCGCCCGGACTCGGCTGATGACGATCTTCGATCTCAGCCAGGCCCAGGCCGATCACATCCTGGAGCTGCGCCTGCGCCAGCTCACCCGGTACTCCGCGCTGGAGCTCGAGCAGGAGAAGGAGCGCCTGGAGGCCGAGATCGCGGAGCTCGAAGCGATCCTGGGCTCCGAGGCGCGGCTGCGCAGCCTGGTCGCCGATGAGCTCGACGAGGTGGCCGCGAAGTACGGCGATGACCGGCGCACCGAGCTGCTCGACGCCGAGGCTGCCCCCGCCGTCTCCGCGCAGCCGGACCCTGCCGCGCCCGCCGCCGGCTCCAGCCTGCAGATCCCCGACGCTCCGTGCTGGGCGGTGCTCTCCAGCTCAGGACAGCTCGCCCGCACCACCAACCGCTCCTCACTGGTGCACCCGACCCGGCGCGCCCGCCACGACGCGCTGATCTCCGTGGTGCCCACCAGCGCCCGCGGCGAGATCGGCGCGGTCACCACCGCGGGCCGGATGATCCGCGTCCCGGTGGTGGACATGCCCGCCGTGGAGATGTCCTCCGGGATGGTCAATCTCAACCAGGGCGTGAAGGCCAAGGAGTTCCTGCACCTGGAGAAGAACGAGGAGCTGCTCGCCTTCGTCCCGCTGGACGCCGTCATCGCGCTGGGCACCGCCCAGGGCCGGGTGAAGCGGGTCAACCCGGACTACCCGTTGAACCGCGACGACTGGGAGGTCATCTCGCTCAAGGGCGAGGGTCGCGCCCAGGACCGGGTCATCGGGGCCGCCGTGGCCGCCGACGACGCCGATCAGCTCTGCTTCATCACCGCCGGCGCGCAGCTGCTGCGCTTCGAGGCGGCGCTGGTCCGCGCCCAGGGACGCACCGCGGCCGGGATGCTCGGCATCAAGCTGGCACCCGAGGATGCCGTGATCACCTTCTCGGTGGTGCCCGCCGCCGGAGCCCAGGACGACGCCGGAAATCAGGCTGAAGACTCCGCGCCGGGGAACCAGGGAAGCGCCGGGGCGCTGGTCGTGACCCTCGCCGCCGGGGACACCCCGCTGGAGGGCTTCGAGGCAGGCAGCATCAAGCTCACCGACTTCTCCGAGTTCCCGGCCAAGGGTCGCGGCACCGCCGGAGTGCGGGCGCATCGTTTCATGCGCGGCGAGGACCATCTGCGACTCGGATGGGCCGGGATCGGTCCGGCGCTCGGGGCCGCACGCAACGGCGTGGCACGGAATCTGCCCTCTGAGATGGTGCGCCGCGACGGGTCGGGGATTCCGCTGGAACGCGGGGTCGACGCCGTCGCCCCGAGCCCCGAGGCGCTGGCCGCCGCGGCGGTCGCCGCAACATGACACACCATTACTACAGCGTGTAGAAATCGGAGCGTCAGCAGGAGTATCCTTTCTGACATCAACTGACCGAGATGCCGCCTTGATGAGCGCTCTCAGCAGCCTTGTCGACGTGTCAACGCACTAAGGAGCCCAATCACGATGGCCACTCTCGGAGGACTTGAGCGCTCAGTCATGGGCCTGCTCTGGGACAGCGCCGAATCGCTCAGCGCGAACGACGTGCGCGACCGGCTCGGCGAGGACCTCGCCGTGACCACAGTGCTGACCGTGCTCTCCCGGCTGGAGCGCAAGGACATGGTCCGGCGTGAACGCTCGACCCGCCCGCACCGCTACTCCGCGGTCGCCTCGCGCGAGGAGCACACGGTGGAGATGCTCAACGAGGTGCTGGGCACCGCCGGGGACCGCGAAGCAGTGCTCGCCCGGTTCATCGGGGGCATCCCCGACTCCGAGGCCGCCGCGCTGCGTCGCCTGCTGCAGAAGTAGCCGGTCAGCGGCACAATCCGCCCGCGCAGCGGAGACTAAACTGGTCCGGTGACCATTCTCGCCGTCTGCCTGGCCGCGCTGGCCCTCGCGCTGGCCATCCCCGTGCCCCGGGTGCTGAGCCAGGCGAAGTTCAGGGTCCGCTCGCCCTGGGCGGCGATGCTGCTCTGGCAGGCCATCGCGCTGGCCGGGGGGCTCTCGATGGTGGGCGCCCCGATCGTCTACGGGCTCGGGCCCTTCGGTGACTCGGTGCCCGAGGCCGCGGTCTACGTGCTGCGCCTCTCTGCGGCCGCGGACTTCGCTGCGCTGACGACGCTCCAGGTCCATCCGGGCCACATCTTCGCGCTGTGCCTCGGCGTGCTGTTGGGCGCGCACCTGCTGCTGACCCTGCTGCTGACCTACACCCGGGTCCTGGGCCAGCGACGCCGGCACCGCGACGTGGTGCGGCTGCTCTCCACCCCGGTGGACGGGAACCAGGCCGCGGCGCTGGGGCGGCATCAGAACCTCTCCCCCGAGCTGCTGCACGCGCATGTGCTCGAACATGACGCGCCGCTGGCCTACTGCCTCCCCGGCCGGACCCATTCCGGCTCGGTCACGGTGCTCTCGCGGGGACTGCTGGACCAGCTCTCGGAGGCCGAGCTCGCCGCCGTCGTCGCTCATGAGAAGACCCACCTGCAGCAGCGCCACCACTTCCTCACCATGGCCTTCGAGGCCTGGTACCGGGCGCTGCCATGGCTGCCGACCACCCGGCACGGACGCGCCGCGGTCACCGAGCTCACCGAGATGCTGGCCGACGACGGCGCTCTGCGCGCCCACCACCGGGAGGATCTGGTGCGCGCCCTGGCGCTGAGCTCCGCCGGGCAGGACCACCGCGACATCCACCGGGACGGGTCAACAGCCGATGGGCCGGCGACCGAGGGGCCAGCGGCCGAGGGGCCAGCGATCGATGCAGCAGGCATCGCGGCAGAAGGCGTCGAGGGGCAGGATCAGTCGGCGCTGATCACCACCGCCCGGCTGAGCCGGCTGCTGATCCCGCCGGAGCCGCTGGGCAGGCCCGCGCTGGCCGGAATCGTCGCGATGGTCGTGGCCCTGATCCTGGTCCCGACGGCGGCCCTGCTGCTCGTCCCCTAGCCGGAGACCTCTCCGGCGGAGTTCTGCCCGGCGCAGACCTGCTCCACAAGGCCGCTCAGCCGTTGGCCGCCAGGAAGTCCTCGGCCCCGCCGACGAGCTCGGTGTGTCCCTGCTCAAGGTCCTTGCGTCCGATGAGCGCGGCTATCTCAGTGGCGAACTCCTCGACGCTGTAGAGCTTGCCGGCGGCCTCGCGGCGGGTCTCCAGCGCGCCGGGCTCGGCGCGCTCGAGCAGCGTCGCGGTGATGGTGCCCTCGATCATGTCCCCGGAGACCACGGTGAGCGTGATGCCCTTGGCGTCGAGCTCAGGGATCAGCTCCAGCAGCGCGTCCTCGCCGGCCCGCTTGGACCGGGCCACCGGCTCATAGGCGTCCATGGTGGCGGTCTGCTTGATGAAGTGCGCCTGGTGGCTGGTCACGAACACGATCTGTGAGCCTGAGGGCATCACCTCGATCGCCGTGCGCGCCATCTGCACCTGCGCGTCGCGGTTGAGCTTGAGCGCGTAGTCCTCGCCGCGGCCGGACTCCATACCTCCGGAGGCGTTGAGCACCAGCAGGTTCAGCGCGCCGAAGTTCTCCACCGCGGCATCGACCAGCGCCTGGGCGCCGGCGGCCTCGGTGAGGTCCGCGCCCACGGCGACCGCGCGGCCGCCCTCGGCCTCGATGCCGGCCACGACCTTCTTCGCTCGGGGCGCCTTCTGCCGGTAGTTGACGACGACGCCGGCGCCGCGCGCCCCGATCAGGGCCGCGGTGGCGGCACCGATGCCGCGCGATGACCCGGTGATGATGGCGCCGATGCCGGCGAGATCCTGCTCTGTCATGACTGTGTCCTCAGTTCTGCTCGTGCTGATGCGTGCTGGAAAGCTGGTGCTGCTGAAGTTCGGGGGGGGGGGGCTGGCTCAGTGACCCATGCCGAGCCCGCCATCGACCGGGATGACGGCGCCGGAGATGTAGCCGGCCTCCGCGGAGGCGAGCCAGCGCACCACCGAGGCGACCTCGGTGGGCTCCGCGAAGCGTCCCGCTGGGATGTTCTGGAGGTACCTGGCCTGCGTGGCGTCATCGAGCTCGTCGGTCATGTCCGATCGGACGAAGCCGGGCGCGACGACGTTGGCGGTGATGCCGCGACTGCCGAGCTCGCGGGTCAGCGAGCGGGCCATGCCGACCAGACCGGACTTCGAGGAGGCATAGTTGATCTGCCCCGGGGAGCCGTAGAGACCGACCACCGAGGAGATCAGCACGACCCGTCCCTTCTTCATCCGGATCATGCCCTTGGATGCTCGTTTGAGCACCCGGAAGGCTCCGGTGAGATTGGTGTCGAGCACGTCGGTGAAGTCGTCCTCGCTCATCCGCATCAGCAGGGTGTCGCGGGTGATCCCGGCGTTGGCGACGAGGATCTCCACCGGGCCGTGCGCCTGTTCCACCTCGGTGAAGGCGGCATCCACGGAGGCGGCGTCGGTGACGTCGGCGGCCACGCCGAGCGCTCCCTCGGGGGCGTCTCCGTTGCGGGTGGTGACCGCGACCTTGTCGCCGTTGGCGATGAACGCCTCGGCGATGGCGCGGCCGATGCCGCGGTTTCCACCGGTGATCAATACGCTGCGTGCGCTCATGAGTCTCCTTGTTACGGGTCTGGGTCCGAGGACGCTCCCGCGTGGATGCGGGGCCATCGGCACGGATGGTCGTCTCGGCACAGCCTATGCCAGCCGGTATGTGACCGTCGCGTCACATCGCCGTCGGCCACCAGGTTGGGCACCTAGAATGGACCGGTGAGCGACCAGGTCCACTCGATCACTGATGCTCCTCAGAAGCACAGTGACGACCAGCACTCGAGAATGGTGCGCTATGCGGTGTCAATGGGCATCCGTATGGTGTGTTTCATCCTTGCGGTGATCCTGCAGAACTGGATGACCTGGGTCCTGCTGGCCGCCGCGGTGGTCCTGCCCTACGTCGCGGTCACCACCGCCAATGTCGGCTCCGACCGGTATATGGGCCGTCGACAGTCCGAAGACCTGGACGCCCCGGGCCTGCTGACCACCACACACGAAGAGGGTGAGCCTGAGGCTGACCAGCAGTGGTGGGAACAGGACGATCCGTACGCCGAAAACGGCTACTCCAACGGCGGCGGGGAGTCTGAGGTGATCACCGGCGAGCTCGTCGAGTCCGAGGATGACCAGACGTCCGAGAGCCAGAACCGGAATGGGGTCCAGAACGGCTCTGAAGTCCAGAACGGCTCGGCGGAGTCGATGGATGCTCAGGATCCCCGCGATGACCGGGCGCAGGACAGATCGACCCAGCCCCTCGATGATCAGGACACGCACCGCTGATGGACCTACTGAACACCCTGGGCGGCGCCGACGCGCAGCCTGGACCGCAGACGCCTCAGTGCTCTCGCAAGGACTGCAGGCAGAACGCGATGTGGCAGGTGCTCTGGAACAACCCCAAGGTCCACACTCCGGAGCGGCGCAAGATCTGGCTCGCCTGCGACGAGCACCGCCCCTGGCTGGAGAACTATCTCACCCAGCGACTTTTCTGGCGCAGCACCGAGCCGCTGGAGACCGGTGCACCAGATGAGGCACCACGGAGCGACCTGTGAACCGGTACCGCTTCCTGCTGACCCCCACCTGGCTGGGCTGGCTGGGCATCTGCGCGCTCTTCGCCGTCGCCTGCGTCTTCCTCGGACAGTGGCAGATCGATCGGCGCGAGATCGCGCTGGAGGAGATCAACCGGATCGTGGACAACTATGACCAGGACCCCATCAGCTACGCCGAGGCCCGCGAGCTCTTCGACGCGGCCGAGGAGCAGGACGAATGGACCGTGGTCGAGCTCCGCGGCGAGTACCTGGCCCAAGACTCTCGGCTGGTCCGCAACCGCGGCCACAGCGGCTCGGTGGGCTACGAGGCAGTCGTCCCCTTCGCGGTGGCCGACACCGACGACGTCGTCGTCATCGACCGGGGCTGGCTGCCCACCGACAGCACCGATGGCTCCCAGCCGGCGCTGAACCCTGCCCCGCCGGAGGGCGAGGTGGACCTGGTCGCCCGGATCCGTCCCGCCGAGCCGGAGATCAACCGTGGCGCACCCGAGGGCCAGCTGGCCTCCATCGACCTGGAGGAATACCAGGATCAGCTGGGCTACGACCTGCTGACCGGCGGCTATGGACTCATGGCCGAGGAAGCACCGGCCCCCGAGGTCGCCCCGCGACAGCTCATCCGCCCCTCCCAGGATGAGGGCCCGCACCTGTCCTACTCGATGCAGTGGATCACCTTCGGACTGCTCGGCTTCATCGGCTGGGGCTACGCCGCCCGGATCCACGCCCGCAACCGGGACTACGAGGAGGCCGAGGCGCTGATCTCGGGTGCACCACACCACGCAGAGGGCACTGACGACGCGCCGGTGCATGCCGCCTCCTCGGCCCCGGCCCAGGACCGGGTCCGTGAGGCCAAGCGCCGGCAGCGGATCAAGACCGGCAAGCTCTCTGACGAAGACCTCGAAGACGCCTGGGTGGACCAGCGCCTGCACCGCTGAGGCTCACACGCACCGCTGAAGCTCGCCCTGCCGGCGAGCATGCTCAGGCGAGCGTGATCAGGTCTTCGTAGTCCTTGGTGTAGAGGTCTTCCTCGCCGTCGGGAAGCAGCAGCACCCGGTCCGGGCTCAGCGCCTCGACGGCACCGGGGTCGTGGCTGACCAGGACGACGGCGCCCTCGTAGGTGCGCAGCGCGGCGAGGATCTCCTCGCGGCTGGCCGGGTCCAGGTTGTTCGTCGGCTCATCGAGCAGCAGCACGTTCGCAC
Source organism: Nesterenkonia maliinae (assembly GCF_051262655.1). Classification (NCBI taxonomy): domain Bacteria; kingdom Bacillati; phylum Actinomycetota; class Actinomycetes; order Micrococcales; family Micrococcaceae; genus Nesterenkonia; species Nesterenkonia maliinae. The sequence goes on along the minus strand of NZ_JBIMEY010000001.1, from coordinate 161,682 downwards.
TCGAAGCGACCAGCGAGGCCAGCGCCAGGCGGGTCTTCTCACCGCCGGAGAGGACCGAGGCCGGCTTGCTGACGTCGTCGCCGGAGAACAGGAAGGATCCGAGGATCTTGCGCTGATCGGTGTCGTTGAGGAACGGTGCGGCGGTCTTCATGTTCTCCAGCACCGAGCTCTCGGTGTCCAGGGTGTCGTGCTCCTGGGCGAAGTAGCCCAGCTTGAGCCCATGACCGGAGATGACCCGGCCGGAGTCGGCCTCCGCGGCACCGGCGAGCAGGCGCAGCAGCGTGGTCTTGCCGGCGCCGTTATAGCCCAGGATGACCACGCGGGATCCGCGGTCGATCGCGAGATCGAGCCCGGTGAAGATCTCCAGCGAGCCATAGGACTTCGAGAGTCCCTCCGCCATGAGCGGAGTCTTGCCGCAGGAGGCCGGGGCTGGGAAACGGATGTTCGCGACCCGCTCGGCGGCGCGTTCACCCTCGAGTCCGGCCATCATCCGGTCGGCACGTTTCAGCATGGACTGCGCGGCGACCGCCTTCGTGGCCTTGGCGCGCATCTTCTCGGCCTGGAAGCGCAGCGTGGAAGCCTTCTTCTCCGCGTTGGCGTACTCGCGCTTGCGCCGGGCCGCGTCCTGATCGCGCTGCACCAGGTATTTCTTCCACCCCATGTTGTAGACGTCGAGCGTGGTGCGGTTGCCGTCGAGGTAGAACACCTTGTTCACGGTGGATTCGATGAGCTCCACGTCGTGGGAGATCATCAGGACTCCCCCGGCGTAGCTCTGCAGGTGATCGCGCAGCCAGACGATGGAGTCGGCGTCGAGGTGGTTGGTGGGCTCATCCAGGAGCAGCGTGTCGGCGTCGGAGAAGAGGATCCGGGCGAGCTCCACGCGGCGGCGCTGACCACCCGAGAGGGTCTTCAGCGGCTGGGTGAGGATCCGTTCGGGCAGGTCAAGGTTGTTGCAGATCATCGCGGCCTCGGCCTCGGCGGAGTAGCCTCCGGCGGCGTCGAACCGGGTCTGGATCTTCCCGTACTGGACCATGGCTTTGTCGCGCACGTCGTCGTCGGTGCTCATCATGTCCTGCTCGGCGCTGCGCAGCTTCGCGGTGATCACGTCGAGCTCGCGGGCGGAGAGGATCCGATCGCGGGAGAGCTGCTCCATGTCGTCGATCTTCGGGTCCTGCGGCAGGTAGCCGATGCTGCCGCGGCGCTCCACCTGACCGGCGGCGGGCTGGGTCAGTCCGGCCAGCACCTTGGTCATCGTCGTCTTGCCCGCACCATTGCGACCGACGAGCCCGACCTTGTCGCCGGAGTCGATCCGGAAGTTGACCTCGTCCATCAGCAGGCGCGCGCCGGCGCGGAGTTCAAGATTGGATACGCTGATCAACGGTGCAGCTTCCCTTCGGGCCGAACAGAGTGCGACGGCCTGACAATTTCAGATGGGTGGGTTTGGTGGACAACCTCTCTAGTGTAACGACGACGCTCGAAGCCGTCGCATTCGACGTCGATACAGCCGAGGGTGAGAGGCGCCGGATCCTGCATCCGCTGACCCTGACGCTGCACGAGCATCGGATCGCCGTCATCGGCGCCAACGGCTCCGGGAAGTCCACGTTGCTGCGCCTGATCGCGGGGCTGGTGACGCCCACGGAAGGGTCGCTCCAGCTCAGACCCGCCGGCGTGCGCCCGGGGTTCATCTTCGCGAATCCGCAGGCACAGCTGATCATGCCGGTGGTCGGGGAGGACATCGCGTTCTCGCTGCGCCGCAGCATCAGCTCCGCCGCAGGACGGCGTGAGCGCAGTCGTGAGATCTTGGACACCATGGGCCTCGGGGACCGGGAGAACTCGAGCATCTATGACCTGTCCTCCGGGGAACGGCAGAAGGTCGCCCTGGCGGGGGTCCTCGCCGCGGAGCCCGAGCTGGTCCTGGCCGATGAGCCGACCACCCTGCTGGATCTGCGCAGCACGGTGGAGTTCACGCAGCTGCTGATGGGTCTCGAGGCCCCGATGATCGTGGCCACCCATGACCTTGAGCTCGCCGCACGCGCCGAACGGGTGCTGGTCTTCGAGGCGGGTCAGCTCATCGCCGACGACGCGCCTGGCCCTGCGATCGTCCGCTACCGCGAGGTCGCCGGCGGGGCCTGATCTGCTCAGGCCGCGCGGCCTGGGTCAGTACGCCCCGGCTCCACCGAAGACCGCCCGCACGGTGCGCAGCACGATCTGGACGTCTCCCAGCAGCGTCCAGTTCTCCACGTAGTAGAGGTCCAGCCTGACGCTCTCCTCCCAGGAGAGGTCCGAGCGGCCGGTCACCTGCCAGAGTCCGGTGATCCCGGGCTTCACCAGCAGCCGCCGGTGCGTGTGGTCGTCATAGGCGTCCACCTCATGCGGCAGCGGTGGACGTGGACCCACCACCGACATCTCCCCGCGCAGCACGTTGTAGAACTGTGGCAGCTCATCCAGGCTCAATCGGCGCAGCACGGCGCCGATGCGTGTGATCCGCGGATCTCGGCGCATCTTGAAGAGCACATCGTTTCCTTCAGACTGCGCCTTGAGCAGCGCGAGGCGTTCTTCGGCATCGACCACCATCGAACGGAACTTGAGCATCGAGAACCGAGAATGATTGATCCCGACCCGCTCCTGCCGGAAGAGCGCCGGCCCGGGGCTGTCCAACCGGACCCAGAGCGCGAGGGTGATCAGCAGCGGGGCCAGCATCAGCAGCGCCAGCGCGGAGAACACGATGTCAAAGGTGCGCTTGGTCAGCCGCGCCGTGCCGGTCAGCCGCGGGTAGGCCACATGCAGCAGCGGAACTCCGGCGACCATGTTGGAGGTGATCCGCGAGCCGGCGGTCTCCGTGATGGACGGCACCACGACGAGGTTCACATCCAGCGCGTCAAGCGCCCAGCCCAGTTCCCGCACCCCCTGGGCAGAGAACAGATCCGTCTCGGTCAGCAGCACCAGATCCGCCGCGCCGCGGGTCACGACGTCCACGACCTGGGCGACGACGCGTTCCCGGGCCTCGACATCACCACCGGTGTGATCAACGTGGACCTCATGGATCGCCGTGACCGTCGTGCCGGTCACCGATTTGGATCCCTGCACCGACGAGACCACGTGGCGGACCTTCGCCGGATGACCCACCACCACCGCGCGGTGGATCCACCGCCCTCGACGCCAGTGGGCATGCAGCACGCGGCGCCACAGCCACCGGCACACCAGCACGGCGCTCGTTCCGATCGGCAGCGACCAGTGCAGGTGTTCGCGCGGGACGGCCAGGTCGAAGGCGATCAGCGCGGTGAACAGCAGCCCGAAGCTGGTGCCCGTGGACGCCAGCACTCTCCGGTACTCCGTGACGTCAGCCCCGATATGGCGCCAGTCCCGAGACCGGCCCACGCTCAGCGCGGCGATCCAGAGCGCGCCGAGCACGGCGGTGGTGGCCATCGGCGCCGCAGGCAAGGTCAGCTGGTGGACCCCGGCGAGGACCCCGCCGATGACCGCGAGGTCGGTGACCACCAGCCGCCTGGCATAGCCTCGCTGCCAGTGCCGGGCCGTGGCGGGACCCGCGGGCGAGCCCATCCAGTCCAGGCTCGGCGCGACGCGGGCGATCTCCAGCATCGAGGGCTGGCTGGTCATGGAAGCGACTCCTCGTTCTGCGTCTGGAGACGGAGCTGGTCAACGGCAGCGAGCAGGGCACGGTCGGCAGGATGATCGAAGACGACGGCGTCAGCCAGCGTGACGGGGTGCTCCAGGACCGTGCTGTGCAACCCGACGAGGTCTCCCAGAGCGACCAGGTCTTCCAGTGCAACGGTGTTCTCCGACGCCGGGGTGTTCTCCTGACAAGCGGCGTTGGCCGAGCCGCCCGGCTCCTTCGCGACGGTGCTCTCCGACGGGGCGGAGGCGGTGATCAGACGCGGCAGCCCGTCCGGGCACTCCTTCGCGGTGTCGAGTCCCGCCCACCAGGCTCCCAGCTGGAAGTCCGCCGAATCGGGGGTGAAGGGATCCATTCCCCCGGAGGGGTACGGGGTCAGTTCACCGAACCACAGCTCACCATCGAGGTTGTAGAGATCCACTCGCATGAAGTCATAGCCGGCGCCCAGGGCCTCGGCTGCGCGCACCATCTGCTCGAAGTTCCGCGGACGAGGGGCGACCGGCCCTCGTGGGGCCTCGTTGATGAGGTCCAGCGGCTCCCACTCGCGGGTGTAGAACAGCTCCTGGAAGTTGTCGGTGAATCGTCCCGCGTCGGTGTGCAGGATCTGCATGCGCCCCCGGAAGACGTAGGTCTTGAAATCGATGAGCGGGCGTCCGTTCCCGATCCTGGGCTCGATGATGAGTTCTCGGCGCGCCTGCGTATAGGCCCATTCCCCCACCGCGATCCGGTCATAGGGACGCAGCCAGCCCCTGGTGACGCGGCGCAGCTGCTCGATCGTGGTGCTGCGATCCCCGAAGTACACGGCCTTGCATCGATGGTTCGGCTTGATTACCCACTGATCGGGCAGCTTGGAGAGGTCCAGCTCGTTGAGATCGGTGCCGCGCCACAGCGTCTCCGGCACGTTGATCCATGGTGCCTGCTCCGCGGCATAGTCCTTCATCGCCCGCTTGTCGCAGGTCCAGGCAATCTCAGGACTGCGATCTTCGAGCATCCGCTTGCTAAGGAACTCGGTGAACCGCGAGGGGCTCTTGAAGTTCCCCCACCGGCCGAACCTGCGCCGGTACATGAGCCGGCGCAGCAGCGGATCAGGGACAGGGCCCAACAGCCTGCGAAATGAGGTGTGCATGATGACTACCTTTCGAGGGGAACGGCCTGCGGGACAGGCGTCGATGCGGGTGCGCGGCGCGCTGTGCGCACGACCGGCTCCACGGTTGGCGGGGGTGTCGCAGCCCGGGGCGGCGTCTCCTCGGTCAGGTCCCGCAGCTCGTCCGGGTAGTCCTTCACCTTGTCGAATCCGGCCCACCAGGCCCCCATCTGGATGTCCACCGACTCCGGGGTGAAGGGGTCCATCCCTCCGGAGGGGTAGGGGGTGAGTTCGCCGAACCACAGCTCCCCGTCGACGTTGGAGAGATCCACCCGCATGAAGTCATAGCCCGCGCCGAGGGCCTCGGCCGCGCGCACCATGTCATCGAAGTTCTTCGGTCGTGGCTCCACGGCTCCCCGAGGTCCGCCGTTGCTGATGTCCAGCGGTTCCCAGTCCCGGTCGTAGAACACCTCGGCGAAGTACTGCCGGAAGCGTCCCAGATCGGTGTGCAGGATCTTGAACTGGCCGTGGAAGACGAAGATGTTGAGCTCCCGGAGCGGAGCTCCATCGCCGATGCGGGGCTCGATGATGAGCTCGCGGCGCGCCTGCCCGTAGGCCCACTCCCCGACCGCGATCCGGTCGTAGGGAAGCAGCCACCCTTTGGTCACCCGGCGCAGGTCCGCCAAGGTCGTGCTGCGATCCCCGAAGTAGACCGATTTGCTGCGGTGGTTCGGTTTGATCACCCAGTGATCGGGCAGCGTGGAGAGGTCCAGCTCATCGAGGTCGGTGCCGTGCCACAGCGTGTCTGGCACGTTGATCCACGGGGCCCGTTCGGCGGCGTAGGCCTTCATCGCGCGCTTGTCGCAGGTCCAGGCGATCTCCGGGCCGCGGTCCTGGAGCATCCGCTGGGTCAGGAATTCGGTGAACCGCGAGGGCGATCTGAAGTTGCCCCATCGGCCGTACTTCCGCCGGTACATGATCGTGCGGAGGAGCGGGTCGGGGACGGGAGTCAGCAGCCTGCGAAATGAGGAGTGCATGGTGGTCACCTTTCTAGGGAAGCGGCCTGCGGGGCCGGCGTCGGGGATGGTGCAGGGGGGTCGGGCGCTGCGGCCACGGTGTGGTCGTCCTCGGTCTCGACGGCCAGGGTCTGGGCGGCCTCGGGCTGGTGGACCAGCCGGGAGGCCAGCAGCAGCCCTGGGATGACCTGGGCGAGGGTCACGCCCAGGGCCATCGAGACGCCCGGTGCGGCGGGACCCAGGCCGAGCTGGATGCCGAACAGCGTGCCGGGCACCACGATGACGAGCAGAACCAGTGACATCGCCGCCTGGAGCCAGAATCCTCGACGGTCGGTGAAGAGATTCGTCTGGGTCAGATGCGCCGACTGGGCGACGAGGGCCGCTCCGAGTCCGAGCACCACTCCCCAGGACGGCACGAGGCTCCCGCCGGAGACGAGATCCGCCACGGGCCGGGCGAAGATGACGTAGCCCAGGGCAGCGGCCGCGCCGAGACCCGTGAGCATGAGATTGGCACGTCGCCACAGCTCGGGGCCCGGGTCCACCGCGAAGCGCGGCCACAGCACCGTCGCCGCCATATAGAGGACCGAGTAGATCGGCATGTAGAGCTGCAGGGCGATGGCATACTCACTCAGATCCAGCGCTGTGGCCGCGCTGGCCAGGACGAGCCGGCCATGCTGCTCGGAGAGCACCGTCCCCGCGGTGGCCAGCAGGACAGGCAGCCCGCCCAGCAGAATCAGCTTGATCGAGGTGGCCTCGGTGCCCCGCCTCCGACGATCACCGCGCGCGGCGGAGAGCGGCACCGAGGCTGCGGCGATCCCCCGGATGCCGATGCGCGGGTGCACGAAGGCCAGATAGCCACACACCCCGAGGAAGCCCAGCGTGCTCAGCGGAAGCCCCAGCGCCAGCCAGGCCACGGAGATGCCCAGCTGCCCCAGCACCAGGACCACCAGCAGGTTTCCGACCGAGGGCAGCAGCCCCAGGATCACCAGGACGTCCGCCCGGTCTCGGCCCACCAGCACGCGCTCCGCGATCCCAAGCGGGAGGCTCAGGAAGAAGATCACGAGCACCAGGCTCATCACCAGGTCGATCTGCGGTGCCAGCGCTGCGGGGACGTCGAACATCCTCGACCAGATGCCGTACACCCCGCTCAGGGCGGCAGCCGCGGCGCCGAGGAGTCCCACCACGGTCAGCAGCAGCGCGGTGCGCCGGATCAGGGTGCGCACCTCGTCCATGGCAGCCGCTGATCCGTCGGCTCGGGCCACCGCTCGGGCGACGGCCGCTCCCATGCCGAGATCCGCGAACGGCAGCGCAAGCTGCAGCTGCGCCACCAGGGTGATGAAGCCGAAGGCGAGCACTCCCGCGTAGTGCACGGTGAGCCCCGCCGTCGTGAGGGCACAGATCGCGCTGATCGGGAGCACGGCGATCCGCAGACCGGCGGTGCGCATGAACATCGCGGTCCAGCTCCGATTCGGCCCAGGCGTCGGCGGGACTCCGGCCGCTGGCGATTCAGCCATGCCCACCGACCTGCAGCATCCCGGAGATCGCGACCACGACGGCTGCCGCATGCGGACGAGCCCGCAGGCATTTCGCCAATTGGCGGGCCCCCTGGTGCCAGGATCCCGAGGCGAAGGCGTCCCGTGCCACCACTGAGGCTCGGAAGTCGGCGCGGGAGCGCGGTGAGAGCTCGGCCCCGGAGGACTCGATCGAGTCGATCCAGCGTGAGCTGGCCTGCCAGTCCGCGCTGCGCGAGATCGAGCCGTCGCTGGCCTGGTGCACTCGCACCAGCACCTCGGGCAGCATGGTCAACGTCTTGCCGGCCGCTTCGAGCCGGGCGAGCCAGTCCCAGTCCTGGTGTCGGGTCAGCTCGTCGTTCCAGGGAACCTCGAGCGCCGTGGCTCGGCTGCACAGCAGCGAGGAGGTCTGCATGAAGGTCCGTCGCAGGCGCAGCGTGGAACGGTCGAGGATGTAGTCCACCACCGGCTGCGCGTCCTCCCCGTCGGACTGGTAGAGCCGTTCGGGGACCACCCGGCTCGAGGATCCCACGAGCAGCGAGCGTGAGCTGACCACGGTGTGGTCATCGACCACCGCCATCTGCAGCGCGGCCTTCTCGGAGACCCACTCGTCGTCGTCGTCGAGGAAGGCCACATGGGTCGTGCTGGCCCTGCGCACCCCGAGGTTGCGGGCACCGGCTCCCCCCAGGCCTCCAGGGGTGATGACCATGGTGTGCGGCAGTCCGGTGAGCAGCCGCTCCACGCTCGCGGCGTTCTCGGGCCTGTCCAGCACCACCAGCACCGTGGTGTCCCAGGTCTGGCGCAAGACCGAACGCACGGCCCGCTTGAGCGAGCGGCGGCCCACGGTGGGGATGATGGCGGTCAACGAGCGGGGATGCACCGCGGCGAAGCGTGCTTCGCGCTCCGTGCGCAGCGGCACGGCGCTCCCGGTGTCGACCCGGGAGGGGGTGTCGATGCTCATCACGCCCTCCACATCAGCAGGGCTGCGAGCTTCATGGGCTCCAGCAGGTAGCGGCCGGCGAGCCGACGCGGATCGTTGGCCAGTCGCCACGCCCACTCCAGGCCCATCGCCCCGAGGCGCCGTGGTGCCAGGGACTGGGTGCCGCCGAGCTGATCCAGGGCGCCGCCCACGGTGGCGATCACCGGGACATCGATGCGGGAGGCGAGCTGATCGGCGATGCGTTCCTGCAGCGGCATGCCCATGCCGATCAGCAGCACCTGCGGGTCGTGGTCCCGGATGGACTCTGCGATCTGTTCGATGTTCTCCGTCCGCCACGGGTCACCGGGGATGGCCTGCCAGTCGACCTGCCCGCCGAGTGAGCGCAGGTGCTTGAGCACCGCGGCGCTGGCGGCTTCGGTGCCGCCGAGCAGGGTCACCCGATCGATGCCCTCCAGGTCCGCCAGGCCCTCCACCCAGTCGGTGGAGCCGATGCGATGCTCGGTGCGCAGCGGCACCTTCAGCCCGATCCGCATCAGGGCCAGCAGCGGCATGCCGTCGACGACGACGGCGCCGGCGCGATCATAGAAGTCGCGGAACTCCGGAAGGCTGTACCAGAGGTAGACCGAGTGCAGATTGTGTCCGGCGACGAGCATGCGCCGGTGTTCGCGGGCGGCGTCTCGGATGTGGGCGAGCAGCTCCTCGCGGCGCAGCGGAGTGACATCGACGTTGAGCAGTGGAACATTCAGGGACGGGATGACAGTCATCTCAGATCTCCTCAGGAATGGATCGACGGTGCAGGTGACGTGACGAGTGCAGCGCGCTGGCGCGGTGCTGGATCTGCGGTGACGCAGTGCCAGAGTTGGGCTCGGCGGCCGGGAGGGCGGCGACCTTACCGGGAGTCAGACCGGGAGCCGGAGTTGAAGTCGGGGTGGCAGTCAGCATGGGAGGCGCTCACGTCCTGTCCTGCGGCAGCCGGAAGATGTGCCCGGTGGCCGGGGCGCCCTCGGAGAGGGCCAGGGTTCCGTCGGGGAGCCGACGGCGCCGCGCCGCGGAGAGTCCCGAGGCGCGCGCGCTCAGGCCCTGTCCGGTCTGGCCGCCGGTTCCGGCCGTTCGGTCCTCGGGACCTCGACGTCGTGACCCGGGGGCGTGGCGGTCCCGCAGGCTGTCGGGCCCGCGCAGCGGGACCCCGGTGAGCACCATTCCGACCAGTCGGGCGCGTGCTCGGGTCAGCAGATCGAGTCCGGTGCTCAGCTGCACCCGGGTGACCTCGCCATAGCGTGCCACCACGATGACCCCGGTGGTGATCTGGGCCAGCAGTGCGGCGGCGGAGTGGCTTAGCAGTGCGGGGGCGTCGACGATGGTGACGTCGTAGGTCTCGGCGCAGCCTTCGAGCAAGGCAGCCATGGCGTCCATGCTGGAGGCCTCCAGGCCGTGGTCCTCCCCCCGACCGGCCGGCAGGACGTCGAGACCAGGCTCCGCATCGGCGATGACCACGTCCTCGAGATACGCCCGGCCGGCCAGCACCTCGCTCAGCCCCGCCGGAGTGAGGTCGGTGACCTGACCTCTGCTCAGTGCGCCGCCGCGGAAGAAGTGCACGATGTCCGGATTGCCGAAGTCGGCCCCGATCAGCAACGTCCGGCGGTCACCCTCCACCAGTGATCGCGCGAGATTGACCGCGACGGTGGTGCGTCCCTCCCTCTCCACCGAGCTGGTGATCACGTAGGAGCTCGGCGAGTCCGGGGACTTGTTGCGCATCAGCCGGATGCGCATCTCTCGGAACGAAGCCACCGCGTCTGCGGGACGCTGGTGGGCGCGGTCCTTCCCACGCGGAGTCCTTGGTGCTCCTCTGGTGACCCCGAGCAGCGGAGCGGCGGTGAGATCCTTGAGATCTCCGAGTGTGCGGACCGAGGTGTCTCGGGCTTCGCGCAGGAAGGCCAGGACGAGGCCGGAGAGAAGTCCGACGCCGAGGCCTGTGCCGAAGATGAGCTCCGGTCGGGGGCTCTGCTGGCGGGCCGGGGGCTCCGCCTCCTGAACCACCGACAGCTCCACGAGCTGGTCCCCTGCAGCGACCGGGTCGTCCCCCGGGGTCTCGAGCTCGTTCACCAGGTTCTGCAGGCTGGCCACCGTCGCGTTGGCGAGGTCTGCCGCCTCCTGGGGCTCGCCGGCGCTCACGGTGATCTCCAGCAGCAGGGTGTCGCGAGGCACCTGCGCGCGGATGTCCTCGGCAAGTTCGGCCCGGGACATGGCGAGTCCCAGATCTTCGATCACGGGTTCCAGCACGGCGGGGGTGGTGACGAGGTCGGCGTAGGACTGGACCCGCTGTCCGGCGACCATGCTGCCCTGTGGGAGTTCCGCGAGACTCTCACCGGTGGCAGCGGAGACATAGAGCTTGGTGGTGGCGGCGAAGATGGTCGGCTGCGATATGTAGAACACCGTCGCCAAGACCACGGCGATCACCGTCGGGAGCAGAATCGACGCCCATCGCCGGCGGCAGATGCGCACATGGTTGTGCAAGGTCATAGGTGACAACTTCCCGGTGCAAGGTCAGTGGTCACCGTGCAGACGCCCCTGGAACGGAGGGGCGTCTGTCACGGTGCGTTGCCCACGCTAGGCCGGGAGGGGTGCGCTTCATCACGGTGCTGAGCGAACCCCCGCAGGGATTACGGGGGAACCCCCGTGATTCCCCGTGGTCAGAAGCTGCGCATCGACCCTTTTCCCGCGCTGGTGCACCTCAGCGGCTTCGGGTCCCAGAGACCCGTGGCATCCGTGAGGTCAGCAGGGCGCCTCGAAGAGTCCCGGATCACGGGTTCGATGCGGGAATCCGCAGGTTCAGCAGCCCGGGCAGGTCCGGTTCAGGCGCTGCGCAGGTCTCCGTCGTCCTCATCCTGGAGCATGCGGCGCAGCGCGTGGCGCGATTCCAGTGTGAGCTTCCCCAGGGCATTGGCGACGTGATACTCCACGGTGCGCACTGAGAGGACCAGCGCCTCTGCCACGTCCTTGTTGGAAAGGCCCTGACCCACCATCAGCGCGATCTCGCGCTCACGGCTGGTCAGCGCGGTCAGCGCGAACCGTGCCTTGGAGCTGAGCCCCTCGGGCAGGTCGATCAGCCGGATACGCTCACTGCTGCCCGCTGCGGCTCCGGGCTTGTGCAGAGACCGGAAGAGCTCATCGGCCTGATGGAAGAGCCCCTCCGCGCCGCAGCCTTGGAACATCGAGGCGGCCCAGAGCAGCCACTCGGAGGTCTGCTCCACCTTGTCCTGCAGGGAGTCGATGCCGAGCAGGACACAGTGACCGAGGTCCAGGGCCAGGAGTCCGCGGTAGACGCTCAGCGCTCCGCCATCGCCGGGCACGTGCGGCGACTTCAGCGCCGGAGTGGCCGAGATCGTCGTCATCGCGGCGCTGAGGTGCTCATACGCCGCGGCGTGCTTGCCGGTGCCCATCGCTGCCAGCCCGCGCAGATGCCGCAGCACGTACTCGCGCTGTGGGGGCGCGGAGTGCTCGTCGGCGCGGACTTTGATGATCAGCGCCGGCAGCGCCTGGGCCTTTCCGCTGTGGAACAGGGACCGGCCCAGCAGCACCACCGGGGTGATGGCACGGGACCAGATGTTCAGCTCGACCTGCAGTCCGAGGACGCTGCTGACCACACGCTCGTGGTCCTGAGCGGAGGTGGCGCCCCAGGCCTCGACGAAGCCTCGCCCGGCGCGGCCGAGGCTGGTGCCGGACATCCGCTGGGTCTGCGCGTGCAGGTCGAAGGACCGGCCCAGGGCCGGCCCGCGGGCTGCGGGCACCAGGTGCGCTGCGTTGAAGGCCACCGGAGCGACATTGTCCTCGCGGATGTCGAGCACCTCTGCAGCGGCGGACTCGGCGAAGGCCTGAGCCTCGCTCCAGAGGCCGGCCTCGAAGAGCAGGTAGGTGATGTGGATCTCCGCATGGGCCAGAGCCCGCCGATTCCGTCCGGGCCAGTTCTCGATCGCGGTGATCAGGTCCCCGTAGGCCTCCGTGAGGTGACCCGCGGTGCGCAGCAGCGCGCCCCGGGCCACCAGCAGCACCATCTGAGCAGATTCGGTGCCGGGCACGCGTCGGACTTCGTCCAGGAGCTTCTGCACCTCCGCGGAGAAGGACGCAGGCTCGGTGTCGACCAGGCCTTCGAGGAGCCGCCAGAGCTGCAGGCTCACCCGCAGGCCGCGGGTCTCGGCCAACAGCTGCTCGGTGGTCGCGATCCGCGTGCGCACGGCCGGGTCGTCGGCTTCAAGCTGGGCTTCGAGGCTGAGCAGCACCTGCACGGTGCGTTCGGCGACCTTGAAGAGGTGCCAGTAGGAGCCTCGCAGCCCCGTGGTGCGCGAGGCCTGCAGCACGGTGTCGGCGTAGCACAGCAGCGCCGGGGGTGACGCGTCGGCGAGTTCCGCCCCACCGGCCAGGAAACGCAGGGTTCCTTCCAGATCGCCGCGCTCCAGCCGGTCGCGGGCCAGCATGCCCCGGCGCAGCACCGGGGGCACGTCGTCGTGGCTGTGCGCCCAGCTGATCGTCGATTCGATGTCGATCCTGGAGCCCGCGCGCATCGCGACGAAGGACAGCGTCTCCAACGTGGACCCGGAGCGTTCCACCTCGAAGGCGAGCCTGCTCAGCTCCAGGCTCTCGCCGGTGTCCCCGGTGCGGCTCGCCGTGCGCGCCGCGTCGGTGAGCGACTCGACGATTCCGGCCCGGTCCCCCACCGACGGGTCCAGCAGCGCGGCCTGCGCCAGATGTCGCACGGCGCCGGGACCGCCCTCGGTCCGGGCCAGGCGCATGTGGAGGTCCACCCGGTGCTCGCGAGGCAGGTCAGCGACCAGGCAGCGCTGGAACATCCGGTGCTGCAGCCAGAATCGTCCCGATCGCATCGACTCCTGGACCAGACTGGAGTTCCGCAGCGCCTCGACGTCGACCGATTCGGCTCCCAGCACGTCGCTGATCTCGTGGACCGCGAGCGGGTAGCGCGCCAGGGCAAGCAGCGCGAGCACCTCCTGCACGTCCGCGGAGGTCTCCTCGACGATCTGTCGGATCAGCAGCCGCTGCGCCTCGGCGGGGCCTTCTCCTCGGTCGAGATCCTGCAGCGCCGAGTCCAGGGCGGCGGCCGAGATCACCTCGTCGGGTACGGTGAGCTTCTGGATCAGGTAGTCCAGGAAGGCAGGGAATCCGCCGGTGGCATCGTGGATGCGGGCGGCGACGTTGCCGCTGATGGGCAGTCCCGTCTGCTGCTGGATCAGCTCGCGGACCTCGGTCTGGGTGAAGGGTTCCAGCACGATCCGCAGCGCCTCGCCGGCGGTGGCGGTGTAGCGGGTCAGACGCTGCAGCTCGGGTCGCGTGGTGGGACGACCCGTCACCAGCGAGAGCACCGGGACGCCTTCGAGCTCCCGGATCGTCTGGAAGATCACGGCTGCGGACACCGGATCCATCCACTGGAGGTCCTCGATGACCAGGACGACCGGTTCCCTGATGCGGTCGGCCTGCTCCTGCACCAGCACGGCGAGTTCCCGTGCATCGGTGGGCGCGCGGTAGCGCATCGGTTTGCGCAGCAGGTGCGCGGCGGCATAGCCCGGCGTCGCCTGGTCGGCGGCATCGAGGTAGACGTTCGCGCGTGACCACCCTGCGAGTCGAGACATGGCCTCGTTGAGCAAGGTGGTCTTGCCGACACCTGGTGGGCCTTCGATCAAGATGAACCGCGGCTCGGAGGAGGCGTGAACGGTCTCCGCAGTCGCCACGAGGGTTTCAAGCTGTGATTTCCGGCCCAGAAAAGCGTTACTTCGTGACATGAATGCTCCCTGGCCCAGGTGGCATCCTGTTTGCTTCAGGGTACAAACATGGACGCCACCTGCTTCGGGACAGCTTATGTCACGGTTCTTCCCAGGAAAAGACCTGGCCAGAAATTTAGTTCAAATTTAAATATTGAACCCGAGGGCGCGCATCTGCTCACGTCCGTCGTCGGTGATCTTCTCGGGGCCCCACGGCGGCATCCAGACCCAGTTGAGGCGCCATTCGTCGACGAGGGTCCCGATGTGTTGACCGACCTGCTCCTCGAGCACGTCGGTCAACGGGCAGGCTGCGGTGGTCAGCGTCATGTCGATGAGCAGCGCACCGTCCTCGGCGTAGTGGAGGCCGTAGAGCAGGCCCAGGTCGACGATATTGATCCCGAGCTCCGGGTCGATGACGTCCTTGAGGGCTTCCTCGACATCTTCCAGCGGCGTCTGAGCCGCGGTGACAGCGTCACTCATGGCGCTCTCCTTTCCTTCGAAGTTCTGCGTACGTGCGGTGGTCTGTGGTTCGATCATCTGTGGGGTGCAACACTGGAAGTCAAGGGTCTATGCCCTGCCGCGGGCCTGGACGAGTGCATCGCGCAGCGCCATCCATCCCAGCAGAGCACATTTGATCCGTGCCGGATAGCGTGCCACACCGGTGAAGGCTGAGGCATCTTCCAGCGCCTCCAGACGTGCGCCGTCGAGCTCCTTGCCGCGGGCCGCCATGAGCTCGCGGAAGTAGCCGCCGAGCTCCTCAGCCCGGCTGACCGGCTGATCGATCACGAGCTCGTGCATCACCGAGAGCGAGGCCTGGGAGATCGAGCAGCCCTGGCCGGTCCAGCCGAGCGCCTGGATCCGCTCCCCTGCCGGGTCCAGATGCACCCGCAGGGTGACCTGGTCTCCGCAGGTGGGGTTGATCTGGGAGGACTCGCCGCCGTACTCGGCGAGCTCGCCCTCGCCCTGGCGCACCCGGGCGTGGTCAAGGATGACCTGCTGGTAGAGCTGTTCCATCGCGTCGGCCATCAGCCTCGCCCCGTTCCGGACTCGGCCGTCGAAGCCTGCACGCTGACCGGCGTCTCCGGCGTGGCGAAGAACCGCACGACCTCATGGAGTCCCTCGATGAAGGCCTCGATGTCGGCGACGGTGGTGTAGACCCCTGCCGAAGCCCGTGCGGAGGCGTGGACGCCGAGTCGGCGGTGGATCGGCTGGGCGCAGTGGTGACCCACCCGCACGGCGACCCCGGCGTTGTCCAGCACCTGGCCGACGTCGTGGGGGTGCACGCCCTCCACCTCGAAGGCGACGACGGCGAGCCGGTCGGCCGCATCCTGCGGGCCCAGCACCCGGACGCCGGGCACGGAGGTGATGCCGTCGAGCAGGAGCTGCGTCATCGCGGCCTCATGGGCCGCGACCTGCTCCATGCCCAGCTCGCGCAGGTAGTCGACTGCGGCCCGGAAGCCGACGACCTGAGCCACCATCTGCGTGCCGGCCTCGAAGCGCTGCGGCGGGGGCATGAAGCTGGTGGCCTCCATCGTGACGACCTCGACCATCGACCCGCCGGTCAGGAATGGCGGCAGGTGCTCCAGCAGGTCGCGCTTCCCGTAGAGCGCGCCGACACCGGTGGGACCGACCATCTTGTGCGCCGAGAAGGCCGCGAAGTCGACGTCGAGCGCATGGAGGTCCACCGGCATGTGCGCGGCGGTCTGGCAGGCGTCGAGCACCACGTAGGCGCCGACGGCCCGTGCCCGGGCCACCAGTGCGTCCACATCGGTGATCGCGCCGGTGACGTTGGAGGCGTGGGTGATGGCCAGGACCCGGGTGCGCTCCCCGATCACCGAGTAGGTCTCGGGGTCCAGCCGGCCCTCAGCGGTGACGCCGATCCAGCGCAGCGTGGCGCCGGTCTTCGCCGCCAGCTGCTGCCAGGGGACGAGGTTGGCGTGATGCTCGGCCTCGCTGACCACGATCTCGTCCCCGGGAAGCAGCGCGAAGTGCGCCTGCGCCTCGGGCGAGACGGCCTCGGCCGCAGGGCTGCCGGGGGCGGCGGTCGCGGCGAGGCTGGCGTTGAGGAAGCCATAGGCCACCAGGTTCAGCGCCTCCGTGGCGTTCTTGGTCCAGACGATCTCATCCTCGTGGGCGCCGACGAACTCGGCTACCACGGCGCGGGAGCCCTCGTAGGCCTCGGTGGCCTCCTCTGCGATCTGGTGCGCACCGCGGTGCACCGCTGCGTTGGTCTGCGCGTAGAACGCCGACTCCGCGTCGATGACCTGCTGCGGCTTCTGCGCGGTGGCCCCGGAGTCCAGGTACACCAGGGGCTTCCCGCCACGGACCGTGCGGCCCAGCAGCGGGAAGTCAGCCCGGACGGTGTCTGGATTCAACATGGTTGGCTCAGGCCTGGACCGGTGAGAGGAAGCGGTCGTAGCCGTTGGCCTCGAGCTCGTCGGCCAGCTCGGGTCCACCCTGCTCGGCGACGCGGCCGTCGACGAACACGTGAACGTACTGCGGCGTGATGTAGTTCAGGATCCGCGTGTAGTGGGTGATCAGCAGCGTCCCCATGTCGTTCTCCGAGTGGGCGCGGTTCACGCCGTCGGAGACGACGCGGAGAGCATCGATGTCCAGGCCTGAATCGGTCTCGTCCAGGACGGCGAACTTGGGCTTGAACAGCTCCATCTGCAGGATCTCCACGCGCTTCTTCTCACCGCCGGAGAAGCCTTCATTGACGTTGCGGTTGGCGAAGTCGGCGTCGATCTTGAGCTTCTCCATGGCGCCTCGGACGTCCTTGGCCCAGGTGCGCAGCTTGGGAGCCTCGCCGTCGATGGCGGTCTTGGCGGTGCGCAGGAAGTTCGTCATGGTCACACCGGGGACCTCGACGGGGTACTGCATGGCCAGGAACAGACCGGCGCGGGCGCGCTCGTCCACTGACATCTCGAGCACGTCCACGTCATCGAGCGTGATGGTGCCCGAGGTGACCTTGTAGCGGGGATGTCCGGCGATCGTGGAGGCCAGGGTGGACTTGCCGGAGCCGTTGGGGCCCATGATGGCGTGGATCTCACCGGACTTGATGGTCAGGGTGACGCCTTTGAGGATCTCTTTGGTGCCCTGCTCGGTCTCGATGGAGACGTGCAGGTCCTTGATCTCGAGAGTAGACATTCTTTGCGTGTCCTTTGCTTGGTTCGTAAGTGCTGGTGGTGGAGCGAGCGAGTCGCAGCGGCCGGCAGAGTCGCGGCCAGTGCCTGAGGGAGGCTGGTGCGCCTAGAAGCCAGCGATCTTCAGCTCGTTCTCCAGGTCCTGGTGGATGGTGTCCTCGATCGACTCCACGCCGATGGCCTGGACGATCTCGTTGAGGAAGCCGCGCACCACGAGCTGGCGGGCCTCCTTCTCCGGGATGCCGCGGGCCATCAGGTAGAACAGGTGGTTCTCGTCGAAGCGTCCGGTGGAGGAGGCGTGTCCGGCTCCCTCGATCAGTCCGGTCTCGATCTCCAGGTTCGGGATCGAGTCGGCGCGGGCGCCGTCGGTGAGGATCAGGTTCTGGTTCTTCTCGTAGGAGTCGGTGCCCTCGGCAGCCTTGCGGATCAGCACATCGCCGACCCAGACGGTGCGGGCGTCCTGTCCCTGCAGCGCGCCCTTGTAGAGCACGTTGGAGTTGTTGCGCGGGGAGTTGTGGTCCACGAAGCTGCGGTGTTCCAGATGCTGACCGGCGTCGGCGAAGTAGAGGCCGTACATGGCGGCCTCCGCACCTTCGGCGGCGTAGCGGACGTTGGAGTTCAGCCGGACGACCTCGCCGCCCAGGGTGACCGAGACGTGCTTGTACTTGGCGTCGCGGCCGACCTCGGCGTCCTGCTGGCCCACGTGGATGGCGTCGTCGTCCCAGCGCTGCAGGGAGACCACGGTGACGTCGGCGCCGTCGCGCACGATGACCTCCACGTTGAGGTTCGCGTCGGCGGAGCCGCGGTGCTCCATGACGAAGACCACCTTGGAGTGGGTTCCGGCTTCGAGCACGAGGTGACCGTTGGCCCGGTGACCGGCAGCCTCACCAGTGATGTCGAGGTACACCGGTTCTCTGAGCTCGGTGTCGGCGGCGACGGAGATGTAGTCGGCCTGCGCGGTCTGGCTGTAGCCGACGACGGCGGCGCGATCGGCTGCGGAGAACACGGTGCCGCGCGGGGACTGGGCCTGGGCGAGCTCCGCCTGGGTGACGCCGTCCGCGAGGTTGCGCACCTTCAGCGTGACCGGTGTCTGGGTGGCGGCATCGGAGAGGACGCGGCCGAGCTTCTTCAGCGGCGAGAAGCGCCATTCCTCCTCCCGCCCGGTGGGCACGGCGAAGTCGGCCACGTTCAGGCTGGTGGTGCGGTCGGCGCGGGAGCCGCCGGACTTGGACTTGACGGTGGACTCGCCGAGGCCGCCGTGGGTGTGTTCGGTCTCTTCATGCGCGGTGGCGAGGTTCTCGCCCTCCTCGCTCATGCCTGGGATCGAGATGCGGGCTTCCCCGACCTCGACTCCTGCGACCTGTTCCGCCTGATCGGCGGACGCGGAATTCGTCATGTGTTTCTCTTCCCTTGTTTCTGATGCGCGGATCTGCGATGCGCGGTTCAACGGAGGCTGCCCAATGGGCGGCAGGCCCCAGCCGCCCGGAGTGCGTGACCCCGAGCGGCTGGGTGGACTGCGTCAGCGAGGGCCGATCAGCCGACGGAGCCTTCCATCTGCAGCTCGATGAGACGGTTGAGCTCCAGGGCGTACTCCATAGGCAGCTCACGGGCGATCGGCTCGATGAAGCCGCGCACGATCATGGCCATGGCCTCGTCTTCGGCGAGTCCGCGGGCCATCAGGTAGAAGAGCTGATCCTCGGAGACCTTGGAGACCGTGGCCTCGTGGCCCAGCGTGACGTCGTCCTCGCGGATGTCGATGTACGGGTAGGTGTCAGACCGGGAGATCGTGTCCACCAGCAGCGCGTCACAGACCACCGAGTTCGCGGAGTTCTTCGCTCCCTCGTTGATCTGGACCAGACCGCGGTAGGCGGCGCGGCCGCCGTTGCGGGCCACCGACTTCGACACGATGGTCGAGGAGGTGTTCGGCGCCATGTGGACCATCTTGGAACCGGTGTCCTGGTGCTGACCCTCGCCGGCGAAGGCCACCGAGAGCGTCTCGCCCTTGGCGTGCTCACCGGTGAGGTAGACGGCCGGGTACTTCATGGTGACCTTGGAACCAATGTTGCCGTCGATCCACTCCATGGTGCCGCCGGCGTCGACCACGGCGCGCTTGGTCACCAGGTTGTAGACGTTGGTGGACCAGTTCTGGATGGTGGTGTAGCGAACGCGGGCGTTCTTCTTCACCACGATCTCCACCACTGCGGAGTGCAGCGAGTCGGAGTCGTAGATCGGAGCGGTGCAGCCTTCGATGTAGTGGACGTAGGAGTCCTCGTCCGCGATGATCAGGGTCCGCTCGAACTGGCCCATGTTCTCGGTGTTGATGCGGAAGTAGGCCTGGAGCGGGATCTCCACGTGCACGCCCTTCGGGACGTAGACGAAGGAGCCGCCGGACCACACCGAGGTGTTCAGCGCGGCGAACTTGTTGTCGCCCACGGGGATGACCGAGCCGAAGTACTCCTCGAAGAACTCGGGGTGCTCCTTCAGCGCCGTGTCGGTGTCCATGAAGATGACACCCTGCTCCTCGAGATCCTCGCGGATCTGGTGATAGACCACCTCGGACTCGTACTGGGCTGCGACGCCGGAGACCAGACGCTCACGCTCGGCCTCGGGGATCCCGAGCCGCTCGTAGGTGTTGCGGATGTCCTCGGGAAGGTCTTCCCAGGTCTTCGCCTGCTTCTCGGTGGAGCGCACGAAGTACTTGATGTTGTCGAAGTCGATGCCGGAGAGGTCTGCGCCCCACATGGGCATGGGCTTGCGCTGGAAGTACTTCAGGCCCTTCTTGCGCAGCTTGAGCATCCACTCTGGTTCGCTCTTCTTGGAGGAGATGTCCTCCACGACCGACTCATCGATGCCACGCTTGGCGTTGGCTCCGGCGCTGTCGGAGTCCGACCAGCCGTATTCGTAGGAACCGATGCCCTGGAGCTCGGGGTTGCGCTCCAGGATGTCGGAGGTGACCCCCTGGTCCTTTTCGCGCTGGATCTGCTCGGTCATGACAACCTCTCTTGTTGACGGGGGGAGATGACGATTCGCTTTCGTCCGCCGCTGACCTTGCGCGACTGATGTGTCGCACCGTCTGCGGCGCTGATCTGTAGTTCCGCCTCGGCATGTGCCGCGGCGCGGGCCCGCTGCTCGGCGGCGAGCTTCTCGCGACCCACAGGGACGTGGGTGGTGCAGACATGGGCACCGGCCGCCTGGGTGGAGAGCCGCCTGACATCGACGTCGAGCAAGCGGGAGATCATATCGGTCTCCTCCTCACAGAACACCGGATGGGCCGCGGCTATTTCCCGGATCGGGCAGTGACCCTGACACAGCTGCGTGGACTGCATGGCCAGAAGCGGGTTGTCTCGGCCCACCAGGCGGGTGAAGCCGGCGAAGCCCTCCTCGTTGAAGAGCTCGGAGAGCCGGTCGGTGCGCGCATCGAGGTCCTGGATCTGACCGAGCTCCGCCTCCCAGCGCTGCTCGAACCCGGCGAAGTACTCGCGGGCCAGCCCGGCGGCCGCATCGGGCGCAGCCTGCTCGTCCTGGGTCTCGCTGTCGTCTTGCAGCAGCGTCAGAGCGGTCTGCACCAGACCGAGGTAGTCGTCGCCCATGGTGCGCTGTCCGCGCTCGGAGACGACATAGCGGCGGGAGGGACGGCCGGCGCCGCGACGACGCGTGGTGACGTTCTTGACCTCGAGGATTCCCTGTTCGGTCATGGCGTCGAGGTGACGGCGCACGGCGGCGGCGGTGAGCTGCAGCTCGCTGCCCAGAGCGGCGGCACTGATCGGGCCTTCCTCGACCACCAGCTGCAGGACCCGCTGGCGAGTGGTGCTCTCCGCCTCGCGGATCATCTCGCCGGGGGCGATCGGTTCAGCGGTGTCCACATCGCGTGACTGAGCAGCTGCAGAGGCAGACTCGGAAGCGGTGGAATACATGACCCTATTCTGACCTATTCAGAACAAAGCCGCCAGCAAGGTGCACCTAAGTCGACCGAGACCTTCCCCACGGGGCCTCCGACGCTGACCCCGGATCCCAGACCCTCGACCCTGCCGATTCAGACCTCTCCGAGCCCTGCTCCGCGTCGCATGCGGTCGGCGCAAACTTCTACGCGGTGTAGAAATGTAGACTGGTGAAGTGCCCCAGCATCCACCCTGTCTGACCCTGCGCCACGTGCGCTATGCCGTCGGCTCAGCTCGAAGCCCCCAGGGACTCAAAGAGATCCTCCGGGGCGTGGACCTCACCGCTCGATCGGGCGAGGTCACCGTCCTGCTCGGACCCAACGGCGCCGGCAAGACCACCACGCTCAGCTGCGCCCAGGGTCTGCTGCACCCCTCACAGGGCAGCGTCGCGCTGCTGGGCCAGGATCCCTTCCGCGCGGGCGCCGAGCTCCGCGCCCGGGTCGGCGTGATGCTCCAGGACGGCGGCATGCCGCAGTCGGTCCAGCCCCACGCCCTGCTCAAGCACGTGGCCTCGCTGCACCAGCGCCCCTGGCCCGTGGCGGATCTGGTCTCTCGTCTCGACATGGGCGACTTCATGCGCACCTCGATCCGCCGGCTCTCCGGGGGGCAGAAGCAGCGGGTCGCGCTGGCCGCCAGCCTGCTCGGACGACCCGAAGTGGTGTTCCTCGACGAGCCCACCGCCGGGCTGGACCCGCAGTCCCGGCAGACCGTCTTCGCGCTCATCGATGAGCTGCGCGAGATGGGGATGGGGATCATCCTGACCACGCACCTGCTCGAGGAGGCGCAGAAGCTCGCTGATTCGGTCTTCATCCTCAAGGGCGGCGAAGTCGTGCGGCACGGTTCCGTGGCAGAGCTCACCGGCGCGGCAGCAGGTGCAGCGGGCTCAGACGGCGCCGCGCGGCGCATGGTCTTCACCGCGTCCCGGACGCTGACCCGGGCAGAGATCGGCAGCGCCCCGGTGAGCATCGAGCTCGACGGCGGCACCGACAACGCTCCGGGCGCGGCGTGGATGACCCCGAGTCTGTCCGGGCCGAGCCAGCTGCGCGAGCTCGCCGCCTGGTGGGAGCTGATCGACATGATGCCCATGGAGGTCCGGATGGAAGCCCGCACGCTGGAAGACGTCTTCTGGGAGGTCTCCGTCTCGTGACCGCCCTCCATGCTCCACTGGCCCCTGCCCCGCGTCCGGCGATGCGCCGGATCCTCTCGCACGGGCTCTATGAGACCCGCAACGTGCTGCGCAACGGCGAGCAGCTGCTGGTCTCGCTGATCCTGCCGCTGCTGGTGCTCTTCGGCGCCCACCGCCTGGAGCTGATCACCTCCGCCGCCACCCCCAGCATCGACGTCATCACTCCCGGTGTGCTCGCACTCGCGGTGATGGCCTCTGCCTTCACCGGCCAGGGCATCGCGACCGGCTTCGAGCGTCAGTACGGCGTGCTGGCCTACCTGGCCACGACTCCGCTGGGCGCCACGGGGCTGATCCTGGGCAAGGCGATCGCGGTGCAGGCGGTGGTCGCCGTGCAGGTGCTGGTGATCGGCACCGCCGGCCTGGTCCTGGGGTGGAACCCGGACCCGGTGGGCCTGGTGTGGCTGGGCGTCGTCGTCGTCCTGGGCGCCACCGCGTTCACCGCACTGGGACTGCTCCTGGCAGGCACCGTGCGCGCCGAGGCGACGCTGGCGCTGACCAACGTCGTCTGGGTGCTGCTCGGCGCCGCGGGCGGCTCGGTTTTCCCGCTCGACCACGACGGCGCCGGCGCGCTGCTGCTGCTCCTTCCCTCTGCGGCGCTGGGCGAAGGTCTGCGCACCGCCGCGCTGGAGGGATCGTTCCCTGTTCTCGAAGCTCTGATTCTGTCGGGGTGGGCCGCACTGGCCGTCCTGGCCGCACGAAGGTGGTTCAACTGGCGATGAAATTCCCCATGAATGCGATTGAGACCTTTCGCACCAACCTGCCCACCCGCATCACCCGGGTCACCAAGGTGCTCGCCTGGGCGACGCTGATCAGCAACATCGGCATCATCCTCACCGGTGGTGCGGTCCGGCTGACCGCCTCAGGTCTCGGCTGCCCGGAGTGGCCGCGCTGCACCCCGGAGTCCTGGGTCGCGACCCAGGAGATGGGCCTGCACGGAGCCATCGAGTTCGGCAACCGACTGCTCACCTACGTGCTGGTGCTGATCTGCGCACTGATGTTCTTCGCGCTGCTGCGCCTGCGTCGCAGCCACCGCCCGCTGTTCCGGATGAGCCTGGTGATCCTCGCCGGGATCCCGCTGCAGGCGGTCATCGGGGGCATCACCGTGTGGACGAACCTGAACCCCTGGATCGTGGCGCTGCACTTCCTGCTCTCGGCGGCGCTGGTCATGATCGCCACCATGCTGCTGAACCGGATCCGGCTGGAGCTGCGCTCCGCGAAGGACGCCTCCCAGCGTGACGGGGTCCCCGGGATCCGGATGAGCCACGGCGGCTCCGACGCGGTGACCTCCGCCATGGCCCCGGTGATCCTGGTGGCCACATGGGTCTCGGTGTTCCTCGGCACAGTGGTGACTGGCACCGGACCCCACGCCGGGGACCCCGGCTCGCCCCGGCACCTCTTCGACCCGGACCTGGTGACCCGGATGCACGTGGTGCCGGTCTACGTGCTGTGCTTCGCCGCGATCGCGCTCGTGGTGCGCCAGTACCGGATCAGCACGGCCCCGAATCAGCGCCGCTCCGCATGGGGTCTGATCGCGGTCGTCATCGCGCAGGGGGTCATCGGCTACGTCCAGCACTTCACCGGGCTGCCGGTCATCCTGGTGGGGCTGCACATGCTGGGCTCGGCGCTGCTGGTGGTCACCGCCACCGCGGTCTTCGACAGCTACCGCGCCCGATACGTGACCCGCGGACTCAGCGCCGTGACGGCTCAGGCGGCCGCGCGGCAGACCGAGCCTGCACCGAGCGCCTGAGCCGCCCGGCGCTCAGCGCAGACGACCCAGCAGGCGCAGCGCCTCGTCGAGGTCGCGGGACTCTGCGGCCGGCACCGCTTGGACGTGGGCGACCCTCAGCCGGGGGTCCAGCAGGAAGCTTCTCCGGAGCGCCGCACCCTTGGTCGCATCGAAGGCCCCGTAACGCTGCGCAATCTCCCCATGCGGCCAGAAGTCGCTGACCAGATCGAAGGGCAGCTCGCGAGACTCGATCTGAGCGAAGTCGGTGGTGGTGTCCGTGGTGGAGTCGGCGGCGAGCATCTGGGCGTAGGCGCGCAGCGCGTGCATCGGGTCGCAGCTGATCGCCAGCACCCTCGCGCCCGAGGCGCGGACAGCGTCCTGGCGCGCCATCAGTGCCTGCAGCTCGGAGCCGCAGACCCGGCTGAAGGCAAAGGGATAGAACATCAGCAGCACGGGGGACCCGGCGAGCCGCGCAAGCTCGATCACCTCGCCATGGTGGGTCCGCCCGGAGAAGCCGGGCGCCTGCTCCCCTGCCACCGGGAGCGGCGAGTCGGTCACTGCTTCTTGCGCCCCATCAGGCGGGTCGCGGCCCAGTGGGTGCTCACGCCGGCCGAGGAGGTCACATGCAGACCGGCATTGGGCGCCGCGTCCTGGATCTCCACCGGCGCCACATAGCCCTCACGGCCCGAGCGCGGGGTCAGCAGCCACAGCACGCCGCCCTCGTCGAGGGTGCCCAGGGCATCCACCAGCGCATCGGTGAGATCGTCGTCGCCGTCTCGGAACCAGACCAGCACGGCGTCGACGACTTCCTGGACGTCCTCGTCAAGCAGCTCCTCATCGAGAAGGTCCTCCAGACGGTCGCGGAAGTCGTCGTCGACATCCTCATCCACACCGATCTCCTGGACCAGCGAGTCGGGCTTGAGCCCCAGCTCCTGGAGCAGGTCGCCGAGCGAGACAACATTGGTTCCGGCGTCGTTCTTGTGGTCCGTCGAGATGCTCGACTGACCCTCGGCTGCAGAAGCCTGACTCACCTGAGGTTCCCTTCCCATTCATGAACGTCTGAAGCGCAGCTCCCACCGAAGGAGGGGGCTGCCACCAGCAACGTTACGCGGACCCCTGTCGGTTCGGGAAGTACGACACCACCCGAGCGGGTAGAGTTGAGCTTAAAATCGGCCGCTGATCAACCTGTGGCAGATGACCTCGTGGGTCCCGCCCGTGGAACATCCTTGTCCGCGGACCGCATGGCCCAGACCCCTTACCCCTTGAGAGGTGACCCGTGAGCGCTGGTGAAGAGAACTCCCATATCCGCAGCGGACTGACGAACCAACTTCCGGACCTTGATCCGGAGGAGACCCAGGAATGGCTGGAGTCTTTTGACCAGCTCGTGGAATTCCACGGCACCGAGCGCGCGGAGTACATCGTGCGCTCCCTGCTGCAGCGAGCCGGCGCGAAGTCCATCGAGGTTCCGATGGTCACCACCACGGACTACGTGAACACCATCCCGGTGGACCAGGAGCCCGACTTCCCCGGCGACGAGGAGATGGAGCGCCGCGTACGCCGCATCCTGCGCTGGAACGCCGCGATCATGGTGCACCGCGCGCAGCGCAGCGACATCTCCGTGGGCGGACACATCTCCTCCTACGCGGGCGTGGCCACCCTCTACGAGGTGGGCATGAACCACTTCTTCCGCGGCGCCGACCACCCGGGCGGCGGAGACCAGGTCTTCTTCCAGGGCCACTCCTCCCCCGGCAACTACTCCCGCGCCTACCTCGAGGGGCGCCTCACCGAGGAGCAGCTCAACGGCTTCCGCCAGGAGTACTCCAAGGCCCCCAACGGCCTGAGCTCCTACCCGCATCCGCGGCTGATGCCCGAGTTCTGGCAGTTCCCGACCGTGTCCATGGGCATCGGTCCGATGAACGCCATCTACCAGGCGCAGTTCAACCGCTACCTGCACAACCGCGGCATCAAGGACACCTCCGACCAGCAGGTCTGGGCCTTCCTCGGCGACGGCGAGATGGACGAGCCCGAATCCCGCGGCCTGCTCCAGCTCGCGGCCAATGAGAAGCTCGACAACCTGAACTTCGTGGTCAACTGCAACCTGCAGCGCCTCGACGGTCCCGTGCGCGGCAACGGCAAGATCGTCCAGGAGCTCGAAGCCTTCTTCCGCGGCGCCGGCTGGAACGTCATCAAGGTCCTCTGGGGCCGCGAGTGGGACGAGCTGCTGGACCAGGACGACGACGGCGAGCTCGTCCGGGTCATGAACGAGACCCTCGACGGCGACTACCAGACCTACAAGGCCGAGTCCGGCGCGTTCGTCCGCGAGCACTTCTTCGGCCGCTCGGCCAAGACCAAGGAGCTCGTCTCGGACATGTCCGACGACGACATCTGGAACCTCAAGCGCGGCGGACACGACTACAAGAAGGTCTACTCCGCCTACAAGGCCGCCACCGAGTTCAGCGGCAAGCCCACCGTGATCCTTGCCCAGACGGTCAAGGGCTACGGCCTGGGACCGAGCTTCGAGGGACGCAACGCGACCCACCAGATGAAGAAGCTCACCGTCGATGATCTCAAGCGCTTCCGCGACACCCTGCGGATCCCGATCAGCGACGAGGAGCTCGACGCCGATCCCTACAACGTCCCGTACTACCACCCGGGCAAGGACTCCGACGAGGTCAAGTACACGCTTGAGCGTCGTGCGCACCTCGGCGGGGCCGTGCCCGAGCGCCGGACCGCGGGCGAGGGCCTGACCCTCCCCGAGGCCAAGACCTACGCACAGGCGAAGAAGGGCTCCGGCAAGCAGAAGGCCGCCACCACCATGGCGCTGGTCCGGCTGCTCAAGGACCTGATGCGAGACAAGAACATCGGTCACCGGATCGTGCCGATCATCCCGGACGAGGCGCGCACCTTCGGCATGGACTCGTTCTTCCCGACCGCGAAGATCTACAACCCCAAGGGACAGAACTACATCTCCGTGGACCGCGAGCTGATGCTGGCGTACAAGGAGTCCCCGCAGGGTCAGATGATCCACCCCGGCATCAACGAGGCAGGCGCCACCGCAGCGTTCACCGCCGCCGGCACTTCCTACGCCACCCACGGCGAGACGATGATTCCGTTCTACATCTTCTACTCGATGTTCGGCTTCCAGCGCACCGGTGACTCCTTCTGGGCCGCCGCTGATCAGCTGGCCCGCGGCTTCATCATCGGCGCCACCGCCGGGCGCACCACGCTCGCCGGTGAGGGTCTGCAGCACCTCGACGGTCACTCCCCGCTGCTGGCGGCGACCAACCCCGCGGTGAAGCATTTCGACCCGGCCTTCGGCTACGAGATCGCCCACATCATGGAGAACGGCCTCTTCGAGATGTACGGCGATCACGACGGCGATCACGACGTCATGTACTACCTCACCGTGTACAACGAGCCCGTCCAGCACCTTCCCGAGCCCGAGGGCCTGGACGTCGAAGGCGTCAAGCGCGGCATCTACAAGCTCTCCAGCTCCGAGCAGGACGGCCCCAAGGTGCAGCTGCTCGCCTCCGGCGTCGGTGTGCCGTGGGCCAAGGAGGCCGCGGAGATCCTCGCCGAAGAGTGGGGCGTCTCGGCCGACGTCTGGTCGGTCACCTCGTGGAACGAGCTGCGTCGCCAGGCCCTGCACGTGGAGCAGTCGGCGATGCTGGATCCCGAGCGCGAGCCCGAGGTTCCTTTCGTGACCCAGCAGATGGAGGGAGCCGAGGGTCCGATCATCGCGACCACCGACTTCGCCACCCAGGTCCCGGATCAGATCCGGCAGTTCCTGCCGAACCGCTTCGCGACCCTGGGCGCCGACAACTTCGGCTTCTCGGACACCCGCGCGGCTGCTCGTCGACACTTCAAGATCGACGCCCACTCGATGGTGGTGCGCGCTCTGCAGATGCTCGCCGACGACGGCGCGGTCGACGCCTCGGCCCCGGTCGACGCGATGAAGAAGTACGATCTCGGCAACGTTCGCGCCGGCACCTCCGGTGAGGCCGGCGGCGACGCCTGATATCCGACGCCCCACCTGAGGGGCATGCACCATGAACACCCAGCGGGGGCCCGGAGCATCAGCTCCGGGCCCCCGCTGCGTCTGCCGAGACGCCGCGCACCAGGGACTTTCAGGCCGGCGAGGTTTGTAGGGATCACACAACTGGCGGGGGGACCTCCACACGCTCTAGGCTCCAGAGCATGACTGCATCCGCTCCGACGACGCCCGGGCCCGTACCGGTCTCCTGGGAGGCCCTGGAGGTGCTCCGCTCCGACGCGGGCAACCTCACCCATGAGGTCAACTGCTACCTGGAGGAGACGCTCACCTGGTATCGCCACCTGAGCACCGATGAACGAGCGTCGCTGCGACTCATCGCCCAGCGCGGCATCGGCGGTCTGATCAGCTGGCTGGAGAACCCGACGTCACGCTCGCTCCCGCTGGTCAACGAGCTCCTCGGCAGCGCGCCGACCGATCTGATGCGCACCATCTCGCTGCAGCGGGCGCTCCAGCTCATCCGCAGCATCGTCGATGCGGTGGAGCAGCGACTGCCCGGACTGGTGCCACAGCAGGATCAGCAGCTGATGCTCGAGGCGGTGCTGCGGTACTCCCGTGAGGTCGCCTTCGCGATCGCCGATGTCTACGCACGTGCCGCAGAGTCCCGCGGCGCCTGGGACTCCCGCCTGGAGGCACTCCTGGTGGATGCGGTGCTGCGCGGGGAGCCGGCAGAACAGATCGCCTCTCGCGCCGCGGCCGTCGGGTGGCGCAGCCAGGAGGGCGTGGTCGTCGTCGTCGGTGAGGCTCCGGAACAGGCCGACGCGGTCTTCATGTCCCAGCTGCGACGTCAATGCATCAGATTCTCCGCCGACGCGGTGGTCGGAGTCCACGCGGACCGGCTGATCCTGCTGCTGGGCCGGGTGACCGACCTGGCCGAGGGGCTCGAGCGGATCCTGCCCCGTTTCGGACCGGGCCAGGTGGTCTTCTCCAGCTTCGAAGGCTCGATCAGCCAGGCACATGGCAGCGCGCAGTCGGCCTTCACCGGATTCACCGCCGCCGGCGCCTGGACCTCCGCACCACGCCCGGTGGCCGCCGCGGATCTGCTTCCCGAGCGCGCCCTGTGCGGGGACGAGACCGCGAAGTCCGTCCTGCGCGAGAGCATCTTCGAGGTGCTCCGCGCAACCGGCAACGGGCTTCTGGAGACCGTGACCGCCTACCTCGAGGCCGGACACTCCCTGGAGGCCACCGCGCGGGAGCTCTTCGTCCACACCAACACCGTGCGCTACCGGCTGCGCCGCGTCACCGACATCACCGGCTGGGACCCCGTCGTTCCGCGCGACGCCTACGTGTTGCAGACCGCGCTGGCCGTCGGGCGGCTGTGAACGCGCGTTGTAGGGTATCTACAAAGGCCACGGTGGAGCTTGGTGAGCCCATACCCCGTGAAAACCACCCGCAATATGGGAAGTTGGACTTGTGCTTGCCATAGTTTGCCCCGGACAGGGGTCCCAGACCCAAGGCTTCCTCGCGGAGTGGATCAGCGACGAGGCCTCCCGCGCCACACTCGACGCCTACTCCCAGCACTCAGGGACCGATCTGGTCACCCACGGAACGGTCTCTGACGCGGAGACGATCCGGGACACCGCCGTCGCCCAGCCGCTCATCGTCGCAGCATCCCTGCTCAGCGCCTCCGCACTGGACCTCACGGCGCTGGATCCCGACCGGGTCCTCTACGCCGGACACTCCGTGGGCGAGGTGCCCGCCGCCGTACTGGCCGGGGTGCTCACGAGTGCGCAGGCGCTGGAGTTCATCAAGGTCCGCGCCACCTCCATGGCCGCCGCGGCAGCCGCCGTGCCCACCTCCATGGCCGCCGTCGTCGGCGGTGTCGAGGAGGATGTCCGCCAGTCGATCGCCGACGCCGGACTGACCCCTGCCAACGCCAACGGCCCGGGCCAGATCGTCGCCGCCGGGGAGCTGGACAAGCTTGCGGCCCTGGAGGCCAACCCGCCGGCTCGGGCCCGGGTGATCCCGCTGACCGTGGCCGGCGCCTTCCACACCGAGTTCATGGACTCGGCCCAGCGGACACTCGCCGTGGCCGCGGCCGGCTTCGAGGTCGCGGATCCCCGGCACCGGCTGATCTCCAATCGCGACGGCGACTACGTCGCCGACGGGGCCGAAGTGCTGCAGCGCCTGGTGGACCAGGTGACCCGTCCGGTCCGTTGGGACCTGTGCATGGAGACCATGGCGCAGGCCGGCGTCACCGGGGTGCTGGAGCTGCTGCCCGGAGGCACCTTGACCGGTCTCGCCAAGCGCGGACTCAAGGGTGTGAAGTCCCTGGCCGTCAAGACTCCCGCCGACATCCCCGCCGCCCAGGAATTCATCGCCGAGCATGCGGGTTGAGCGGAAGGGCCCGTTGGTGAAGGCCTCAGACATCTTCTGCGCAGGCGGCATCGCCGCGCAGCTATCCCCAATGATCCATAAAGGACGTGCCTGACGTGACTGTCGCATTGAACCAGCCCACCGCCGTGGCGGGCACCCGTGTCATGGGCCTGGGCGCCTATCGTCCTGAACTCGTGATCGACAACGAGCAGATCTGCCAGTGGATCGACTCCTCCGACGAGTGGATCCAGCAGCGCACCGGCATCAAGACCCGTCATCGTGCACCCCGCGACGTCTCCGTGGTCGACATGGCCGAAGGCGCCGCCCGCGAGGCGCTGGAGCACGCCGGGATCTCCGGCGATCAGCTCGGCGGAGTCATCGTCGCGACCGTGACCCACCCCTTCGCCACGCCCTCGGCGGCCGCTGATCTCGCACACCGCCTGGGCGCCACCCCCGCCGCGGCCTTCGACATCTCCGCGGCCTGCGCCGGCTACTGCTACGGCATCGGCCAGGCCGATGCCATGGTCCGCTCCGGGCTGTCCTCCTACGTCCTGGTCGTCGGTGTGGAGAAGCTCTCCGACTTCATCGACAACCACGAGCGCACCATCTCCTTCCTCCTGGGCGACGGCGCCGGGGCCGCGATCATCGGCCCCTCCGAGGATCCGGGCATCTCACCGTCGATCCTCGGCTCCAACGGCGAGAAGTGGGAGGCCGTGGCCATGGACAGCACCCTGCTGAACTTCCGCGACGCGCTGGCCCGAGCCCGCGAGACCCAGGACGCCACCGAGCTGCTCGACGCGGAGAACCGCTACTGGCCCACCCTGCGCCAGGACGGTCCCACCGTGTTCCGCTGGGCTGTCTGGGAGATGGCGAAGGTCGCCCAGCAGGCACTGGATGCCGCAGGCATCACCGCCGATGACCTCGTGGCCTTCGTCCCGCACCAGGCGAACATGCGCATCATCGACGAGATGGTCAAACAATTGAAGCTTCCTGAGCACGTCAAGGTCGGGCGGGACATCGCGGACGCGGGCAACACCTCCGCCGCCTCGATCCCCCTGGCCATGCATCGGCTGCTCAAGGAGAACCCAGAACTCTCCGGCGGTCTCGCTCTGCAGATCGGCTTCGGAGCCGGACTGGTCTACGGCACGCAGGTCATCCGGCTGCCGTAGCCGCGGGCCCGGGACTGCTGCGCAGATCCGGGACAGATTCACCACGACCCCCAAGAACCACCCACAGAAAAGGAGTCGCCGATATGGCTGACAAGAACGAGATCCTCGCAGGCCTGGCAGAGATCGTGAACGAAGAGACCGGCCTCGAGGTCGAAGAGGTCCAGTCGGACAAGTCCTTCACCGAGGACTTGGACATCGACTCGATCTCCATGATG
This sequence comes from Nesterenkonia maliinae, assembly GCF_051262655.1. Lineage (NCBI taxonomy): Bacteria > Bacillati > Actinomycetota > Actinomycetes > Micrococcales > Micrococcaceae > Nesterenkonia > Nesterenkonia maliinae. Next base: position 129,985 of record NZ_JBIMEY010000001.1, on the reverse strand, counting down.
ACCATCGTGGTCAACGCAGAAGAGAAGTTCGACGTGAAGATCCCCGACGAGGAGGTCAAAAACCTCGCCACCGTCGGCGACGCCGTTGACTTCATCGCCAACGCACAGGGCTGATCCAGCCCCGCATCGGGCGGGAGGGCTGCGGCGCATCGCCGAGCCCTCCCTTCCACTCCCCCACCTGCTGTCCCACTTTCATTGAGGTAGATCCATGACACGTCGTCTTGTCATCACCGGTCTCGGCGCCACCACCCCCATCGGCGGCGACGTGCAGACGCTCTGGACCAACGCGCTGGCCGGCACGCCAGGTGCGAAGACCCTTGAGCACGACTGGGTCGAGAAGTACCAGCTGCCCGTCACCTTCGCGGCCGAGGTCACGATCGAACCGGCCGAGGTGCTGGCGCGACCGGAGACCCGCCGGATGGACCGCTCCACCCAGCTGGGCATGGTCGCCGCCCGGCAGGCCTGGGAGGACGCCGGACTCGGCCGCCCGGGCGATGAGGGCTACGACCTGGACCCCGAGCGGGTCGCGGTCTCCTTCGCCACCGGCATCGGCGGCGTCTGGACGCTGATCGACAGCTGGGACACCCTGCGCGAGCGCGGCCCGCGCCGCGTGATGCCGATGACTGTGCCGATGCTGATGCCCAACGGCGCGGCCGGGGCGATCAGCCTCGATCTGGGCGCCCAGGGCGGGGCACGCACTGCGGTCTCCGCCTGCGCCTCCGGCGTCGAGGCCCTGGACGTGGCCCTGGAGATGCTGCGCAAGGGCGACGCCGACGTCGTCCTCGCCGGCGGCACCGAGGCGGCCATCCACCCGCTGCCCATGGCGGCGTTCGCCTCCCTGCAGGCCCTCTCGAAGCGCAACGACGACCCTGCCTCGGCGTCCCGGCCCTATGACCTGGACCGCGACGGCTTCGTCATGGGCGAAGGCGCCGGCGCTCTGGTGGTCGAGACCGAGGAGCACGCCAAGGCCCGCGGCGCGACGATCTACGCCGAGCTCGCCGGATCCGCGATCACCTCCGACGCCCACCACATCACGGCCCCGGACCCTGAGGCGCTGGGTGCCTCCCGCGCGCTGCGCCGCGCGCTGGAATCGGCAGGTGCTGAACTGAGCGACGTGACCCATGTCAACGCCCACGCCACCTCTACGCCGGTCGGGGACAAGCCCGAGTATGCGGCGCTGAAGTCGGTGTTCGGGGATCACCTCGAGAACATCTGCATCTCCGCGACCAAGTCCCAGACCGGGCACCTGCTCGGAGCCGCAGGGGCCGTGGAATCGGTGCTGACGGTCAAGGCGCTGCACGAACGGCGGGCTCCGGTCACCATCAACCTGGACAGCCAGGATCCCGAGATGCCGCTCGACGTGGTGACCGGATCCCCGCGTGACCTCGCAGACAAGCAGCAGGTGGCGCTGTGCAACTCCTTCGGCTTCGGCGGGCACAACGCCGTGGCGGCCTTCCGCTCGTACTGAGCGCCTCTGCCCGGATGCGCCCTGGGCGTGAGCGCAGACAAAGACCCCCGGTCAGGATCCTGAGGGATCCCGGCCGGGGGTCTTTGCTTGTTCACGGAGAGTATCTGCCGCACCGGGAAGCGATGGTCCGCGGGAAGGGGCTCTGCGCGGCGAGACTCTGTTCTGCGACTGCACTGGGAGGGCGGCAGCGCGCTGGGCTGCGGCCGGGCGGTGGAGGGCGCTCAGCCGGTCAGCCGTCGACCTGGGCTCAGCTGACGACCTGCTGAAGCCAGTGGACGGGTGCGCCTTCTGCTGCGTGGCGGAATGATTCGAGCTCTTCGTCCCAGGCCTCGCCGAGGGCGAGGGAGAGCTCCTGGTAGACCACCGACGGGTCACCGGCGCCCATCTCGTAGGCGTAGCGGATCCGATCCTCGGACACCACGATGTTGCCGTGCACGTCGGTGGTGGCGTGGAAGATGCCCAGCTCAGGAGTGTGCGACCAGCGTCCGCCGTCGCAGCCGGGCGAGGGGTCCTCGGTCACTTCGAACCGGAGATGATTCACGGCGCGCAGGGCTGAGGCCAGGGTGGCGCCCAGGCCGGCGGGACCCTCCCAGGAAAGCTCCGCACGGAAGTCTCCGGGCGCGGCGGGCTGGGGGTGCCATGTGAAATCCACGCGCGCGTCCACCGCCGATGACACCGCCCATTCAACATGCGGGCAGAGCGCGGCGGGCGCCGAATGGATGTGAAGCACACCTCGGGCCGTATTTTTCGACATATCCATCCTCCACTGTGCTGTTGGTACGTCTTCCCCTACGACCAGACAGCAGCCAGATGGCTGATGGTTGTGATGCTCTGTCCAGGTTAACACCTCGGGCGACGAGCATCACTACTGATGTTAACAGATCCAGGTCAGATCGCCTGCTCAGGCGCGGGGATGAGCCTGCCCGTAGGCGTCGCGCAGCCTGTCGATGGTGACATGGGTATAGAGCTGGGTGGTGCTCAACGAGGCGTGGCCCAGCAGCTCCTGGACCGTGCGCAGATCCGCACCGCCCTCCAACAGATGGGTGGCGGCCGTGTGGCGCAGCGCGTGCGGCCCACGGGCTGCGGTGGTTCCGAGCCGGGTGAGCTCCTCGTCGACGACGCGGCGGACCGTGCGCACATCGATCCGGCCCCCGCGACGGCCCAGGAAGCAGGCGTGTCCCGAGGCCGCTGTGGCCAGTGCGCTGCGTCCATCGTCGAGCCAGCGCCCCAGCGCGGTCTCCGCCGGCACGCCATAGGGGACGATCCGCTCCTTGTTGCCCTTGCCGAGCAGCCGCACCATCCGGCGCCCGGTCTCGAAGGAGGACAGGTCCAGTCCGCTCAGTTCGGAGACCCGCATGCCGGTGGCGTAGAGCAGCTCGACCATCGCCGCGTCCCGCAGCCTCATCGCGTGAGCCACCGGATCGGGTTCGGCCGCCTGAGCGTCCTCCTGCGCTGCTCCCGCAAGGTGACTGGTGAGCTGCTCCACGTGCTGATGCTGCAGCACATCGGGGAGGTGGTTGCTGCGCCGGGCGGTCCGCAGCCGGACAGACGGGTCCTCGGGCAGGTGACCGCGGCGATGCGCCCAGGCGGTGAAGGCCCTCACGGAGGCGGTCTTGCGGTTCAGCGTGTTCCGGGAGAGTCCTGCTTCGTGCAGCTCCCCGAGCCAGCTGCGGATGCCGGCCAGACTGAGCTCCTCCAGCGGCCCGCGATGCCGGGCGAGCTGCACCAGGTCGCTGCGGTAGGCGCGGATGGTCTGGGCGGAGAGGCCGCGCTCGTGGCGGAGATGATCGATGAACGCCGTGATCAGCTCGGGTTCATCCGAAGCGGCGGGTTCTGCTGATCGATCCTGCACGGGGGCCATGGCGAAAGTCTACGACCGCCGGGCGTCCCCGCAGCGCCGCCCGGATCTCATGTCCGTCCCCACTGTCCGTTGACGTCTCTGGCGTGGCCAGAGCGCTGAAGCCGGGTCAGTTCGGCGAGGACCTTGGGCAGCGGCAGACCCGCGACCGCCGAGAGCTTGCCCGGCGCGCTCAAGCCTCGTCTGGGAAGGGCATCGAAGAGCAGCCGCTGGGCCTCGTTGAGCCCGTCCTGCGGGAACTCCCGCCCGGCCGGCACAGGGAGTTCGGGGTGGCTTGCTGCTCGGGAGTCGGACTCCGCGACGCCGACGAGCGCAGGGATGTTCGGTGGCGTCCCGTCGGGACCGGACCCCTCGCTGCTCCCTGCTGGTGGGCCACCGGTGACCAGACTCAGCACGTCGGCCGCGTCACGGACCAGCTGGGCGGGGGTCTCCCGCAGCAATCGGTGGCAGCCGGCTGAGGAGGCGGAGAAGACGCTTCCGGGCACCACCCCGACCTCTCGGCCCAGCGCAAGTGCATGGTGAGCGGTGTTCTGCGCCCCGCTGCGCCAGCGCGCCTCGGTGACCACGGTGACCATGCCAAGTGCGGCGATGAGACGATTACGCTGCAGAAACCGATGCCGCGTGGGCGCCGATCCAGGCGCCATCTCGCTGAGCAGCAGCCCGTTGAAGGCCACGTCTCGCAGCAGGCCCTCGTTGCCGGCCGGATAGAACCGGTCCAGTCCTCCGGCCATGACGGCGATCGTCGGCGCGGTGCGGGCGTTCTCCGCCGCGGACGACGCTCTGTGGGACCCCGATCCTGGCGCCGAGCCGGAATCGGGGTCCGGGCCTGCGCGCAGGGCCGCTCGGTGTGCCGCGGCGTCGACCCCGTAGGCGCCGCCGGAGACCACGCAGAGTCCCGCGCGCACGAGGTCTTCGGTGAGCTGGGCAGTGACCCGGAGGCCGTAGTCGGTGGTCTCCCTGGACCCCACGATGGCCACGGTCCGGTTCGGCCCGGGGAGTCGTCTCAGCGACACGTGGTCGGCTTCCTCGAGACCCCCGCGGAACCAGAGCGCCACAGGGGCCGAGGGGCCGAGGTCCTGAAGCTGCTGCGGCCAAGCAGGGTCCTCCGGCGTCAGGACGCCCCCGCCCAGTCTGCGCATCGCGGCGATGTCCGCGGCGCCGTGGAGCTGACCACAGCGAGTGCGCCATCGCGCGAGACCGACCCGAAGATCGCGCTGTCGCGGTCCCATTCCCGCTGACTCTGCGGCCTCCGCGAAGCTCTGCCGCTCCGAGCCGGAGGGGACGTGCTCGGAGGTGATCAAGGCGTGCAGCTGGGCTGCGCCGAAGCACTCCAGCGCGAGGCCGCCGAGCAGGTCCCCGGGTTCGATCAGGCGAGACAGGTCGGCGCGGATGATCCGCTCCGGGTCAGCGGTGAGCGTGGGTACGCGTCTCGGAGCATCATCGGGTGCGCATGTGGAGCTCTGCTGCGGTGCGTGGGTCGATGGTGGGTGGGTCGATGGGACGTGGGGTGGGTCGTGTGTCATCGTATCTCCTGGATTCACGGGGTCTGCGACCTCTGGCGCAGCTGCAGGGCGGCGTCGACCTCATCGACGCCTGGGCGGTCTTCATCCATGAGGTCGGCGATGGTCCAGGCCAGTCGGAGCACACGCAGGTATCCCCGCAACGAGATGGACGCGCGGTCGAGTGCCGCGTCGATATCTCGGGTGGCCCCGGCGGGAAGCTTGAGCTCTCCGGTCAGCAACTGCAGCGGAGCCTGCGAATTCGTCCGCAGTCCCCACTTCTGCAGGCGCTGCGCCTGCCTCGTGCGCGCGGCCAGGACCCGCGCGCGGACCTCGGCGGAGCTCTCCCCCGGTGGTCCGAGTGCTGCGGCGGCCGATCGAGGCCGGTCCACCTGGATCTGCAGGTCGATGCGGTCTAGAAGCGGTCCAGAGAGACGCGCCATGTAGTTGCGTCGCTGGGCCACCGAGCATCGACAACGCGTGCCGGAGCCCACGTTGAGACCGCAGGGACAAGGGTTCGCAGCCAGCACAAGCTGGAATCGAGCGGGGTAGGTCACGCTGCCGGCAGATCGGTGCAGCGAGATCCTCCCGGTCTCCAGGGGCTGGCGCAAGGCATCCAACGCATGGCGTGGAAACTCGGGAGCCTCATCGAGGAAGAGCACTCCCTGGTGCGCCCGAGTCACGGCGCCGGGCCGGGCGATCCGGGATCCACCGCCGACGATCGCCGCCATCGAGGCGCTGTGGTGCGGGGCCTGGAACGGAGGGGTCCGGCGCAGCCTCGTCACCGTGCGCGGATCCGCTGAGATCGACTCGATCGCGGTGGCCTCCATGGCGGCCTGGTCGTCCAGCGGCGGCAGGATGCCCGACATCCGCTCCGCGAGCATGGTCTTGCCCGCGCCCGGAGCACCGATGAGCAGAAGGTGGTGGCCACCGGCTGCCGCAAGCTCCAGCGCGAACCGGGCCTCCTCCTGGCCGCGCACCTCAGCGAGGTCTGGGCCGGGCTCACTGAGCGGCAGCTCGCCGTCGCTCCCCAGACTCGGCGCACCCGTTCGCTGCTGCACTGGCCGATGCTGAACTGGTCGATGCTGCGCAGAATCTGGCTGGTCAGTGCGCTCCGTTGCGGAGACGGACTCCTCTGACCTGTGTGCAGACCAGCGTTCGACCCCGGGCGACTCGCGAACCAGAGGTTCGAGCGCCGCGGACGCGAAGGAGGTCGCGACCTGCCCCACATGGGATGCTGCGAGAACCTCCATGCCCGGCACCAGGGCGGCCTCCTGGGCGTTCTCGACGGCGACCACCACGGTCTGGGCGCCGGCGGCCTGCGCCGCCGCGACAGAGGGCAGCACGCCGCGCACCGGTCGGAGTCGCCCGTCCAGGCCCAGCTCCGCGAGGAACACGACCTCGGCGGTGCCGCGAACCTTCCCGTCGGCAGCCCAGGCGCTCATCAGGATGGCGAGGTCGAGCACCGAGCCGGACTTCGGCAGCGATGCCGGGAGCAGGTTGACGGTGAGCCGGCGTGCGGGGAGATCGATCCCGGTGTTCTTCGCCGCGGAGCGGATCCGGTCCTGGCTCTCCCGCAGTGACGCGTCGGGCAGGCCCAGCAGGATGAACGCGGGCAGGGCCCGGCCGATGTCAGCCTCCACCTCGATCAGGTGTCCGTCCATGCCGAAGAGCACCACCCCACGGGCGCGACCCATGCTCATCAGCCGACGTCCTTGAGATGCTCCACGCCGCGGATCAGATGCTCCGCAGCGTGTGCCGCCGAGGCGCCGCTCAGCACCACGGCGACCACGTCCACCCGGCGCTGTTCGTGCAGCCGGTGCTGGGCGGCGCAGTACTCGAGCAGCAGCCGGTGCACACGGGCAAGCTTCGGTCCCGTGATCGCCTAGAAGGGGTGGCCGTAGCCGTTGCCGCGACGGGTCTTGACCTCCACCGCCACCAGTTCGGCGCCGTCCCGGGTGATCAGGTCGAGCTCACCGCGCGCCCCGCGCCATCGGCGTTCCAGGATCTGATGTCCCTGCCGGGACAGATACTCGGCCGCGATCTCTTCCCCGACGATGCCCGTGACGTCCTTGGCTCGCATCTGCGCTCCTCTCGTGGAAGCACCAGCATCGGACACGTCGCGAGGACACGGCGGCGACTCTCGTGTGCTGTGCAGGACCGGCGCAGAGAGGGGCGGCAGATCTCAGTTGGGGCAAACTGCGCCAGATGACGGCCCGGGGGTGGATGTTGCGCCGGCAATGGATCAGACGCCCGGGACCGGATCAGACGCCGAGGTTCCAGCTGAGCCGGTGCTGAGCGGTGACGCCGAGCTCCAGCAGCGCGCTGCGATGGCCCTGGGAGCCGTAGCCGCGGTTGGAGTCCCACCCGTACCCGGGGTGCTCTGCGGCGAGCTCCTCCATCAGCCGGTCCCGCTCCAGCTTCGCCAGCACCGAGGCGCAGGCCACCGTGAGCGCCTTGATATCGGCCTTGACCATGGTCTGCACGCGGGGTGAGGCCCCGTGGGTGAGCCAGTCATGGGACCCGTCCAGGATCACGGCGTCCAGGGGTCTCCCGAGCTCGACCTCTACCGCGTTGAGTCCGGCCAGTCCGGCAGCGCGCAGCGCCCCATTGATCCCCAGGGAGTCGATCTCCCGCGGCGCCCGGTGCTGGACGCTGTAGGCGGCGGCGTGTTCACAGATGTGCGGGTGCCAGCGCTGCCGCGCCTTGGCGCTGAGCAGCTTGGAGTCCCGCACGCCGTCGAGCTGGGAGCAGACTCCGCTGCTCGTCGGCGTCTGCGCGAACACCGGGGAGGCGAGGTCGAAGACCACCACGCCGATGCTCACCGGACCGGCCAGGGCGCCCCGGCCGACCTCGTCGATCCCGGCGATGTAGCGGACGTTGCGCTGCGCGGCGATGGCCAGCTCGGGCAGCAGCGTGGCGTTCTCAGGCATCAGCGCGTGACTATGGCGGAACGGGTGCTCACGGGGCGGGGACCGACTCGAACGGGTCGCGCTCGGTCCCGCCGTCGCCGAAGTTCTCGAGCGGCCAGATCACCGCGCTGGATCGACCGATGACGTCGTCCAGCGGCACGGCTCCCATATCGGGCTCATCCACGTGAGACCGTGAGTCGGCGGAGTTCCCGCGGTGATCCCCGAGCAGCCAGACGTTGTCCTCCGGGACGGTCACGGCGAACTCGCCCTCGCTGGGGACGTCTCCGGGGAAGATATAGGGCTCCTCGATGGGTTCGCCGTTGACCAGGATCCGTCCCTGGTCATCGCAGCACTCGACCTCATCTCCGCCGACGCCGACCACGCGCTTGACCACATAGTGCGAGGAGGTGTCGGGCATCAGGCCGAAGAAGATCATCGTGTCCTGGAAGGCGTTCGTCTCGACCTGGGTGCCGGCGCCCCACCACTGGCGGGTGTCTTCGAAGACGACGACGTCGCCGCGCTCCACGTCCATGACCTGGGGCGCCAGCAGGTTCACGATGATCCGGTCATCGACCTGCAGGGTGGGCTCCATCGACTCGGAGGGGATGTAGAAGGCACGGAACAGGAAGGTCTTGACCACGAAGGAGATGACCAGCGCGAACACCAGGATCGTGGCGATCTCGATCAGGAAGGCGGCCACCGGGTGTCGGGCCTCACGGGCCTGCCGACGTCGCTCGCGACGGCTCTGGGACCGTGGTGCCGGAGGCGTGTCATTGCTGCTGATGGTCGGCCTCCGGAAGTTCTCGTCGTTCGTCCCAGGGCCAGAACACGCCGGTGACGCGACCCAGGATGCGGTCTTCGCTGATCATACCCCCGCCGGGTGCCCCCAGCAGTGCCCGAGAATCCACCGAATCCTCGCGGTTGTCTCCCATGACCCAGAGGCGACCGGGCGGCACCTGAGCCTCGAAGCTCAGCTCGGAGGCGGGACTCTCCGCTGTGACCTCGCGGCCCAGATAGGGCTCTTCCACAGGTTCAGCGTTGATGGTGAGCTGCCCGGAGTCGGTGCAGCAGGCGACGATGTCGCCGCCGGTGCCGAGCACCCGCTTGACATAGGTCGCAGGCGGTGTGGCGAGGCCGAACCAATGCCCGACCCGTGCCCCGAGCTGCTCGAGGGTCGAGCTGCCGCCCTCATAGGGGGTGAAGGAGCCTTCGCCGTCGAACACGATCACGTCTCCGCGCTGAACGCCGGACCCTCGGGGGTAGTCCTTCTCGACCACGATGCGCTCGGCGTCGGCCAGGGTCGGCGCCATCGAGACCTGGGAGACGGCGTAGACATCGACCACGAACAGTCGCAGCCCGGTGGCCACGAGCACCGCGATGGCGGCGGTCACCAGCACCGCCACCCAGGGACGGACGCCATGGAGACGGGGAACGTTCTTCAGACGCCGAGAACCCCGAGCCGTCGAGTCAGACTCGGAGGGCTCGGGGTTCTCTGCGCTATTCATAAGACGTACAGGCTCTCAGCGGTGCGCCGAGGCTGATCCGCAGATCAGGCCTCGGTGACCTCTTCGACCTTCTCGCCCTGCTGGCGAGCAATGGTGGACTCGCGCTTTTCCTTGATGCGTGCGGCCTTGCCATGGCGATCGCGCATGTAGTAGAGCTTGGCGCGACGGACGTCACCGCGGGCGAGGACCTCGATCTTCTCGGTCACCGGGGAGTGCACCGGGAAGGTGCGCTCCACGCCGACGCCGAAGGAGACCTTGCGGACCGTGAAGGTCTCGCCGACGCCATGGCCCTGGCGACCAAGGACGTAGCCCTTGAAGACCTGAACACGGGTGTTCTTGCCTTCGACGATGTTCACGTGCACGTTGACGGTGTCGCCGGGGCCGAACTCCGGGATGTCGGTGCGCAGGCTGGCTGAGTCGATGAAATCAAGCTTATGCATATGCTTCTCCTTGGACGGCTGCCACAGGTCACTCGTCCGGGTTGCGACCTCTTGGGGCCGGTGCGCAAGGCATCGGCCACGCCGACATCGGCGCAGGTCAAAGCGTGTGAATCCGGATCGGGATGATTTCCCTCTCCGGCGGCCTGTCTGTTGACGGTCATCCCCCATGGCAGATGACGCCGCCCAGCAGGCACGGTGGTCAATTCTATGTCAGATTCTGTTCCCGTGCGACCACGTGTTTGGCCCACAGATCAGGGCGCAGCTTCCTGGTGCGGAGGTCCTGCTGCTTCGCGCGCCAGGCGGCGATCTTCGCGTGGTCCCCGGAGAGCAGGATCTCGGGCACATCGACCCCGCGCCAGCGCGCGGGCTTGGTGTACACGGGGTATTCCAGGAGGCCGTCGGCGTGGGACTCCTCCGCCAGCGACTCCGGGTTGCCCAGCACCCCGGGGATCAGCCGGGTGATGGCTTCGACCATGACGACGACGGCGGACTCGCCGCCGTTGAGCACGTAGTCCCCGATGGACATGGGGCGCACCTGGAAGTGCTCCGGCGCCCAGTCCATCAGCCGCTGATCGATGCCCTCGAAACGTCCGGGGGCGAAGACCAGGTGCTCTGCCTGGGCGAGCTGCTGCGCGGTCCGCTGGGTGAGCACCTCGCCCGCAGGGGTGGGGATGATCAACACGGGTGGTTCCGCTGACGGGGTCTCGCGCTGGGCCAACACATGTTCCAGGGCCAGCGCCCACGGCTCGGGCTTCATCACCATGCCTGCGCCGCCGCCGGTGGGGGTGTCATCGACGCTGCGGTGCTTGTCGAAGCTGAAGTCGCGCAGCTGGTGACGGTGCAGGGTGAGCAGCTCCTCGCGCTGGGCCTTCCCGATCAGGGAGAGGTCGAGGACGTCGAAGAACTCGGGGAAGATCGAGATGAGGTCGATCCGCATGGCGCGCCTACTGCTCAGAAGAGGCCGGGCGGCGGGGTCAGCACGATGCGCTGATTCTCCACATCCACCTCGGGCACGAGCTCTTCGACGAAGGGCACCATCACCTCGTCACCGCTGCTCGCGGTGACCACGAGCAGATCCTGCGCGGTTCCGGTGATGAGCTCCTTGAGCGTGCCCAAGGGCTCCCCCGAGGAGTCCACGCAGGCGAACCCGGCGAGCTCGTGGCTGTACCAGCCGTCGTCGTCGGAGTCCTCCTCCATCGGCACCTCGACGTAGAGCGTGGAGCCGCGCAGCGCCTCGGCACTGTCGCGGTCGTTGATCTCGCGGAAGCTCAGCAGCGCGATGCTCTTGTTCCAGCGCTGTCGGGTGACGGTGAGCAGGGTGGTGATCCGATCCTGCGTCTGGTCCCCGGCGATGCGGATGATCACCGAGCCGGGCGCGAGGCGCACCTCGGGCTCATCGGTGAAGAGTTGGGCAGTGACCTCGCCACGGATGCCGTGGGGCTTGCCGATGCGAGCGACCCGCAGGCGCTCTGCCGAATCTGGCAGTGCCTGCGGGTCGGTCTCATGTGCTTCCTGGCCTGGGGCGCCAGCAGTCATGGTGCAGTCCTCGAATCCGTCAGCGGCTGCGGTCGGTATCGACCACGTCCACGCGGACATCGCCCCCACCAGGGAGGGCGGAGACCACAGTGCGCAGTGCCTTGGCGGTGCGCCCGGCCCGGCCGATCACTCGACCGAGATCATCCGGATGAACTCGCACCTGGAGGACGTCGTAGCGACGTCCGCCCTTACGGCGGACATCGACGTCATCGGGTGCGTCCACGATTCCGCGGACCAGGTGTTCGAGCGCGTCACTCAGCACTGCATCAGCTCCCATGATTACTCTGCGTTCTCCTGCGAGGCAGACTCAGCTGCATCGTCGGCAGGAGCCGGAGCCTTGGTCTTCTTCTCCTGGATGACTGAACCCTTCGAAGGAGCGAAGAACTCCTCCTTCGGGGCCTTGGTCCGCAGAGTGCCCTCAGAGCCTTCGAGGCCCTTGAACTTCTGCCAGTCACCAGTGACCTTCAGCAGTGCATTGACCTGCTCGGTGGGCTGGGCGCCCACGGAGAGCCAGTACTGAGCGCGCTCGGAATCGATCTCGATCAGCGAGGGCTCCTGCGTCGGGTCGTACTTGCCGATCTGCTCAATGGCGGCACCATCCCGCTTGGTGCGGGAGTCGGCGACGACGACGCGGTAGAACGGTGCACGGATCTTGCCCATGCGCTTCAGACGAATTTTAACTGCCACTTGAGTGGTCCACTCCTGTTTCTTGTTTCAGGGGCGCGGTCAGGCATCTGATTGCGTGGGGACGTGCTGCACAATCGATGCGACCACTTCAGAACATTGTCCCTACGGGGGGTTTAGAGGGTGCCCTCCGTCGAACAAAGTACCTGCCTATTGTGCCAGAGATCGGCCGAACACGCGATCTGAGGACTTGTCGGTCCTGATCAGCGCAGGCCGGGTCTGATCTGGCCAGCTCAGCGCAGGTACTTCTCGAATCCCTTGGGCAGGTTCAGGTCCTCGGGCTTGAGATCCTTGGTGCCGGCCCCGAAGCTGGAGCCGTCCATCCGCTTGGCCGCACCCTGGGTGCGCTTGAGCTCCGCCTCGCGAGCCTCCTGGGCCGCCTTCGCCGGATTTCCGGACTTCTTCTTGGGCTTGGGCTGGGGCTTGCGCTTCTTCGAGGCGCCTCCGCCGGCACCCATGCCGGGCATGCCGCCCATCCCCGGCATTCCGCCGCCGCCGGGCATCTGCGGCATTCCTCCGCCGCCGGCCATCTTCTTCATCATCTTCTGCGCCTGGGTGAAGCGTTCCAGGAGCTGGTTGACCTCCGAGACGTGCACGCCGGAGCCCTTGGCGATGCGCGCACGGCGAGAGCCGTTGATGACCTTGGGGACGTTGCGCTCATACGGGGTCATCGAATAGATGATGGCCTCGACCCGACCGATGGAGGATTCGTCGAACTGCTCCAGCTGCTGACGCATCCCCTGGGCGCCTGGCATCATGCCCAGCAGCTTCTTCATCGAGCCCATCTTCTTGAGCTGCTGCATCTGGCCCAGGAAGTCGTCGAGGGTGAAGTCCTCCTGGTCGGCGAACTTCTGCGCCATCTTCTCGGCCTCGCCGCGGTCCCAGTTGGCCTCGGCCTGCTCGACCAGGGAGAGGATGTCGCCCATGTCGAGGATCCGGCGAGCCATCCGGTCCGGGTGGAAGACCTCGAAGTCCTTGAGTCCTTCACCGGTGGAGGCGTACATGACGGGCTTGCCGGTGACCGAGGCGACCGAGAGCGCGGCACCGCCGCGGGCATCGCCGTCGAGCTTGGTGAGCACCACGCCGGTGAAGTTCACGCCCTCGTTGAAGGCCTGCGCGGTGGTGACCGCGTCCTGACCGATCATCGCGTCGATCACGAAGAGGGTCTCGTGGGCGCCCACGGCAGCCTTGATGTCCGCGGCCTGGCGCATCAGCTCGGCGTCGACGCCGAGACGGCCCGCGGTGTCGATGATGATGACGTCGTGGAGCTTGCTGCGCGCCTCGGCCAGACCATCGGTGGCCACCTTGACCGGATCACCGGAGGCGGACTCGAACTCGGAGGAGACACCCGGGTGCGGAGCGTAGACCGGGACCCCGGCCCGCTTTCCGCCGACCTGCAGCTGGGTGACCGCGTTGGGACGCTGAAGGTCACAGGCGACCAGCATCGGGGTGTGCCCCTGGTTCTTCAGGTGATGCGCCAGCTTCCCCGCCAGCGTGGTCTTGCCCGCACCCTGGAGGCCGGCGAGCATGATCACCGTCGGCGGGTTCTTGGCGAACGCCAGCTCACGGGTCTGCCCGCCGAGGATCCCGACGAGCTCCTCGTTGACGATCTTCACGACCTGCTGACCCGGGTTCAGCGCCTGGGCCACCTCGGATCCCAGAGCGCGCGCCTTGACCTTGGCGATGAACTCGCGGACCACCGGCACGGCGACATCGGCATCGAGCAGCGCCCGGCGGATCTCCCGCGCGGTGCCGTCGATGTCGGCCTCGGAGAGCCTCCCCTTGCCGCGGAGGTTCTTGAAGGTGGCGCTCAGGCGATCGGAGAGGGAGTTGAACACGTCTGGGATGTCCCTTTGGTCGTGGATGGTGGCTGCGCAGCGCGAAGCAGAGTGCGTCCACAGCGCAGTGGATGTACCGAGGCTCTAGAGTATCAATGTGCGATGGATAGACCTTCACCCCAGTGCCAACCTGTCCGACTTCGGCGAACCCGACACAGCCGGTGCGTCTTCGGCCGCAGACGTGGTGGACGCGGCACTTGCCATGCACCGTTCAGCCCTGAACGCCAGCGCAAGGGCGCATCTGGCTGCCGCCCACGCCTGGACCTCGACGGTCTCGACCCAGCCGGGTGGTCCGTCACCCGCCACGACTCTGCGCGAGAAGGACGCTGCCGCCCACCTGCGGCGGATGCAGTCCTTCGCGGAGCTGATCGAGGTGCTCGGGGAGCGCGGAGAATCTGCCTCGCGCGGCGGAGCCGGGCTGAGCGCCTCTGGCATCGCCGAGATCTCGGTGCCCGAGCGGACCGAGCAGGAGTTTCTCGGATCACCGGTACACGCGGTCAAGGACGCACTCGAGTCCGCGGCGGCGCTGCCCTCCCCCGAGTTCGGGGTCTCGCGGCCGCGACTGTCACTGCGTGTCGGACTGATCTCTGGCCCACGACTGAGTGCTGGCGTGTTCGGTCTTGCCGACATCTTCGAGATCGACGCCGAGAACTGGGCGGACTTCGATGAGGGCATCGACCTGCTGCTGATCGGTTCGGATGCCTCCCTCTCGGATGAGCTGCTCATCGAATCGGTCATTCCCCATTTCCGAGGGCGCGCGGTGCCCACCGCGTACTTCTCCGCCGTCGGCCCGGATGCGGTCGACGAGACCCTCGAAGTCGTGGAGACCTGCGACTGGGTGTTCGCCGTCGACCATGATGTCGCGGACCTCTATCGGGAGATCGGCAGGTCCGGCCCGCAGGTGACCACTGTCGCGCTCCCGGTGAGTCCCCAACTGCACAATCCGGTGGGAACCCGCCGGGCAGGCACTGATCTGCTGGCGTTCATCGGCCTGGACCAGGCGTACCGGCCGGCAAAGATCCGTGCCGCACAGTCGACCGGCCCGCTCTTCGACGGAGCCCTGGCGTCTGGGCGACCTGTGGCGCTGTTCCGTCCGGCTGCGGAGGAGTCTCCGCGTCCGTCGCGATGGACTGTGCCGGCAGAGTATGCCCCGTGGACGCTCTCACCCACGGAGGTGCCGGGCCTGGACGGGATCATCGAGACGGCGAAGCTGCAACGTTGCATGGACGTCGGTCTGGCGGTCAATACGGTGGCCAACTCACAGACGCTGCTGGACAGCCAGGTGCTGCAGCTGCAGGCTGCCGGGACCATGGTGCTGGCCACCTACAACCAGGGTGTGAACTCCTACTACCCGAACGTCTACATCGCGAACACCGCGGAGGACGTGGCGAAGACGCTGCAGTACATGGACGCCGAGGAGCTGCGCCGGGTTCAGGGCGATGGCATCCGACAGGTCTTCACGGCGCATCACGGCGTGGATGTGCTCGCCACGATCGCCCGCGCGATCGGCCTGGAGGTGGACATTCCCACTGATCGCGTGCTGGCGGTGGCCGAGGAGATCACCGACGAGCTCCGAGACGACATCGCGCGCCAGACCCATCCGGCGCTCGCGCTGACCACGTGGGCCGAGCTCAGCCAGTGGCACCCGGCCAGCGAGAGCTCCGTCGGCGACTTCGACATCCTCCTGCCGGTGAGCGCCTCGCGTCGGTATTCTCCGTTCTACGCCGCCGATCACGTGGCCGCCTTCCGGTACCAGTCGGCGCCCATCACCACCAAGCTGCGGGGAACTGTGAAGGAGACCGATCACGCCGCCCACCAGCACAGGTCCGGCGTCGAGGAGCTGTCGCTCTCCGCCTGGTGGCGACCTGCGACGAGCCTGCTGCGCTCCGCAGATGAGCTGGCGTCCGCGGCCTCCGGTGCGAGGGTCTACGCGATCGATCATCTCGGGCATCGTCCGCCCATGATGCGCCGCATCATCGACCCGCAGATCGGGTCCGACCTGGAGAGCGCCAAGCGGGAGTTCAGGGCCGCTGCCGAGGCGGCGAACCTCGAGCTCGCCGTGGTCGTGCCTATCTACAACAACGGCGACCACCTGCGGCACAAGGCCTTCGCCTCGCTGCGCCGATCCGAGATGTTTGATCGGATGCACATCCTGCTGATCAACGACGGCTCGACCGACGCCTCCACCTTCGACACGATCGAAGAGCTCGCACATGCGTATCCGAACGTCTCGGCCTTCCACCACGGGGCAGGCGGGTCCGGTTCTGCATCGAGGCCGCGCAACACCGGTCTGGCGCTGAGCTTCACCGAGTATGTGACCTACCTGGATCCCGACGACGAGGAGCTCGACGACGGCTACCTGGTCCTGCTCGAGGAGCTTCGTGCCCGGCCGGAGGCCGACTTCTCGCTCGGCACGATGGCGGTCTGGACCCATCGGTACAGCGTCCACGACTACCACGCGTGGTTCGCCGCAGGCGTGGAGCACCGGGACGGGCTCGTCTGGCCGCACCGCGACACCCTGCGCACGCTGAACTTCCGACCGGCCTCCATCGAGGCTCTCGTGGTCCGGACCGAATGGCTGCAGGGGCTGGGACTCGTGCAGCCGGTGGGCGCGGTCGGCCAGGACTCCTACTTCTTCCAGCAGGTGATGTACCACGCGCGGGCCTATGTCCCGGTGTACCGCCCGGTCTATACCTACTACGGGGCGGTGGACACCTCGATCGTCAATGTGGTCTCCCCCAAATACTTCCGCAAGTACCTGATCCTGGAACGTGACCGTGCTCAGTGGCTGCGCGAGGTGGGCCTCCTGGAGGACTACATGGAGCAGCGCTTCGAGCTGTTCTTCGTCTCCTGGTATCTCGAGAAGTTCGGGAAGGTCAACCCGGAAGATCGGGAGGAGGCCGCCGGCGTCCTCCGAGAGATCGCCGACGCCTACGGTCCGTTCCGCTGGAGCGACCCTCGTGCGCGGGCGTTCTTCCGGCGGTACTAGAGGGTCTCGCGGCAGCGGTCATCCGCTCAAGCCTCCGATCACGGCGCGCGGGGCCCACATGGCGCTCAGAATTACCTGCTGGGATAGACTCGCCTGCTGTCAGTCACCTTTGGCCGCCGAAGAAAGTGAATCGCCTTGATCAGCAAATCCCCCACCGTCTGTGTCATCGGACTCGGCTACATCGGTCTGCCCACCGCGGCCATCCTCGCCGATCACGGTGTGACCACGATCGGCATGGACGTCTCGGAACGCAATGTCACTGCCGTGAACAACGGTGAGGTTCCCTTCGTGGAACCGGGACTGCGTGAAGTCTTGGAACGCGCGGTGAACAGCGGCTCACTCACCGCGACGATGCAGACTCCTGCCGCGGACGCCTACATCGTCGCCGTGCCGACCCCCTTCACCTCGACTCACTCGGCTGATCTGAGCTACATCGAGGCCGCCGCTGACGGCATCGCCGCGAAGCTCTCCGGCGGCGAGCTGATCATCCTTGAATCGACGTCCCCCCCTGGGGCGACCGAGCACATGGCCGCACGCATCCTCGCGGCCCGCCCCGACCTTGGGCCGGCCGACATCCTGGTGGCGCACTGCCCAGAGCGCGTCCTGCCGGGCAAGATCATGGAAGAGATGATCTCCAACGACCGGATCATCGGCGGTCTGACACCAGAGGCTGCCGAAGCCGCGCGGGATCTCTACACCTCCTTCTGCAAAGGCGAGTTCCTGCTCACCGACGCGCGCACCGCGGAGATGGCGAAGCTCACGGAGAACAGCTTCCGCGACGTCAACATCGCATTCGCCAATGAGCTCTCGGTCATCAGCCATAAGCTGGGCATCGACGTCTGGGAGCTCATCGAGCTCGCCAACCACCATCCGAGGGTCAACATCCTGCAGCCGGGCCCCGGGGTGGGCGGCCACTGCATCGCCGTCGACCCGTGGTTCATCGTCGACGCGGCCCCCGAGCAGGCAAACCTGATCCGCACCGCGCGCCAGACCAACGACGCGAAGCCCGAGTGGGTGCTGGGGCGCATCGAGCAGGCGCTGGAGACCTCTGGCCCGACGGCGACCGTGGCTCTGCTGGGCCTGGCCTTCAAGGCCAACATCGACGATCTGAGGGAATCGCCCTCGCTGCACATCGCGGAGAAGCTCGCACAGCGAGCACCGCAGGCACGGATCCTCGCGGTGGAGCCGCACATCGAGGAACTGCCAGCCTCCCTCGGACAGTTCGAGAACGTGGCGCTCACCGAGCTGGACGAGGCCCTCCAGCGCGCCGACGTAGTGGTGCTGCTGGTTGATCACGACACGTTCAAGGCCCTGCCCGCATCTCGGCTGGGCACCGCCGCGATCATCGACACTCGGGGCATCTGGCGCTGAGGACGCCGCTCGGGCCATTCGCCCAGCACCGCGGTTACACTGAGCGCAGCCACCCTGAGGGCCGCACTGAAGCAGCAGAGACCTATTGAGCCACCGAGGAGCCTGATGACCACCGACTCAGCCACGACGCGTTCCGGCGTCTCCGGAGATCAGCCGGAGAGCGCCGCCGACGGGGACCAGTTGTCACCTGAGGAAGTGGTGGTGGCGCTGCTGCGCCAGCAGGAGACCCTCCTTGCGGAGCTTAGCTGGGCGTACGAGCAGCTCGAGCGTTCCCAGGAGTCGGAGATCGCTGCGCTGAGATCTCGGGTCTCATCACTGGAGTATCGGGTGGCGAAGAAGCTCAAAGGGCGGAGCGCCCCGCAGAACGACACCGGTCCGGTCGCCCCGCCGCACTCGACCAGCGCCCGCAAACGTCTGGATTTCGCCATTCGCCACCCGCGCCGCGCGATCAGCGCCGCAGAGCGACGGCTCCGCGCCCGCAACGAGACACCTGCCGCCCAAGAGGGCCTCACGAAGTGAACCCCCGGCGTCAACGGCAGCCCTTCGACCGGCATTCCCAGCTCGCCGTCGGACGGGCCCGCATTGAGCGGCTGCTGGCCTCACGTAACCCGCTCAAGGAGCTGCGGGACCCAGCGCTGCTGGCTTCCCTGGGCGTCTCAGAATCGTCGCCGTTCCGCGGCGGGGTCGCCCACCCCGACAACCAGCCAGAGTTCATGGGCCCCATCGGTGACCTCCCCAGGCTCGAGAGCGGCGTCGCCAAACCCGCCATGCCCGTGACCGTCGGCGTCTTCGGCGACGACTCGCTCGTGGAGGCCTTCGAGAACAGCGCGGCCATGACAGCCATCGATCCGCTCGACTGGGAGACCGGCGTCCGGAACTCTCACGTCGTGATGATCGGACCCCGCAGCACCCAGTCACGCCAGAGCCGCGGGAAGATCATCGACTACGCCCGGGAACACGCTCTGCCGCTGCTCTATGTGGACCTCGGGACCGCCGCGCCGACCGCAGAGCAGCTCCGACTCGCCGCCCGCTGTGACCAGGTCTTCACCGTCTCCGAGGAGAACGCGGTGCTGTTCCAGGACCCCGGAGCGGGTCACCCCGCCTCATCAGACGCTGCCGCCAGAGCCTGGCTGCCGGATCGAAACCCCGTGGCGATCATCGCGTCCCCGATCAACCCGCTCCGTAGGTCACCCCTCGGTTCACGCCGGGCGCGTCCTGGTCTGGTCACCTATCTGGGGGATCAGGACTCCCGGCTTCCGACCGAGGCCCTGCCAAGCCTGGAATGGATCCTCGACGGAGTCTTGGCCGCCGGTGCTGACCTGCTGATCGGTCCCGAAGCACGCGCCGAGGCCGCGCTGTCGACCAAGTACTGGCCACACGTCCAGGACTGGGTGTCCAACCACCGATGCGAGCTCGACCGGCTCACCGACATCGCAGTGGTGGCGCACACGATCAGCAGCTCCCAGACCGCATTCTCCCCTCGCGTCATCGAGCTGCAGGCTTCAGGCTCCCTTGTGCTCTCCACATACAACCAAGGGGTCAACTCCTTCTATCCGCAGGCTCACGTCGCGAATTCCACGCTGGACGTCGCGTCCATGCTGGAATCCCTGCAGAACACCGACCTGCGTCGGGCGCAGAACGACGGCGTCCGCCAGGTCTTCACGGAGAACCACGCCACTGATGTCCTGCGGCAGATCCTGCGGACCGTCGGCGTGTCTGATCCTGAACCCTCACCCCGGGTGCTTGCAGTCACGGGTGACGCTGACGACACGCTCCGCGCAGAGTTGGCCGCACAGACGGCCGGCGGCGTCGACGTCGTCACCTGGGACCAGGCCCGCGCGCATCCCGATCGATACGACCTCCTGCTCCCGGTGACGTCCGCCCACCACTACGCGTCGACGTATGTTGCGGACCACCTGGCGGCCCTGACCTACCAGTCTGCGTCTGTGGTCCAGAAGCTGGAGCCTGGCACGGCAGATCAGGGCCACCACCACGCGGAGGGCTCCCAGGGCGACCTGGGACTGACCGCGTGGTGGCAGCCCGATGCCGGGGCGGAGCTGAGCCTGGAACACCTGACCCAGCGGCTCGCCGAGGCCCGCGTCTACGTCTCAGAGGAGTCCAGCCACCGACCCCGCAGGCAGGGCTCAGGGCGCCGCACGGTGCAGGAGCTGGCCAGGGGAGATCAGTTCGACGAGGTTCGCCGCGAAGTGGCGCAGACAGTGCGTGAGGAAGACCTCAGGCTCTCGGTCGTGGTGCCGATCTACAACAATGGACCCCACCTGCTGCATAAGGCATTCGCCTCGCTGCTGCGGTCCAGCGCCTTCGCTGACATGCATGTCCTGCTGGTCAGCGACGGTTCCACGGACCCGCGGACCCTGGACACGATCCAGGACCTCGCCGAGGACCATGCCAACGTCACCGCCTTCCACCATGCCAAGGGCGGATCGGGCTCCGCATCGCGCCCACGCAACACCGGGCTCGATCTTGCGCAGACCGAATTCGTGACCTATCTCGACCCGGACAACGAAGCCATAGACGACGGCTATGCCGTGCTCTACGAAGCGATCCGCGAGCATCAGGGCGTGGACTTCGTCCTGGGCAACATGTCGCAGTGGGCCAAGCGCAGGTCGATGCAGCCCTACGCCGAGGTGCTGCAGACGGCGTTCGCCGATGACATCGATGGCGCGGGCAACATCAGCGTTCCGCCGCGTGCGCTCGAGGCTCTGCGCTTCCGGCCCATGGGAATCCAGACAGTCGTGGCTCGCACCGAATGGCTGCAGTCCCTGAACCTGACGCAGCCGGTCGGAGCCGTCGGTCAAGACTCCTACTTCTTCCAACAGATGCTCCATTATGCAAGGTCGATCAGGGCGATCGACATCGGTGTGCACACCTATTACATGGTGGTCAGCAACTCGACGGTCAATACCCTGAATCCGAATTACTTCAAGAAATACCTGCCGCTTGACAAGGCCCGCGCGCAGTGGCTCGATGAAGTTGGACTTTTGGATGCCTATAAAGCAGATCGCCTGGAACCATTCCTGGTCTCCTGGCTATTGCCGAAGCTGAAGCGAGTTAAGCGCGATGAATGGCAAGAAGCCGCCGAGAATCTGGCAGAACTTCTAGGTTATTATGGCGAGTACAAATGGACTCAGCCCACGGCCATCTCATTCTGGGAGGATCTCAACGCCGCCCGTGCACACCGCGGGTAGCCCCGCAGGGTGCACATGCCTGATGTGCCGGCCACCACGGCCTGGACGCCCTGAGGCGGGGCCCGGCCAGCGAATGCCGTGGCGGTCCCCGGACTCAGGGACGGAAGGAATCGCATGCCGCAGATCCCCAAGTCAGTGCATGACCGCATTCCCGGCATAGGGTGGCGCGACCGGAAGCTCTCCTTCCTCGAGACGAGCATCAACCAGCTTGAGCGCGCCCAGACCGCGCAGACGGCAGAGCTGCGAAAGCTCAAGACCGCTCTGGACCAGGAGCGCGCCAGGTGTGCTGCCGCCGATGCCGCGCACGCCGCGGAGCTGACACAGGTCAAGACAACGCACGACGCCCAGCGCGCCACGACGAATGCCGATCATGCGGCGGAACGTGCAGAGGCCGAGGCCGCGCACGCGGAGCAGACCGAAGGCCTCAGGTCGGAGATCGAGAATCTGCGGTCGAAGTATGAGGCGGCAGTCGCAGAGCATCAGCGATTCACGCGACCCTCCTTCAAGGCCATGCTTGTGAACCACCTCGACGCCACCGACATCGCCCGGGCGAACAACTGGCACGCCGCAAGTGCGATCGCCCAGGTCGACCATAAGCTGCACAGCTACGCTCTGGCTGACAGCCTGGGCATCAGCACACCAGAGATCTACAGGGTGTGGAACTCTCTGGAGGACATCGAGTTCAGCGACCTTTCCGTCGACCGCTTCGTCCTCAAGGCCGACGGGGGTCACAGCGGCATCGCCGTCATACCCCTGGCCCGCAACTCGACCGGGTGGCAGACGCTGACCGGCCGGGAACACCTGACTGACGGACGCCCCTCAGAGCGCATGCTGGACCGGCTGAGGCAGGGCAGAGGGCCCTATTTCGCCGAGGAGTTCCTCGAGAGCGCCAGCGAGGCCACTATCCCCGAGGACATCAAGGTCTACACCGCGTACGGACAGGTGCTCCAGGTGCTGGTGATGCGCACAGAGGGCGTGCAGGTGATCAATCGCAAGACCTTCACGCGCAAATACTTCGGTCCTGACGGCGAGGACCTCGGCCCTGTTCTGCCAGGTGCAAACTATGGACCAGACATCCCTCGACCCGCAGGGTGGGACGAGCTGCTCGCCGCGGCGGAGAGTATCTCCATCGCCAAGGGCATGCCGTTCGTGAGGGTCGACCTCTACGCGACCTCACGGGGACCGGTGCTCGGCGAACTGACCTCCACTCCTGGAGGCAGGCAGACCTACTCCCTCGACCACGACGCCCGGCTGGGCGCCGCCTGGAACGACGCCGAGGTGCGGCTGCAGCGCGACGTCGCCCGAGGAAGACCTCCGGGGACTCTCTTCGGAGCAGCCGACTACACCTGGCGGTACCCGCAGTCCGAGCTGGAAGCGCATCCCTCGAGCTGGCCGCGCCCCATCGCAGAGGCACGGCGCTGGTTCACGCCTCCGCCGCAGCAGCCGGCCACTATGGACTGACCATCGGCACACCGTCGGGCGCGGCCCAGGTCAGACCTGCCCCGAAAGCGCCGGTTCCATCCGATCTCTGATCTCAGGGACGGTGGACCGAACGAAGTCCTCCGCAAGGTGACTGTTATCCGAGTAGGTGATGGCACCGCCGATGGTGGCATAGCAGGTGTCCTCTCGGCAGACCAGATCCTCGGTGGGCACGAAGTGGTAGTTCTCCTCGTCCTCGAAGATCTCGGCGGACTGGGTCAGCCAACGATCCCCCACGCGAGTATCCTCCAGAGTCTCGTTGCACGCAGAGAGGTCATCCTCGTTCAGGGCCACACATTCGGGCACAGTCTCCTCGGACTCCTCCTCATGGACCAGACGGGGGGACTCGCCAAAGACCACCACCTCTTTCTCGGCCTCGAGCCAGGCCACGATCGGCTCGTACATCGCCAGTGCCGTCTCGCTGAGCTCATATTCCTCCGCATCCAGACCAAGGTCGCCGCTCGGTCCACCGAACGCGCCATGCATCTGGCTGGCGGCTATGACGACGGTGTCGACGCTCTCATCCTCGGAGATCTGATCGATGATCTCCGCATTGGCCTTGAGGCACTCGCTGGAGTCGTCACCGACCTCACCTCCGCGCGGCGTGCAGGCGGACCTGGTCAGCACCAGAAGCTGCTTGCCCTCATCCTGGGCGATCTCATCGAGCGCCGGGAGCCACATCGTGGCGTGGGAATCGCCGAAGACCGCGATGGTGCCGTCGGCCTCGGACTCCTCTGCCCCGAGCCAGCACTCCTGCACGCCGGGGGTCTCATTGTCTGTCTGGCACCCGGGGAAGGCCTCCTCCTGATACTGCTCCGTCACCACCGCAGGTGAAGGAAACAGACCACGATCCCCGGCGAACGCGTCGCCGCAGTCACCGATGTTCGCCAAGGCTCGGTAGCCGTAGCAGGGGTGGTCCTGCGTGATCGTGGAACCCTCCTCGCTGTTCTCCATGGTCGAGACCGCAGCGATCCCGGAGACGATGACCAGCACCATGCCGGCGCCGGCGGCGACCATCGTGCGCCAGGTGGGCAGCAGGATCTTGGCCCGGCGTATCGGGGTCTCGAAGAACCGGGTGCTGAGCGCGGAGAGCACGATGATCCCCAGGATCAGCAGGACCTTCACATACCAGAACCTGGCGGCCTCACTGATGTAGGGCGAGAAGACCACCACCGGCCAATGCCAGAGGTAGATCGCGTAGGACCAGTCGCCGATCGCCGTGGCGGGGCGCAGCGAGAGCCACCAGTGGATGCCGCTGCCAGGTTCACGTCCGCCGCAGGCCAGCACCAACACCGTTCCCAGGGTCGGTACCAGCGCCGTCCAACCGGGGAACGGGGTGGCGTCGGTGTAGAGGATCGCGGAGCCCAGGATCATCAGGAACCCGACCCAGCCCAGCAGATTTCCCCACTTCCCGGTGAACTGACGGGAGCCCAGCACCAGGGCGGCGATGGCACCGAGCGTGAACTCCCAGATCCGCGTCGGCGTCACGAAATAGGCCTGTGCCGGCGCGACCGCGGTGTAGTAGATGGAGAACATCAGCGAGAACGCCCCCAGCAGGCCGACCACCCAGAGGAACGCCCTACGGATCTGATGGTGCTCAAGGGCAGCACCACCTGACCGCCGCTGCCGGAACGCGAGGAACATCAGCGTCAGCGCAAGAAGCACCGGCCACAGGACGTAGAACTGTTCCTCCACCGACAGTGTCCAGAAGTGCTGGACGGCCGTTGCGCTCTCGTCCGCCTTGGAGTACTCCACCGCGTCGGCGGCGAGGATCCAGTTCTGCACGTAGAGCGTGGAGGCGATGATCTGGCGCAGCGTGGCCTGCCACGCGGTGCTGGGAAGAATCAGAACCGCGGAGATGGCTGTCAGCAGCAGCACGAGCAGACTCAGCGGCAGCAGCCGGCGGATGCGTCGCGCCCAGAACTGACCCAGCCGCACTCCCCCGGTCTTGACCGCCTCTTTGAACAGGTGCGCCGTGATCAGGTAGCCGGAGATCACGAAGAACACGTCGACGCCGACGTAGCCGCCGGTGAGTCGATCGGGCCAGAAGTGGTAGAGCAGCACGACGAGCACCGCCAGTGCCCTGAGACCTTGGATCTCTGGCTGGAAGTGCGCCGGCGTCTTGACCTGCGCTGGCAGCGGACGCCCAGACGGAGTGGCGGTTGCCGAGGGTATCGAAGTCATACTGGCACTGAATCTCTCACCTTGTCCTACGTTGAACGCTGATGCGCCGAACTATTCAACCTCATGGCGGACCGATCGGTGGCATATGAAACGCCGACGAGTCCAAAACTGCACCATACTCCAACCCGCTGGAGCTTCGACGCAGAACCTCATCGTCCTGCATCAGGCCTTGGCCTCCTGCTGTGCGGGTCTGTGACAGACTGGGCCCGTGGATTTTGACGTACTTATTCTGTTCATCGTTCTTGCTGTGACTCTGCTCGGCACCCTGGGATTCTTCCTGGTGCAGGGCGGAAAGCTGCTGCCCAAGGACAAGCGTGAGCAATACCTGACCCAGCGTGACCCGGATGACCTCCCCTCCGGCGGCGTGGACACCCTGGAGGCTCCCACCGAGGACCGCCCGGGGACCGCTGAACCGACCCTCGGCGACGGCGTCGACGTGGTCGAGGAGCCGACGGTCCTTGAACCGACCGTCGAGACTCCCGAGCCGGTGGCAGGTCGTCTGGCGCGGCTGCGCGCCCGACTGACCAAGTCCAACAACATCTTCGGCAAGTCCCTGCTGGCGCTCCTCTCCAGGGATGAGATCGATGAGGACGTCTGGGAAGAGATCGAAGAGGTCCTGCTGATGGCAGACCTCGGCACCGACCCCACCATGGAGCTCGTCGACAAGCTCCGTGAGCGCGTCAAGGTCGAAGGCACCAAGGACCCCGCCGTGGTCAAGGCGATGCTCACCGAAGAGCTCACCGCGCTGGTCGATCCCACGCTGGACCGTCGCCTGACCGTCACGGCCGAGGGCCGCCCCGCCGTCGTCATGGTCGTCGGCGTCAACGGCGTCGGCAAGACCACCACAGTGGGCAAGCTGGCCCGGATGCTGGTGGCCGAGGACAAGGACGTCCTGCTCGGCGCGGCCGACACCTTCCGCGCCGCCGCCGCCGAACAGCTGAGCACCTGGGGTCATCGGGTCGGCGTCCCGACGGTGAAGTCAGACGTCGAAGGCGCAGACCCGGCCTCGGTGGCCTACGAGGCCGTGGACCGCGGCATCGAGCTCGAGGTCGACGTGGTCATGATCGACACCGCCGGGCGCCTGCAGAACAAGTCCAACCTGATGGACGAGCTCGGCAAGGTCAAGCGCGTGGTGGAGAAGAAGTCCGCCGTCGACGAGGTCCTCCTGGTCCTGGACGCCACCACGGGACAGAACGGGCTGAACCAGGCCAAGGTCTTCTCCGAGGTCGTCAACGTCACCGGCATCGTGCTGACCAAGCTCGACGGCACCGCCCGAGGAGGCATCGTCGTCGCGATCCAGCGCCAGCTGGGCGTCCCGGTCAAGCTCATCGGCCTCGGCGAGGGACCCGACGATCTCGCGCCCTTCGACGCCGCCGAGTTCGTGGGCGCGCTGCTCGAAGACCGCTGAGAAGCACTCGGCCTCCTCTCCAAGGAGACCCGGCAACGTGTCCACCACGGAACTCCGCCGCGCGCTAGGACAGAAAACCGCGCAGCAATGAGGCCGTGCCCTCGAGGTGATCGATCATCAGCTGCTTCGCGCGGGCCCCGTCGCCGTCGAGGATCGCCTCGGTGATCGCCAGGTGCTGTTCGTTGGAATGCTCGAGGTTCGCCGGCAGCAGCGGGATCTCGTCCAGCAGCGCGCTGACCCTCGCCCGAGTGTCTGTCACCGCCGTGACCAGCGACTGTGACCCGCCCAGCTCCGCGATCGCGATGTGGAACCGAGAATCCCGGGCCCGATAGCTGCCTCGATCGGCACCCTCCAGATCCGCGAGACACCCCAACAGGTGATCCCGCGCCGAGGGGCTCAGCTGAGCCTGGGCCGCGAGCTCGGCGGCCGCGGGTTCCAGCACCGCCCGGAACACCAGCACGTCCTGGCGCTCGGCCGGCTCCAGCGGCACGCCCCCCTGGCGCGCGGCACTGCGCGCCTGAAGGACGTAGGTCCCGCCATAGCGTCCTCGACGGATGTCGAGGAAGCCCGCCTGCTGCAGCTCCGCGAGCGCCTCGCGCAGCGTCGCGCGGGAGACCCCGAGGTGCTCGGCCAGCTCACGCTCGGCGGGCAGCTTCTGCCCCGGAGGGAAGAGCCCGACCCTGATCGCCTGCAGCAGATGCTCGATCGTCTCCTCGAAGGTGTTGCCCGAACGCACCGGACGCAGCACCGCGTAGGGGTCGCCGAACTCTGCCGCCGTCATCTGGTTCCTCCGGTCCGGCTCGCGCCCTGGTTCACCCTCGGGACTGACCTTGCGACCAGCCCTGGCCATAGCCTACGGGCTGCCTCGCCCCCTCCCCGGGTCAGGGGGCTGCGGTCGACACCCTCTTGACGGTCAGGGGCCGAGGTGTCAGGATTCCGCACAACACCATGGACTGAAAACAGTCCATTGGAGATCTCCCCGCCGGCCCTCATCCACAGAGGTGGACTGCCATGCCGCATGACAAGACCACAGCATCCGCTGCAGATTCCAGCTATCACGAACATCGTCGACTCAAGGCCGGGGCTGCAGGGTGGATCCTGCTCGCCGGACTGGGCGTCTCCTATGTCATCTCCGGGGACTTCGCCGGGTGGAACATCGGGCTGGCCGAGGGCGGTTGGGGCGGTCTGCTGATCGCCTTCATCCTCATGGGCCTGATGTACACCTGCATGGTCTTCGGTCTCGCCGAGATGTCCTCCTCGCTGCCCACCGCGGGGGCGGGCTACGGCTTCGCGCGGCGCGCGCTGGGGCCCCTCGGCGGGTTCGCCACCGGGGTCGCGGTGCTCATCGAGTACGCGGTGGCCCCCGCCGCGATCGCCACCTTCATCGGCGGCTACATCGAGGCGCTGGGCCTGTTCGGCATGACCAACTCCTGGCCGGTCTACCTGGTGACCTACGCGGTGTTCGTCGGCATCCACCTCTACGGGGTCGGCGAGGCGCTGCGGCTGATGTTCGGCATCACCGTGGTCGCGGTGCTCGCGCTGGTGGTCACGGTCTTCGCGCTGATCCCGCACTTCGATGTCGCCAACCTCTTCGACATCGTCCCGGACGACGCCGTGGGCGCCAGCACGTTCCTGCCCATGGGCTACGCCGGGGCGATGGCCGCGCTCGTGTACGGCATCTGGTTCTTCCTCGCGATCGAAGGCGTGCCGCTGGCCGCGGAGGAGACCACGGATCCCGCCCGCGACATGCCGCGCGGGATCATCGTAGCGATGCTGATCCTGCTCGTCACCGGAGCCCTCATGCTGGTCCTGGTTCCCGGGGCGGCGGGCTCCGAGGCGATGAGCAGCTCCGACAACCCGCTGCCCGAGGCGATCCGCGCCGTCGACGGTTCCGGGAGCGCCGTGGCGAGCATCGTGAACTACGCCGGGCTCGCCGGACTGATCGCGAGCTTCTTCTCCATCATCTACGCCTACTCACGCCAGCTCTTCGCACTCTCCCGGGCCGGATATCTGCCGCGCTGGCTCTCGCTGACCGGTGGACACCGGACCCCGTGGGTGGCGCTGATCGTGCCCGGCACCGTCGGCTTCGTGCTGGCGGCTGCCACCGGCGACGGCGGACTGCTGATCAACATCGCGGTCTTCGGCGCCACCGTGTCCTATGTGCTGCTGAACCTCTCGCACATCGTGCTCCGGATCCGGGAACCCGATCTCCCGCGCGCCTACCGCACACCCGGCGGCGTGGTCACCACCGGCATCGCCCTGGTGCTGGCTGTGGTCGCGGTGGTCGCGACCTTCCTGGTCGACGTGCTCGCGGCCTCGATCACCGCAGGGGTGTTCCTGCTCTTCCTGGCCTACTTCTGGTTCTACAGCCGTCATCACCTCGTCGCCAACGCACCCGAGGAGGAGTTCGCGATGCTCGACGACGCCGACACCACGCTGCACTGAGCCCGACTCCCGGACGGCGGGGCTCCCCGAACCCGCGCAGCGCAGCTCTCCAGCCCTCACCCCTGCCACCCAAGGATCGGACCCCGTGACGACATCACCCGCACATCCTCGCAATGACCGCATGCTCACCGTGCCGGAGCTGCGCCAGGAGATCACCGAAGGGCGCATCGACACCGTGGTCCTCGCCTTCACCGATATGCAGGGCCGGCTGCAGGGCAAGCTCTGCCATGCGCAGTTCTTCCTGGACTCGATGCTCGAGGAGGGAGCCGAGGGGTGCAACTACCTGCTCGCGGTGGACACCGAGATGAACACCCCCGGCGGGTACGCGATCAGCAGCTGGGAGGCCGGCTATGGGGACATGAGCTTCGCCATGGACCTGGACACCATCCGACTGATGCCGCACAACCCGGGACAAGTGATGATCCAGTGTGACCTCACCGCCCATGACGGCGAGCTGATTCCGATGTCGCCGCGAGCCATGCTGACCCGTCAGCTCGAGCGCGCCCGGGAGATGGGATATCAGATGCTCACCGGGACCGAGCTCGAGTTCTGCGTCTACAACACCAGCTACGAGGACGCCTGGGACTCGAACTATCAGAGCCTGGTCCCGGCGAACCGCTACAACGTCGACTACAACATCCTGGGCTCCCAACGCGTCGAGCCGCTGCTGCGCGAGATCCGCAACGCGATGTACACCGCGGGGATGACCGTGGAGAGCGCCAAGGGCGAGTGCAACTTCGGCCAGCACGAGATCGCCTTCAGGTTCGACCAGGGTCTGGTCACCGCGGACAACCACGTGGTCTACAAGCTCGCCTCGAAGCAGATCGCCCAGCAGCAGGGGAAGTCGATCACCTTCATGGCCAAGCCCAACGATCGTGAGGGCAGCTCGTGTCACATCCACATGTCGCTGCGCGGACTCGACGGCGAGCTGAGCTTCTGGGACGAGGAGAAGAACGCCCGCAGCGCCGCCTACGACTACTTCATCGCCGGGGTGCTCAAGGGCATGCGCGAACTCTCCATCTTCTACGCCCCGAACATCAACTCCTATAAGCGCTTCGCCAAGGGCAGCTTCGCGCCGACCTCGGTGGCCTGGGGCATCGACAACCGCTCCTGCGCGGTCCGACTGGTCGGAAGCGGCCCGTCCGCCCGGATGGAGAACCGGCTCCCCGGCGGCGACGTCAACCCCTACCTGGCGCTCTCAGCCATGCTCGCCTCGGGCCTCTACGGCATCGAGCATCAGCTGGAGCTGGAACCCATGATGGAGGGCAACGCCTACGAGTCCGACGCCCAGGTGGTGCCCAAGGCCATGCGCGAGGCCCGCGACCTGCTCGCCGGCTCGGCGCTGGCCCGTGAGGTGTTCGGTGAGGAGGTCGTCGAGCACTACGTCCACTACGCCGATGTGGAGCTGGAGGCCTTTGAGTCCGCCGTCACCGACTGGGAGCTGCACCGTGGGTTCGAGCGGCTCTGAGGATCCGGGGAAGAGCCTGCGCCGTCGTCCTCGCATCGCGCTGACCACGTACTACCAGGAGGGATCGTGGGGAGACTGGAGCTCGGTGGCCGCGATCGTGCCCGGCGCCTACGTGGAGGGCATCGCGGCGGCAGGGGGCACCCCGCTGCTGCTGCCCCCGGTCGGCACCGATCCCTCGGTTCTTCGGCTCGTGGACGGGTTGATCGTGATCGGCGGGGTTGATGTGGATCCGCGCTTCTATGGCGCCGACCGGCACGAGCGGACCTCCTCCCAGCCGAGTCGGGACTTACACGACATCGCGCTGACCCGTTCTGCCCTGGAGATGGGTCTGCCGCTCTTCGCAATCTGCCGGGGAGCCCAGATCCTCAACGTGGCGCTGGGGGGCACCCTCATCCAGCACCTTCCCGACATCAACCCGAACGCCGCGCAGTACCAGCCCGGTCCCGGCCGCTACGGAACGGTCCGATTCAGCACCGAACCCGGCAGCCGCTGCGCCAGCCTGCTCGGCGAGAGCGCGGAGTCCCCCTGCTACCACCACCAGGCGCTGGACGAGGTCGCTGAAGGCCTCATCGTCACCGCGCGCGCCGCGGACGGCACGATCGAGGCGGTGGAGACCACGACCGGCGCCTGGACCCTGGGAGTCCAGTTCCACCCCGAGGAGAACCGAAAGGACGCGCGGCTCTTCGAGGGATTCATCGACGTCGCCCGGCGCTTCGCCGCGGAACGAGAACGCTACCCGGACCACCACAGGGGCACCGAGCAGCAGCCCCAGCACCACCGAGAGGACGCAGTGCACCCATGACCGTGACCGAGATTCTGGATCCCGCCACCGAAGAGGTCCTCGAGACCATCGAGTCGGCCTCACTGGAGGAGACCGACGCCGCCATCGCCCGGGCGCAGCGTGCGTTCTCGATCTGGCGCACCGTGGACCCAGCGGACCGCGCCCGGCTGCTGCGGCGCTTCGCCGAGGCGGTGGACGCCGATCTTGAGCATCTCGCCGCCCTGGAGGTGCGCAACGCCGGGCACACGATCGGCAATGCCCGTTGGGAGGCCGGCAACGTCCGCGATGTCCTGACCTACTACTCCGGGACCCCGGAGCGGCTCTCCGGCCGTCAGATCCCCGCCCCGGGAGGGGTGAATCTGACCTTCCACGAGCCGCTGGGCGTGATCGGGGTGATCGTGCCGTGGAACTTCCCGATGCCGATCGCGGGATGGGGTTTCGCTCCGGCCTTGGCGGCTGGGAACACGGTGGTGCTCAAGCCGGCGGAGATCACCCCGCTCACCGCCATCCGGCTCGGTGAGCTCGCCCTGGAGGCCGGCCTGCCCGAAGGGGTGTTCACCGTGCTCCCGGGCAAGGGCTCGGTGGTCGGCGAGCGCTTCGTGACCCACCCGGGGGTGCGCAAGATCGTCTTCACCGGCTCCACCGCCGTGGGCAGACGCATCATGTCCGGCTGTGCGGACCAGATCAAGCGCCTCACGCTGGAGCTGGGCGGGAAGAACTCCAACATCATCTTCGCGGACGCCGACCTGGAGCAGGCGGCCGCCTCCACCCCGGGAGGCGCGTTCGACAACGCCGGACAGGACTGCTGCGCCCGGTCCAGGGTGTTGGTGCAGCGCTCGGTGCTGGACCGCTACCTGGAGCTGCTGGAACCTGCGGTGCGCGCCTTCCAATGCGGTGACCCGCGACTGGAACAGACCGACATGGGCCCGCTGGTCTCCGCCGCGCACCGAGACTCGGTGGCGGCCTACCTCGACGACGACGCACCGATCGCCTTCCAGGGATCCGCGCCCAGCGGGCCAGGGTTCTGGTTCCCGGCGACCGTGCTCACACCTTCACCTGACTCCCGGGCCTTCCACGAGGAGATCTTCGGACCCATCATCGCCGTGGTCCCCTTCGAGGACGAGGCCGACGCCGTGCGACTGGCCAATGACACCGACTACGGCCTCTCCGGCTCCATCTGGACCCGAGACGTGGGACGGGCGCTGCGCGTCTCACGAGGGGTCGACGCCGGAAACCTCTCGGTGAACACACACGCCTCGGTGCGCTACTGGACCCCCTTCGGCGGGTTCAAGCAGTCCGGATTCGGCCGCGAGCTGGGCCCGGACGCCGCCGAGGCGTTCACCGAGACCAAGAACGTCTTCATCTCCAGCAGCTGAGCAGCCCGGGCAGAACATCCCTACACCATTCCCTCGATCAAGGAGCTCCATGCAGATCAACGCCCGACGCCTCGTCGACCGCAGCGCCGTCATCACCGGAGGTGCCAGCGGCATCGGTCTGGCCAGCGCTCGCCGGATGGCCGCCGAAGGTGCCCGCGTCGTCATCGCCGACGTCGACTCGATCGCCGGGGAGCGAACCGCCTCCGAATTGGGAGGACTCTTCGTCAAGGTCGATGTCACCAATGCGGAAGAGGTCGAGGACCTCTACGCACGGACCTACAGCGAGTTCGGCAGCGTGGACATCGCCTTCAACAATGCCGGGATCTCCCCCACCGACGACGCCTCTATCCTCGACACCGGCATCGATGCCTGGCGCCGGGTCCAGGAGGTCAACCTGACCTCCGTCTACCACTGCTGCAAGTACGCGCTGCCCTATATGCAGCGGCAGGGGAAGGGGTCGATCATCAATACCGCGTCCTTCGTGGCGGTGATGGGGGCCGCCACCTCGCAGATCTCCTACAGCGCCTCGAAGGGGGGTGTGCTCTCGATGAGCCGGGAGCTGGGCGTGGAGTTCGCCCGGCAGGGCATCCGGGTCAATGCGCTGTGTCCCGGGCCGGTGAACACGCCGCTGCTGAAGGAGCTCTTCGCCGCGGACCCGGAGAAGGCGGCCCGCCGGCTGGTCCACGTGCCGCTGGGCCGCTTCGCGGAGCCGGAGGAGCTCGCGGCGGCGGTGGCGTTCCTGGCCAGCGATGATTCGTCCTTCATGACGGCTTCCACCTTCCTGGTCGACGGCGGCATCTCCGGGGCCTATGTCACACCGTTCTGAGTCGGAGTCTCTCCCCCGGGGCGCAATATCAAGACCCCGGGGAAAGGTTTAACGTTCCGGAAACATCACGGCGCGCCCGGTGAAACACGAGCCAGCCACCATAGAACTCAGCTCGCATCGGTGAGATTCACCGATGACCTGATGTTTCCTGGAGGGACACATGGAACTTGGATCTCTTGACGTCTGGATGCTTGTGGCAAGCGCGCTTGTCCTGCTCATGACGCCTGGCCTGGCCTTCTTCTACGGCGGTCTGTCTCAGGCCAAGTCCGCCATCAACATGATGATGATGAGCTTCGCGGCCATGGGACTCGTCGCCGTGGTCTGGGCTCTCTGGGGCTCCGCCATTGCAGGTGGAGAGTCGATCGGCGGCCTGTTCGGCAACCCCGCCACCGACTTCGGCCTCTACACCACCCTCAATGAAGCACCCGAGGGCCTGATCGGCATCGGCTTCGGTGCCACCTTCGCCATCATCACCACTGCACTCATCTCCGGCGCGATCGCTGACCGCGCCAAGTTCTCCGCCTGGATGGTCTTCGTGCCGATCTGGGTCACCCTGGTCTACTGCCCGCTGGCCTTCATGGTCTGGGGCGATGGTGGACTCCTCGGCGAGGGCGGCGCCGTCGGCGACGCTGTCGGTGAGGCAGTCGACTACGCCGGAGGCCTCGTCGTTCACATGTGCGCCGGCCTCGCTGCTCTGGTCCTTGCACTGATCCTGGGCAAGCGTCGCAACTTCACCGAACGTTCCTCGCACCGCCCCCACAACACGCCGTTCGTGCTGCTGGGCGCCTCACTCCTCTGGTTCGGCTGGTTCGGCTTCAACGGCGGCGCCGCTGCCGAAGCTGGCGAAGCTGGCCTGATCTGGGTCAACACCCTGCTCGCACCGGCTGCCGCACTGGTCGTCTGGCTCATCACCCAGCGGGTCCGCGGCGAGAAGCCGACCGCTCTCGGTGCCGCATCGGGCATCGTCGCCGGCCTCGTGGCCATCACCCCCGCCTGTGCCCACGTGGACCCGGTCGGTGCCATCATCATCGGTGCCATCTCCGGCTTCGTCTGCTACCTGGCAGTGGGCCTGAAGTACAAGCTCGGCTTCGATGACACCCTCGACGTCGTCGGCCTGCACTTCGTCGCCGGCCTCTGGGGCACCGTGGCCATCGGTCTGCTGGGCCGCGCCGAGCTGATCGACGGCGAGCGCGCCGGCCTGTTCTACGGCGGCGGCATCGGTCTCATGGGCTCGCAGGTCGTCGCAGTGCTGGTGACCCTGGTCTTCACCGTAGTGATGACCGCGATCATCGCCTACGCCATCCACGCCACCATCGGCTTCCGCGTCACCTCCGACGTCGAGACCGTCGGCATCGACCGTTCCGAGCACGACGAGGATGCCTACATCTTCGAGACGGTCAATGGTGCCAGCAAGACCTCGGCTGGGGCACCACGCGAGTGATGACCTCCTAGGTCACCGCTTCGCATCACCGAAGAAGCCTGGGTCCGGTCCATCGAGCATCTCGCTCGATGGACCGGACCCAGGCTTTTTCTGTGCCACAAGGCTTCTGCGGTGCCCCGGGGGTCGGTACCTCGGGATTGGTACCCCGGGATTGGGGCGTCAGGGCCGTTGCGTCAGGGCCGGTGCGTCAGGACTGCGCGGGAGCAGCCGGCTCCTCCTCGGGTTCCAGGGTCTCGGGAGCCTGAGTCCACGCCAGCGCTCCGAACATCAGGATCACCCCGGTGACCCCGAACGCCCAGGCATAGCCGAGCTGGTCCACCAGGAATCCGGCCAGAAGCGGACCGACGATCGACCCCAGATCCTGGGTCATCTGGAAGGTCGAGACCACGGATCCGCCGTTGCGGCCCGAGCCGACGATGTCGGCGATGGCCGCCTGCTGAGCCGGGTTCATCAACCCGGTGCCCACCCCGGCGATGACACTGAGCAGCAGCAGCCACAACGGGCTCGGCGCCAGACCGAGCAGTCCTGTGGCCAGTGCCGAGATGACGAGCCCGATGATGATGGGGCGTCGTCGTCCGTAGCGGTCAGAGCGGCGCGAGAACAGCAGCACAGCCGCGACGTTGCCCGCGGCGAAGGTGGCCAGCGCGACTCCGGCCAGCTGGCTGGAGTCCAACACCCATCCGGAGCCGACGAAGGCGCTGGCGGCGAAGAGCGGAACCACGGAGTTGCGCAGCCCGAAGGTCGCCCATCCATTGGCGAACCCGGCGGTCAGCGCAGCGCGGTACCCGCGGTGCTGCCAGGCCTCCGCCAGGGTGGCGTTCTCGCGCTCCTCCTTGCGGCCGCGGTCTTCCAAGCGAGACTGGCGCAGCATGATGAACACGATCGCCGCGGCCACCACCAGCGCCCCTCCGTAGACCAGAAAGGGCACCCGGGGACCGAAGACCAGCAGCCCCGAGCCCACCAGCGGACCGGCGACGCTGCCGATCAGGAACGCCGAGGCATAGGCCCCGGAGACGCGGCCGCGGATCGTGGGCGGGGACTTGCGCGCCAGGAAGGTCATCGCCGAGACGGTGAAGAAGGTCGACCCGATGCCGCCGAGGGCGCGGAACAGCAGCAGCAGCTCGTAGCTGGGGGCATACGCGGTGGCGATCATGGACGCCGCGACGATGAGCAGCCCGATCACATAGACGGGGGTCTCCCCCAGCCACTGGGTGAGCCTGCCTGAGGCCGGCGCGAAGAGCAGCCGGAAGAGTCCGAAGGCCGAGACCACGGCGGACACGGCCATCGCGGAGACCCCGAAGTCTGAGGCGTACTGCGGCAGGATCGGCGCGACGATGCCGAAGCCGATCGCGATCACGAAGGCCGAGGCGATCATCACCTTCAGCTCAGGAGGGATCCCGATCTCCGTGCCACGTGCCATTGAGCCACTCCTGTCATTGCACCACTGCTCGTCCTCGTTGCTCAACGCAACGAACCCTGGACGCATTCCCTGTCCCGCAGAAACAACGCTGTGCCACCATGGGGGCACAGCATCACGAGAGGCGGTTCGATGGAACCCACCGGTGGCAGTCTGGAAACTTTCCTGGACGCAGTCTCCCCGAAGGTCAGGCAGCGTGACGCGCGGAGAATGGTGGAGCTGATGCGATTGATCACCGGCGAGGAGCCGCTGCTCTGGGGCAGCATCGTGGGTTTCGGGCAGTATCACTACCGCTATGAGTCGGGCCGCGAGGGGGATGCCCCCGCCGCCGGATTCGCGCCCCGGCGTGCGGCCACCACGATCTATCTGCCGGAAGGGGTCGACGCCCATGCGGAGCGGCTGGCGCGGCTCGGTGAGCACAGCACCGGGGTGGGCTGCCTCTACGTGCCGCGCCTGGAGCAGGTGGACCTCGGTGTGCTGGAGGAGATCATCGCCGACTCCTATCGGAGGGTCACGGCGTGGTGAGTCACGGCGTGGTGAGCTCTGCCGCGGCGAGCTCCTCGGTCCCCGCCAGCCGCTGAGAGACCACCCGGGTGGAGCCGTCCTGCCGCATCGACACCCCATAGAGCGCGTCGGCGATCTCCATCGTGCGCTTCTGGTGGGTGATGATGATGAGCTGAGAAGACTCGCGGAGCTCCTCGAAGATCACCAGCAGCCGCGAGAGGTTCGTGTCGTCAAGGGCGGCCTCCACCTCGTCCATCACGTAGAACGGGCTCGGCCGCGCCTTGAAGATCGCGACCAGCAGCGCGACGGCGGTCAGCGAGCGTTCGCCTCCGGAGAGCAGCGAGAGCCGACGGATCCGTTTGCCCGGTGGCCTCGCCTGCACCTCGATGCCGGTGTTGAGCATGTCCTCCGGATTGGTCAGCTCCAACCGACCTTCGCCTCCGGGGAAGAGCCGGGCGAAGACCCGTTCGAACTGCACCTTGGTGTCGAGCCAGGCTTCGGTGAAGACCTTCTCCACGGTGGCATCCACATCGGCGATGATGTCGAGCAGATCCTGCCGGGACTTCTTGAGGTCGGTCAGCTGATCCTGCAGGTAGGTGTGACGCTCCTCAAGGGCCGAATGTTCCTCCAGGGCGAGCGGGTTGACCTTGCCCAGCGCCTTGAGGTCCCGCCGGGCCTGGGCAAGCCGCTTCTCCTGCTCCGACCGGTCGAAGGGCACGCCGGGCGCGCGGGGCTCGGTGGGCTCGGCGGGCTCGGTGCTCCCCTCGGTCTCGGGGTCAGGCACCAGCTGGTCCGGTCCATAGTGCTCGATCAGATACTCCGGGGTGAGGCTGAGCTCCTCGAGTCCGCGGGCCTCCGCGGCCTCCAGGCTCAGACGCAGCTCGGTGCGGGTCAGCTCGGCCTGGTGCAGCGCCGCGGTCAGGGCCTCCAGCTCGGCCGCCTCGGTCTTGCGGTCGGCGCGCAGCGCGCGGATCCGCTCGCGGATCGCTGTCCCGGCGGTCTCAGCGGCGGCTCGGGTGCGCTGCGAGCGGTGCAGCACGGTGCTCAGCGCGTGAAAAGCGGCCTCGGCTTCGGTCTGCACGGCCTCGGCCTGGGCAGCACGGGAGCTCCGCGCGCGCGCCACCTTCTGCGCCTCTTCTCTGCGAGCCTCTTCGGCGGTGGCGCTGCGGCGCAGGGCCGCAGCGCGTTCAAGCATCTGCTTATGCTGCTCTTCCGCCGCACGCAGCTCCAGCCGGGCGTCCACCTCTTCGCGACGCTGGGCACTCGCGGCGGCCGAGAGCCGGTCGCGGTCGGCGCTGGAGGGCTCGTCCTCGGTGTCCTCCTTCTGCGCCGCCTGCAGGCGCGCCTGAGCTTCCCCCAGGAGGTGCCGCGCCTCGACGGCGGACTCCTGTGCCGCGCGGATCTCCTGATCGGAGTGTTCGATCCGTTCGGCCGAGCGGGCCAGCTCGGCGTGGAGCCGGCCGAGCTGTTCGGTGGTGGCGTGCATCTCGGCGTCGTTCGCGTGCAGCGCCTGCAGGGTCTCCTCGACCTTGAGCTCCGCCGCATTGACCTCGGACTCATCAGCTTCCGACGCAGCCGTCAGCTCCTCGAGCTCGAGCTCGAGGAGCTGCAGGGCCTCGGTGAGCTCGGTGATCTGCGCGGTGATCGCCACATCAGAGTTCTCCAGCACCGTGCCGCCGATCTGCTCTCCGGCGCGCAGCACGATGCCCTCAGCGGTCACCGCGCAGCGGACCTCCCGACGTTCCAGCAGGTCTGCGGCCTGGCGCTGGTCAGCGCAGAGCACGACGCCGGTCAGCGCGGCGTGGACCGGGACCTCGACGTCCTCGGTGACGCTGACCACCTGCTGGGCCCAGGTCGCCCCGTCCGGGAGTTCACCGGCCAGATGTCCAGAGGCGGGTGATTCAGTGTCGGTTGATTCAAACGCGGATGATTCACGGGCGGCGTGCTGGGAGGCGGTCTGCGGGCGGGTCGGATCGGACTCAGCGTCCACCGGGTGGATCAGATGCGCACGGCCGGCGTCTTCGGCGGCCAGCCAGCTCAACGCCTGCGCCGCGGTCTTCGCGTCCTTGACGGTGAGCGCCGCGTCCAGGCTGCCCAGGCAGGCCGCGATCGCGGTCTCCCATCCCGGGGTGATCCGGAGCCGCTGCGCCAGCGGCGCCTCGATGTCGGTGGCCCGACGGCGGAGCAGCGCCGCCG
Organism: Nesterenkonia maliinae; assembly: GCF_051262655.1. Taxonomy (NCBI): domain Bacteria; kingdom Bacillati; phylum Actinomycetota; class Actinomycetes; order Micrococcales; family Micrococcaceae; genus Nesterenkonia; species Nesterenkonia maliinae. Next base: position 91,151 of record NZ_JBIMEY010000001.1, on the reverse strand, counting down.
CCCCATCACGAGGGGTGCGGGCTGCAGAGAGGCCGGAGAGTCGAGCGCGGTGCTCACTGATGGTGGTGCGCAGCCGCTGCTGCTGGGTCCGCTGCTCGACGTGGGCGCTGCGCAGCGCCTCGAGTCGCTGGTGCGCGGCCTCGTAGGCGGCGTCGAGGTCCTCCTCGCCGGTCTCGACGCCGGCGACGCGCTGTTCGAGCTCCGCGAACTCCCCGCGCGCTCGCTGCTGCGCCGTTCGGGCGGCGTCGCCCTGTTCCTGTGCACGGTTCCGGCGCGATTCGGCGGCGTCGATGCGCCCCTGGGCGGTGTCCATGCGACCCCGGAGGGTGGCCAGTCCGGCGCGTCGATCCGCGACGGCGCGGAGCTGCTCGGTCAGCCGCGTCTCCTCGAGCTTGAGTGCCTCCTCGGCGGCGGCGCGTTCCGAAGAGGACCTCTCGAGCCGGTCCCGGGCCGCGGTGACTTCGGCCTCGAGCTCCGCGGCCTGCTCGGCCACGCTCTGGGCCTGGGCGAGGAGCGCCTCCGGGTCGCGGCCGGTCTGCTGGACGACGGCGGAGGCATGCAGGCTACGGGCGCGCTCCTCCGCCAGGGAGGCCACCGAGCGGAGGCGCTCCTGGACCTGCTCGAGCCGGTGGTGGCCTGCCAGGAGCTTCTCCGCGTGGGCGCGCTGGTCTGCCGCCTGCTGCTCCAACTGGGTGATCTCGGCATCCTGGGCTGCCAGCCAGGCGCGCAGCTGCTCGGCCTGCTCCCGCTCTTCAGCCTCACCCCGGCTGGATTCGTTCAGCGCGGTGGCGGCGTGGACCAGGTCATCGGCGATCAGTCGGGAGAGCGAGTCACGCAGATCGTGCTGGATGCGCTGGGCGCGGCGGGCCACCCGGGCCTGGCGGCCCAGCGGGGCCAGCTGCCGAGAGATCTCACTGATCAGATCTTCGAGCCGGGAGAGGTTGGTCTGCATGGATTCGAGCTTGCGCACGCTGCGTTCGCGGCGGCGGCGGTGCTTCAGGACTCCAGCGGCCTCCTCGATGAACCCGCGCCGCTGCTCCGGTGTGGCCTGCAGGATCTGATCCAGCTGCCCCTGCCCCACGATCACGTGCATCTCCCGGCCCAGCCCGGAGTCGGAGAGCAGCTCCTGGATGTCGAGCAGCCGGCATTTGGCACCGTTGATCGTGTAGTCGCTGCCCCCGGCGCGGAACATCGTCCGGGAGATGGTGACCTCCGAATATTCGATCGGCAGCGCGCCGTCGGAGTTGTCGATGGTCAGCGACACCGATGCGCGGCCCAGCGGCTGCCGCTCGGTGGTCCCGGCGAAGATGACATCCTCCATGGTGCCGCCGCGCAGCGACTTGGCGCCCTGTTCACCCATGACCCAGGCCAGGGCGTCGACCACGTTGGACTTGCCCGATCCGTTAGGACCGACCACGGCGGTGACGCCGGGCTCGAACTCGAAGGTGGTGGCCGAGGCGAAGGACTTGAATCCTCGGACCGTGAGGGTCTTCAGATGCACGGAACAGACTCACGCTCCGCCGGGCGCGGCGGAGCTCTCCTGGGGGTGGAAGTCTTCGAGCCGGTCACCGAGACCAAACATCGACGCGATCGCCGCCACGGTGCGCTTGGCCGCGTGGCCATCACCGTAGGGGTTCACCGCATTCGCCATCGCCGCGTAGGCATCGGCGTCGTCGAACAGCGCCGAGACCTCCTCGACCACCCGCTCTTCACCGGTACCGATGAGTCGCACCGTGCCGGCGTCGACGGCCTCGGGGCGTTCGGTGTTCTCCCGCATCACCAGCACCGGCTTGCCCAGCGAGGGTGCCTCTTCCTGCACCCCACCGGAGTCGGTGAGCACCACGGTGGCCAGGTTCATCAGCCGGGTGAACTCGCCGTAGGGCAGCGGCTCGGTGACGATGACGTTCTCGTGTCCGGCCAGCGCGGGAAGGATCGCTTCGCGGACCACCGGGTTGCGGTGCGCCGGGAGCACGATCAGCTTCTCCGGGTAGCGATCGGCCAGGCGGGCCAACGCACGGCCGACGCCTTCCATGGCGGAGCCCTGGTTCTCCCGGCGGTGTGTGGTCACCAGGAGCACCTCCCGGCCGGAGGCTGCGGCGTCTTCGAGCTGCGCGTCAGAGAACGGCACGTGCTTGCTCGCGACCTCGAGCAGCGCATCGATCACGGTGTTGCCGGTGACCACGATGTCCTGCGCCGGCAGCGCTTCACGCAGCAGGTTGTCCCGGGACTGCGAGGTGGGCGCCAGGTGCAGCGCCGTGATCTGACTGGTCATCTTGCGGTTCGCCTCTTCGGGAAACGGCGAGTAGAGGTTGAAGGAGCGCAGCCCGGCCTCGGCGTGGATCACCGGGATGCCGGAGTAGAACGCGGCCATCGCACCGGCGGTCGTCGTCGTGGTGTCACCCTGGACGACGACGGCGTCCGGCTTGTGCTGCGCGAAGATCGCGTCCAGACCGGTGACAGTGCGGGTGAGCACGCCGTTGAGCGTCTGTCGGGGCTGGATGATGTTGAGGTCATGGTCCGGCGCGATGCCGAACAGCTCGTTGACCTGGTCCAGCATCTCGCGGTGCTGTCCGGTCACGGTGACCTCGCACTCGAAGAGGTCGCTGGCCTGCAGCGCCTTGACGATCGGTGCCATCTTGATGGCCTCGGGACGAGTCCCGTAGATGGGCATGATTCGCTTCATGGGATGAGTTCCTCTTTCGCTGGTACCGCCCAGGTGTGACGGATTCTGCGGCTGGTGGCATGCAGCGGCGTCCGCCAGCCCACCACGTTTGGGTCCACCCTATCTGGACCGTCCGTCACGTCGGCGGAAGCTCACCGGTTCCACGGCGGCCTAGAATGGTCCCGGATCGAAGCAGACCTGGACCGATGAGGAGATTCGCAGCGATGGGCAGTGCAGGGGAACCGACCTCGTCGGCGGCGCAGGGCCGCAGCTCTGAACGACGCCGACACGCTGAGAGGTTCCGGGACCCGAGTGACCCGGCGCGCCGACTCATCTCGGAGTTCCACTCGATCGACTGGGGCTCCCCGCAGGAGTACTCGTCCCACAAATCGAACAACACCCTCCTGCTCGATGCGGCCAAGAAGGGCAAGACCGTCATCCGCGAGGTGCAGAGCGGCTATCGCACGTTCACCCGCAATGGACGCGTCATCGGCGGAGTCCATCAGTTCACGACGTCACTGACCAGCGACCTCGCGAAGTCCGCCATGCGTTCACGGCCGCTGGTCAAAGAATTCCTGGAATCAGCCAGCGTCCCGACGCCGTTGGGTCGCGGCTTCGCGGCGGCGGACCTCCCGGGAGCTCGGGACTACATGCAGGCACTGGGCGGCCCGGTCGCCATCAAGCCCGAGGTGGGCAGGCGAGGCGACGGGATCTCCACACAGGTCGCGACCGACCAGGACTTGGCCCGGGCCTGGGACTCCGCCCGGCCGCAGAAGAACACCGCTCTGTGGCGCGCGAAGAACATCCTCGTCGAGGAGTTCGTCCCGGGCATCGACATCCGGGTCTACATCGTGGGAGAACGGGTCGTGGGCGCTGTGGCCCGGCTGCCGCTGTTCATCATCGGCGATGGTCGCAGCGACGTTGCCGCACTGTCCAAGGCGGCGGTGGCTGCCCGCGGTCGCAACGCCTACCTCGCGGAGACCCCACCAGATATCAGCGCGGACGCGCTGGCGGATCTCGACCTGAACCCCTCAGAAGTCCTTGCCGTGGGCGAACTGCGGGACATCAGTGGAACCTCTCACCCCAAAGCGGGTGGCATCACGGTAGACGTCACAGCCAAGCTGGGCGAGCCGATGCGCCAGCTCGCCGTGGACGCCCTATGGGCCATCCCGGGGCTCCCCGCCGGCGGGGTCGACCTTCGGGTCAGCTCTCTCGAGAGTGATGGGACTGCCGTCGTGACCGACGTCAGCGACAGTGCGGACATGTCCATGCACCGGTACCCCGCGTTCGGCGCCTGGCATTCGCCCGCGCCCTTCGTCATCACCCAGATGCTGGCTGACTCGGCCGCGTGAGGGACGCAGGGCGTCCCCGCGAGTCGATGTCCGTGACGCCGATCTTCGACGCTGAGCTCCGGCAGGAGATGCCTCACAGCTTCTGATCTTCAGGCAAGCTTCCCCGGATCCGACGCCGCTCTCGGCTACCCTCGAGTGAAATGTCTCGATCACTCACAGCCCTGGACGCCCGCGCCTCGTTGCCCTCCGGGTCCGTCCCCGCGTCCCTGCCCCGGCGTCGGTATCGGCCGGAGCTCCACGGACTGCGCGGGCTCGCCATCGCCGGAGTGGTGTTGTTTCATCTCCTCGGCGAGGGCCGGGTGTCCGGTGGCATCGACATCTTTCTGGCCATCTCAGGCTTCCTCTTCACCGCCATGCTCCTTCGGGAGGCAGGCACCACCGGTCGCATCGACCTGATCCGCTACCTTGCGCGGCTGGCCCGCCGGATCCTCGCCCCCGCGGCGCTGGTCATCGCGGTCACCACTCTTGCGGGGCTTCTTCTGCTGCCACTCACCCAGCACGCGCAGCTGCTCACAGAGGCTCGAGCATCGTTGCTGTACTTCGAGAACTTTGAGCTCATCCGCTCGCAGCTCGCCTACGAAGCTGCGGGAGCCGAGACTAGCCCGTTCCAACATTTCTGGTCCCTCTCCGTGCAGGGGCAGTTCTACCTCATCTGGCCCGCGGTGGCGCTTCTCGCCGTCTGGCTGGCACGGCGCACCCGGTTCTCCCCCGCCGTCACCATGGCCACGCTCATCGGTGTGCTCATGGTGGCCTCGTTCACCGCAGCCCTCGTGGTCCAGCAACAGGACCAGGCGGAGGCCTATCTGCAGACCCAGACGCGCATCTGGGAGCTTGGATTCGGCGGCCTCCTGGCGCTCCTCGGAACCAGGCTCGTGCTGCCGGCTCGCCTGCGCACGCTCGCTGGATGGCTCGGACTTGCGCTCGTGATCAGCTGTGGCCTCGTCCTGGACGGGGCCGCGCTCTTCCCAGGTCCGTGGGCGCTGTGGCCCTTGGCGGGCATGGCGCTGATCCTCGCCTCGGCAGCGCCTGACGATCCAGACCAGGACCAGGCGCGAGGGGGCACGGCCGCGGCCCTGCTGGCACGAACTCCGTTCACCAGGCTCGGCGATATTGCCTACGGCCTTTTCCTCTGGCACTGGCCGCTGCTGATCTTCACCTTGGAATTCCGGGACGCCACTGCACTCGCCCCCGAAGACGCTGCGCTCGTGCTCGCCGCCTCGCTCCTGCTGGGCTGGCTGACCTTCCGCTTCATCGAACAGCCGCTCGCCCGTGCGCCGCGCTCCACGGAGGGACGAGGTCGCACGGCCGGAATCGTGACGCTGGCCCTGGCCGCCGCAACGATGGTGATCGGCGGCGTCGCGACCACGACCTACGTGCAGATGACGACCGCTCCCCAGGAGGACGGGATGGCCATGGCAGGCGTGGATCGCACGCTCTATCCGGGTGCTGACATCATCCATGCCGACGACTCGGCCCGTGACGTCGAGTTCTATCCCGAGCTCAGCGGCATCTCCCGCCGGGTGCCCGAGTATGCGCGGACCGACTGTCACCAACCCACAGGGGATCAGCCCGGGTCCGGCGAGGTCCTGGTCTGCGAGGACGCCGCAGAACCGGAGGATCCCTCCAAGACGATCATGCTCGCAGGCGGGTCCCATGCAGGACATTGGCACAACGCGTGGATCATCCTGGCCGAGAAGCACAACTGGGAGGTGCTGGTGTCGACGAAGGGCGGCTGCGTCTTCCGGGCGAATGACCCCGCGGAGCCAACGACCTGCGACGAGTGGAACGACGATTTCCCCGAGATGCTCGCCGAACGTGAACCTGACCTGGTGGTCACACCCGGCACGGCGATTCCTCAGGAACACGGGGATGAGGAGATCCACGACGGCGCGCCGGAACGTTGGGAGGAGATCACGGATGCCGGAAGTGACCTGCTTCTCCTGCGCGGCACTCCCCGCACGGAGGAGAACATCCCGAACTGCTTGGCGGAGGGCGGAGATGAGCTCACCTGCGCCCCAGACTTCGGCAAGTATGCCCACACCGATCCGCTGAGCGAGATCGACCTGCCGGAGAACACCTACAGCCTCGATCTCACCGAGCACTTCTGTCCCGAACAGCAGTGCTCGGCGATCATCGGCAATGTCTTGGTCTACCGAGACAGCCACCATCTGACGAACGAATACGTGGAGACCATGGTTCCCCACCTCGAGCGGGCGCTTCAAGAATCGGTCCCGGAACTCTTCGCAACCCATGCCAGCTGACCAGGTGGGGTTCACCGACGCTGATAGACTCGCAGGCGCTCAGCCGGTCCCGTCCAGGGACTCCAGACAGTCGGCGAAGCAAGGAGAACTGGCAATGCGAGCGAGACGGCAGACCTGCCAGATCGACGCATCAGGAAGGAAATGACCATGGCCGCACCTGCTCCAGAGCGTGCCGATGAGGACCAGGAGTTCGACGAGGTTCGCAGAGTCGCCCAGCTTGATGGCAACAGCCTCATCCGCGTGGGAGCACGTCCCGGTCTCTTTCGCTACATACGAGAGATCTGGGCCTTCCGCCACTTCTTGTACTACGACTCGCACTCACGAGTCTCCTCCGCCAACAGCTACGACTCCCTGGGCCGCGTGTGGATGATCTTAAACCCGATCCTCTTCGGGACGGCGTACTTCTTCGTCTTCGGGCTGCTGCTCAACACCGGTCGCGGCGTCGACAACTTCATCGGCTACCTGATCATCGGCGTCTTCACCTTCCGATTCTTCACCGCCGCGGTCTCGGGCGGCGCCAATGCCATCGCGGGGAACCAGAAGGTCGTTCAGGCCTTCAACTTCCCCCGCGCCTGCTTGGTCATCTCCACCACGGTTCGGGAACTCTTCTCGAGCATTCCGATGTTCTTCGTCATGGGTCTCCTGGTGCTGACCATCGGAGACATGCAGCTCGGTGACGCCGCCGACGTCCCCATCACTCTGACCTGGCACTGGCTGCTCTTCTTCCCGTGCATCGCCTTGGCTCTGATGGTGATGCTCGGGTGGTCGCTGGCGCTGGCACGAGCTGTGAACGCGCACAACGACGTCAAACACCTGATCAGCTTCAGCACACGAATCCTGTTCTATACCTCCGCCGTGTTCTTCTCCGCGGATCGATACTCCGACCTCGGAGTGGACTGGCTCGACACCGTCATGAGTCTCAACCCGCTGTTCTGTGTGCTCGACATCATCCGTCACGCCTGGCTCTACGACGGCTATGCCGACCCGGCCCGCTGGATCGTGCTGGGCTCCTGGGCGGCGGGTTCCATGCTCATAGGATTCCTGATCTTCTGGCATGGTGAAGAGAGCTACGGGAAGGAACGATGAGCACCTCGACCCCGAATGTCTCACGCCGGCAACGTGCCTCAGAGTCGGATCTGATCGCTGAAGATCTGGCGATCCAGTTCGACGATTCTGAGCAGGGCAGCGACCCCGATGGGGAAGACCACCCTTTCACCCAACAGGTGCCCGTGGTCCAGAAGGTGGATCCCGAGAATCTCTGCATGGTCGTCGACGACGCCTCCATGACCTACCGGGTGCGCTCCTCCACGGGCAACAAAGAATCCGGCGGTCGCATTGCTCGTGGTCTCAAGAAGATCACCGGTTCAGGCTGGGCAGAGGTCCATGCCCTCTCGAACCTCAGCTTCATCGTCAACCGAGGCGAATCCGTCGGGGTGATCGGGACCAACGGCTCGGGCAAGTCCACACTCATGAAGCTGCTCACCGGGAAGGTGCGCCCGACCAGCGGCGAGGTCTACGCCACCTCCACCCCCGTGATGCTGGGGGTCAATGCCGCCCTGGTGAAGGAGATCTCCGGCCGGGAGAACATCCGGCTGGGCTGCCTCGCGATGGGACTCACCCCGGAGCAGACCGCGGCGAAATACGATCAGATCGTGGAGATCTCCGGGCTCACAGATGCCCTGGAGATGCCGCTGAAGACCTACTCCTCTGGCATGTCCTCGCGGCTGCAGTTCGCGATCGCCACGTCCGTGGACCCAGACATCCTGCTGATCGATGAGGCCCTGAACACAGGTGACGCGCAGTTCCGGGCGCGCACCAAGGAACGCCTGGATGAGGTTCGGGCCAACGCCGGAGCAGTCTTCCTGGTCTCTCACTCCCTGGGGACGATCAAGCAGATGTGTACCCGGGTGATCTGGATCGAACAGGGTGAGATGCTCGCCGACGGCGATCCGCAGTGGGTCTGTTCCCAATATGAGGAATACACCTCGCATAAGTCCAACGGCCGGAAACGTGCGGCCAAGGTGGTCTACGAACGCACCCGGCTCCACCTGGATCCGATCAAGGTCGACTTCGCCAGCGGGTCCCGCCCCAAGAAGTAGGACGCCAGCCTCAGATGGCGGACAGCAACGGCGACCCCAGGAAGAACATCCCGGGGTCGCCGTCATTCGCGCTTCAGCTGAACCAGATGCCGATCTCACGCTCGGCGGACTCCACCGAGTCGGAGCCGTGGACCAGGTTCTTCTGCACCTTCTCGCCCCAGTCCCGGCCGAGGTCGCCGCGGATGGTGCCGGGCGCCGCCGTCGTCGGCTCGGTGGTGCCTGCCAGGGAGCGGAAGCCTTCGATGACTCGCTCACCCTCCAGCACTGCTGCCACGACGGGGCCGGAGAGCATGAAGTCCACCAGAGGCTGGTAGAACGGCTTGCCCTCGTGCTCGGCATAGTGCTGGGCCAGCTGCTCGGTGGTCGCGCTGAACTGCTGCAGCGCGGCGATGCGGTAGCCCTTGGCCTCCACACGGCGCAGGATCTCGCCGGTCAGTCCTCGTTCAACACCGTCGGGCTTGACCAGGATCAGGGTGCGTTCAGTCATTCTTGTTCTCCTCACTAGTGGGGTTCTCTGCCAGGGCCTCTTCGGCCCGGAATCTGTCGAGCTTCTCGTCGTCGAGCTGTTCGCCCTTGTTCAACGCGTACCACCAGCAGGCCATGAAGGCCACACCGGGGATCGCCGCCAACGGCACGATCAGGCCTTCGCTGGTCACCAGGGCCACGCCGATGAAGCCGAAGAGCATCACAAACTGCAGGACCCAGCCGACGATGTAGCCTCCGGGGCGCTGCAGGATCGCGCAGGTCAGGACCAGCACGACCGCCAGGGCGATGGAGCCGCCGAACAGCCACCAGGCGTAGGACTCGTTCTGGTTCAGCCCCCAGGCCATCAGGCTGAAGAAGAACATCAGCACCCCCTCCAGGCAGAGCACGGTGGAGGCGAACAGCGTCTTCACCGATCGTGGCGGCTTGACCTGTCCGGGGCGCCATTCGCGCTGAGCGCGGGTCTGTCTCGGCATCCTCTGCTCCTGCCTCGGGCCGCGTGCGGGCTGCGGCTCTGATTCCTGAGGTGGTTCCGGTTCGTGGTCCGGCTCGCGGGTGGGACTCATGACCCGTCAGGGGCGCCCAGCAGCGTCCGGGCCTCCCCCACCAGGGTGATCGAGCCGGTGATCAGCACCCCGCCGATCAGGCCGGGGTCGGCCTCGTCGGCGCGCCCGACCGCCCAGTCGATGGCGTCGTCCAGACGTTCGGTGACGTAGATGTCCTGCTCGGCGTAGCCGACGTCGAGCGCGAGGCTTCCGAGCTGCCCCGCGGGGATGGCTCGCGGCGAGGTGGACTGGGTGAAGCAGATGTCATCGACCAGCCCCTCATACTCCGTGAACAGCGCGGTGAGCATCTCGCGGGCGTCCTTGTCCTGCAGGATCCCCACGACCAGCACCAGCCGGGAGAGCCCGAAGCTCTCCTTGAGCGCCTGCGCGCTGGCGGTGATGCCGGCGGGGTTGTGCGCGGCGTCGACGATGATGCTCGGCCCGGTGCGCAGGGTCTCCAGCCGGCCGGGGGCGCTGATGTTCTCGGCGGCCAGGCGCAGATTCTCGATGTTCAGCTCCTGCTCTCCCCCGCCGATGAACGCCTCGAGGGCGGCCACCGCCACCGCGAAGTTCTGCGCCTGGTGGGCTCCGTGCAGGGGCAGCAGGATCTCCGGGTATCGACCGGCCAGTCCGGAGACGGTGAGCTGCTGGCCCCCGACCCCGGGGACCCGGGACTCGACGCCGAACTCCACGCCCTCGAAGCGGTACGGCACGTTCTTGTCCCGCGCCTCGGCGAGCAGCACGTCGGCCGCCGCCGGGACCTGAGCCGCGGAGATCAGGAAGCCGTCGGCCTTGATGATGCCGGCCTTCTCCAGTGCGATGTCGCGTTCGTCGTCGCCGAGCAGGTCGGTGTGGTCCAGGCTGATCGGGGTGATCACGCTGACCACACCGTCAGCCACATTGGTGGCGTCGGTGATGCCGCCGAGTCCGACCTCGAGCACCATGACATCCACCGGGGCGTCGGCGAACACCGCGAACGCCAGGATCGTCACGCACTCGAAGTAGGTCAGGGGCACCTCGTCGCGGTCGGCGAGCTTCTCGTCGACCAGGCTGATGAAGGGGCGCACCTCGTCCCATATCCGCACGAAGGTGGCGTCGTCCACCGGCTGCCCGTCGAGGCAGATGCGTTCGGTCACCGAGGACAGGTGCGGGGAGGTGTAGCGCCCCACGCGCAGATCGTGGGCCAGCAGTCCGGCCTCGATCATCCGCGCCGTGGAGGTCTTGCCGTTGGTGCCGGTGATGTGGATGACCGGCGCGGTCCGGTTCGGCTCCCCCAGCAGGTCCATGGCCTCGACCATGGGCTGCATCCGCGGTTCCATCTTGTTCTCCGGCGCGCGGGAGAGCAGCTCTGCGTAGACGCTGGCCACTGAGAACTGATCGAGTTCCTCGCTCATGCTCGAGCTCCTTCGACGACGGACACATGGATGCTCGGTTCGGTGGCAGTCTCGCAGGGAACCGGATGCAGATCCACCGTAAGGGTCTCCTCGCAGACGAGCCGCCGATGGGCCTCCAGCGCCGCGACGACGCTCGGGGATGCGGTGACCGTGGTCTCGATCCGGTCTGAGACCTGGAGGTCGGCGTCCTTGCGTGCCTGCTGGATGCTGCGGATCAGGTCCCGAGCGGTGCCCTCCATGATGAGCTCATCGCTGAGCTCGGTGTCGAGCACCAGGAATCCCCCTGTGGTGTCCAGGACCGTGACGGCCTTCTCGCCGAGCTGTTCCGAGACCGTGGTGTTCAGCGAGTACTCGCCCTCGAAGAGCTCCAGCCCTCCGGCGGTCACCACACCGTCCGCGACCGACCAGTCACCGGACTTCGCACCCTTGATCGCCTGCTGGACCTGCTTGCCCAGACGGGGGCCGACGGCGCGGGCATTGACCACCAGCTGCTGTCCGATGCCGAAGTCCTCGGCGTCGGTCACGGCGGCGTCGAGGAGCTGGACCTCTTTGAGGTTCAGCTCATCGGCGATGATCTGCTGGTAGGTGCCCTCCAGCGCCAGAGCCTGGGGCACGATCACGCTGAGCTTGGCCAACGGCTGACGCACGCGGAGGTTCGCCTGCTTGCGCAGCGAGGAACCGGCGGAGCTCACCACGCGGGTGAGCTCCATCAGCTCCACGGCGCGCTCATCGCTCAGGTAGTCCTCGGGGTCTGGCCAATCGGCCAGGTGCACCGAGCGTCCCCCCGTCAGGCCCCGCCAGATCTCCTCGCTGATCAGCGGCAGCAGCGGGGCCGAGACCCGGGCGAATGTCTCCAGCACCGTGTAGAGCACGTCGTAGGCGGCGAAGTCCTCCGCGTAGAAGCGCGCCCGGGAGCGGCGGATGTACCAGTTCGTCAGCGTGTCGGAGAACCGGCGCAGCGACTCACAGGCGGCGGAGACGTCGTAGGCGTCCAGCGAGGAGGTGACCTCACGGACCAGATCCCCGGTGGCGGCGAGGATGTAGCGGTCGAGCGGGCTGGCGACGTCGTCGGCTCCCACCGACTTCGCCTGGTAGCCGGCGCCCTGGTTGGCGGTGTTGGCGTAGAGGCCGAAGAAGTGCCAGGCGTTCCACATCGGCAGCAGCACCTGGCGGACGCTCTCGCGGATGCCCTCCTCGGTGACCACGAGGTTGCCGCCGCGCAGGATCGGCGAGGACATCAGGAACCAGCGCATCGCGTCGGAGCCGTCCCGGTCCAGGACCTCGGAGACGTCGGGATAGTTCTGCAGCGACTTGGACATCTTCTGCCCGTCGGAGCCCAGCACGATGCCGTGGCTGATCACGTTGGTGAAGGCGGGGCGGTCGAAGAGCGCGGTGGCCAGCACGTGCATGGTGTAGAACCAGCCGCGGGTCTGCCCGATGTATTCCACGATGAAGTCCGCCGGGTGATGATCGGCGAACCACTGGGCGTTCTCGAAGGGGTAGTGGACCTGGGCGAACTGCATCGACCCGGAGTCGAACCAGACGTCCAGGACGTCCTCTACCCGGCGCATCGTGGAGGCGCCCGTGGGGTCGTCCGGGTTCGGGCGGGTCAGCTCATCGATCCAGGGCCGGTGCAGGTCAGGCTCCCCCTGCGCGTTGCGCGGGTAGTCGCCGAAGGCCTCTTTGAGCTCCTCCAGCGAGCCGTAGACCTCGGTGCGCGGGTGTTCCGGGTCGTCCGAGACCCAGACCGGCAACGGGCTGCCCCAGTAGCGGTTGCGGGAGATCGACCAGTCGCGGGCGTTCTCGAGCCATTTGCCGAACTGGCCGTGCTTGACGTTGCCCGGGATCCAGTTGATCTGCTCGTTGAGCTCGAGCATCCGCTCCTTGACCTGGGTGACCGCCACATACCAGGAGGTCACCGCCTTGTAGATCAGCGGCGTGCGGCAGCGCCAGCAATGCGGGTAGGAGTGCACATAGGAGGCCTCGCGGATCAGGCGACCGGAAGTCTTGAGCTCGTTGATGATAGTGCGGTTGGCCTCGAAGACCTGGACTCCGGCGATCGCGGCCAGCGGGGTCGCGCCAGACGGAGTGGGCTGGGCGAACATCGGCAGGAAGCGGGCGCCCTCGTCCACCGAGAGGATCACCGGGATCCCGGCCTCCTCAGAGGAGCGCTGATCCTCTTCACCGTAGGCCGAGGCCTGGTGGACCAGGCCGGTGCCGTCGGTGGTGGTCACGTAGTCCTCCACCAGCACCCGGAAGGCATGTTCGGTGCCCCAGGTCTCGGTGTCGGTGTAGTAGTCCCACAGCGGCGCATACTCGAGGCCGGCCAGCTCGGTGCCCTGGTAGCGGGCGACGACGGCGGCGGCCGCGGCCTCGGCGGCGGTGCGGGGGGCGTCGGTGTCGCCCTCGCTGGTGGTTTCGGTATCGGCGTCGGTGAAGCCCAGGTCCTTGGCGTAGGCGCCGAGCAGCTCCGCGGCGATCAGGTGACGGCCGGGCAGCTCCGAGTCGGCTGGGGCCTGGACGACCACGTAGTCCACCTCCGGTCCCACGGCCACGGAGAAGTTGGTGGGCAGCGTCCAGGGGGTGGTGGTCCAGGCGAGCAGGTTGACCCCGGCGAGGGCATCGCCGTGCTTGCCGCCTCCGGTGATCGGGAAGGCCACGGTGACCGAGGGGTCCTGGCGGTCCTTATAGACGTCGTCGTCCATGCGCAGCTCGTGGTTGGACAGCGGGGTCTCGTCCTTCCAGCAATACGGCAGCACGCGGAAGCCCTGATAGGTCAGGCCCTTCTCGTGCAGCTGCTTGAAGGCCCAGATGACCGATTCCATGTAGTCCACGTTGAGCGTCTTGTAGTCGTTCTCGAAGTCCACCCAGCGCGCCTGGCGGTGCACGTAGGACTCCCACTCGCCGGTGTATCGCAGCACCGAGGCACGGCAGGCGTCGTTGAACTTGTCCACGCCGAAGGCCTCGATCTCGGCCTTGTCCGCCATGCCGAGTTCCTTCATCGCGGTGAGCTCGGCGGGCAGCCCGTGGGTGTCCCAGCCGAAGCGGCGCTCCACCCGGGAGCCGCGCTGGGTCTGGTAGCGGGCCACGAGGTCCTTGACGTAGCCGGTGAGCAGGTGCCCGTAGTGAGGCAGGCCGTTGGCGAAGGGCGGGCCGTCGTAGAAGACGAACTCATTGGCCTCACCGGACGCGTCTTCGGTGGGCCGGTTGTCGATGGAGGCCTGGAAGGTGCCGTCCTTCTCCCACTGCGCGAGCACGCGCTCCTCGATCTTCGGGAAGCGCGGGGAGGCGGGGATCCGGCGCGCACCGGAGTCGGCGGCTGATGCGCGGGGATACACGGGAGAGTTGTTCTCGGTCATGGAGGTCCGTCCTGCTGTGATGCTGAGCGATGGTCTGACGCACTCACAAGGACGCCTGCCGGGCGCGGTACCACCTTGCTTGCCCTCCGCCTGCCGTCCCCGCCCCGTGATCGAGGTGGGGGCGCCGTCGTCGGGCCTCTCCATGACTGCTGTGACGGGCTTACCCGTCCGGCTCTACTGGGGCTCCGCAGCGGTGCTGCCACGGGGCCGGTTCTTCCGGAAGCTCACCGGTGATGGCCGGGTCGAAGCTGCTGTGGATGAGTCTACTGGGTCTGCGGGTGCGGGGCCATACGGGGTCAGAGACAAGGAGCTATTCCTCGGGATCGCGCCGGTCGGGGGAAAAAGGCAGTGTGTTACGGTCTACTGCTTGTGGCCTGGTTCACCCGCTTGATGAGTGAGGGTGGACCCGGCGGGCACCAGGGGAACACCATCGCGCGCCAGTTGTACGAGCTCCGCCGAGGCTGAGGAACAGCCCGCGTCATGAGCCGGGTGCGCGACGTGAGTAAGCGCAACACCACCATGCGGCGTCTCGCAGACGCCTTGCAGGACTGCGCCCGAAAACACCCCGGACGACGACGCCCGCACATGAGCACGCACATGAGCACGCAGCCAGACGACAGATACTCAACGAGGGGAACATACGACGTGAACGAATCAAGCGCAGTCCAGTTCGGCGCCATCACGGTGGTGCTGCTGCTGGTGGTCTTCTACGGGGGGACCTATCTGATCTCGCATCGGATCAGGAAGAAGAAGGAGAACGCTGATCAGTACATGACCGCCGGCAACAAGATCGGCTTCGGGATCTCCGCGGCGTCCATGACCGCGACCTGGATCTGGGCGTCCTCGATGTACGCCTCCGCGGAGGCCGGGTACACCTACGGCATCTCCGGACCCATCCACTACGGGCTCTGGGGGGCACTGATGATCCTGTTCATCTACCCCTTCGGCAAGCGCATCCGGGCGGTGGCACCGAAGGCGCACAGCATCGCCGAGGTGATGTACGCACGACACGGCCGCTCCAGCCAGCTGATGCTCGCGGGGTCCAATGTGGTGGGCAGTCTGATCTCCCTGATGTCGAACTTCATCGCCGGCGGGGTGCTGATTGCGATGCTCTCGCCGTTCACCTTCATCCAGGGCGTGCTCACGGTGGCGGCCGGGGTGCTGCTCTACACGCTGTGGTCGGGCTTCCGCGCCTCGGTACTCACCGACTTCATCCAGGTCATGGCGATGTTCGGGGCGGTGGCGGTGATCATCCCGTTCATCTTCCTCGCCGCAGACTTTCCGTCGGCCTTCGAGACCGGCGCGCAGAACCTCTCCCCCGAGCAGCAGAGCTTCTTCTCCAGTGAGGCGTTCCTGAATCAGGGCGCGCCCTACATCGCGGCGGTGCTCGCCTACGCGATCGGCAACCAGACCATCGCCCAGCGGCTCTTCGCCGTGCGCCAGGACCTGATCAAGCCGACCTTCATCACCGCGACCATCGGCTACGGCGCCATGGTCATCGGGGTGGGCATGTTCGGCGTGATGGCCCTCTACCTGGGCTTCGAGCCCACCGACGGTGACGTCAACAACATCATCCCCGAGATGGCCGCGAGCTACCTGCCCGCAGCGCTGCTGGCGGTCTTCTTCGTGATGATCATCGGCGCGCTCTCCTCCACCGCCGACTCCGATCTGGCGGCGATGTCCTCGATCATGATGGCCGACGTCTACGGCCAGAACGTGGCCGGCAAGGGCGGCGCCAACCCGAAGACCATGTTGCTGGTGGGCCGGGTGACCATGCTGCTCGCGACAGCAGCCGCGGTGAGCTTCGCCAGCCTGGAGCTGAGCATCCTGGACCTGCTGGTCTTCGTCGGCGCGCTGTGGGGCGCACTGGTCTTCCCGGTGCTGGCCAGCTTCTACTGGAAGAAGGTCACCAACAAGGCATTCACCGTCTCGGTGCTCGCGGCCCTGGCCTGCTTCGTGCCGGTGCGCTTCGAGTGGATCCCGCTCTCAGGTGTGGTCGGGGTCTTCGTGGACCTCCTCTCGGTCATCGGCATCGCGGTGATCCTGGGCCTGATGTGCTTCGGCTTCTTCGGGATCAAGGTGGCCAAGGTGGTGGCCGTGGTCGCCGCCGTCGTCTCGGCTCCGTTCGTCGTCGGCTTCCTGCACGACTACGCCACGCTCAGCGCCTCGCTGGTCGCCTACGCGGTCAGCACCATCGTCTGCTGGTCGATGTCGGTACGCGGCAACGCCGAGTTCGACTTCACGCTGATCGCGAAGCGCACCGGCAACTTCGACGACGACGACGCAGTCCGGCCCGCAGGTGCGGCCAACACCCTCGGGCCAGACGGACCAGCACGCCATGAACCGACAACTGTGGGAGACACCCGATGAGCACCATTGCACTGACCCTGTACACCTTGATGTGGCCGTTGATCGTGCTGGCGGTGATGGTCGTGATCGGCTACGCCTTCTTCGCCGACTGGAAGAAGGCCCGCGAATCAGGGCAGGACATCATCTGAACCCACCGGCGGGGCCGCCCCGGCAGCACTGTGCTGCAGGGGCGGCCCCGCTATAGGGTGATGTGGGATATCGAGAGGAGACTGGGTTGAACATCGATGTCTGGCCGGAGACGGCCCCGACGCAGATTCTGCTCTTGACCCTCGCGTTCCTGATGTCTGCGGCCATCGGGATCGAGCGTGATCTCCGGCAGAAGTCCGCCGGGGCGCGCACCCATATCCTGGTCGGCATGGGCTCGGCCTTGTTCACCCTGGTCTCCGCCTACGGCTTCTCTCACCTGATCGGTGGGGACGTGGTCTTGGACCCGTCGCGGATCGCCGCGCAGATCGTCAGCGGGATCGGCTTCATCGGTGCCGGGGTGATCTTCGTGCGGCAGAATGCGGTGTCCGGACTGACGACGGCTGCGTCGATCTGGGTTACGGCCGCCGTCGGCATGGCCTGCGGGGCCGGGATGCCGGTGATAGCCGGCCTGACCGTGATCTTCTACCTGCTCTCGGTCACATTGGTGACGAACCTGGTGCGCCGACTCCCCCGCCATGACCGGTCCGAGCGCTACATCGTGCGCTACGCGGATGGTCACGGAATCCTGCGCGAGATCCTCGGGGCCGCCTCGCAATGGGGGTACGAGACCCGTCTGGTGCGCACCCGCCGACTCGAGGTCGGGGACGGTTTCGCGGTGGACGCCACGATGACCTTCACCCGCACCCAGCGCGTGGGACGCGAACATCTCTTCGAGGCACTCCAGGAGCTCGACGGCGTTCTGGAGATCCGCACCGTCACCGAAGAGAACGACTGACCCGGCCGCTCCCCCGGGTCAAACGGGTCAAAAAATCGTAGAGCTAGAGCCCTACGATCGGCTGCAGCTCTACGATTTCCGCAAGTCCACCGATAGGCCTTGTCGCTCGGGCGATACGCACACTCAGCAGGGCTTCCACCAAGTCCCCCCGGGAAGGAAGCACCGCGAGCCGGTGTAGCTCGTCGGTTCATCCCGGTGGATGTATCCCGCGGGTCGGTCTGAAGGTCCAAGGTTCGGTGTTCCGCCGCCTCCCCCAGATGATCCGTTGCCCGGGGCCGGTGCCGGAGCAGGTGCCGGTGCCGGAGCAGGTGCAGGGGTCGGCGCGGGGGCAGGAGCAGGGGCCGGCTGTGGAGCGGGCTGGGGAGCCGGCGCCGGTTGCGGTGCCCGGCTTGGGGCGGGCCGCGGCGCGTCCGGAGCTGGAGCCGGTGGTTGAGCAGCCTCTCTCTCCCGCTCTCGGGCGGCCTGTCGTTCTTCTGCTTCTCGCTCAGCGTTCGCCTGCTCCCGCGCGGCTTGCTCCGCGTCGCGCTCGTCGTCGATACGTTCCATCTCAGCTTCGGCTTCGTAGGCACGGCGTTCACCGGTCGTGATCGCCTGATCGAGGCTCTGCTGATACGAATCACGCTGAGATGCGTAGGCCCGGTGGTGGATCCCTGAGGCGTCTGGATCTATGGAGAGCACGAGGTCCCGTGCCTGATCGGCAAGCAGGACCGCAGCGGCAGCGGCCGCAGCAGATTCTTCCAGCGCTTCGTACTCCTCGGGCGGTTCTGTCGGCAGGCTGTCCACCGCTTCCAGAGCCTCCTCCACCTGCGCTGGAACCGTACACGGCAGGGAGTCATCGAACAGTCCCCGTCCCGCGGTCTCCGCTTCCTCCTGCGCGTCCTGGACCGGCGGGAGGAATCTATCGTTAGGTTCGAAGTAGACCGCAATGCCGAAGCCAGCCCTCGCGATGGCGGCGTTGATAAAGTCGTCTTCTTTGAACACGCCGGCAAGCAGCCGGTCGTACTGATCGGTGCGCTCCTCGTCGAACTCGAGACGGACGGAGTCGCCGGGGGCCAGCAGCTCCTTCAGGAACTCAGATGCTTCAGGTCCCAGGCACTCCACATCGCGATCAGGGTGTTTCGTCTCTGGGGTATCGATATTGAGCAGGCGAACGCTATGGCGTTCACCTGCGTACTCGACACGAATCGTGTCTCCGTCGATGACATCGACCACCTGCGCATCGACCTCGCTGTCGTTCTCGAGCGAGGCGACGTTTGCGCAGCCGCCAGTGGCGAGCAATCCCACCACTATGGCTGGAATCAGAAAAGGCCTGTTCAAACTGGACACTCCCACCATGCAATCTTGACGATACCTGTACAGACGATACAGGCGATAGCCCAGAGGATCCGGATGAAATCATCGTAGAGCTGCGCAAAAATCGTAGAGCTACAGCCCTACGATCGGCTGCAGCTCTACGATTTTTTGACCCAGGCGGGGTGATCAGATCTGGGCGGGCTGCTCTTCCTCGGCGAGCTCCACCTCGGTGACCACCACATGCTGCCCGGCCTCGGTCTGCGGGCGCAGCTGAAGCGCACGCGAACGGGTCGCCGCCTTCACGTCCGCGAGTGCGGCGTCGATGTGGGCCAGCGTGCGCTCCGGTGCGGAGACCGTCGCGGTGACCACTTCGGTGCGCTGCTTGACCTTGGCCTCGGACTTGACCTTGCGCAGCCCGGAGAGGACCTGCGCCACGGAGTCCAGCATCCCGGCGGAGCCCTGCACGGACTCCAGCCCTGAGGTGGTGGGCCACTGGGTGGAGTGCACCGATCCGTTGCGCCACCAGCGCCAGACCTCGTCGGTGACGAAGGGCAGCACCGGGGCGAAGAGCCGCAGCAGCGAATCCAGCGTGGTGGCCAGGGCGGCCAGCACCGAGTCCTGCGCCTGATCGCCGCGTGAGCCGTAGGCGCGGTCCTTGACCAGCTCCACATAGTCATCGGTGAAGGACCAGAAGAAGGACTCCACGAGCTGCAGCGCCCGTGCATAGTCATAGTCGGCGAAGTGCTTGGTCGCCTGATCCACCACGGTGCGCAGCTCGGCGATCAGGGCGCGGTCGAGGGCCTCGGTCAGGACCTGGGCCCCGGCGTCGTCGGTGATGATGTGGCCCTCGGTCACGCCGAGGTTCAGCGCGAACTTCGAGGCGTTGAGCAGCTTGATCGCCAGGCGGCGCCCGATCTTCATCTGCGCGACCTCATACGCGGTGTCGGCACCGAGCTTCGCCGAGGCCGCCCAGTAGCGCACCGCGTCGGAGCCGAACTGTTCCAGCGGCTCGGTGGGCACGACCACGTTGCCCTTGGACTTGGACATCTTCTTCCGGTCCGGGTCCAGGATCCAGCCGGAGATCGCGGTGTTGGTCCACGGCACGGAGTCGTTCAGCGAGTTCGCCCGGACCGTGGAGGCGAAGAGCCAGGTCCGGATGATGTCGTGGCCCTGTGGACGCAGGTCGAAGGGGAAGACCTTGTTGAAGAAGTCGTTGTCCTTCTCCCAGCGGCCCGCGATGTGCGGGGTGATCGCCGAGGTGGCCCAGGTGTCCAGGACGTCGGCCTCACCGATGAAGCCGCCGGCGGCTCCGCGCTGCGACTCTTCGTACCCGGCGGGGACCTGCGAGGCGGGATCCACCGGCAGCAGGGCTTCGTCGGGCAGCAACGGGTTGTCGTAGTCGGGCTCGGCGTCGCCGTTGAGCGGGTACCAGACCGGGATCGGCACGCCGAAGAAGCGCTGCCGGGATACCAGCCAGTCCCCGTTGAGGCCCTCCACCCAGTTCTCGTAGCGGGACCGCATGAAGGCCGGGTGCCAGGAGATCTCCTTGCCCCGGGCGATCATCTTGTCCCGACGTGCGGCGTCGCGGCCGCCGTTGCGGATGTACCACTGGCGAGAGGTCACGACCTCCAGCGGCTTGTCGCCCTTCTCGTAGAAGTGCACCGCGTGGGTGATCTTCTTGGGCTCGCCGTCGAGCAGGTCCGCGGCCTTGAGCAGCTCCACCACGGCCTCCTTGGCCGAGTGCACGGTCTTGCCGGCGAGCTGTGCGTAGTTGGCCCGCCCCTGCTCGGAGGTGATCCACTCGGGAGTCTCGCGGGAGAAGCGGCCGTCGCGGCCGATCAGCGCGCGGGTGGGCAGCTGCAGCTCCCGCCACCAGGTCACGTCGGTCATGTCGCCGAAGGTGCAGATCATCGCGACGCCGGACCCCTTGTCCGGCTGCGCGAGCCCGTGCGCCTTGACCTCGACCTCGACGTCGAAGAGCGGGGAGATGACGGTCTTGCCGAAGAGGTGCTGGTAGCGCTCGTCGTCGGGGTGGGCGACGAGGGCCACGCAGGAGGGCAGCAGCTCGGGCCGCGTGGTCTCGATGAAGACCTGCTCCCCGGTGTCCTTCACCGTGAAGGGGTACCGGTGGTAAGCGCCGGGGTGGTCCTTGGCCTCGAGCTCGGCCTGGGCCACGGCGGTGCGGAAGGTGATGTCCCACAGCGTGGGCGCCTGCGCGGTGTAGGCGTTGCCCGCATGGATGTCGCGCAGGAAGGCGCGCTGGGAGGCGGCGCGGGAGTCGTCGTCGATGGTGCGGTAGGTCTGGCGCCAGTCCACCGAGAGGCCCAGCCGGGAGAACAGATCCTCGAAGACCTTCTCGTCCTCCACGGTGAGGGTCTCGCAGAGCTCGATGAAGTTCTGCCGGCTGATCGCGTCCCAGTCGCGCTGGTTCTTCGCGGGCTTCTCCGGCGGGGTGTAGTCCGGGTTGTAGGGCTGCGCGGGGTCACAGCGGACGCCGTAGTAGTTCTGCACCCGACGCTCGGTGGGCAGTCCGTTGTCGTCCCAGCCCAGCGGGTAGAACACGTTCTTGCCGCTCATCCGCATGAAGCGCGCCATCACGTCGGTCTGCGTGTAGGAGAACATATGCCCCACGTGCAGGGACCCGGAGGCGGTCGGCGGCGGGGTGTCGATGGAGTACACCTGGGCGCGCTCGGTGTCCTCGTTGAAGTGGTAGATCTCCTCGGCCTGCCAGGCGGCGTGGAGCTTCTCCTCGAGGCCCTCCAGCGCCGGGCGGTCCGGGACCACGGGGGTCCTGGTCTCGGCGGTGCCGTGGGGGGAGTCTGCGGAAAGGGTCTCGGTGGCGGGCGCGTCTGTGCCCGGGGTCTGATCAGCCATGCTGGCCATTCTCTCACGGTGGGAGTGTCACATACTGAACTCCCGGTTCTCCGCAGGCACCCTGCTCACTAGGCTGTCTCCATGATCCAGACTGATGTCTCCACTCGCAGCGCCCTGGTCACCGGCGCCTCCTCCGGGATCGGCGCGGCCACCGCGCACCGACTCACGACCGAGGGCTGGCGGGTCTTCGCCGTCGCCCGGCGTGCCGAGAGGCTCGAAAGCCTGGCCGAGCAGGAAGGGATCATCCCGATCATCTGCGACGTCACCGATCCGGAGCAGGTGGCCGCCGCGCTGGAAGAGGTCGCCGAGGCCGGTGGGATCGACACGCTGATCAACAATGCCGGCGGCGCGCTCGGCATGGACTCGGTGGCCGAGGGGCGGCCCGAGGACTGGCGCTGGATGTTCGACGTCAACGTGCTGGGCGCCTTGAACGTGATCAAGGCCTTCGTCCCGATGTTGCGCGAGCATGGCGAGGGCACGATCCTGACGGTGACCTCCACTGCCGCGCTCGCCCCCTACGAGGGAGGGGCGGGCTACAACGCGGCGAAGTTCGGGGAGCACGCGCTCACCGGTGCGCTGCGCCTGGAGGAGGCCGAACACAACATCCGCGTGATCGAGGTGCTGCCGGGCATGGTGGCGACCGAGGAGTTCACCGCCAAGCGGCTGCGCGGCGACGCGGCCGCCGCCGAGGCGGTCTACCGCGGGGTCAAGCGGCCGTTGGTGGCCGAGGACATCGCCGAGGTCATCGCCGCAGCGGTGACGCTGCCCCATCACGTGAACCTCGACCAGGTCGTGGTCCGCCCGGTGGCCCAGGCCGCCCAGCACAAGGTGATCCGCGAGGAGTAATCCCTGACCTGACAGAACAGACGACGACGCCGGCGCGAGCTTCCAAGCCCGTGCCGGCGTCGTCGTGTGGTGCTGCTGCGCGGTGTCAGTCCCGATCAGTCGAAGGCTGGGGACTCCGTGCGGGAGCGCTTGAGCTCGAAGAAGTACGGGAACTCGGCCAGGGCCACAGCACCGTCGAAGACCTTGCCGGCATCCTCACCGCGCGGGATCCGGGTCAGCACGGGGCCGAAGAAGGCCGTGCCCTGGAAGGCGACTATCGGGGTGCCGACGTCCTGGCCGACCAGGGAGATGCCCTTGTCGTGAGAGGCGCGCATCTCGGCGTCGTTCTTGTCGGTCTTGGCCTCGGCGAGGAGGTCCTCCTCCAGGCCCACGGCGCGCAGCGCCTGCAGCGTGGCGGCCTCGAAGTCCTTGTTGCCGTTGTTGTGGATCTCGGTGCCGGCGGCGGTGTAGAACTCGCCGACCTTGGTCTCGCCGTGCCTCAGCGCGACGGCGGTGGCGGTGCGGGCGGGGATCCAGCGGGAGAGCTGCTCGGGATCCTCGGCGGGTGAGGGGTTCTTGTCCTCGTTGAGCACACCGAGGCTCATCACGTTCCAGTGCACCTCGATGTCGCGGACCTTCTCCGCCTCCAGGATCCAGCGTGATGTCACCCAGGCGAAGGGGCACAGCGGGTCAAACCAGAAATCAACGCGTTCAGCCATGAAGGGCTCCTCTCGGCGCGGGGCGATCAGCCTCCGCGCGCGGTTCAGTGTACGTTCGGGTCAGCTGCATCGGGTATCGAGCTTCTCCCGGGTGCAGCTGGTGCTTCTTCTCGTCACAACCGGGGCGGCGCGGGATCCATTCCTGCTCAGAGCGGGGCGTCTTCCGGGATCGGGACCTCCAGGCCCAGCAGCGCGTTCTCGGTGACCTCCATCAGCGCCGGGTGGATCCAGTACTGGCCGCGAGCCGTCGTGTAGGCGTCCTGGCCGAAGCTCATCGCCTGGATGATCGGCTGGATCAGGTTCGACGCCTGGTAGCCCATCACGTGGGCGCCGAGGATCTGACCGCTGCGACGGTCTGCGATCACCTTGAAGATCCCCTCGCCGTCCTCCATCGCCCAGCCGTAGGCGGTGTCGCCGTAGTTCTGGATCTTGGTGGTGAGGTGCTCGGCACCGATGGCCTCCGCCGCCTGGGTCTCGGTGAGTCCGACCTGA
This sequence comes from Nesterenkonia maliinae, assembly GCF_051262655.1. Lineage (NCBI taxonomy): Bacteria > Bacillati > Actinomycetota > Actinomycetes > Micrococcales > Micrococcaceae > Nesterenkonia > Nesterenkonia maliinae. The sequence goes on along the minus strand of NZ_JBIMEY010000001.1, from coordinate 67,501 downwards.
GCCATCTCGGGGAAGGAGAAGATCGCGGCCGGGATGGCCTCCTGCCGGGAGGGCCGGATCCGGTCGGGATGCTCCAGGTTGTGCGCGACGACCCGGGCCTCCTGGTTCGCCACATGCTTGAGCATCGCCGGCGAGCTGATGTCGCCGAGCGCGTAGAGGCCCTCCACCGGCTCGCCCTGAATGAGCACCCGCTGGTACTGATCCACCGCGAGGCGCCCGTCGGGGTGGACGTCGAGACCTGCCTCTTTCGCGCCGATCAGGTCGGTGTTCGGAGTGCGACCGATCGCCACCAGGACAGTGTCCACATCGTGGCGCTCAACGTGGCCGTCAGAGGCGACCAGCTCGACCCGCAGTCCCCCACCATGTTCGCTGATGTTCGTCACGGCACGCTCGAAGCGCACCGTCCAGTTCTTCTGCGCCTCGGCCGAGAAGGCGGCTGAGATGTCGGCGTCCATGGCGTTCATCAGTCCACGGCTGCGGTTGACCTGGATGACCTCGGTGCCGAAGGCGGAGAAGACTCCGGCGAACTCACACGCGATGTAGCCGCCGCCGATGATCAGCAGCTTCTCCGGCCGCTCTTCGATGCGCATGATGCTGTCCGAGGTGTGGACGCCGGGCAGGTGGATGCCGGGGACCTGCGGCAACGAGGGGCGTGATCCGGCGGCGATGACCATCTGATCGGCCTCGGCGTGGACGCCAGAGTCGGAGACGAAGGCGAAGGGCGGCTGGCTGAAGTCACCCGTGAGCGTCACCTTCTCGGACACGAGATCGACGTTCTCCAGCTCCACCTCGCGATAGTGCCGACCGCCGGCCGAGATGGCGTCGATGCGCGAGAAGATCCGGTCCCGCATGGCGGGGAAGTCCACATCGGTGGTCGCCTGAGTGACATTGAGTCTGGCCGCTTCCACCGGCCCGCGGGCCAGTGCGGCGGGGCGGACGAACATCTTGGTGGGGATGCACCCGACGTTGAGGCAGGTGCCGCCGAAGGCCGCGGTGCTGCCTGAGCCCTTGTCCGCCAGGACGACGCGCTTGTCATCCCAGAAGGGGGTGATCAGGGAGTTCCCGGAGCCGGAACCGATGATGGAGAGGTCATAGTGGGCCATGCGGCAATCCTAGACTCCTGCGTGAGGTCGTTTTTCCCGGCACCGCCTCGAAGTCTTCGCGGGAATCCCCGGACGCTCGTCTCGGTTGTCGTGGGGGAATCACCCGTCTGCGCGGGTCCGCCCGGCAGGCTCACCTCAACGATCCCCCTCAAGGAGCAGCCCATGATCTTCATCGTCGTGAAATTCCAGGTCAAGCCCGAGTTCGCCGATCAGTGGCCGGCCATCACGGCTGAGTTCACGCAGGCCACCCGATCCGAGCCCGGCAACAAGTGGTTCGACTGGTCACGCAGCCTCCAGGACCCCAACGAGTACGTGCTGATCGAGGCCTTCGACGACGACGCTGCGGGCCCCCACGTGGAGTCGGCGCACTTCCAGAAAGCCGTCAGCTCCGACGGGGCCATGGCGCAGGCCCTGGTCTCCACTCCGAAGATCATCTCTCGCCAGGTCGAGGGCGATGGCTGGGACGAGATGGGTGAGATGAAGATCGGCTGATCTGAGTCTCATGGCGCGGAGCGCCGGGGCAGGGAACACTGAAGATCATCCCTATGATGGGTAGCGTGCAGATCTTGAGCGTTTCCAGTTTGAAGGGCGGGGTCGGTAAGACCTCGGTCACCATGGGCCTTGCCTCGGCCGCTCTCCACCAGGGGGTGCGGACCCTCGTCGTCGACCTCGACCCCCACGCGGACACCACCACCGGTCTCGCGGTCTCCCGCGGCACCGGCACCGAGGTCGGGAAGCTGCTGCGCGATGCCAAGCGTGCCGACATCCACAGCCATGTGGCGCGCTCAGGCTGGGTGGACCTGCTTCCCGAGGGGCGGCGCGCCGAGGCGAAGCTCGACGTGGTCGTCGGCTCCGCGCTCTCGGCTATGTACGATCGTCCAGACATCCGGACCCGCGACATGCGCCGGCTGAAGCTGCTGCTGGACCGTGTCTCCGGCTACGACCTGGTGCTCATCGACTGCCCGCCGTCATTGTCCGGGCTGACCCGGATCGGCTGGGCCGCCTCCGCCGGCGTGCTGATGGTGGCAGAGCCGAGCCTGTTCTCCGTGGCCGGCACCGAGCGGACGATGCGCGCCATTCGGATGTTCTCCAACGAGTACGCCCCGCAGCTGACGTCAGCCGGGGTCGTGGTCAACCGAACACGCGCCGACTCCGCCGAACATGAGTACCGGCTGCTCGAGATGGAGCGGCTCTACAAGGACAAGCTGATGATCCCGGTGCTGGAGGAGAATCCCTTCTGGCAGCAGATCCAGGGCGCGGCCTATCCGGTGCACCAGTGGCCCGGCGATCAGGTCAGGGATCTGGCGAGGTCCTTCGACCAGCTGCTCAGGCAGCTCGTCTGACGAAGCAGCGGTTGGACCCTTAGAAAGACAGCAGGACACAGCAGAAGGACCGCCCCTCATCGAGGGGCGGTCCTTCTGCTGTGTCCCCTGCGGGGACGACGACGGTGCTCAGGAGGCTTGGGAGCGGCGGGCCCTGAGCTGGGCCAGCTCATCCCCGGCCGAGGAGTCGAAGGATTCGAGACCGGGAACCACCTCGGGTTCGGTGCGCTCGCGTGGGAGCTCGACCAGGCTGGCCTCCACCTCGCGCCAGACCCGACCCACGGCGATGCCGAAGACGCCCTGTCCGCCCTGCACGAGGTCGATGACCTCGTCGGCTGAGGTGCATTCGTAGACGGAGGCCCCATCAGACATCAAGGTGATCTGTGCCAGATCATCGACGCCGCGTTCGCGCAGGTGTTCGATGGCGGTGCGGATCTGCTGCAGCGAGACGCCGGTGTCCAGCAGCCGCTTGACCACCTTGAGCACCAGGACATCCCGGAAGGAATAGAGTCGCGCCGAGCCGGAACCGGCAGCGTTGCGCATGGAGGGCTGAACGAGCTTCGTCCGCGCCCAGTAGTCCAGCTGACGGTAGGTGATTCCGGCCGCCGCACAGGCGACCGGACCGCGGTATCCAAGCTCTTCATCGAGCTCGGGCAGGCCGTCGCTGAACAGGGGCTGCTGGGCAGCTGCCTGCCCTGGCCGTACACGCTCGACGTCCGCGTGCGATTCTGGACCCACCTGGTAGCCTCCTGAAGTGCTGGACTCCGCTGGGGAAGCGCATCCCTGCGCCGCGAGGGCGGCGAGGAAAGTGCATGCGAAGGCCTTGTCCCTAGACGGTATTGCCGCAGCCGCGCAGGGTCAAAGACATTTGAAATTCACTCTACGGCGTGTCGCGGGTTTGCACTAGTCGCAGGCCCGCATGCGCCCCTGTTCACTCGAAATCCTCCGGCTCCGCGTTGTCCAGGAAGCGACGGAACTCCCTGATCTCGTCTTCGGAGATCGGACGCTGGCCGGTGGCGGCGGTGCGCGGGGTGATCCCCACCCGGGTCAGCATCTCCCGGTCCATGGTGACCAGACACTGCACCCGCACAGCGACCGCGATCGCGTCAGAGGCCCTCGCATCGAAGCTGCGCCCGCTGCCCAAGGTGATGGTGCCGCGGTAGGTGGAGGAGTCCAGCATGCCGATCTCCACGGAGCGGACTCCGGAGCCGAGCCGGGTCATGACCTCCGCGAGCAGGTCGTGGGTCATCGGCCGGGGCGGGACCTTCTTCTCCATAGCCATCGCGACGGCGTTGGCCTCCGCAGGTCCTACCAGGACGGCCACGTGGAGGTTCTCCAGTCCAGGTTCGGCACCACGGAGCACCACTACAGGCTGCTTCGAGGGAAGCTCTATCCGAACCCCCACGACATCCAGCGGCACCAGCTGGCTCTCCATGGATCAAGTCTAGGTCAGTTTTTGTCCAACTGCTCGACCGAGGTGTCCATGATTGAGGCGCGCAGGTCTTTGAGGCACTGCAGCATCTCTTTGGAGGACTCTGCCACTCGGGCCCGGGCCGCAGTATCCTTGCGGGCCGCATGCGGAGCCATGGCCCGTGAGATCAGATCCAGCTCGTTGTCCGCCGAGCGTCGGATGTTGACCAGGTGCTTCGGCTCGAGCCCGTAGCGGGCCAGGACTCGGACGGCCTTGACGGCCTTCAGGTCATGGTGGCTGTAGTTGCCCTCGGAATCGGCCTGGATGATGCGGAACTTCTCCAACGTGTCGAGCATCCCGCGAGTGGCTCCGGAGTGGGCGCGCAGCTCCTTGCGGGACATCGGGCGGATCCGTCCGGTGATCTGAGCGGCCATCTCATCGGTGACCTCGCGGGGACCCACGGGAGCCGACTCCGGGAGCGCCTCGGAAGTCTCTCCCGAATCGATGGCGTCCATCGTCTGCTTGATGACGTCCAGCGGCATGTAGCGGTCCCGCTGCAGCGCGAGGATGAACCGGAGGCGCTCGACGTCGGATGCGCAGTACTTGCGGTAGCCCGAAGCGGTGCGGGCCGGTTCGACCAGGTCGCGCTCCTCGAGGAAACGCAGCTTCGAGGCGGTCAGATCAGGGAACTCGTTCTGCAGCTCGCGCAGCACTTCGGAGATGGTGAACACGTGTGTCGCGGCACGCTCGGTCGAGGTCGCGGCCGATTTCGGCTTTGGCTTCGGCGCTGGTGAAGCACTCACTGCGTGTCCCCTTTCGGGCTGGCGGGAAGGAACGAACTCCCCCTCAGGATAACGTTCCTCTCCGGTCCGCCCGGGAATCTCGTCTCACCGGTCAGTCGGATTCGCGTGACCCGGCGTAGAAGGTGAGCCGGAACTTCCCGATCTGGACCTCGTCGCCGGGCCTCAACGCATACTCATCCACTCGGTCGTGGTTCACGTATGTGCCGTTGAGGCTGCCGAGATCCCGAATCTGAAAGCCTCGTCCTTCACGGCTCAGCTCGACGTGGCGCCGGGACACAGTCACGTCATCCAGGAAGATTCCCGCCTCCGGGTGCCGGCCCACGGTGGTCAGGTCCTGATCCAGCAGAAAGCGGGCTCCCTGGTTCGCCCCGCTGTGGGCGATGAGCAGTGCCGAGTTCCTCGGCAGCGCTGCGATGGCCTGCTTGTCATCCTCTGAGAGATGAGGCTCCCCTGGGTGCGCGTCAGCGGGCGGCAACGAAATGCTCGTCGTCTCCGCCGCACTCTGACCGTTGTCATGTTCTCGCGTGCTTTCCACGTCGCCTCCTCTCGCCGGCCTGTCTGCTGGCGGCTTTCAGCCTACTTGCTTTTTGTAATCCTCGGCAGAGAGCAGCGAGTCCGATCCCGAGGTCTCCGCAAGCTTGATCTCGAAGAGCCAACCCGCCCCATAGGGCGCCGAGTTCACGGCTCCTGGATTCTCGTCCAGCTCCGTGTTGACGGCGACGATCTCGCCGGCGACCGGGGCGAAGATGTCCGAGACTGACTTGGTGGATTCCACCTCTCCGACGACATCACCGGAGGTGACAGTCGAGCCGACCTCGGGGTGCTCCACATAGACGACCTCGCCGAGGGCGTCCTGGGCGAAATCGGTGATGCCCACGCGCACCACGAGAGCATCATCGGTGGTGCCGATCCATTCGTGCTCGGCGCTGTACTTGAACTCTTCGGGGACCGTGCTCATGATTGCGCTCCACTCTTAGGCCTGGCCTTGACTGCACAGCGGCCAGCCGCCGTGCGGCTGGCCTGCTGAGTGTCAGGTCTGTCTGCGAACAACTTAGCACCCCAGGATGGCCTGGGAATATGACCTCTGCGGTCTGTTGAGGCGGTGACTGCGCCGCCGCGTCCAGATTCGGTCGCGGCTCAGCCCTGCCGGGAGACGAACCGCTCGGCGTCGCGCTTGCGGTCCTCGCGGGCTTCGCGGGTCAGTTCGGCGCCGGCCTCCTCGTCGCGGGTGAGGTTCTCGCCGGTGGCCGGGTCGAAGAGGTGCATCCTGCGAGTGTCGAGCCAGAGCTCCGCGGTGTCGCCGCTGCGGAACCGGGACGTCGCGTCGACCTCGACTACGAGCTGAGTGCGCAGCTCATCGGCATCCATCTCCTCGGCAAGGTTGCGCAACGTGTCCTGGACCCGTTCGTCGGTCTCGTAGGAGACGTAGGCATACTGCTCGTTGCCCATCCACTCGCTGTGGCTGATCTCGGCCGTGAACGTGGTGCCCTTGGACAGCTGAGCCTCGCTGAGCTGGGAGGCGTCGTCGAAGAACTCAGGCCGGATGCCGGCCAGCACGATGTCGCGCCCTGCCCCGGCCTTGGCCGCGCGGTCCGGTATCTCGATCTTGCCCAGCGGGGTGGAGAAGACGTTACCCTCCACGGTGCCGGGAAGGAAGTTCATCGACGGGGAGCCGATGAATCCAGCGACGAAGAGGTTGGCCGGCTGCTCGTAGAGCTCCCGCGGGGAGGCGATCTGCTGGAGCAGGCCCTTCTTCAGCACGGCCACCCGGTCCCCCAGCGTCATCGCCTCGGTCTGGTCGTGCGTGACGTAGACGCTGGTGGTGTTGAGCTCGCGCTGGAGCCGGGCGATCTCGGCGCGCATCTGGCCGCGCAGCTTGGCGTCGAGGTTTGAGAGCGGCTCATCGAAGAGGAAGGCGTCGGCCTCACGGACGATGGCTCGGCCCATGGCAACACGCTGCCGCTGACCGCCGGAGAGGTTCGCCGGCTTCCGGTCGAGGTGCTCGGTGAGCTCGAGCATGGTCGCGGCATAGCGGACCTTCTCGTCGATCTCTTCCTTGGTGAACTTCCCCTTGGTCAGCCGCATCGGGAACGCGATGTTCTCGTAGACGGTCAGGTGCGGGTAGAGCGCGTAGCTCTGGAAGACCATCGCGAGGTTGCGTTCCCGCGGGGCCTTCTCGTTCACTCGCTCCCCGCCGATGAGCAGGTCACCCTCGGTGATGTCTTCAAGCCCCACGATCATCCGCAGCAGCGTGGACTTTCCACAGCCGGAAGGGCCGACCAGGATGATGAACTCGCCGTCTTCGATGTCGATGGAGATGTCATTGACGGCGGGGAAGCCGTCGTCGTATTTCTTGACGAGATTCTGAAGCGTGATGGATGACATTGCAGTGGAGTCCTTATCTACTCAGCCCTTGACGGCGCCCTGGGTCAGTCCGGAGACGATCTGGCGCTGGAACAGCAGCACCAGGACGACGACGGGGATGGTCACGATGATGGCCGCCGCGGAGATCGCGCCGGTGGGCTCCTCGAACTGAGAGGCGCCGGTGAAGAAGGCCAGTGCGGCCGGAACGGGTCTGGCTGCTTCGGTGGAGGTCAGCGATATCCCATAGACGAAGTCATTCCAGGCGATGAAGAACGCGATGATCGCGGTGGTGAACACGCCAGGCATGGCCAGCGGGACGATCGCTCGGCGGAAGGCCTGCCACTGGGTGGCACCGTCCACCTGCGCCGCCTGCTCCAGATCCCAGGGGATCTGGCGGAAGAACGCCGCGAGGGTCCAGATGGAGATCGGCAGGGTCAGCGACAGGTACGGGATGATCAGACCGAGCCAGGTGTCGTAGAGCCCGATGTTCCGCCACAGGTTGAACAGCGGGGTCACCACCGAGATGACCGGGAAGATCGACACCGCCAGTGCTGTGCCCAGGATGATCTTCTTGCCCGGGAAGTTCAGCCGGGCGATGGCATAGGCGCAAAGCGTGGCCAGCACCACCGCGATGAACGTGGCGATCAGGGTGATGCCGATCGAGTTCCGGAAGGCTGTGAGGAACAGCTCCTGGGCGTCGCCGACCAGGATCATCTCGTAGTTCTCCCAGGTCCAGTTCGACGGCAGGAAGGCCGCGTTGCCAAGGTCCGCCTGCGTCTTGAAGCTGGTTGCGAGGATCGCGGCCACGGGGAAGAGCGCGTAGAGCAGGACGACGACGGTCAGCACCGTCCATCCCAGGCGCTGCTTTCCGGTGAGCTTGCCGTTGGAGGCCATCTCTACTTACCTCCCTTTGCATCGGTGCCACTGGCAAGGTCGACCTTGAAGAACTTGATCGCGATGAAGCAGATCAGCAGCACGCAGATGAACAGGATCACCGATACCGCAGAGCCCAGTCCGATCTCGAGCCGTCCGATGGAGGTCCGGTAGGCCAGCAGCGAGAGCACCTCGGTGCCTGCGGCACCATTCGTCATGATGAAGACGTTGTCGAATATTCGGAAGGCGTCCAGTGCGCGGAAGAGCACCGCGACCATGATGGCGGCCTTCATGTTGGGCAGGATCACCCGGGTCATCTGCTGACGCCAGCTGGCGCCGTCGACCTTGGCGGCCTCGACCAGCTCGTCGGGGACCTGGGCGAGGCCCGCCAGGAGCAGCAGCGCGATGAACGGAGTGGTCTTCCAGATCTCCGAGGCCATGATCACGGTGATCGCGGTGCCGAAGTTGGCGAACCAGTCGAGGTCGCTGTCGATGCCCGGGACCCAGCCGAACCAGTTGTTCACGAAGCCCGAGTTGATGTCGAACATGTAGTACCAGGCGAAGGCGGAGACCACGGTGATGATGCCGTAGGGCACAAGGATCGCGGTGCGCAGCGCTCCCCGGATCCGCAGCAGAGCCTTGTGCATGACCAGCGCCAGACCGAAGCCGAGGACGAGCTCCACGGCCACGGTGACCACGGTGACCAGCACCGTGACACCGAGGGCGGACCAGAAGACCTCCGTGTCAGAGAGGATAGTGAGGTAGTTCTGCAGGAAGACGAATGACCGGTCGTCTGGTGAGGTGAGCCGGAAGGAGAACAACGAGTCGTAGATCGCCTGGGCGATCGGGTACGCGGTGACCGCGAGCATGATGAAGAAGGCAGGTCCCGCGATGAGCCAGCCCAGACGTGCCTCGGACTTGGCGCGGTTGGTCCGCTTGGTGCCATTGCCGTTCCTGCTTCTGGCGGCCTTGCCGTTGGACGACGCGGCGGCTTCGCGCTTCTGCCGCCGAGAGGTTTCAGGTGCGGTTGTCACAGGAGACGCTCCCCTCTGAGCACTTCGACGATGAAGGCATCGGTCTGTGGAGGAGTCTGTTCGGCATCGACCCCGGAAATAGGCGTGAACTCCTGCTGGATCGCGGTAGAGATCTCGTTGTAGAAGGGAGTCTGCGGTCGCGGTGCGGCGTTTTCAAGCGCTTCACGGATCGCATCGGCCATCGGGTAGTCCTCTTCCAGGGCCGGATCATCATAGGCGGCCTCCGAGGAGGGAGGGTTGCCGTTGGTGATGAAGTACTCAGTCTGGTTCTCCGGAGCCACGATGCACTCGATGGCCTCGAAGGCGAGCTCCTGGTTCTCGGAATCGGCCCCCACGCCGAGGTTGATGCCGCCCAGCGGAGGAGCCGAGGGCGTGTCCTCATCGACCCGGGGGTACTGGGACCACCCGATGTCGTCCACGAGCCCCTCGTCGACCACGCCTTCTTCAGCCGAGGCTTTGGTCGCCGCCCAGACGAAGGGCCAGTTCACCATGAAAGACCCCTCGTCGCCCTGGAAGAGCAGCATCGACTGATTCTCGTCCATCGAGGCGACACCGGGACCGGCCAGTCCCTCGCTGCCGATCATCGAGATGACCTCCGCGGCCCGACTTCCCACCTCGGAATCGAGATTTGTCTCCAGCTCCGCGGCAGGCGCCTCGGGGTTGGCGAGGATCGACTCATCCTGAGACTCGACCAGCGCGTTGACCCAGACGGTCATGGATTCAGCGCGGATCCCCTGGACGCCGAGAAGCTTGTCCTGTTCGATCGCGGCCTCGGTGATCTGCTCCCAGGTGACGGGCTCATCCATGTCCAGGCCCGCTTCCTCGACCACGGATTCGCGGTACCAGAGCAGCTGCGTGTTCGCCCAGAACGGGACGGTGACCAGTTCCTCGTTCCACATCGCCCCGGCGAGAGCGCCCTCCAGGGTGTCTTCGGTCGTGCGCTCAGCGACATCGTCCGGGACCGGCGCAAGGAATCCCGGCTCCGCCAGTTCGGGGATGAAAGGCGGGTCCAGCGACATGATGTCCAACGAGGCGTCGTTCGCCGCCAGGCGGCGGGCCAGCTGCTCGCGCTGGGAGGGCGCATCCGCCGGGAGCAGCGAGGTCTGGATCTGATACGCACCCTCGGACTCTTCCGTGCAGAGCTGCGCGAGCGCCGCCTGGCCGCCGTCGTCCGGGTTGATATACCAGGTGAGGGACGGGGGGCCGTCACCATCTGAACACCCGCTCAGCAGGATGGCTGCCGCGAGTGCGGAGCTGGCCGCGCGAACCGTCCGTCCCCTCCTCGGGGAGCCCTGGGATTCATCCATGAATCTTCCACCTCTCGTCACCCGGCGCGATGGCCCGGTCACTTGATGTGGCCTAGGCCACTTGCGTGTGATCGAGCCTACACCTCAGCTTCCGCCCAGCAAATAGCCAGGGTCTGAAAACGGTGGAAAAGGCAGGTCAGGCGGACTTCTTGCGGAACTTCTTGGCTTCGGACAGGGTGACCAGTTCGGCCTCGGCACCTTCGCGGACCACTGCTGCGGTGATGGTCACCGACGCGATGTCATCCCGGGAGGGCAGCTCGAACATCACGGGCCCCAGCACGTTCTCGAGGATCGACCGAAGTCCGCGCGCACCGGTGCCGCGCAGCTCAGCCTGCTCCACCACGGCCCCGAGCGCCTCGGGGGTGAACTCCAGCTCGATGCCGTCGATGGAGAAGATCTTCTGGTACTGCTTCACCAGCGCATTGCGAGGTTTCGTGAGGATGTCGGTGAGGGCCGCGGCGTCGAGCTGCTCGACGGTCGCGATCACCGGGAGCCGACCGATGAGTTCCGGAATCAGCCCGAACTTGTGCAGGTCCTCTGGTTCGACGTCGCCGTAGCTGGCCTCGCTCTTGGTGATCGTCGACAGGGGTGCGCCGAAGCCGATCCCCTTGCGGCCTGCGCGGGACTCGATGAGCTCCTCCAGCCCGGCGAAGGCGCCTGCGACGATGAACAGGATGTTCGAGGTGTCGATCTGGATGAACTCCTGCTGGGGGTGCTTGCGCCCGCCCTGCGGGGCCACCGAAGCGACCGTGCCCTCGAGGATCTTCAGCAGCGCCTGCTGGACACCCTCACCGGAGACGTCGCGGGTGATCGACGGGTTCTCGGACTTCCGCGAGATCTTATCGATCTCGTCGATGTAGATGATGCCCTGTTCGGCCTTCTTGACGTCACCGTCAGCGGCCTGGATCAGCTTCAGCAGGATGTTCTCGACGTCTTCCCCGACATAGCCGGCCTCGGTGAGGCTGGTCGCGTCGGCCACGATGAAGGGCACCTGGAGCTTCCGGGCCAGCGACTGCGCCAGATAGGTCTTCCCGGAGCCGGTCGGTCCGACCATCATGATGTTGGACTTGCCGATCTCGACGTCGTCCAGCGGACCCTTCTCCAGGGAGGTGGTCTTCTTCGCCGAGCCCGTGGCCTGGATCCGCTTGTAGTGGTTGTGCACCGCCACGGAGAGGGTGCGCTTGGCCTTGTCCTGGCCGATCACATACTCATCAAGGAACGCGTAGATCTCCCGCGGTTTGGGCAGCTCGAAGTCATCGGGCTCCTGGACCTCATTGAGGTATTCCTCGATGATCTCGTTGCAGAGCTCGATGCATTCGTCACAGATGTAGACGCCGGGGCCGGCGATCAGCTTGTACCGGACCTGCTTCTGGCTCTTGCCGCAGAACGAGCACTTGAGCAGATCTGCGCTCTCACCGATGCGTGCCATGGACGTGGGATCCCCTTAAGAACTGATGTGCTTACCGGCTATAGCGTACTTCAGGGCACTGACACGTTCGGGGACGTTCCGATGGAACGTCCCCGAACGGGTCGAGCTGCGCAGCTGAGAAAGCCTCAGAGCGGAAGCTTGCGGGAGGCGAGAACCTCGTCCACCAGGCCGTAGTCCTTCGCACCGGCGGCGGAGAGGAACTTGTCTCGGTCGATGTCCTCGGCGATCTCATCCGGGGACTTCTTTGTGAGGTCTCCGAGCACGTCTTCCATCCAAGTACGAATCCGGCGCACCTCATCCGCCTGGATCTGCAGATCCGTGGCGGTGCCGCGGGTGCCGCCCACAGCGGGCTGGTGGATCAGCACCCGCGCATTCGGCAGCGCCAGGCGCTTGCCGGGTGTGCCAGCTGCCAGCAGCACGGCAGCGGCGGAGGCCGCCTGTCCGAGGCAGACCGTCTGGATGTGCGGGCGGACGAACTGCATCGTGTCGTAGATGGCGGTCATGGCCGTGAACGAGCCGCCGGGAGAGTTGATGTAGAGCGTGATGTCACGCTCGGAGTCCATCGACTCCAGGACGAGCAGCTGCGCCATGATGTCATCGGCGGAAGCGTCGTCGACCTGGCTCCCCAGGAAGACGATGCGGTCCTCGAAGAGCTTCGCGTAGGGGTCCTGGCGCTTGAAGCCGTAGGGGGTCCGCTCCTCGAAGGAGGGGAGGATGTAGCGGGAGTCCGGCATTGAGGGGCCGCTGGGCTGTGCCGAGGGGAGGCCTGGTGCCGAGTGATCAAGTGGGTTCATGTCAGATGTGCTCCTGTGGTCCTGGTGCGAATCGTGGGCTGAGGCTGGTCTGCTCCCCTGAGGGATCAGACTCCCCCGCCGCCGGAGACGGTGGAAGACCGCTGGGCGATCTTGTCGAAGAAGCCGTACTCGAGGCCGTCCTCAGCGGTGAACCACTTGTCACGGGCGTTGTCCCGCAGGATCGTCTCGAGGCTCTGGCCGGTCTGCTCGGCGGTGAGCTCAGCCATGACCTGCTTCATGTGCTGGATCAGCTGCGCCTGGATCCGGACGTCCGACTCGGTTCCGCCGATGCCGCCGGAGGGCTGGTGCATCAGGATGCGGGCGTGCGGGGTCGCGAAGCGCTTGCCCGGGGTCCCCGAGGAGAGCAGGAACTGCCCCATCGAGGCGGCGAGGCCGGTGGCGACGGTGACGATGTCGTTCGGGATGAACTCCATCGTGTCGTAGATCGCCATGCCCGCGGTGACGGAGCCACCTGGAGAGTTGATGTAGAGGTAGATGTCCTTCTCGGTGTCTTCCGCAGACAGAAGGAGCAGCTGGGAACAGATGGCGTTGGCGTTGTCATCGCGGACCTCTGAACCGAGCCAGATGATCCGCTCCTTGAGCAGACGGTTGTAGATGTAGTCGTCGCGGGACGCGGGGTCCACGCTGGACATGCTCGGCAGGCTCTGGGTCATGGACTCATCCTCCACTGGTGGGTCAAGCTGGGGTCGGCACTGGCAGTGCCCTCGGCAAGAACATTACTGGTTCTCCCGCACCAGGTGAGCCCCTGGCAGGGGACTGTTCGCTGTTGGCACACGGTTTCAACCGGGAGAGAACACCTGGACGCAGAGAAGGGCCCCACCTGTGCGGCGAAGCCCTTCTGCTGCTGCGAGCTGGATCAGCTCTGCTTGGTGTCCTCGGAAGCCTCAGCCTCGGCGGTGTCGGCGTCGGTGGTGTCGGCTTCAGCGGTCTCAGCCGCGGTGGGCTCGGACTCACCGGCTTCGACCTCGTCCTCGTCACCGGCCGGGGTCACGAAGTCGGTCAGGTCCACGAGGTTGCCCTCGGTGTCCTTGACGACGGCGAGCTCGAGCACCTTGGCAAGTGCCTTGCGGCGGCGAACCTCGCCCATGATCATCGGGACCTGGCCGGCCTGATCGAGCATCTGCGCGAACTGGTTCGGCTCCATGCCGTACTGGGAGGCGGTCGAGACGATGTATTCGATGACCTCGCTCTGCTCCACGCCGATCTCTTCCTTCTGCGCGATCTCGTCGAGGACGAGTTCGTTGCGGAAGGCGTCGGCGGTCTGCTTGGAGAGCTCCTCGCGGTGCTCCGCGGTGTCGTGATCGTCACCGGGCTCGTGGCCCTGGGAGGAGAAGTGCTGCTCGACCTGCTCGGCGACCACGGACTCGGGCACCGGCACCTCGATGAGCTCCATGAGCTTCTCCAGGACCTTGTCGCGTGCTTCGACGCCCTGCTCCACGACGAGGTTCTCCTCGGCCTTGGACTTCAGGTCGGCGCGAAGCTCCTCAATGGTGTCGAACTCCGAGGCGAGCTGAGCGAACTCGTCGTCGGCCTCGGGGAGCTCGCGCTCCTTGACGGCCTGGAGGGTGACCTTGACCGATGCGGTCTCACCGGAGTGATCGCCGCCGGCCAGAGTGGTCTCGAAGGTGGCGTCCTCGCCGGCGGAGAGACCCTCGAGGGCCTCATCGATGCCCTCGAGCATGGTGCCGGCACCGACCTGGTAGGAGAGGCCGGAGGCGGTGTCGACCTCTTCCTCGCCGACGGTGGCGATCAGGTCGATGGTGACGAAGTCGTCGTTCGCGGCGGGGCGCTCGACGTCCTTGAGCGTGCCGAAGCGGCCGCGGAGCTCGTCGAGCTGCTCCTGGACGGCTGAGTCATCCGCGGAGCGCGACTCGACCTCGACCTCGAGGCCGGAGTAGTCGGGCAGCTCGATGACTGGCTTGATGTCCAGCTCGCCGGTGAACTTGAGCACGCCTTCGTTGGTCTTGACGTCGGGGATCTCTTCGATCTCCACCTCAGGACGCGACAGTGGGGCGAGGTCGGCCTCGGCCAGACCCTGCTGGTAGAAGTCGTTGAGGCCATCGTTGATGGCCTGCTGGATGACGTACTCGCGACCGACACGCTGGTCGATGATCGGAGCCGGCACCTTGCCCTTGCGGAAGCCTGGGACCTGGACCTGCTCGGCGATGCTCTTGTACGCCGCCTTGATCTTCGGTTCCAGCTCCTCGGAAGTCACCTCGACGGTGAGCTTGACGCGGGTCGGGTTCAGATTCTCTACGGTGCTCTTGACCACGTGTGGGGCTCCTGATCGATGACTGGTGAATCGTCTGCTGTCGGGGTGACAGGATTTGAACCTGCGGCCTCACGCTCCCAAAGCGCGCGCTCTACCAAGCTGAGCTACACCCCGATTGACTGCCCAGCCTGTCGTGCGGTCTGACCGTATGCACGGTGGACCTTCGTGAGGACTTCAGGCGGACCGGTCCACAGTACCGTGTCCTCCCCCAAGGCGACGAATCCTGAACCGTGCGCCCAGGTGAGGTGCTCAGGGAGCCGTCGTCAGCGTCAGAGCCGGTGACCACAGAGATGAGATCACGGTCACCCATTCTCAATTGGCGCACCCGCAGACCTGGTGCTAGAGTTCTATGTCGTTGCCCTGCTGAGATGCAGAGCGGCGATCATCGGTACAGCGCTTGTTGATAAGGGCCTCTAGCTCAATTGGTAGAGCATCAGACTCTTAATCTGCAGGTTTCGGGTTCAAGTCCCGAGGGGCCCACTCTTCACGGGCAGGCGCAGTCCGAGGATCAGGCCGCCGATCACGAATCATTCGTGGATCGGCGGCCTTTTTCATGCCCGAATCGGACCAGATCGCTCCAGCCAGATCGGATCTCAGCTGAAGCGTCCGGATCTTCAGGCGGCGTTCATCCGCTCGACGATGTCCATGAAGTAGTCGATGAAATCGTAGAAGTCCTTCACGTCGCGGCTCTGGTGCAGCTCGACCTCGGGGAACTCGTCGAAGCGCACCTGCTCGTGGAGGTCCAGTTTCATTCGGCGCCCGGTGGAGAGGGTCAGCTCCACGAAGTTGTCTTCAGACGCCATCCCGGCGAGGTTGGTCAGATTGACCAGGGTGGGAATGGCCGCCGCCGCGGGTCCCGGCTCCTCGCCGAGGCGCAGCGCCTGCACCCGGCCCAGCGCGTCGTCCAGATCGACCGGGCAGAGCACGATCTCGACCGGCTCGCGGCGGTAGCCGACCAGCAGCAGTGATCCGCCCCAGGCCCGGGCGGCACCGATCTTCGCGGGGGCTCCCAGACGATCCACCGTGCAGAGGATGTTGTAGGACCCGAAGTTCATCACCGAGGCGTCGAAGCTTGCGCGCAGGGCGTCCACCAGGTGCTGTTCCGGCTCGCTGCGCTCGGTGACGATGACCATGGTGCCTCGACTCTCGCGGGGGCTTGGGCGTTCTATTCTACGGATAGGCTTGATCCGGCGCATCAGCCATCTCCGTTGAAAGGACTTCGATGAGCATTCGACTTGAACCCGGCGACGTCGCTCCCACCTTTACGCTGCCGGCCGCCGGCGGCGACTCGGTGAGCCTGGACCAGATGCGGGGCAAGAAGGTCATTCTGTACTTCTACCCCAAGGCCTCCACGCCCGGATGCACGACCCAGGCCTGCGACTTCCGGGACTCTCTGGACTCCCTGGCCGCCTCGGGCTACACGGTGCTGGGCATCTCCCCGGACCCGGTCTCGGCCCTGGACTCCTTCACCGAGGAGCAGTCCCTGAGCTACCCGCTGCTCTCCGACGAGGATCACGCCGTGGCCGAGTCCTACGGCGCCTGGGGCGAGAAGAAGAACTACGGCCGCGTCGTGGAGGGACTGATCCGTTCCACCATCGTGCTCGACGAGGACGGCAAGGTCGCCCTCGCGCAGTACAACGTGAAGGCCACCGGCCACGTCGCACGCCTGCGCGAGAAGCTCGCCGCCTGAACCGCGCCGAGAGTCTGCAGATCGAGTTTCGGCCCCACCCACCGGGCTCAGCGGCCCCGGGCTGGGGACGGACGCTCCTGTAGACTGAGGCGTCGCTGCTGAGAAGCTCATACGCTTCCCAGTGATCGCTGCGGGCGTGGCGGAATTGGTAGACGCGCTGGATTTAGGTTCCAGTGTCTTAGACGTGGGGGTTCAAGTCCCCCCGCCCGCACCAGGCGAGTTTGGCTCCATGCTGGGCCTGACCAGCACCGTCGATCAGGTGCTGCAGGTCCTCGGCGGTGAACAAGTCCATCGGGACCAGCACCCCGTGCAGTCCGGGCCCGCAAGGCAGCTTCTCCGCCACGGCGGCCACCACCAGGGCTGTGCATCCGTAGTCGCTGAAGCCCTGCACCGCCGACCTCCCGGTCCTGCTCGCCGCCGCGTCGTCCGCTCGCCTCCGCGCTGAGCCAGTTCCTCTCCGGCACGGACGGATCATGCCGCGGCGTGACCCTCAGGCGGCTCCTCGTGAGCAGACGCAGCAGACCCACTCTGCGCAGCGCCGCGATCATTCGGGTGAGCCGGGCATCAGACCACCCCGTGAAACAGCTGATCTCTCCCGCCCGGAGCCGTGACAGCAGAACCTCACGCTCATCGCAGCGCATCAGTCCCACCGCTGCGGTGGCCTGACCGAACTGCATCCGGCGACGCAGGACGAACCCGGGCTTCGTCCCCTCCCTGGTGGGGACCCGCCGAGCTCACGCTCAGCGGCGCGCAGCAGCGCACCCTCGTGGGAGACGTCGATGCACGGAATCCCCAGCTCGGCGCACACCCGCTGGACTCGAGGCTGGGGCTGCGGCACTGCGACCACGACGAGGTCCACCGAGGCGGCCGCGACTCGGATGCTCGTCTCCTCGCCGACATCGACCCGCAGCGCGCCCGGTGCGGAACGGGAATGCACTCCCCTGATCAGAGTCACGTCCCGATGAGTCAGCAGTGCGGCGCAGATCTGCTGACCCAGCACACCGGAGGAGCCGACCACCAGGATCCGTCTCATGGGTCGATCATGGCGCACGGATGGGTCACGCGGAAGGGGCTCAGGTAGTCTGAACCGCGACCAGCGGGCTGCGGGATCCCCGCCGGTACTGCCCCGATCGAAAGGACGCGAGATGCGGTCACCCATGCAGCGCCGTCGCTTTCTCGGCGCCATGGGGCTTGCCAGCACCGCCGGCGCCCTGCAATGGCCCAGCTCGCCCCTCAACCCCGACTCCGCTTCCCGGGCCCATGCCGACGAGGCGCCTCAGCAGACCGAGCCGCGCGGCGTCGTCCTCTCGGCGGTCTCCGCAGTGGCGTCGATGGACCCGGCGCTCTCGGTGGACACCGAGACCGCGCGGGTCTGCCGCCAGGTCTTCGAGACGCTGGTCGGGATCGACGGCCAGACCGGCGCCACCGCCCCGCTGCTGGCCACCGATTGGGAGGCGAGCCGCGACGGACTGACCTACACCTTCACGCTGCGCGAAGATGTGCGCTTCCACGACGGGAGCGAGCTGACCGCCGAGGTGGTGGTCGCGAACTTCCAGCGCTGGGGCCGGATGAACGAGCTGCTCGGCGCGGAAGCCCCCGCCCGCACCACGTTGGCCTTCGAGTCGCTCTTCGGTGGATTCTTCGACGACGAGGACTGTCTGCTGGAGTCCATCGAGGCTTCATCGGAGTTCACTGTGGAGCTGACCCTGTCCGAGCCGCTGGTCTTCCTGCCCCAGGCGCTGGCGATGCCGGCCTTCGGGATCGCCTCCGCGGAGGTGCTCTCCGACAGCGACCCCGGGCTCCTCGCCCGCGAACCTCGCGGCACCGGCGCCTACCGGCTGGTAAGCGTCAGCGCCGACGAGGTGGTGCTCGAGGCGTTCAAGGACTACTGGGACGGGGAGCCTCCGACCGAACGCGCGGTCGTGCGCACGCTTCCGCGCTCCTTCGACCGGCTCCGCGAGCTGCAGCGCGGGGAGATCGACGTCTATGACTACATCACCGCGGACAATCTGCGCTCCCTGGTGCAGGCTGGCCGACTGATCCTGCAGCGTGACCCGTTCTCGGTCCTCTACCTCGGGTTCAACCTGGACCACCCGGTCATGGGAGACCCCGAGGTGCGGGAGGCGGCCGCGCGCGCGATCAACCTCACCACCCTCGTGGAGTCCTATTTCCTGGAGGGCAGCCGGCCCGCCTATCAGTTCACCCCGGCGGCACTGGGCGTCCACTCGGATGAGTCCGCCCGCTACGGCTACAGCGTCGAAGAGGCGCAGGAGCTGCTCGCGGAGACCGGCTATGACGGTGAGCCGCTGCGCTTCTACTACCCGATGAACGCCACCCGCAGCTACTTCCCCCGTCCCGAGGCGGTGTTCGCCTCGGTCGCCCGCGACCTGACAGCCATCGGATTCAATATCGTTCCGCGCCCGGTGTCCTGGGACGACGGGTATGTGGATTCGCTGCTCGACGATGACCAGCGGGCGATGCATCTGCTCGGACGCAACGGCGGCTACCGGTCACCGCACTCGTTCTTCGGCCCGCTGTTCTCACACCAGACCCCCGAGTTCAACTACGACTCCCCCGAGGTCCGCGAGCTGATCCGCAGCGGACGCAGCGAGAACGACGAGCAGTCACGCAATGACATATATCGGGAGATCGCTGACCTCGTCGCCGAGGATCTCCCGGCGCTGCCGCTGGTGCATCCGATCTCCGGCGTGGCGCTGGGCCGGGGCGTCGCTGATTATCCGATGTCCCCGGTGCTGCACGAGCTCTTCAAGGACATCATCCCGGCGGATTAGCCCGCACCTCCGGGCGGTGATGGATTTCCCGGGCTCGCGCGGGCGCGGGTAGAGTCGATTCTTGGACATCGCGTACCACCCCCGGGTCTCATCAGGGGGAACACTCAAGGAGAATTCTGTGGCCAAGTCATCGTCGACCAGCGCTCAGCAGTCCAGCGAAGGGCAGAAGTTCGACGTCGTGCTCATCGGCGCCGGAATCATGTCCACCACCCTCGGCGCCATGCTCAAGGAGCTGGAGCCGAACTGGTCTATCGGACTGTTCGAAGCTCTCGACCAGGCGGGCCAGGAGTCCTCCGATCCCTGGAACAACGCCGGCACCGGCCACGCGGCGCTGTGCGAGCTCAACTACACACCCCGCGGAGCCGACGGCAAGGTCTCCACCGCCAAGGCCCAGGGCATCAACGAGCAGTTCACCGTCTCCAAGCAGCTCTACTCGCACTGGGTCAAAGCCGGCACGATCGGCTCCCCGCGCACCTTCATCAACGGCCTGCCGCACATCAGCTTCGTCTGGGGCGATAAGAACGCGCAGTATCTGAAGGACCGCTACGAGGCGATGAAGGCCCAGCCGCTCTTCTCCGACATCGTGCACACCGAGGATCACGCCGAGATCGCCGAATGGGCTCCGCTGCTGATCAACGGACGGGATCCCTCCCAGCGCATCGCGGCATCGAAGTTCGACAGCGGCACCGACGTCGACTTCGGTTCGCTCACCCGTCAGCTCGCAACCCACCTGGACAGCAACGGAGTGGACCTGCGCTACGGCCACGAGGTCCAGTCGATCAAGCGCGGCGTGGACGGTCGCTGGGACATCAAGGTCAAGGACAAGGCCACAGGAGACCGCAGCGTGGCCAGCGCCCGCTTCGTCTTCGTCGGCGCCGGCGGCGGCGCCCTGGGCCTGCTCCAGGGCGCTGGCATCGACGAGATCAAGGGCTTCGGCGGCTTCCCGGTCTCGGGCAAGTTCCTGCGCAGCACTGATCCAGAGGTCGCCGAGCAGCACCACGCGAAGGTCTACGGCCTGGCCTCGGTCGGCGCACCGCCGATGTCGGTTCCGCACCTGGACACCCGGTTCGTGGAAGGCCGACGCACGCTGATGTTCGGCCCCTATGCCGGATTCTCCACCAACTTCCTCAAGAGCGGCTCCTTCATGGACCTGCCGCTCTCGGTCCGCCCGCACAACCTGGTGCCGATGCTGCAGGTGGGCAAGGACAACACCGACCTGGTGACCTACCTGGTCAAGGAGGTCACCAAGTCTTCGAGCTCTAAGTTCGACGAGCTGCATGCCTTCTTCCCCAGCGCCGGATCGGATGCCTGGGAGATGATCACCGCCGGACAGCGCGTGCAGGTGATGAAGAAGAACGAGAAGGGCAAGGGGGTGCTGCAGTTCGGCACCGAGCTGATCTCCGCCCGGGACGGCTCCATCGCCGGGCTGCTCGGCGCGTCCCCGGGCGCCTCCACGGCGCCGTCGATCATGTTCTCGCTGCTCGAGCGCTGCTTCGGTGCGCAGATGGACCGTTGGCGTCCGAAGCTGGAACAGATGGTCCCCTCCTTCGGCCGGGCGCTCAACGACAATCCTGCACTGCTCTCCGAGGTCACCGCCGAGACCGTGGCAACCCTGCAGCTGCAGCCCTGATCCATGGCGCGCCTAGAGTTCCCCGCCCCAGAATCTGTCCGCACCCCAGCGGGCCTGACCCTGCACACCTGGACGCACCCGGAGCCCACGGGACCCCCGGTGCTGCTCATCCACGGCTTCGCGAGCAGCACGCTCTACAACTGGGTGAAGACCGGCTGGCTCGACCCGCTGGCGAAGACCGGGCGCAGCATCATCGCCGTCGACCTTCCCGGTCACGGCGAGTCCCAGGATCTCAATCCCGTCTCGGTCCGGGTCCGGGACATCCTCGCTGACCTCAGCGAGCACCTGCGTCAGCAGGGCCACGCCAGTGTCGCCGTGCACGGATATTCGCTGGGCTCACGTCTTGCCTGGGAGTTCAGCGCCGCGCACCCCGAGATGGTCACACATCTGATCATGGGCGGCTCCCCCACCGATGATCGTCTCGGCGCACTCAAGGCCAAGCAGGCCAGGCTCTGGGTCCAGGAGGGCGTGCGCCCGGTCGATGATCTGACGCGCAACCTCGTGACCCTCGCAGGAGCCCTGCCGGGCGCGAACGTGCCGCACACCGTGGAGCTTCTGCTGAGCCTCTCGGTGGACCCCTACGACCCCGCGGCGACCGTCCCGCCGGTGCCCACCCTGGTCGTCGCCGGCGCGGAGGATGACATCGCGGCCGAGGCAGCCACCCTGGTGCCGTTGGTCACCGCGAAGGGTGCCGTCGCGGCGTTCCTCCAGATTCCCGAGCGCAATCACATCAACGCGGTGACCTCGCGGGACTACAAGTCGGCCGTGGTCAGCTTCCTGCAGACCTCCTGAGCCGACGGCTCAGTCGCCGTCCGGAGCCGACGTGGGGCGACCCGCGCTGGACTCCGGGCTGCCCCAGAGCTGACCCGAGAAGACGACGACGCCGGCCAGCAGGCTCCCGGTCAGGGCCACCGCGGCCGGCGCGCCGAGACCGAATCCGTCCGCGCCGATCCCGGCCAGGGTCAGACCCAGCGCGATCCCCGACAGCACTCCTCCGGCGACGGCGGGTATCGCGACGGGGAGCCGAGAAGTCGGCACGCCGACGGCCAGACCGGCATAGAGCCCCAGGACCAGCCGACCCAGCGCGGCCGACTGCAGCACCGCGATCCCGCTCAGCGCCAAGAGTGAGACCAGGCCAACGGGAATCACCACGGCCAGCAGCACCAGGAGCAGGCTCAGCCCGAGCAGCGCCACGACGTGAAGCCGGCGCCGACGCAGAGCCAGCGGCTCGGCGAAGCGTGACGGCTTCCAGCGGGCGCCGAGCACGGCCGCCGCGGCCATCAGTCCGAGGGTGAGGGCGAACAGGCTGGGTCGGATCAGCGCCTGCGCCGCATCCAGCACCGAGACCCAGAGGCCGCCCAGCACGAATCCAAGCGCCGCGGCCAAGGTGATCGCCGCACTGATCCCGCGGCCCCAGTCGGGAGCGTGTGCGGGCTGCAGGTTCCGGTGTTCCATCAGCTGCTGCTGGGCGTGTTCGGCGCCTCCGAGGGGCAGCCGTGCAGACTCGGCGGGCACCTCGAGGGGGTCAGCGCGGTTCACGGCGTAGAGCGGCACTGCCACTGCGGTGAGCACCGCGGAGCTGAGCAGGCCCACGGTGGTCCCGAAGCTGAAGCTCAGCCCGACCACCAGCAGCGGTGCTGCGATGAAGGCCGCATCGTCGAGCCGACCCTCGACGCGCAGTCCGTGCCACACCGAGACGTCCTTTTCGCGTGTCCAGGTGTCGGCGCGGCTGAACGTGGCCACCGCAGGGGTGCTCAGACCGGCGATCAGGGTGAAGAGCAGCAGCAGCGTGTAGATGGTGGCACCGGAGGTCAGCGTGTCACCGCGGGTGAGCCGATCGACGCTGCTCACCATCAGCACCAGCATCAGCACATGGGCGATGGCGCTGACCAGGAGGACATTGCGGGCGCCGAACCGCTCGGCGCTCGCGCTGGCCGCCGGGGCGGAGATCGAGATGCCCACCAGGGCGGCGGCGGTCAGCGTGGCGGTGGTGAACATCGATCCGGTGCTCGCAGCGGCCGCTGCCATGACCCCCACCGGCAGCAGCGGACCCGGCATCCGCGCCGCCAGCGAGACCGCACGGGTGACTGCGGTCGGGCCGCTCATGGGATGACCATCTCGGTGGTGGATCCGGCCCGATGTCGGTGGATGCGCAGCTGGGTCGGGATCGCGCGGTGCATCTCGGTGACGTGGCTGACGAGTCCCACCCGGCGGCCCTCGCCCTGCAGCCGGTGCAGTGCGCTCATCACATGTTCCAGCGTGTCCTCGTCCAGGGAGCCGAACCCCTCATCGATGAACAGGGACTCCATGCCGATCCCGCCGGACTCGGACTGGACCACCTCGGCGAGCCCCAGCGCCATCGACAGCGAGGCCATGAAGGTCTCGCCGCCCGAGAGCGACGAGGTGGGCCGCTCGACGTCGCTGTGGTCATCGTGGACCTTCAGCTCCAGTCCGCGCAGTCCGCGCCCGCCCGATTCGTCGCTGTGGTGGAGCCGGTATCGGCCTTCCGACATGGTGGCCAGGTGCCGCGTGGCCGCTTCGGCCACACGCTCGAGCCGCGCGGCGAGGACGAAGGTGGTCAGCGTCATCTTCAGCGAGTTCTCCGGCCCCGCGCCGTTGAGCGTGGCTGCCAGTTCGCTTCTACGGCGCTGCTCCCCGAGTGCCGAGTCTCGATGACGCAGCGCCGACAGGAGCTTGACGCTGTGTCCCTGGATCGCCTCGCTCTGGGCGTCGAAGCGAAGCAGCGCGGCCGTCGCGTCACGGGCGGCCTGCGCGGCGCTCGCGCTGATCTCTGCGGCCTGGTGCAGCTCCTCGGCGGTCGGTCGGGTCTGACCCTCGCGCTGGCGACGCCGACCGGCCTGGATCAGCTCCTGTTCGGACTCGTAGTCGAGCGCTCGCTTCAGCTCGTCCCAGGTCTCGACGGTGCTCCTGCTGCTGGTCAGGGTCTCCCCCGCCAGCAGTGAGGCCTCGAGGTCTGCCTGGTCGGGGAACTCCGAGCTCTCGAGCTGGGTCGCGGCGGAACTCTGCGCGCGGTCCCGGTGGGCTCGCTGAACGGCTGACGCCTCGACCCGGGTCTGCGCGATCCGCAGCTCACGCAGCACGCGCTCCAGGTCCTCGCGACGCTCGGCCAGGGAGTCGTAGCTCCCGCGCAGCCCCTCGAGCGTCGCTTCGAGGTCGCTGGTCTGGGCGCGCTGCTGGAGGAGTGAGGCCCGTGCCCGTTCGGCCTCGTGCTGCGCTTCGATCAGGCGGGTCTGCTGGCGCTGCCGGTCCGCGGCATTGGCGTCGAGCTCCTCGCGCAGCTGGCGCTGGAGGGACCGACGCTGTTCAGCGACCCGCAGAGCTTCTCGCGCCTGCCCCAGATCGGCCTCGGTGCGGGTGATGGCGACCTCCGCGTGCTCGCCCAACTCGGCGAGCACCGAGTCATGCTGGTCGCTGACGCTGCGTAGTTGGATCTGAGCTTCGCCCAGCTCGTCCCTGGCCGTCTGCAGCTGCAGCTGGGTCTGTTCGACCTCCTCCTGGGTGATGGAGGGGTCATCATCAATGGCTGGATGGGGGTGCTCGGTGGACCCGCACACGAGGCAGGGCAGCCCGTCTTCGAGCTCCCCGGCCAGGCGCAGGGCGATGTTGCGCAGGTAGCTCTGCAGTCGCCGCTGGTGCTGCTCCTTCAGCTCAGCATGAGCCTGCTCGCGCTCGGTCTGCCGAACGCGCCAGGTCTCAGCGCGGGATGCCAGCTCATTGCGTGTGCGCTGGGTCTCCACCCGCCCCGTGAGGCTCTCGACGGTGGTGCGGGCCGCGTCCCGCGCGGCTTCAAGCTCATCCGGATCCTCCAGCCGCGCCTGAAGATCTTCATGCGTGGCATCGAGGGTCTCTTGCTGCGCGGTCAGGCGCACGTCCTCGGCCTCGGCCTGCGCGAGCTGCTGCTCGGTGCGGGATGTCTGCTGGTGAAGCTCGGTCAGCCGAGTCTCGAGCTGACCGGCATCGGACTCGGAGAGCCTGGCGCGCAGCGCGATCAGCTCCTCGATGGCGGCAGTGAGCCCCGTCGGTTCCGGCTCGAGCTGGAAGGGGGCGGCTGGTTGCCGGGTGTCTTGCTGCCCGGCGTCGGACTGCTCGGCGGCTGGGCGCTCGTCGTCTGAGCGCTCGGTGAGCAGGCCGCGAGCGGTGATCTCCTCGGGCTGCTGTGCCGCGAAGGCTTCCAGAGCTGACTCGGCCTCCTGGGTGGCGGCCACGGCGGCCGCGACAGCACTGTGGTGTTCCCGCGCGGCGTCGTCGGCGGCTGTGAACCAGGTCTGGATGCGTTGGGCGGACTCGTGCCGATGCAGCTGGGATCGCAGGGCACTGATCTGTGGCTCCTGCTCCTGGTGGGCGGCCGACCGTTCGGCGTGCTCCGCGAACCGGCGCAGCGCGTCCTCCCGGAGGCGGAGTTCGTCCTGCGCGGAGGCCGCGTCCTGCGCCGCGGACTCGGTCTCCGCTGATCCCTCTCGCAGCCGGGCGCGCCGAGCGTCGATGGCCAGCGTGACGCGTTCGATCAGCGCCTCCCCTGTGAGCTCCGACAGCTCATCCTCGGGCAGCGTCGCGGGAGCGTCGGGCTCCGCCGGCGCCTCGCCGCCCTGCGGCGCGTCGGGCCCAGCGTCAGGCGCATCCCCGGACGCTGCCGTGAACATCGCCAGCGCGGCCTGGGTGAGGTTCTCGCGATGGGCCTGGATGCGGGTGTCGCTGTCCTTGAGCTGCTGTTCGGCTTCTCGAGCGAGTTCGCGCAGATGCTTCTCCAGCAGGGTGAACCGATCGGTGTCGAAGAGCCGCTCGAGGAGCTCCTGCTTGTCCTTGCTGCTGGCGTGCAGGAAGTGCGCGAACGCGCCCTGCGGGAGCAGGATGACCTTGGTGAACTGGTGCAGGTCGAGTCCGAGCATGCGCTGCATCTCGTCGTTGGCCGCCTGGATGCCGGAGGTGTAGGGCTCCCAGGCGCCGTCCTGGAGGAACTCCACCACCACGCGCTGGCCGACCTCGCGCTGCCGGGAGGCGTCGCGCTTCTGCGGCCGTCCGTGATGCGGTGAGCGCCGGACCCGGCAGCGGCGCCCGCCCTGGGTGAACTCGAGCTGCACGTAAGGTTCGCTCTCGGCGGGTGCGTGGGTGCTCTTGAGCTGGGTCTTGTCTCGCTGGCCCGGCACGTCGCCGTAGAGCGCGAAGGTGACCGCGTCGAGGATCGAGGTCTTGCCTGCGCCGGTGCGGCCGCGCATCAGGAACAGCCCGTCGGCGCCGAGCCGGTCGAAGTCGATCAGTTCGGTGCCGGCGAAGGGGCCGAACGCGTGCAGGGTGAGCTGGTGGAGCTTCACTGTCGCACCGCCTGCAGGCTCTGCGTGATCAGGTGGGCCTCTTCGGCACTGGGTCCGCGACCGCCGCGCACGTGTTCCAGGAAGCCCTCGATGACTTCGGTGTCGGTGCGGGCCTGCTCCACCTTCGCCGAGTAGGTCCGGTGCGGAGTGTCCTGGCGGCCGGTGTGGGAGAACGACGCCATATAGGGGTAGACCTCCTGGAGGCGCTGGAACGCGCGCGCCGGGCGGATCGGGTCGGTGAGCTTGACCTGGACATAGGACTCCTGGTGCTGCTGAACCATCCCCGGGCTCAGCAGCTCCTCGAGGGTGGATTCCAGCTGCGCCAGCGGCCGCCCGATACTCCAGTCCAGCGGTTGAGCCGGCTCCCCTGAGTGTGAGTCCCAGAGCCACGCTCCCTTGGCCTGACGGGTCTCGGAGAAGGACAGCCGCAGCGGGGACCCGCTGTAGCGCACGGTCTCGGAGAGTCGCTGGCGGCCATGCAGGTGACCCAGCGCGACGTAGTCGAATCCGTCGAAGAGCTCCAGGGGCACCACCGCGAGCCCGCCGATGCTGTCCTCGTGGTGGTTCGGCTGATCTCCGGCACCGACGTCCACGCCGATGTTGCGCTCCGAGTCCGAGGCGGCCCCTGCCGCGGCGAACAGGTGTGCCATCAGCACCACCTTGGGCTCCGAGACATTCTGGCGGCGCTGCGCCACGTCCACCCAGATCCGGGCGATCACTTCGGCGGTGACCCCGGTGTGGTGGCCGCGGTCGAGTCCCAGGGTGGGGGCGAAGAGCTGCGGCTCCAGGTACGGGATGCCATAGACCAGGGTGGTGGAACCGTCGGGCTCCGGAATCTCCACCGGGGTCCAGGCGTCGCTCAGCGCGCTGCGGATGTGCACGCCGGAACCGCGCATCAGGCCGCGCCCGAAGCCAAGCCGCTGGGCGGAATCGTGGTTTCCCGGAGTGATGATCACCTGGGCTCCGCCGTCGGTCATGCGCTGCAGCGTCTCCTCTAGGGCCGCGACGGCCCATTCGGGAGGAAGCGCGCGGTCATAGACGTCTCCCGCGATCAGCACCACGTCCACCTGGTGCTCGGTCACGGCGGCGCAGACCGTCTCCAGCATCTGCTCCTGCTCGGTGCGCAGGGAGTGTCCATGGAAGCCGCGACCGAGGTGCCAGTCCGAAGTGTGTAGCCAGCGCATGTCACCACGCTATCGGCTGGCACGGACATGGCCGGAGCACCACCCCGCAGGAGACTATTCTGAAGGGGTGGAAACCGCCGAGATACTGATCAGTCGCTTCGGCCCGGTGCTGGCCGCCGCCGTGGAACCCTCGACCCCGAGCGGCCCGACCGCC
Source organism: Nesterenkonia maliinae (assembly GCF_051262655.1). Taxonomy (NCBI): domain Bacteria; kingdom Bacillati; phylum Actinomycetota; class Actinomycetes; order Micrococcales; family Micrococcaceae; genus Nesterenkonia; species Nesterenkonia maliinae. The sequence continues at coordinate 39,988 of NZ_JBIMEY010000001.1, read as the reverse complement.
CCGAAAGGCCCGACCGCCTCGGCGGACCCGGCAGACCCGACGGACCCGGCAGCCCAAGCGGAGACTGTGGTCCTGCACGCCGAGGTCCTGCACCAGCTCTGCACCGCCGACGGTCTGCTGGAGCTCCTGGACTGGAGCCGCCAGGGCCTCGGGGCCGACCCGCTGGCCTGCATGTGGCTCGGCTCGCTGCGCTGGTATCGACTCATCACCGGGTCCTACCCGGAGAATGCGCCGCAGCCGCCGGCCCGTCGACTCGATGCGCAGCTGCAGCGGCTCAGCAGCCGCGGCCGGCTCACGGTGCAGCAGGGTTCCGGGACGACCAGTCTGCGCGGACTCAGCCAGGGCCAGATGTCTTATCCCAGCGCCCCGGCACAGCCAGAGTCTACCGATGCCGCGGCGCTGCTCCGCGCCGTCCCGGTGGGTCTGGCCCCCTACATCGACGCCACGATGCGGCGAGCCTGGGCCCGCCAGACGCTGGCGCTCACGCATGGGCATCCGGACCTGAGCCAGAAGGCCGAGGACCTCGCTGACCTCGTGAACCTGCTCGCCAGCGGTGCCCCCTCAGATGCGCTGCCCGAGGCGGCGCTCGCGCAGAAGGAGAAGATCACCGCAGGACTCGACGACGACGTCGCCGCCATCCTGGACCGGCAGCTGCGTGCCGCGGCGGGAGCGGCGCCGGCTCCCCTGCCCGCATACTCGCGCCTCCTCCAGGCTGACTCCGAGCGCGAGAGCCAGCATGTCTATGGCGTGATCGGCGCGCTGGCCCAGGACTGGGAAGAGGTCACCCGCGCGCGCTGAGCGGCAGCCCCGCCTCCGTGGGTACGGCGGCCTCTGTCGGGCCAGCTGCGGGCGGTCCGCTGATCGGCCAGCGGGACCCGAGCAGGGCGCGGAACTCCTCCTCGGCGATGATCGTGAGCGGCTGACCCTCGCGCTGCCGACGCAGCGCGTCGCGCGCCTTGCTGCTGCGCAGCGGGAAGGAGTCTTCCGGATCGCGCAGTTCCCAGGGCTCGAATCCGTCCCCGACCACCAGCAGCGTGGTGCCTGCCGTGACCCGGGAGGCGGTGCCGGCGCCCAGGGCCGCGACCAGCTCCTTGGCCTCGGCGCGCGGGATCGAGAGATTTCCGGTGAAGGCAAGCTGCTGGGCGAAGAGCGGATGGGAAGGGTCGGCCACGGACGACGGGGGAAGGTTCTTGCCCTCGTCCTGCCAGCGCATCAGATCCGGCATGTGCCGCGGCTGCGGCGCGGGAAGCCGGGCGTCGAAGAGGTGCGCCATGGTGCGCACCTGGCGGGTCGCCCGCGACTCCCGGGTCCGCGGGGCCTGCCAGGACTCCATGGTGCGCGGGGCGATGCCGCTCTCCTGGAACAGTCGCTGGGTGGGCCCGACGGCGCGTCGGGCGGCGATGTCGCAGACCACTGCGGCTGAGGCGCGGGCATCGTCCAGCGCGTAGTGATGCTGGGTGAGGTGATAGCCGGCCTCAGCGGCAGCCTTGGGCAGCGCGTGCGAGGGAAGCTGATAGTTCGCTCGGGAGAGTCGCACCGAGCACAGGCAGCTCAGCCCCGGGGAATCCAGCCCGCTGACCTCCAGCGCGGCTTCGAAGACTTCGATGTCGAAGCCGGCGTTGTGCGCCACGAGCACGTCGTTGCCGATGAAGCGGTGGATCTCCGCGAAGAGCTCCCCGAAGCGCGGCGCCTGGGCCACCGCCTCGGCGGTGATCCCATGGATGGCGACGTTGTGCGGGTCGAAACGGTCGAAGCCCTCCGGGGGCCGCATCGCCGAGTAGTAGGTGTCGACCTCTTCGCCGTCGCGGACCTTGACCAGCCCGATGGCGCAGGGCGAGCCGCGGAACCCGTTGGCGGTCTCGAAGTCCACGGCTGTGAAGTTCAGGCCCCTCACGTCCTCAGCGCCTCCACGACGTGCCGGCGCAGGGCGGCGAACGCCTGGCCACGGTGGGAGATCGCGTTCTTCTCCTGCATCGAGAGCTCCGCGGTGCTGCGGGTCTCCCCCACGGGCTGCAGGATCGGGTCGTAGCCGAAGCCGCCGAGCCCCTGCGGATCGCGCAGCAGCGTGCCTTCAAGGCGTCCGGTGGTGGTGACCTCACGGATCGATCGGCCGTCGGCGTCGGGGATCACCAGGGACGCCACACAGACGAAGGCCGCGCCCCGGTGAGCCGGAGCGATGTCGGAGAGCTGCTCCAGCAGCAGCGCCAGGTTCGCCTCGTCGGAGGCCAGGGCGCCGGCCCAGCGGGCCGAGAAGATGCCCGGAGCTCCGCCGAGGACATCCACGGCGAGCCCGGAGTCGTCGGCGACGGCGGGCAGCCCGGTCTCAGCGGCCACGGCCCGCGCCTTGATCAGCGCGTTCTCCTCGAAGGTGAGGCCCGTCTCGGGGATCTCGGCGCAGCCGGCCGTGGCCGCGTCGATCACCGCGGCCTGAAGATCGAGCTCGCGCAGCTCCGGGCTGGAGCCGAGCAGGGCGCGGAATTCGCGGAGCTTGCCCGGATTGCGGGTGGCCAGAACGATCCTCGGGGTCACTGGCCCAGCGCCTCCCGCTGCAGCTGCGCCAGCTGGTTGGTCCCGCCCAGGGCGAGGTCGAGCAGTCGGTCCAGCTCCGCGCGGTTGAACGGGGATCCCTCGGCGGTGCCCTGGATCTCCACGAAGTCTCCGGCGCCGGTGACGACGACGTTCATGTCGGTGCCGGCGGTGGAGTCCTCCGCGTAGGGCAGGTCCAGAACGGCATCACCGTTCGGGAGCACCCCGACCGAGATCGCCGCGACGGAGTCCTTGAGCACCTCTGCGCGCTTGGCGACGTGGCCCTGCTGGCGCGCCCATTCCACGGCGTCGGTCAGCGCCACGAAGGCCCCGGTGATCGCGGCGGTGCGGGTTCCGCCGTCGGCCTGGAGGACGTCGCAGTCCAGGGTGATCATGTTCTCGCCCAGCGCCTTGGTGTCCACGACAGCCCGCAGCGAGCGGCCGATGAGCCGGGAGATCTCATGGGTGCGCCCACCGATCTTTCCCTTCACGGATTCGCGTCCGGAGCGGGTGTTCGTGGCGCGGGGCAGCATCGCGTACTCGGCGGTGACCCAGCCTTCGCCCCGGCCCTTGAGCCAGCGCGGCACGTTGGATTCGAAGGAGGCGGTGCACAGCACCCGGGTGCCGCCGAACTCGATCAGCGCCGAACCTTCGGCGTGGGCATTCCAGTTCCGGGTGATGGTGACCGGGCGCAGCTCATCGGCTGCGCGTCCGTCGGTCCTCAGGGTGGTGGTGGTCACTGCTCACTCTCTCCGTGGTGGGTGGTCGTGCTGGCGCCGATCTCATAGGTGACACCGGCGACGGCGACCGCAAGGTCGCCTGCGTATTGTTCTCGCGCCTTGGCGAGCAGGACCCGCTGGGAGGTCCATACCGGGATGTGGGTCAGCAGCAGCCGCCCCACGCCCGCGGATCGAGCCATGACCCCGGCGCGGTGCCCGTTGAGGTGCACGCCCTCGATGTGGTCGTCGCGGCCGTCCTCGAAGGCGGCCTCACAGAGGAAGACGTCGGCGCCCTGGGCGGCCTCGATGAGTCCGTCGCAGGCGTCGGTGTCACCGGAGTAGGTCAGCGTGTGCGCAGAACCGTCGGCCGAGGCTTCGGCGGCGATGTCGATCCGCAGCGCGTAGGCCTCCTCGATCGGGTGGCGCACCGGCACCGGGGTGATCGTGAACGGGCCAATGGTCTCGGCCTGCCGCGGCTGCCAGGTCTTGAAGTCGAAGTCCGGATGCATACCCGGGTTGGGGTCCATCCCGTAGGCGCTGGCGATCCGCTGGTCGGTGGTGGAGGGTCCGTAGACGGGCACGTGCTTGCCGGGCCAGCCGCCGGGCCGCCAGCGGATGGCCACGTGGAGTCCACAGAGGTCCATGTAGTGGTCCGGGTGCAGGTGGGAGAGGCACACGGCGTCGATGTCCTCCAGCGCCAGGTGCTGCTGCAGCTTGCCCAGGGCGCCATTGCCCAGATCCACGACGACGCGCCAGGTCCGGCCCTGATATCGGGCGGTCAGCAGATAGCACGACGCCGGGGACTCCGGGCCGGGGAAGGACCCGCTGCACCCGATGATGGTGAGTTTCATATGGTGCGTTGCTCCCCTTCAGTCATCCTGCGCTCCGGCCAGCATAGCGGGAGAGATGCGTCGGATCACGCCGGTGGGATAGGTCTCGCGCACATGATCGACCTGACGCACCGCGAGCACCTCGGGGCCGAGGAAGCGCCGGGCGAGCTGCGCGAACGCGGCGGCGTCGCCGGTGGAGAGGAAGGTGTGGCCCGCCGGCTCCAGGGTTGGGTCGGCGGCGGGCGGGCGCTGGAGGCCCTGGCGGGTCAGCGCGCGGTAGAGATCCTTGGCGGTCTCCTCGGCGGAGGAGACCAGCGTGACCTCCTCGCCCATCACGAAGGAGATCACGCCGGTCAGCAGCGGGTAGTGCGTGCAGCCGAGCACAAGGGTGTCGACGCCGGCGGCTTTGAGCGGAGCGAGATATTCCTCGGCGGCGTCGAGCAGCTCCGCGCCGGTGGTGACTCCGCGTTCGACGAACTCGACGAACCGGGGACAGGCGGCGGCGGTGATCTGCAGGGCCGGCGCGGCGGCGAAGGTGTCCTCGTAGGCGCCGGAGCTCACGGTCGCCGAGGTGCCGATGACGCCGATGCGACCAGTGCGGGTGGCTGAGACGGCGCGGCGCACCGCGGGCTGGATGACTTCGATGACCGGGATGCCGTGGCGGTCGGTGTAGCGTTCGCGGGCGTCGCGCAGCACGGCGGCGGAGGCGGAGTTGCACGCGATGACCAGGGCCTTGACGCCGGAGTCGACGAGTTCGTCCATGACACCCAGGGCATGGGCGCGGACCCGGGCGATCGGCAGCGGCCCGTAGGGGCCGTTGGCGGTGTCACCGAGGTAGGTGATCAGCTCCCCGGGCAGCTGGTCCAGGACGGCGCGGGCCACGGTGAGCCCGCCGACCCCGGAGTCGAAGATCCCGACCGGAGCGGCGGCGTTCATCGAGACGATGTCCCAGCACCGCCACTCTCGTCGGGCCCTGCAGCACCGGGCCCTGAACCACCGGACCCTGGACCGTCGGAGGCTGCGTCGGCATCCGTGCCGTCCGAATCCGTGCCGTCCGAATCAGCGTCGTGAGAATCAGCGCCGTCGGCTGCGGTGCCGTGCTCGGGGAGGAACTCGGTCATGGCGCTGAACAGGGTCTCCTGCAGCCAGGTGATGAAGGTATAGATCTCCGCCATGAAGGAGTCGGTGTCTTTCGCGCTCGGGCCGACGGCGAGCTGGTGCACCCGCTCGGCGTCCTCGGCGCTGTTCAGCTCGAGCCTGCTCGCCAGGGTCAGGCGCAGATCATTGAGCGCCCGGCCGAAGACCGGGGCCACATCCTCATCCATGCTGATCGGGGTGCTCTCGAGCAGCATCCGAGCGGTGCGCAGGTCAGCGATCTTCGCGCCGCGCAGCGAATTCTCGCTGAGCCGACGGAAATGACCGGCTTCCTCCGAGTCGGTGGAGGCATCGGGCAGCAGTCGCCGCAGCACGTCGTCTTCGGGGGGCTCCAGCGGCTCCTCGCCGCCGAGCCCGGCGAGCTCGGCACGGAAGTGCGCGAAAGCAGGATCCTCAGCGGCGTCGCCCGACCCGGCCTCGTTCAACGCTGCGTCGTCTTCGCGGCTCTCGAGAAGCTTGATCACGTCGGCGCAGAGCGAGCTGAGCAGACGACGCTCATGCTGTTCCAGGTCGGCGCGGTATCCCCTGGTGGTGGCGCGGAAAGCTGTCGCCACGGGTTACTCGGCCTCTTCCAGGGTCGCCTGCAGCCCGTACTGGTGCATCGCCGTCACGTCCTGCTCGGCCTTCTCCCGCGGCCCGTGGGCCACCACGGCGCGGCCCTCCTCGTGCACCTGCATCATCAGCTTCTCCGCCCGGGCCTTGGAATGACCGAAGTGGCTGCGGAAGACCCAGCTCACGTAGGTCATCAGATTGACCGGGTCATTCCAGACGACCACCTGGTAGGGGCGGGCAGCGGAGAGGAGCTGGGAGAACTCGGAATCGAGGTCAGTCTCCTCACGGCTGAGCGTGGATCCTTCGGCTGAACTCATGCTCCGTATTCTACGCTGGGGCTGTGACTCCTCAATCTGCCTCCGCCCAGCCCCACGCTGCGCGCGCCATCGCTTCCCCGACCGAGCACGCCGCTGCCGCTCCGTCGACGGTGCCCTCCACCGCGCTGCTCACCGACCAGTACGAGCTCACCATGGTCCAGGCGGCGCTGGCCTCTGGAGCCGCCGGGCGGCGCTGCGTCTTTGAGGTCTTCACACGCCACCTCCCCGCGGGTCGCCGCTACGGCGTGGTGGCCGGCACCGGTCGGATGCTCGAAGGCCTTGCCGCATTCGGCTTCGGCGCAGCCGAGATCGACTGGCTGCGCTCTCGCGGGATCGTGGACGAGCCCACGCTGGAGTTCCTCGCGGACTACCGGTTCTCCGGAGACATCCACGGCTACGCCGAGGGAGAGATCTTCATGCCCGACTCCCCGGTGCTGCGGGTGGAGGCGAGCTTCGCGGAGGCCTGCCTGCTGGAGACCTATGTGCTCTCGGTGCTCAACCACGACTCCGCGATCGCCTCCGCCGCCTCCCGGATGACCGTGGCGGCCGGGGACCGGCCCTGTGTGGAGATGGGGTCTCGCCGCACCCAGGAGTTCAGCGCTGTCGCCTCGGCCCGGGCGGCCGCCGTCGCCGGCTTCACCGCGACCTCGAACCTGGAGGCGGGACGCCGCTGGGGACTGCCCACCCTGGGCACCGCCGCACACGCCTTCACGCTGCTCCACGACTCGGAGGAAGACGCCTTCGAAGCCCAGGTCCGGGCTTTCGGGCCGGGCACCACCTTGTTGGTGGACACCTACGACGTGGAGACGGCCGTCCGCCGAGCCGCCGCGATCGCCGGGCCTGAGCTGGGCGCGGTCCGGCTGGACTCCGGGGACCTGGTGGAGCAGGCCGGCGAGGTGCGGGCGCTGCTGGATTCGCTGGGCAACACCGGCACCAGGATCATCGTCTCCTCGGATCTGGATGAGCACGCCATCGCGCGGCTGCAGTCGGCTCCGGTGGACTCCTACGGGGTGGGCACGAAGCTGGTCACCGGCAGCGGCTCCCCCACCGCGGCGATGGTCTATAAGCTGGTCCAGCGCACCGACGACGACGGCGCCACCGTCGCCGTGGCGAAGAACGCCCCGGGCAAGTCCAGCCTCGGAGGGGTGAAGCACCCGCTGCGCAGCCTGGATCAGTCCGGGCGGGCCGTGGCCGAGCTGATCGGGGTCGGGGCTGCGCCGCAGACCCACGGCCAGCGCACCCGCGAGCTGATGGTGCCGCTGGTGCGTGAGGGCGTGGTCGCGGCCGAACACGTCGGCGAGGCTGGCGTGGCCAATGCCCGCCGACGTCATGCCGCCTCGCTCGCCGAACTTCCTCCGGCGGCCAAGCGTCTGCAGGACGGCGATCCGGTGCTGCCCACGATCTTCAGCTGATCTCCCGCCCGGATTCTGCGGCGTCGCGGCCTGCGCGGTCAGCTGTGTGGACGGCTGCGTGAGCCTCCGCGTGATCCTCCGCGTGGGTGTTCACAGCGGCCTCGTTGAGGATGCAGATCACCTCGGCGTCCTCCGGGCCGACCGCGCTGAGTCCGTGCGGACGCAGCGTGTCGAACTCGGCGGCCTCCCCCGCCTGCAGCAGGATCTCCTCCTCGCCGAGCTGCAGCCGCAGGCGCCCGGAGAGCACATAGAGCCACTCGTATCCGTCGTGGCTGCCCAGTTCGGTGATCGGGGGGCGCGGCACATACCTGATCCTGTAGGTGTGCACCGGAGAACTCTCCGGCGACAGCGGCTGCACCAGCATCCCGTTGCGCTCCCAGGCGTCGCGCTGCACGCGAGGATCCGGGCTCGAGGCCACCAGCAGCTCATCCACGGTGATGCCCAGGCAGCGGGTGATCGGCAGCAGGAGCTCCAGGCTCGCCTGACGCTTGCCCGACTCCAGCCGAGACAGCGTGCTCGGCGAGATCCCGGCGCCGCGGGCCAGTCGGTCGAGGGTCCATCCGCGGGCGGTGCGCGCTGATCGCAGGCGCAGTCCCAGCTGGTCGAGTTCTTCCATACGAGCATTCTCGCGACTTCTTGCCAATTCGGCAAGATGTCTTTCACGTGCGCCCCCAGCGGCGCATGCTGGAGCCATGAACTCCACAGCAGAAGCAGAACTCTTCGACGCCATCATCATCGGCGGAGGCGCCGCTGGGCTCAGCGCCGCCCAGTCACTGGGCAGGGCGCTGCGCAGGACGCTGATCCTCGACGCCGGGGAACCCCGCAATCGCTTCGCCGCGCAGATGCACAACATCCTGGGACACGACGGCGCCTCCCCCGCGGAGCTTGTCGCCCGAGGGAGTGCCGAGGCGCAGCGCTATGGCGTCGAGCACCTCAGCGCCGGGGTGCACCGAGTCAGCGAGTCCACCCGCGCAGACTCGACCGACAAGACCGGACCCCGCGAGCTCGTGGTCACCCTGGACTCTGGGGTCCAGCTCTTCACCCGCACCGTGATCGCGGCCTCGGGGCTGACCGATGCGCTGCCGCCCATCCCGGGACTGGCCGAGCATTGGGGCAGCAGCGTGCTGCACTGTCCCTATTGCCACGGCTGGGAGGTCCGTGGACAGCGCCTGGCCGTGCTGGCCACCAGTCCGATGCAGCTGCACCAGGCGCAACTGCTGCGCCAGTGGAGCGACAAGCTGACCTACCTGCACGCCGGTGCCGGCGAGCTGCCCGCAGAGACGGCTGCGCGGTTGCGCTCCCGCGGCGTCGTTCTGGAGCCGACTCCGGTCACAGAGGTGCTCGGGGACGGAAGGCAGGTGACCGGCGTCGTCCTTGCGGACTCGCGGACCATCGAGGTGGACGCGATCTTCACGGCCGGCAGCCTCATCCCGCGCGACGGGTACCTGCGCGGTCTCGGGCTCGAGCGCGAGGACACCATGGTGGGCAGCTTCTTGAAGGTGGACGCGATGGGTCAGACCTCGCACGAGCGGATCTGGGCGGCCGGAAACATCGCGTCTCCGATGGCGACGGTGCCGGCCGCCATGGGAATGGGAAGCTTCGCCGGAGCCGCCGCCAACGGCGCCCTGGTCATGGAGGAGTTCGACCTCGCCGAGGCCGGGAAGAACCAGTAACGTGGTGGGTGTGCAGCTGCGAGGACCTCGCGCCGCACACCCACACCCGGAGCTTTCCGACCAGGAGGATGTAGTGGCCCAGGCGCTGATCATTGTCGATGTGCAGCAGGACTTCTGTGAGGGCGGCGCGTTGGCGGTCGCCGGCGGGGCGCAGGTGGCGAGCGAGATCAGTGAGTTCCTCGAGGACAGCTACGCAGAGTTCGACGCGATCCTCACCACGCAGGACTGGCACATCGACCCGGGGCCGCACTTCTCCGCGACCCCGGACTTCAAGGTGAGCTGGCCCGAGCACTGTGTGGCGGGCACCCCCGGCGCCGAGCTGCACCCCAATCTCGACACCGAGCACGTGGATGCTCGCTTCCTCAAGGGCCTGTACTCCGACGGCTACTCCGGGTTCGAAGGTCTGGAGGGCGACCCGGAGAAGGTCGGCAGCCTCGAAGGTGAGAACGGCACCAAGGTCGGGCCTGCCGCGGCGATCGCCGAGGGCTCGGCAGACCTCCACACCTGGCTGCGCGCCCAGGACATCGACGCCGTGACCATCGTGGGCATAGCCACCGATCACTGTGTGCGGGCCACCGTGCTCGATGCCGTGGAGAACGACTTCCGGGTCCGCGTCATCCGTGAGCTCACGGTCGGGGTCAGCACGGACTCGGTCGACGAGGCCTACGAGGAGTTCGACGCCGCCGACGTCGAGGTCGTCAGCCTCGAAGACCTCTGAGCGCTCACGACCGAGCGGTGACCCCTGAACGCTGACCCCGGAGTCCTGTCGCCTGGATGCTCGGCGCGACACCGTCCCCTCCGGCGCCTCAGCCGGTCAGCGGAGTGAGCTACTTGCGCCCGACGAACCACATCTGGATCTTCTTCAGCCGCTCTTCGAGCTGCGCCTGCGTGGCCTGACCCACGGCTGGTCCCCCGCAGGCATCGCGGAGCTTGGTGTGGATGCTGCCCTGATGCATGCCGGTCTTCGCCGCGTAGGCCGAGACCGACTTGTTCAGCGTGGCCCGCAGGGTCTTGAGCTGCCGGTGGTCGATCACCGGCTCCGCCGGCTCTGCCGAGGCGGGCTTGCGGCGCAGCTGATCAGCCTGGTGCTGGCGCAGCAGCGTGGAGACCTGCTCAGGCTCGAGCAGCCCGGGGATGCCGAGGAAATCCAGCTCCTCCTCGGAGCCCATGGCACCGCCGAGGCCGAACTCTGCACCGTCGAAGAGGACCTTGTCGAAGGAGGCGTTGGAGTGCAGCGCGGCGAACTCCCCGCGCTCAAGCTGGTCCGAACCGCGCTCCTCCTGATTGGCCGCATCCAGCAGCTCATCATCGAGGCCCTCCTCTGCGTTCTCGATCGCCGAACGCGGGACATCCAGGGCGTGGTCGCGCTCCTGCTCCATCTCATTGGCCAGCGTGGTCAGCACCGGGACCGAGGGCAGGAAGACCGAGGCGACCTCGGCCTTCTTGCGCAGCCGCACGAAGCGGCCCACGGCCTGGGCGAAGAACAGCGGGGTCGAGGTGGAGGTGGCATAGACGCCCACGCAGAGCCGGGGCACGTCGACGCCCTCGGAGACCATCCGGACCGCGACCATCCACAGCTTGGAGGGGTCTGAAGAGAATTTCTCGATCTGGTTCGAGGCGCCCTTGTCGTCGGAGAGCACCACGGTTGTCTTCTGTCCGGTCAGCTCGTCGAGCTGCGCGGCATAGGCGCGGGCGGCCTCATGGTCGGTCGCGATGACCAGTCCGCCGGCGTCGTCGATCTTGTCGCGCACCTTGAGCAGCCGCTGGTGCGCGGCCCGCAGCACCGAGGGGATCCACTCCCCCTCTGGATTCAGCGCGGTGCGCCAGGCGTGATTGGTGATGTCTTTGGTGGCGGCGGCTCCGAGCTGGGCCTCCATCTCCTCACCAGCGGAGGTCCGCCAGCGCATGTTCCCGGAGTAGGCCATGAAGACCACCGGGCGCACCACGCGGTCCTTCAGCGCGGGACCGTAGTTGTAGGCGTAGTCGGCCTTGGACCGGCGGACCCCGGCGCCGTCCTCCACGTACTCCACGAACGGGATCGGTGAGGTGTCTGAACGGAACGGGGTGCCGGTCAGCGCGAGCCGACGCACAGCGGGGTCGAAGGCCTCACGCACGCCGTCACCCCAGGACAGCGCATCACCGGCGTGATGGATCTCGTCGAAGATCACCAGGGTGCGGGCGGCCTCGGTCTTGTTCCGGTGCAGCGCAGGCTTGTTCGCGACCTGCGCGTAGGTCACCACGACCCCGAGGTACTGGCGCCCGTGGCGGCCGTCGGAGTTCTTGAAGTTCGGGTCCAGGGCAAGGCCCACCCGCCCCGCGGCATCGGCCCACTGCCGCTTCAGGTGCTCGGTGGGGGCGACCACGTAAATCCGGTTGACCTCGCCCGATTCCACCAGCAGCTTCGCCACGCGCAGCGCGAAGGTTGTCTTGCCGGCGCCGGGGGTCGCCACGGCGAGGAAGTCCTTGGGCCGCTTCTGGATGTAGAGGTCCAGCGCCTCCTGCTGCCATTGGCGCAGTGTGCCTGCGGTGCCGTGAGCGGCGCGATGCGGATAGACCGGGGGGAGGGATCGGCCGACGTCGGTGCCGACGTCGAAAAGCGTCTCAGACTGCTCCACTGTGTTCTGGGCTCAGCGCAGGTTCAGCTGCGGCCGAAGCCGAAGAAGCCGCGCTTGCCGCCGGAGTCTCCGCCGGACTTGCCGTCGCCGTCCCCGTCGCCGCCACCCATCATCTCTTCGTAGATCTCTTTGCACTCGGGGCAGACCGGGAACTTCTTGGGGTCGCGCGAGGGGATCCAGACCTTGCCGCACAGGGCCACCACGGCGCCGCCCTCGAGGGCGGACTCCATGATGCGGTTCTTGTTCACGTAGTGGGCGAAGCGCTCGTGGTCACCCGGCTCGGAGAGCTGTTCCTGGTGCTCGCGTTCGATGGTCGCCGCTCCGCCGGGCGCCGGCGCTGCGGCCGGATCAGCGGTGTGCATGTGCGCAGGCCCGCCCTGGACGGGGGTCTGCGTGCCGAAGCGGGCGTCAGCGGGCTGGAGTCCGTTCTCGATGACCATCATGGTCCATAGTCTAGCGAGCCTCGGCGAGCACATCATCCCCGTGCAGGCTTCGTGTCTGCCCCGGCCGGGCCGCGCCGAGGACTCACCAGCTCCGTCTCAGTACTGGCTCACGGTCTGGAAGAGTTCGGGCTGGCTGCGCTCGAAGACTCGGGCCCCCAGCGTGACTCCGATCCAGACCAGCCCCAGGCCCTTGAGCGCCGAGACGATCCCAAGCGTCCATCCCAGCCAGGACTCTCCGCTGATCATCCAGATGATGACCAATGTCACCTCCGGCAGCATCAGCATGACGGTGGCGACCAGCGTGCCGAGCTGGACGATCATCAGCCGTCCGGTGGAGCCGGAGGGCTGGCTCAGCGGCCCGTCTCCCGGTTTGGGGACGGGATAGGTGAAGCGCGCCGAGACCAGACAGGAGAAGCCGGCCGTGCTCAGCAACAGTCCCACGCTCACCCCCACCAGGGCGGCGGTGGTGCCGGGTCCGGTGAACATCACCGCCGGAATCAGGGCACTGAGCACCGTGATGGGCAGCCCGAAGCTCAGCAGTCCGACCAGCCGACCGACCCGGTCAGCCGTGCCGGAGACGCCGCTGGTGATGTGCAGTGCGAAGGCCGAATGGTCGTAGGAGATGTCTGCGGAGATCGCGAAGCCCAGCATCCAGCCAAAGACAGGTCCCAGCGCGAGCAGCACCCACGGCGCACCCAGCTGGGAGTACATGACCACCGCGAGGACCACGAACGCCGGCAGCAGCACGAGGGTTCCGCCGTAGCGGCTGTCCTTGAGCCAGTAGGTGCTGGCCCGCGCAGCCACCGCGCCCCAGGGAGTGGCGGGAAAGCGAGCGAACAGACCCAGGCCCTGGGCGCCCTTGGAGGCCGAGGAGCTCTGCACCGTGGGCCGCTCGGTGATCTTCACCAGCGCGGCCCGGATGGCGACGACGGCGAGGGCCGCCGTTCCCGTCAGGATCCCCAGCCGGAGTATGAACACGCCCCAGTCACCGGCCGCGGCGTCGGCCGGCAGCGCGGCCCCCGCGCCCAGCGGGGTGAGCGCAAGGATATCGACCACGGTGGGCACAGCGTCTGCCAGGGAGGAGAAGGCGCTCTGCAGCCCGATCATGATCGGGTAGAGCAGGACCATCAGACCCAGCGCCACGATGGCCAGGAAGTCACGGGACCGGCGACCGCTGAGCCATGCACTGATCATGGTGGTCACCGCCTGGGAGACCAGGCTGAAGGTGATCAGTATCAGCGGCAGCGTGATCACCGCCGTCGCCGCGGCAGCAGCGTCCCAGCGCCAGTGCAGCACCTGTCCGATCAGCCAGATCAGCGTGAGCACCGCACCGATCGAGATCAGTCCGGTCAGCGTGAGGCCAAGGATGAGTCCGCGACGCGGGATGCCGTAGGTGATGAATTGGCGCGGGTTCATCGCTGAATCCGCCCCGGAGACGAATACCGGGATGATCAGCCAGAGCAGAAAGACCGCCGAACCCATCAGCACGCTGGCGGTGCGGATGAACTCCGCATCGATGACCTCGGACCCTCCCTCCATGACCTGCAGGGAGAAGATCATCCCGACGATGCCCAGCCCGTAGAGACCGGCGAAGATCGTGCCCAGGATATGCCAGACCGACTGGTTGAAGCCGTTGAAGGTGAGGTCCTTCTTGAGTCGAATCAGAGTTGCAACCATGCGAGCTCCTGATCTCCGCCCTCGAGCCCGACCAGCTCGACGAAGCGCGTCTCCAGATCCGACCCGCCGCGGACCTCGTCCAGGGTGCCGGAGGCGAGCAGCCGTCCCTCGGCGATGATCCCGACATGGGAGCACATCCGCTGGACCAGATCCATGACATGGCTGGAGAGGATCACGGTGCCGCCGGAACCGACGTAGGACTCCAGCAGGCCACGGATGGTGCGCGCGGAGACCGGGTCAACGGCCTCGAAGGGCTCATCGAGCACAAGAAGCTCGGGAGCATGCACCAGCGCTGAGGCCAGCGCGATCTTCTTGGTCATTCCCGCGGAGTAGTCCTGGACGAGCTTCCCCTGAGCCTCCTCGAGACCCAGGACCCGGAGCAGGTCCGCGGTGCGGGACTCGACGGTCTCCCGGTCCATCCCGCGCAGCAGCCCGGCGTAGGTGACCAGCTGGGCGCCGGTGAGCTTGTTGAAGAGCAGGACCCCGTCAGCGAGCACTCCCATGGAGCGTTTGGCCTCACGCGGATGGGCCCAGACGTCGATGCCCACGACCTCGGCGGTGCCGGCATCTGGTCGCATCAACCCCGTGGCCATCGACAGCGTGGTGGTCTTGCCCGCACCGTTGGGGCCCACGAACCCATAGAAGGATCCGCGCGGCACCTCCAGATCCAGGTCCTGCACCGCGGGAGCCTGTCCGAATCGCTTGTTCAGGCCGCGCAGCCTCAGGGCCGGCGGCATCAGGGCGGGCGTGTTCACGCTGGCTGAGTCCATGCCCCGACACTATCGAGTCCTTCTCCGCGGCGCCTCACCCCTGAGAAGGACTTTTCCCGAGCCGTCCGGCAGGACCGCAGACCGACCCTCTAGAAGAGGGCGCGGGCGAGCTGCTTGCGTGAGGCGGAGACGCGGGGATCGGTGTCTCCGGTGATCGAGTAGAGCTCGACCAGGTGGGCGCGGGCTGTCTCGCGGTCGTCGCCGAAATGGGTCTGGATGAAGCGGACCAGACGGGAGAAGCCGTCTTCCACATGACCTCCGAGGACATCAAGGTCCGCGACGGCGATCTGCGCGCCGACGTCGTCCGGGTTCTCCGCCGCGGCCTGCCGGGCGGCCGCGAGATCGGCGCCGGTGGTCCGCTGGAGCAGCTTCACCTGGGCCAGCCCGATCTTGGCATCCTCGTCGTCGGGCTTCTCCTTGATGGCCTGCTCGTAGGCCTTCGCGGCGGCGGCGTAGTCGCTGTTCTCCAGTGCATCCAGCGCCTCCTGGTGCAGCGGCGGGAGCTCCGGCTCGGCCGCGGGCTCCTGGCCCTCCACGACTCGGGTGGACTGCGCGGGGAGCTTCTGCGTCATGCCGTTCTGCGTGGCCATCTGCACCATCTGCGTGACGAGCTGGGAGAGCTGTTCGGTGGGCACCGCGGCGTCGAACTCGCCGACCGGGCGCCCGCCGATGAACGCGGTGGCGACCGGGACCTGGTCGGCGCTCTGGGCGAGCTCCGGATGCGCGGAGGCGTCGATCTCGGCGAGCAGCAGGCGGCCCTGCTGAGCGTCGACGAGGTCCTCCAGGGTGGACCTCATGGTCGCCGAGGCGGCATCGGCGCCATGGATGAGCACGATCACCGGGGCCTGGGCGGAGAGTTCCACAACCTGCTGCAGCTGCTGCGGCTGCACCGCAATGGCCCAGCTGTTGGGTGCGCCCGCTGGCCCTGGCGCGCCGGAGCGCTGAGCCGCCGGGGCTGCGCTCGCCTGGCCGGCCGGTGCGGATGCGCCGGGGGCTGCTGCGGCTCCGTCGGGGGCGAAGCCGGAGAGGTCAACCGCTCCCCTGGCGTCGACTCGTCGGGGCTGGGGTTCCTGGGCGGAATCTGTCACTGCAGCGCTCCTTGCACGTCGGCGTCCATTGTTACGGTTCTGCGGATCCATCTCCGGGGAGTGGAGATCAGTCGAGTGTGTTGACCTCGTTCACAATATCGTGGACTCCGAGCACCACGACCTTCTCATCGTCTTCCGCCGGGATGTGCAGGATCATGGATTCCCGGTTGACGATGTCCACGTCGTCGGTGATGGACTCGGTGCCGGCCAGCTCGGCGGTCACACCGGAGAGGTTGATCGAGGCGCCGTCCTCAGGGCGCAGCTGGGTGGTGGAGTCGAAGCTTCCCACCGCGATCACCGAGCCGTCGGGAAGACGCATCGCGGTGCTGCCCTCTTCGATGGAGGGCCGCGTGTAGGAGATGCTGAGGTCCTCGGCGCTCTCGCTGAGCTCTTCCTGGTACGCCTGCAGGTCTTCGATATAGGCGTTGTCCTCGACGTTCATCCCGAAGTAGTACTCGCGGTTGTTCAGGTACACCGCCACGCGCTCCATGGCGTGATTCGCGGCGAAACGTGCGTCCTCGTTGTCCGGGTCGACAGGCTCCGCCCCGCCGTCCTCAGCGGCGATGGCCGGAAACTCTGTGCCGGGGACCATCAGAACGGCCTGGATGAGCTCGTAGTTCTCCCGTGGGGACTTCTGCTCGATGACCAGCACCTGCGGGATCTCGGCGTCGGCGTCCTGGGTGATGACCACGGCCTGGCGGGGGAAGTCGGTGGCAGAGGTCACGGCGGCGCTGAGGATCTCGGTGCCGATCGCGTCAGGGGTGACGTCCTCGTCGATCTCATGGTTGCGGTAGGTCAGCTCCCGAACCTCAGCGGCATTTTCCGAGACGCGCGGGGACAGCAGCTCGGCGTTGAACTCAGCGTCAGCGGCCGCGGTGGTCTCCGCGATGTCATCGACGATTCCCTGCAGCTGGGATTCCAGCAGCACCGAGTATCCGGCGTCCTCACCTTCTTCTGCTTCGACCTCCTCGGCTTCCACATCTTCGGTCTGCGCGGACTCGTCCTCGGCCGGGTCCTCTGCCGCGTTCTCCGCGTCGGCCAGGAGCACGGCCGGGCTCAGGGCCAACGCCAGAGCAGCTGCGGTCGCCACCGAGCGGCTCCGCCAGGTGCGGCCCTCTTCGGTGGTATCAGGGTCCTGCGCGTCACGGGTGCTCTCGGTGGTGGAGATCGAACCCAGCGTCCCGGTCAGCTCCTCGTCGGCGGGGTCGATGTCCTGCCGGTCTACACGGTCGTGCTGGGAATCCTGCCGGTCGGCGCGCTCGGGCCGCCCTTCGGTCTGGGTCATCTCGTCCTCGGCGGTGGTGTCGGTGGGTCCGGACGCGGCGGCGGCTCCGGTGGCAGTGGTAACTCCGGTCGCAGCGACCGGCGTGGAATCGTGGGTGGCAGAGGTCTGGACACCGCCTTGCTGGATCCCGCCTGCGCGGCGCCGTGCCACGAGCGCGCGGTAGAGCAGGAAGATCGCCACCAGGATCAGCAGCGAGCCGATCACGATCAGAACCGTGCCGAGCGGGCTGTCCTCTTCCTCCGGCAGCTCCACGGTGACGGCGCTGGGGGCGGGCTCTTCGCCGTCGCGGAAGATCAGCAGGCTCCACTCGCCGCTGTCGTCGGGGGCGCTCCAGCGGTAGCGCAGGTCGCCTTCGATGGTCTCGGTGACGGCCCAGAGGTCGGAGCCGCTCGGGTCGGGCACCGTGGCCTCCCCCTCGGTGAACTGCGTCTCGATGGTGGACGGGGCGTCATCTGCACCCTCCTGCACCGCTCCGATGGTGACGTGCGCGGCGTCGCCGACCCAGGCTTCGATGTCCTGGGTCCGTGCCAGGGCGATGGTGTACTCGCCCTCAGCGTTGATGGTGAACTCGTCACGCTCAGCGCCCGGATCGACGATCTCATCGCTGATCACGGTCAGCGGAGCGTCCTGAACCTCCTCGCTCTGGGCGGTCGGGACCTCATCGGAGGCCCAGACGGTGAGCAGTCCCACTCCGATGCCCGCCATGAGCAGACCCAGGATGAAAGCGATGATGGAAGCGGGAAAACGCACGTGTGGAATGTCCTTGATCGGAGGAGGCGATGGTTCAACCCTCAAGGATACCCAAGATAACAATAAGATCACAGTCTGGGCGTCCGCTGGAGGACTCTCCGGGAGAGGATGGTGTCCAGCCACCAGCGCGTGGCTAAGCTGACCCCGTGACAGAGTCCGAGCAGCATCCTCAGGAGCAGGGCCTCGACGAGGGGCCCGGCGTGGACGAGCAGCTCGCGCCTGTCCCCGGCCGTCGGCGCCGGTTCAGCTCCGGATCGACACCCGGACGCCTGCGCGCCTTGGGGAGCGGCGTCTTCAGCGGTGTTCGCAGCATCCGCACCGCCCGGGCACGCAGATCCACGGCCGCGCTGCCGGAGTACGACGAGTACGGGCTTCCCCCGGTGTCCGCCGAACACACCGAGAGGGTCGCCTCCTACGCAAGCCGTCCGGTCTACAACGGGTTCATGCTGGCCCTGGGCGTCGGACTCGCGCTGCTGGTGTTCTATGTGGCTCAGGCGAACACGCAGCTGCTGGTCTGGATCGCGGCAGCCCTGTTCATCGCCATCGGTCTCGACCCTGTGGTGCGCAGCCTCGAGCGGGCGGGGCTCCCCCGACCTGCCGGAGTGGCCGCCACCATCACCGCATTCCTCGGAGTCGTGGCGACGTTCATCGCCGCACTGGCCCCGATGGTCGCGGAGCAGACGTCGACCTTTGTGGGCTCACTGCCGGTGCTGGTCAACGACATCTCCGGCTCGGAGTGGTTCCAGAGCATCGAATCCGACTTCGAGATCCAGCAGATCATCGACACCGAGGTCAACCGCTTCATCTCCGATCCCACGAACATCACCAATGCGCTCGGCGGACTGTTCGGGGTCGGCACCGCCATCCTCACCACCGGACTGGGCGCGCTGGTGGTCTTCGTGCTCGCCATCTACTTCCTGTCCTCGCTGCCGGTGATGACCGCCTGGGCCTACCGGTTGGCGCCGCGCTCGACCCGGGATCGGGTTCAGCACCTCGGGGACCGGATCCTCGACGGGATCGGACACTATGTGATCGGTCAGGCCTGTGTGGCGGTGCTCAACGGACTCGTGGCGTTCATCGCGATCAGCGTCGCCGGCGTGCCCTTCGGTGTGCTCTTCGCCGTGGTGGCCGGGGTGCTGGCGTTCATCCCGCTGGTCGGACCGGTCACCGGGGGCACGATCGTCACGCTGGTGGCGCTGACCGTGGACTGGCAGACCGCCGTGACCTTTGCCGCCATCTACTTCGTGTACCTGCAGGTCGAGGCGTATCTGGTCTCACCGCGCATCATGGCACGTGCGGTGCGGATCCCCGCCGCCGTCGTCGTCATCTCGGTGATCGCGGGCGGCACCCTGCTCGGCGTCCTCGGCGCCCTCATGGCAATCCCCACCGCCGCCGCGGTGATGCTGCTGACCCGCGAAGTCCTGATCCGCCGCCAGGACGCGCGCTAGCGAGTCCCGGCGCCTCGGACCGGCTGCTCCGACCTGGAGGTCAGATCGGCTGCCCCAACCCGGGGCAAGGCAATGCCTACTCCGAGGCCATCGGTCCGGTCCAGGTGGTGGGCAGATCGGCCATCCTCGGGGAGCTGGTGCCCCGGGTGTTGAAGCGCAGCACCGCGATGTCTGCCAGCGCCGGAAGCCGGTAGGAGGCCCTCTTGTAGGTATGGGAGTCCATGAACCCGCCGTGGGTGGGCAGCGGGTGGAAGGTCACCGGCGTGGCCTCGGGGCGCGCGTGCAGCGGCAGCGCCAGCTCCCCGACCAGGGTCAGTCCGTCCTCGGTCTCCGGGGTGATGTCCTCGCGACGGGCAGGGAGCACCGATTTGGGCCCCAGCTCAGAATCGCGGACGTCGGTGTACTCAGGTTTCTCAGCAGGCGTGCCTTCAGCCTATCCGCCAGCAGTGCGTGTGCCAGTGCCGGCGTTCGGCGGCCGCGTGCTCGTCGCCGAAGATCGAGTCTGCCCGCCATGCGACCACGTGCGCGGTCCCCGCAGGCACCGGGAGGTGGCATCCCGGGCAGGTGTAGATCTTCTGCGCCGCTGAGGCGGAGATGTGCCGGACGTGGTATTCGCCGTCGCGGCGACGCACCGTCCCGGTGGAGAACGCGCCCTGGCCCAAGACGCCGGTGGACAGCGGCCGGTGACCGCGCTGCCATTTCGACGCGCGCCTTCCGGGTCCCTTCGCTGACTTGGCCATGGACCCATTGTTCCAGGTCTAAGTTTCGGGCGTCGCCGCCGGTGCGGCGAGCACCCGGAGAGCGGGTAGGATCAGGCACCGTGCGATTGGTAATTGCGACCTGTTCAGTGTCCTACTCCGGCCGGCTCAACGCCCACCTGGCCCAGGCGACGCGCCTGCTCATGGTGAAGGCCGACGGCGGCGTGCTCATCCACTCCGACGGCGGCTCCTATAAGCCGCTCAACTGGATGTCCCCGCCTGCGACGATGCGGGTCACCGCGCCCGACGCGCAGCAGCGCGAGGCCGGGATCACCGAGGTCTGGACGGTCTCGGCCACGAAGAGCGACGACACCCTGCGCATCCTGATCAGTGAGGTCCACGAGGACGTCTCCCATGACCTCGGTGTGGACCCTGGTCTCGTCAAGGACGGCGTGGAGTCCGATCTGCAGCGGCTGCTTGCGGAGCAGATCGAGCTGCTCGGCGTCGGGCACCGGCTGATCCGCCGGGAGCACCCTACCCCGATCGGTCCGGTGGACATCCTCGCCCGCGGCCCCCAGGGAAGTGTGGCCGTGGAGCTCAAGCGTCGCGGCGACATCGACGGCGTGGAGCAGCTCACCCGCTACCTCGAGTTGCTCAACCGCGACCCGTTGCTGGCCCCCGTGCAGGGGGTCTTCGCCGCCCAGCAGATCAAGCCTCAGGCACGCACGCTGGCCGAGGACCGCGGGATCCGCTGTCTGGTGCTGGACTACGACGCGATGCGCGGTGTCGACGACGCCGACTCTCGGCTGTTCTAGCCGGAAGACACCGCCGCCCGAAAGGTCGCCAGACTCACTCCTCCCGGCAACCATTCAAGACCACCGGGGTTGAAGGTGCGCCGAAGCGGCTCTGACCGGAACAGCGGAATTCCGGCACCCAGCACCAGCGGATTGATCTTCAGCTGTATCTCATCGATCTCTCCGATGAGCTGGCCAGCAAGCTCAGCGCCGCCGCACAGCCAGATGTCTCGGCCGGCTTCAGCCTTGAGCGCGCGCACCTTGCTCGTGAGATCGCCGTTGATCACTTCGAGACCCGGCGCCTCGGGCAGCGCCCAGTGCGCTGCCACTATCTGCCGAAGGTGCGGATAAGCCCCGCCCACCAGTCCGGCGTCCACCGCGGGCTGGTGCGTGCGCCGCCCCATCAGCACGGTGTCGAAGCGACGCGGTGCGCCCGTCACTCCCAGAGCCTCCCGGGCGTGAATCGGACAGGTCTCGGGGTACCGGTCGAAGAGCACCGCCAGGGTCTCTGGATCGAGTGGAAAGCTGGAGAAGTCCCCCGCAGGATCGGCGATGAAGCCATCGATGCTGGTGGCGATGTAGTAGACGAGTTCACGCATGGACGCTCCCCTGGGCCTGCGACGGTATGAGCGGGTACGGGTCGGGCCAATCTACCGCACCCGTGGACTCCCACACCCTGTGCGGGCGCACAGACAGCCGAGCACACACAGGCGGGCCCCCGGTCTCCGTGAGGAGTCCGGGGGCCCGCCTGATGATGCAGTCGATCAGTGGAGGGAGGAGCTTAGTTCTCCAGCTCCGCCTTGTCCGCGACGATGGTCACCTGATCGGAGTCCACGGAGAAGAACCCACCGCTGACCTTGGCCTTCACAGGGGCGCCCTCGACGGGATTGATGACCAGCTCGCCTTCGGCCAGCAGCGAGAGCACCGGAGTGTGACCGGGCAGGATACCGATGTCACCTTCCACGGTGCGCCCGCGCACCGACTTCGCGGCACCGGACCAGACGGCGTGGTCGCTGGCGACCACCTGAACGTCGAGTTCGGCCATGATCAGGACCTCTTCTTGATCTCGGAGTAGAGACGCTCGACGTCGTCGAGGCCGCCGACGTTGTAGAACGCCTGCTCCGGGATGTGGTCGAGATCGCCGTTGGCGATGGCGTTGAAGCCCTCGATGGTGTCCTTGATCGCCACAGTGGAACCGTCGACGCCGGTGAACTGCTTGGCGGTGTAGGTGTTCTGTGACAGGAACTGCTCGATGCGACGGGCGCGGGAGACGACGATCTTGTCTTCTTCGCCGAGCTCATCGATGCCCAGGATCGCGATGATGTCCTGGAGTTCCTTGTTCTTCTGCAGGATCTGCTTGACTCGCGTCGCGGTGTCGTAGTGCTCCTGGCCCACGTACTGGGGGTCAAGGATGCGCGAGGTCGAGCTCAGCGGATCCACAGCCGGGTACAGACCACGCGAGGCGATCGCACGGGAGAGCTCCGTGGTCGCATCCAGGTGGGCGAACACGTTCGCCGGCGCCGGGTCCGTGTAGTCATCGGCGGGGACGTAGACGGCCTGCATCGAGGTGATCGAGTGGCCGCGGGTCGAGGTGATGCGCTCCTGGAGCACACCCATCTCGTCCGCGAGGTTCGGCTGGTAGCCCACTGCCGAGGGCATGCGGCCCAGCAGCGTGGAGACCTCTGAACCGGCCTGGGAGAAGCGGAAGATGTTGTCGATGAAGAGCAGCACATCCTGGTTCTGCACATCGCGGAAGTACTCCGCCATGGTCAGCGCGCTCAGTGCCACGCGAAGACGCGTGCCTGGCGGCTCATCCATCTGGCCGAACACCAACGCGGTGTCCTTGAGGACGTTGGCCTCTTCCATCTCGACCCAGAGGTCGTTGCCCTCACGGGTGCGCTCACCGACACCGGCGAACACCGAGGTGCCGCCGAAGTTGCGGGCCACACGGGTGATCATCTCCTGGATCAGCACCGTCTTGCCCACGCCGGCGCCGCCGAACAGGCCGATCTTGCCGCCCTGGATGTAGGGGGTCAGCAGGTCGATCACCTTGATGCCGGTCTCCAGCATCTCGGTGGAGCCCTCCAGCGCGGCGAAGTTCGGCGCCGGGCGGTGGATCGGCCAGCGATCCTGCACCTCGAGCTCCGAGATCGGCATGTCGAGGGTCTCGCCCAGGACGTTGAAGATGTGTCCCTTCACGGACTCACCCACGGGCACCGAGATCGCGGATCCGGTGTCGTGCACGGGAGTGCCGCGCACCAGGCCGTCGGTGGCCTGCAGCGAGATCGCACGGATGAGGTTGTCGCCAAGGTGGGCGGCCACCTCGAACGTGATCCTGCGGGTCTCGCCCCCGAGGGTGACCTCGGAGTTGAGCGCGTTGTACATGGATGGGATGGAGTCGGCCGGGAACTCGATGTCCACGACCGGACCGATCACCCGGGCGATGCGACCAGTCGCACCCGGCTGACCGGCTCCTCCGGAGCTCTGCTCTGCAGTAGTGGCAGTCATCTCTCTCACTTCACTTGATCTTGGATGATGTCAAAACGTCTGTTGTTGGCCTGCGGGAGTACCCGTGGGCTAGCTCGCGGCCAGAGCGTCGGCACCCGCGATGAGCTCGCTGAGCTCCTGGGTGATCTCGGCCTGGCGAGCGTTGTTGCGCAACAGGGTGTACTTCTTGATGAGGTCGTCCGCGTTGTCGGCAGCAGACTTCATCGCCCGCTGGCGAGCTGCGAGCTCCGACGCCGAGGCCTCGAGCATCGCCGCGAAGATCTTGGACTCGATGTACCGCGGAAGCAGCGCATCGAGGACCTCTTCGGCGGCAGGCTCAAAGTCATACAGCGGGGTGGGCTCGTGCTTGGCATCCGCATCCTGCTCCACGAAGGCCAGCGGCAACAGGCGTCGCACCACCGGCTCCTGCTTCACCATGGACTGGAACTCGGTGTAGACGAGATAGAGCTCGTCCACGCCGCCCTCCTCCGTGGGCTGCAGGAAGCGATCGACCAGCGTGCGGCCGATCTCCTGAGCGCGCTCCACCTCGGGGGCGTCGGTGTTGCCCGTCCATACCTGGTCGTACTCCCGCTCACGGAAGTCGTAGAACGCCTGCGCCTTGCGTCCATAGAGGTAGGGGCGGATCTCTTTGCCGTCCTCCCGAAGGCGCTTGGTCAGGGCTTCGCCCCGCTTGAGCACGTTCGTGGAGTAGGCGCCGGCGAGTCCGCGGTCGCTGGTGAGGATCAGCACTGCCGCACGGGTGGGATTCTCCACCTTTGTGGTCAGCACATGATCGATGTCGTTCTGCGAGGCCACGGCGGAGACCGCTCGTGTGATGGCATCTGCGTATGGCGAGGCTGCCCGCGCACGGCTGCGTGCTTTGCCGATGCGAGACGTCGCGATCAGCTCCATCGCCTTGAAGATCTTCTTCATCGACGACGTCGATGCGATCTTCTGGCGGTAGACCCGAATCTGGGCTCCCATGCTTGTCCTTCCCTGATGTCGTCCAGCAAGTGATTCTGCTCAGCTGAGGGGTGGCCCTCAGCTGCGTGCGGGAATCTCTTCCTGGCTGATCTCGTCGGCGGACATCGCGTCGGTCTGCTCGTTGCCCACGATGGACTCGGCACCCTCGGCGTGGAATTCCTTCTTGAACGCGACCATGGCTTTCTTGAGCGCGCTGACGGTGTCGTCCTCGAGCTTGCCGGAGGAGGCGATGTTGGTCAGCACGTTGGTCTTGCGACGCAGGTAGTCCAGCCAGTCCGTCTCGAAGCGCTTGATGTCAGCGGTCTCGACATCGTCCAGGTGGCCCTGGGAGCCGGTCCAGATCGATGCGACCTGGTCCTCGATCGGGTACGGGGTGTACTGGGCCTGCTTGAGCAGCTCGGTCTGCCGCTCGCCGCGCACCAGCTGCTGGCGGGTTGCGGGGTCCAGGTCAGAGGCGAACATCGCGAAGGCCTGCATGTCCCGGTACTGCGCAAGGTCGAGCTTCAGCGTTCCGGAGACCTTCTTCATGGCCTTCAGCTGGGCCGCACCACCGACGCGGGACACCGAGATGCCCACGTCGACTGCGGGACGCTGGTTGGCGTTGAAGAGATCCGACTGCAGGAAGATCTGACCGTCGGTGATCGAGATGACGTTGGTCGGGATGTACGCCGAGACGTCGTTGGCCTTGGTCTCCACGAGCGGCAGTCCGGTCATCGAACCGGCGCCGAGCTCGTCGGAGAGCTTGGCACAACGCTCGAGCAGACGGGAGTGGAGGTAGAACACGTCGCCGGGGTAGGCTTCGCGGCCCGGTGGGCGACGCAGCAGCAGCGACACCGCGCGGTAGGCCTCAGCCTGCTTGGAGAGGTCATCGAACACGATCAGCACGTGCTTGCCGCCGTACATCCAGTGCTGGCCGATGGCCGAGCCGGCGAACGGGGCGAGGTACTTATAGCCTGCCGGGTCCGATGCCGGTGACGCCACGATGGTGGTGTACTCCAGCGCGCCGCGCTCTTCCAGGGTCTGCCGGACGGCCGCGATCGTGGAGGCCTTCTGGCCCACAGCGACGTAGACGCAGCGGACCTGCTTGGTGACGTCGCCGGATTCCCAGTTCGCCTTCTGGTTCAGGATGGCATCGATCGCGATGGCGGTCTTGCCGGTCTGGCGGTCACCGATGATCAGCTGACGCTGGCCGCGTCCGATCGGGATCATGGCGTCGATGGCCTTGATGCCGGTCTGGAGCGGCTCGTGCACGGATTTGCGCTGCACCACCGAGGGCGCCTGAAGCTCCATCGGACGGCGACCCTCCGGGGTGATCGCCCCCTTGTCATCGATGGGCGTGCCCAGCGGGTCGACCACGCGACCCAGGAATTCGTCTCCGACGGGGACCGAGAGGACCTCGCCGGTGCGGGTGACCTCCTGGCCTTCCTGGATGCTGGAGAACTCGCCGAGGATCACGACGCCGATCTCTCGGGTGTCCAGGTTCTGGGCCAGGCCCAGGGTGCCGTCTTCGAAGCGAAGAAGTTCGTTTGCCATGGTCGAGGGAAGTCCCTCGACACGAGCGATGCCGTCAGCCGCGGAGATCACGCGTCCGACCTCGACGCGCTCTGCGCTGCCGGGATCGTAGGATGCGGCGAAATCGTTCAAGGCGTTGCGGACGTCGTCGGCGTTGATGGTCAAGTCGGCCATCTGCAGTCCCTGCTCTCCTCAGTCATGGCCGCAGTGTGCGGCCGGGTGGTTCAAAGATTCACGTATGTGTTGAGCCAGTCTGAAGAAGACTAGCTGGCCAGTCTCCGGTTCAGATCATTGAGCTTGGTGGCCATGGTGCTGTCGACCACCTCATCACCGACCTGGACGCGGATGCCGCCGACCACAGCAGGGTCGACCACGACGTCGAGTTTCAGCTCCCGACCGAAGTAACGGTCCAGGCTTGCCCCGAGCCGCTGCATAGAGCCGGGGTCCAGCTCCTTGGCCACGGTGACCAGTGCGATCCAGCGCTGCTGGCGTGCCGCGATCTGCTCGGTGAAGCGCTCGACCAGCTGCGCGGGCCGAAGCCCTCGCGGCGAGGTCACAGCGCGATCGATGAGCAGCCGCGCCTCGTCGCCGGCCGAAGGTGAGAGCTGCGCACCGAGCTTCTGCTTCGCCTCAGGCGTCGCCTGGGCGTCGGTCAGCGCGCGCTGCACCTGGTGCGAGGAGGCGACGGTCCGCCGGAAGTCCAGCAACGCCGACTCCAGCTTCTCGAGTCCGGCCAGGCCTTCGCGCTCGGCCTGTACGACCACCACGGCGACGGCGAGGATCTCGACGGCGTCGCCGAGGTCGCGCTCCTTGCTCCAGCGTCGGGAGACCAGGGCATCGAGGACTTCCGTCGTCGTGCCCTTGACCTTCGCGCCGAAGAGGCTGCGCACCATCGCGACCCGGTCGCCCGCCTGGCGGGAGGGGTCGGTGAGGCTGCGTCGCAGTCCTGCCGAGGAATCGAGCACATCCAGCACAGCGAAGAGTTCGCGAGCGACTTCGAGGTCGGCCTGGGCCAACGTCGGCGCGAGCTCCTTCTGCACGGATGCGAGGGATTCGGTGGTCACCGCTGCCATTACTGTGCTGCTCCTGTCTGGCCAGCCTGGGCTGCCTGATCAGCGTCGAGGTCCGCGAGGAAGCGATCGACCACTCGCTGGGAGCGGTTGTCGTCCTCGAGCGCCTCGCCGACGATCCGGCTCGCAAGCTGCGTGGCCAGCGTGCCGACCTCAGCCTGGAGCGAGTATGCAGCCGATGCCCGCTCTGCGGCGATCTGCTGCTGGGCCTGCTCGGTGATGCGGGCTGCCTCGGCGGCGGCCTTCTCCTTGTGCTCGGCGACGATCTGCGCACCTTCGGCGCGAGCTTCCTCGCGCATCCGGCTCGCCTCGGCACGAGCGTCCCCGAGGTTCTGCTCGTACTCGGCCTTCATCGCTGCGGCTTCGGCCTTGGCCTTCTCCGCCTCGTTGAGGCCGCCTTCGATGGCCTCGACACGGGCCTGGTAGGCCTTCTCGAAGGCCGGCGCGATCCATTTCTTGACCACGAAGAGCAGCACGACGAAGCCGAGAGCCACGACCAGGAATTCCCAGAAGTTGGGAAGCAATGGGTTGGCGTCGCCTTCTGCTGCCTGGATCAGAGATGCACTGATCATGTGTTCACCCTTTTTTCAGTAGTCTGACGATCTCAGAGGACCCGGAGTGCCCGTGCCCGTCCCAGAAGAATCGGACCAGCGTCAGAGCACGAAGGCGAAGACGATGGCGAGGATGAAGACCGCCTCTGCCAGCGCGAAGCCGAGGATGGCGATGGGCTGAAGCACGCGCTGTGCCTCAGGCTGGCGGGCCACACCGTTGAGGTAGGCCGAGAAGATCATGCCGATGGCCAGTGCAGCGCCGAAGCCTGCGAGACCCATACCGACCATGTTCAGAGTGCCGTCCATATGTGTTGCTCACTTTCTGTACGAGTCCGGCGTGCGTGCCACGCGGACGGTTCGATGTCAGGCCTCCCGGCGTCTGCCGGTCCGCCGCTGCCGCTCGGTGTCCGTCTCAGGTCATCCGAACCGCATAGAGGAAAATCAGTGGGCGTCAGCCTCGATGGAGCCCTGGATGTAGATCGCTGTCAGCAGCGCGAAGACGAAGGCCTGCAGGACCATCATGATCAGCTCCAGGAAGTACAGCGGGATGGACCCGACCAGGATCAGAGCGCCCAGCCCGTAGCCGTCGAGGCCGCCCTGCTGCGCGACGAGGAACTCGACGCCAGAGCCCGCGAGCATCACGATGATGTGCCCGGCGAGCATCACGGCCATGAGTCGCAGCGAGTGCGTCAGCGGGCGGATGATGAAGTTGGAGAGGAACTCCAGGACCACCAGCAGCGGCAGCAGCCACTTGGGCACTCCCGAGGGGACCGTCATGAGCTTCATGAACTTCGGTCCGTGGGTCCTGAAGCCCAGCACGATCCAGGTGATCCAGATGATGGCGGCCAGCGCATAGGCGGGACCCGCGTGGGAGAACGTCGGGAGCTGCAGTCCCGGAATCGCGCCGAAGATGTTGTTGACCAGCACGAAGAAGAACACCGCGAACAGCAGCGGGATCCACTTCCGGAAGTGCTTCTCCCCGAGGATGTCGCGTCCCAGGGTGTGCCGGACGAAACCGTAGCCGGCTTCGGCCGCGAACTGGGTGCGGGACGGGACGAGGGACTGCTTCCGGATCGCCCACATGAAGAACCATGAGATGACGATGACCGAGAGGATGACCATCAGCATGTTCTTGCCGAAGCCAGTCCCCCACTCCGCCATCCAGGGAAAGATCTCCGGAAGATGCGTCTCAGAAATCGTGGGCGGCTGGAATCCACCTTCATTGGTGGCCATGGGCGCAAGCGAATGCAACGCTGGTCCTCTCTGCGGTGTCCGTCAGTGGGTTCAAACCCCGGGCATCGGAAGCCGGATCAACTCCGTCTCGCCTTGAATATGGACCGCCAGTCCATTTGGAGACTTCCGAATGACGGTCCACGGGCAACTCCCCCACGCAGGTGTTGGAAAACACAGATCACGTGTGGGGAATCACCGAAAGCCTACCAGAACAACGACCTCCGACTCTGCCGGGGGGTATGGCGCACGGACAGTCTCGGGCCATCTGCCGGGCGCGGCCGCCGCGTCAGCGCTCGAGCCGGTGACGCAGCGCACGCTGGGCCGCGGCCCGGTTCACCCGCAGCGCGCGACGGCGCAGCCAGGGCCCCAGCGTGAGCACCAGCGCGGCACCCAGGGTCAGCGCCATGCCCAGAGTCACCAGCCACCAGGGCAGGAAGTTGAAGGAGACCGCTCCGAAGGCGAACAGCGCGGACCAGAGGTAGAGCAGCAGCACCGCCTGCGGGTGGGAGTAGCCGCCGTCGACCAGCTTGTGGTGCAGGTGGCCGCGGTCCGGACTGAACGGAGAGGCCCCGCGTGCGGTGCGCCGGACCACCGCCAGCGCGAGGTCCAGCAGCGGGAGCAGGGTCACCGCCAGCGGCAGCAGGATCGGCATGTACGCCGGGATGTTACGGAATCTGAAGCCCTCGGCGAGCTGGCCGACGTCGGCGGTCACTGCCAGCGCCCCGGCGGCCATGACCAGGCCCAGCAGCATGGCTCCGGTGTCACCCATGATGATCTTCGAGGGGTAGAAGTTGTGCGGCAGGAAGCCCAGGCAGGAGCCGACCAGCACCGCCATCAGCAGCGTCACCAGGTTCGAGGCGTCGAAGGCGTTGATCGAGAGCGTCAGCAGGTAGCTGTAGATGAAGAACGCGGCACCGCCGAGGGCAGCGACGCCGGCGGCAAGGCCGTCGAGCCCGTCGATGAAGTTGAAGGCGTTGATGGTCAGCACCACCACGAACACGGTCAGCATCGCCTGCACCAGCGGCCCACCGACCCCGAGCCAGCCCACCGGCATCACCTCGAGCTGGATCCCGTGCAGCACCAGGATGACCGCGGCGCCCACCTGGCCGCCGAGCTTGACCATCCAGGGGATGTCCCAGGCGTCGTCGGCCATGCCGACCAGCAGGATCACCACCATCGCGGCGAACACCCCGCGCACCGGGGTGAGATCGGCGAAGATCCCGCCCAGATAAGGAATCGTGGAGGCGGCGGCCAGGCCCAGGACCATGCCGAGGAACATCGCCACCCCGCCCCACCGGGGCTTGATCTGGCGGTGCACATCGCGTTCCCGGATCGGGGTGTAGATGCGCAGCTTCAGTGCGATGGCACGCACCGCCGGCGTGAGCAGATAGGTCACCACCATGGAGAAGGCGAGGACAGCCAGGAAATAGATCATGAGTGGGAGTCGGGGGCCTCTGCCTCGGGTTCCACAGACTGAGGTTCTACAGACTCGGGTTCCACGCTGGCCACGACCGCCTGCACCTCGGCCAGCGGCAGCGCGCCGGAGCGCACCACCCGGGGAGGCGTCACCGTGGCGTCGATGATGGTCGACGCGGTGCTGGAGCTGCGGTCCCCGTCATCGAGATAGACCGAGACGGACTCGGCGAGCATCTGCTGCGCCTCGGTGACGTTGGTCGCCGCGGGCATCCCGGTGCGGTTCGCCGAGGACACCGCCAGCGGACCGGTGGCGGTGAGCAGATCCAGCGCGAGCTCATCGGCCGGCATGCGCAGCGCCACGGTGCCGTGGGTCTCCCCCAGGTCCCAGCGCAGCGAGGGCTGGGCATCCAGGATCAGCGTCAGGGGTCCCGGCCAGAACGCTTGAGCCAGGGCCCGCGCCTCCTCAGAGACGTCGATGGCCAGGGCGTCCATGACCTCGAGTCGTCCGATCAGCACCGGCGGAGGCATGGCCCGGCTGCGACCCTTGGCCGCGAGCAGCACCGCCACGGCCTGCGGGGAGAACGCGTCGGCGCCGATCCCGTAGACGGTGTCGGTGGGGAGCACCACCGCTTCCCCGCGGGAGAGCGCGTCCTGCGCCTGGGAGATGCCCTCGGCGCGGGAGGTAGGGTCGGTGCAGTCGACTATCTGGCTCACGCGCGCCATTCTTCCACGCCCGCGGCGGGTTCTCCGTCAGCGACGGCACTGGTGGCGCGGTCCCGTCCGGTAAGGTCCTGGTGCGTGCTGATCTGCGAGAGCGAGCGGTCGGCGCGGCAGTGCGCGGCCAGCGCCGCGGCCTGGACCTCGGCGTGTTCGAGGATGAACCAGCCTCCCGGCACCAGCAGCCGCTTCGCCGTGTCGATGACCGCGTGCGGCATGGTGAGCCCGTCGGCTCCCCCGCCGTAGAGCGCAAGCTCCGGATCATGCACGCGCACCTCTTCCTCGCGCGGGACCATGCCGGCGGGGATATAGGGCGGGTTGGAGACGACGACGTCGAAGCTGGACTCCCAGCCCTCGGGCACCTCACGCAGATCCCGCTGGTGCAGGGTGACCCCGAGCGGGGCGAGGTTGAGCTGGGCCCAGGCCACGGCCTGGGCGGAGAGCTCCACGGCGTGGACCTCGGCGCTCGGGTGCTCGGCGGCGATGGCCGCGGCCAGGGCTCCGGAGCCGGTTCCGAGGTCGATCACGCGGGGCCGCCAGGAGGCCGGACGCTCTGCGGCCATCCGGGCCAGTCGATCCAGCGCCACCTGGGCGACCTGCTCGGTCTCCGGGCGTGGGATGAAGACCCCAGGGCCCACCCGCAGCTCGAGGTGCCGAAAGGGCGCCAGTCCGGTGAGATGCTGCAGCGGAACTCGATCCGCGCGCTCGGCCACCAGGTCGGTGAACCGTTCCGCGTCGGCGTCGGTGACCGCGCTGCCGCTCAGGGCCATCGCGGCGAGGCGTCCGCGCGAGACGCCGAGGACATGGGCGGCGAGGATCTCGGCGTCGACCCGGGGGCTGGGGACCCCTGCGGCACTGAGCCGGGCCGTGGCGTCCTGGATGAGCTGATCGGCTGGCATGTGCTCAGCCCTGGGTGTCGTTCAGCGCCGCGAGCCGCTCCTGCTCGTCGAGCTCGACGCAGGACTGGATCACGGCCTCCAGGTCGCCATTGATCACGGTGTCCAGGTTGTAGGCCTTGTACCCGCTGCGGTGATCGACGATCCGGTTCTCCGGGTAGTTGTACGTGCGGATGCGTTCGGAACGGTCCATCGTGCGGACCTGGGACTTGCGCACCTGGGCGTTGTCGGCGTCGATCTGCTCCTGCTGGTGGGCCAGGATCCGGGAGCGCAGCACCCGCATCGCTGCTTCCTTGTTCTGCAGCTGGGACTTCTCGTTCTGCATGGCCACCACGATCCCGGTGGGCAGATGGGTGATCCGCACCGCCGAGTCGGTGGTGTTCACGCTCTGGCCCCCGGGCCCGGAGGAGCGGTAGACGTCGATCTTGAGATCGTTCTGGCTCAGCTCGAGCTCCTCGGGCTCGTCGACCTCGGGCAGCACCAGCACACCGGCGGCCGAGGTGTGGATGCGACCCTGAGACTCGGTCTCAGGCACCCGCTGGACCCGGTGCACCCCGCCTTCGAACTTCAGGTAGGCGTAGACCCCCTGGGCCGCGTCGTTGGTGGAGGACTTGATCGCCATCTGCACGTCTTTGTAGCCGCCGAGGTCCGAAGGGGTCGAGGAGATGATCTCGGTCTTCCATCCCTTGGACTCTGCGTAGCGGGTGTACATGCGCAGCAGGTCGCCGGCGAAGAGCGCCGCCTCATCGCCCCCGGCGCCGCCCTTGACCTCGATGATGACGTTGCGCACGTCGTTCTCATCGCGCGGGATCAGCATCCGCAGCAGCTTCGCGGCGGCCTCCTCGCGCTGCGCGGTGAGCGCGGGGATCTCGGCGGCGAACTCGGAGTCCTCCTGAGCGAGCTCCTCGGTGGTCGCGAGGTCCTCGCTGAGCTGCTTCCAGGTCTTGTGCGCCTCGGCCACCCCGTTGAGCTGGGCGTAGCGGCGTCCCAGCCGGCGCGCCAGGGACTGATCGGCGTGGACCGCGGGATCGGCGAGCTGCTCCTGCAGCTCGGCGTGCTCCGCGAGCAGCGTCGACACCGAGTCGAACATCCGGGCGTTGATCTCTTCGCTCATGACTGGATTCTCTCTTGTTTCCGTGGCTGACGCGCAAACGCAGCACTGGCAGACCGGGCTGGTACAGGCGAAGCCCGGGGTGAGCAGATGCTCTCCCCGGGCTTCAGCTGGTGAGGCGGCTAGTTGCCTTTGTCTCCGAGCGCGGTCTTCGACGCCAGCATCAGGAACTCGACGTTGGACTGGGTCGCCTTGAGCTTGTTGATCAGAAGCTCCAGGCCCTGCTCCTGCTCGAGTCCGGAGAGCACGCGGCGCAGCTTCCACATGATCTTGACCTCGTCCGCCGAGAGGAGGTTCTCCTCGCGACGGGTGGAGGACTCGTTCACGTTGACGGCCGGGAAGATGCGCTTGTCCGCCAGTCGGCGGGACAGGCGCAGCTCCATGTTGCCGGTGCCCTTGAACTCCTCGAAGATGACCTCGTCCATCTTGGACCCGGTCTCCACGAGCGCGGTGGCGAGGATGGTCAGCGAACCACCGTTCTCGATGTTGCGCGCCGCGCCGAAGAACCGCTTCGGCGGGTAGAGGGCATTGGCGTCCACACCGCCGGAGAGGATCCGGCCGGAGGCGGGGGCCGCGGTGTTGTAGGCACGACCCAGTCGGGTCATGGAGTCCAGCAGCACGACGACGTCCTTGCCCAGCTCGACCAGACGCTTGGCACGTTCGATGGCGAGCTCGGCGACGGTGGTGTGGTCATCTGCCGGGCGGTCGAAGGTCGACGCGATGACTTCGCCGTCGACCGTGCGCTGCATGTCGGTGACTTCCTCGGGCCGCTCGTCGACCAGGACCATCATGAGGTGGACCTCAGGGTTGTTGGCCTTGATCGACTTCGCCAGGGCCTGCAGGATGATCGTCTTGCCCGCCTTGGGCGGGGAGACGATCAGGCCGCGCTGGCCCTTGCCGATCGGCGCGATCAGGTCGATCACACGGGGGGCGATGTCCTTCGGGTCACCCTCGAGGCGGAGCCGGTCCTGCGGGTACAGCGGAACCAGCTTGCTGAACTCCACCCGCTCGGCGTTCGCCTCGGGAGGGCGGCCGTTGACGGCATCGAGCTTCACCAGCGCGTTGAACTTCGCGCGCTTCTGCGGGTTCTCGCCCTCGCGGGGGGCCCGGATGTGTCCGTGGACGGCGTCGCCCTTGCGCAGGTTGTGCCGCTTGACCTGGGCGAGGGACACGTAGACGTCGTTGGGTCCGGAGAGGTAGCCCGAGGTGCGCACGAAGGCGTAGTTGTCGAGCACGTCCAGAATGCCTGCCACCGGGACCAGGACATCGTCCTCGGTGACCTCGGTGTCATCGACCTCAGGATCGCGGCCGCGGCGGCGGTTGTTGCGATCGCCCCGGTCATTGCGGTCATTGCGATCGTTGCGATCGTTGCGGTCATTGCGATTGCGGCTGCGCCGGTTGCGGCGTTCCTCGTCACGACCACCCTCGTTGCGGTTGCCGTCGTTGCGGTTGTTGTCCCGACCGCCGTCGTTGCGGTTGCCGTCGTTGCGGCTGTTGTCCCGGCCGCCGTCGTTGCGATCGTTCCGGTTGCCGTCATTGCGGCTGCCGTCGTTTCCGCCGCGGTTGTTGTCGCTGCGCTCGTTGCGGTTGTTGTCGCGGTTTCCACGACCACCGTCGCGTCCGTTGTTGTCGCGTCCGTTGTTGTCGCGTCCGTTGTTGTCGCGGCTGTTGTTGTCGCGGCTGTTGTTGTCGCGGCTGTTGTTGTCGCGGCTGCGCCGGTTGCGGCCTTCGCCGTCGTTGCGCTGGCCGTTGTCCTGAGCCTGGTCCTGAGACTGCTCGTTGGAGCCCGACTGGGAGTTCGACTGCTGCGAGTCGGACTGCGCGGTGTTGGACTGCTGTGAGTTCGACTGCTGGGCGTTCGACTGCTGACCCTCGGCCGGAGCGGTGTTCTGCTGCGCGGCGGCGTTGTCGTCACGGTTGCGGCTGCGACGGTTGCGGTTGCGTCCGCGGGGCTGAGAATCGCCGCCGTCGTCGTTGCCGTTGCTGCTGTCGTTGGCCTGCTGATCGTTGCGGCCGTTGTCGCGAGCGTCTTCGCGACCGTTCTCGCCACGCGCGACATCGCTGCTCGGGGCGTTCTCGGCAGTCTCGGGGCTGGCGCCGTTCTGCTCTGTGGGTGCCTCGGTCGCCTTGGGCTCGGCCTTGGACCGGCGGCGGTTCGGGCGCTTGGCAGCGGGCTCCTGCGCCCCGTCTGCCTGGTTGTCGTTGCCGCTCTTGGCGGCATCGTTCTCGCCTGCGCTGGAGGACTGGTCCTGCTGCTTGTCGGCGACGGCGCCGCCGCGCTGGTGCGAGGAGATGGCCTCCACCAGGGCAGATTTACGCATCCTGGAGCTTCCGGTGATGCCCAGCTGGGAGGCAAGCGCCTGCAGCTGCGCGAGCTTCAGACCGGCAAGCCCGGAGCTCTTGGCCTCGGGTGCAGCGGACTCGGCCTTCTCGGCGCTCTGAGTCGCAGTGGTCTCAGCGGTGGTTTCTGTCACGAAGGTTCCTTCCCCCTCGTCAGGCAGGCCCGGCGGATGCGCCGTCCTGCGATGTCTTCAACGGAGCGTCAGAAGTCCGTTGGCTAATTTCAGTTTCTTTCGCGCATGAAACGTTGGAGAGTCTTCGTGCACGGTCCGCGTCCCCGGCGGGGAGTGGGATCATCGCGGGATCCTGCTGAATCACTCGTTCGAGGAGTCTGCAGCGTCCAGCGCGCTCAGGAAATAAGCGCAACTTGCGCGAAAGAACATTACGGTGATCTCTTCAGGGCCAGCTCAGTGGCCTTGGGGAGTGAGCGTGCGGGGCACGCCATCAACGCTGATGTGACTCCACTGTAACACCAGTGCCTGCGATCGGCAGGATCGCGGGGGCGAACACGTGGCCCTGCGCGTCGGGTCCGCCGAGCGCCGAGATCTGCCGCGCCGCAGCGCTGGCCTGGGCCTCAGAGTCGGTCAGCACGAGCACCGAGGGGCCCGCGCCGGAGATCACGGCGGCGAAACCGGCCTCGCGCAGGCCATCCACCAGGGCCATCGATCCGGGAAATGCGGGTCGGCGCTGCTCTTGGTGCAGAGCGTCCTCGGTGGCATCGAGCAGCAGCTCAGGCGCGCTGGTCAGGGCGTGGACCAGCAGCGCGGCACGCGCGGAGTTCCGCGCGGCGACGGCGTGGTCCACCTGGGCGGGCAGCAGGTCACGCGCCACCTGGGTGGACTGCTCGAAGTTCGGCACTGCCACCACCGTGCGCAGGTGCGGGTGCGGGATCAGCGGTGCGGTCCTGAACGCTCCGGCCAGCGAGTCATGGGCAGAGCCGTCGGCACCCTCGTCGGCAGAGGCCGCGGGGCCGGTCTCCTGCCAGGAGATCGCCACTCCCCCGCGCAGCGCGGGCACGTAGTTGTCCGGGTGCCCCTCGATCCGGGACCCGATCTGCAGCTGCTCGTCCGTGGTGAGCCCCTCGGGCAGCAGCGCGTGGGCGGTCATCACCGCGGAGGCCACGGCCGCGGCGGAGGACCCGAGTCCGCGGCTGTGCGGAATGTTGTTGACCGCGCGGACCTCGAGGTCCGGGAGGCTGAAGCCCTTCGCGTTGAGGATCTTCTCGACCAGGGTGACCACCAGGTGGGAGGCATCACGGGGCAACGTGGCTGAACCCTCGCCCTCCACGGTGATCTCGACCTGCGCGGTGGGGCCTCGCCGCGGGGCGGCGTGGACGGTGATCTCATCGAAGAGGCTCAGCGCCAGGCCCATGGTGTCGTAGCCGGGACCCAGATTCGCCGAGGTGGCCGGGACTCGGAGGTGGAAGGCCACCGGGGCCGACAGCGGTTCGCGCAGCGCGAGGTCTCCGCGTCCCGTTGCGCTCGGCGGTGTTGCGGCCGAAGGGGCCAGTGCCTGGTCCGGGGCAAGTCCCTGACCGAGCTTGTGCATGCTGGGCTGACCGCTCACAAGGATCAGAGCCCCAGCTGCCGGGCCACGGTCTCGACGTCCTGCGGGACCATGGTCGGGGTGACGTCCGAGCCGTCGGCATTCTTCAGGGCCCAGTCGGGGTCCTTGAGGCCGTGCCCGGTCACGGTGATCACGATGGTCTTGTCCGCCGGAACCTCGCCCGCCGAGTGCTTCTTGATCAGTCCGGCGACGCCGGCGGCCGAAGCGGGCTCCACGAAGACACCCTCTCGGGAGGAGAGCCAGCGGTGCGCGTCGAGGATCTCCTCGTCGGTCACCGCCTCGATGACTCCCGCCGACTCATCCCGGGCGGCTTCGGCCTTCTCCCATGAGGCGGGGTTGCCGATCCGGATGGCCGTCGCGACGGTCTCCGGCTCGGTCACCGGGTGACCCATGACGATGGGTGCTGCGCCCGCGGCCTGGAACCCCCACATGATCGGGGTGTGGCTGGCCACCGCGGCGAGCTCCTCGCCGTTCCCACCCGCGTAGGGGTTGGTCCAGGGCTCGGAGTATTCCTTGTAGCCCTTCCAATACGCGGTGATGTTGCCGGCGTTGCCGACCGGGAGCAGATGATAGTCAGGCGCGTCGCCGAGGGCGTCCACGACCTCGAAGGCTCCGGTCTTCTGGCCTTCGATGCGGGCCGGGTTCACCGAGTTGACCAGGAACACCGGGTAGTTCTCGGAGAGCTTCCGGGCCATGTCGAGGCAGCCGTCGAAGTTCCCGTCCACCTGGATCAGCTCTGCGCCGTGCGCGACAGCCTG
Organism: Nesterenkonia maliinae; assembly: GCF_051262655.1. Taxonomy (NCBI): domain Bacteria; kingdom Bacillati; phylum Actinomycetota; class Actinomycetes; order Micrococcales; family Micrococcaceae; genus Nesterenkonia; species Nesterenkonia maliinae. Next base: position 2,595 of record NZ_JBIMEY010000001.1, on the reverse strand, counting down.
GGAGAGCTTGCCCATCGCGATCTTGCCCGCCGGGACCAGCACCGCGCAGGTCAGTCCGGCCTGGGTGGCATAGGCGGCGGCCGAGGCGGAGGTGTTGCCGGTGGAGGCGCAGACCACGGCCTTCGCACCTTCGGCCACTGCCGCCGTGATCGCCATGGTCATGCCGCGGTCCTTGAAGGAGCCGGTGGGGTTCATCCCCTCCACCTTGAGGTAGACCGTGCCGGAGACCAGCTCGGAGAGCGCCGGGGCGTAGACCAGCGGGGTGCCGCCCTCTCCCAGGGTGATGACCTCGGTGGTCTCCTCCACGGGGAGTCGGTCTGCGTATTCACGGATGACTCCGCGCCATTGGTGCGCCACGAGTGGGTGCTCCTTCATCGTCGTGCTGGTGGGAACTGCTCGGGTGGGACTGGGCCCAGGACTGCTGTTCGGGCTACTGCTCGACTTCGACGCGCAGCACCGAGTTCACGGACTTGACCACGTCGAGGGCCCGCAGCGTGGCCACGGTGTCGGAGAGGTCCTTCTCCTTGGCCAGGTGGGTGACGACCTGCACGACGGCGCCGCGCTCACGTGCCGACTCTGTGTCCACCTCGCCGTCGGTCGAGACGCTGCCGGGCTGCCGCATGGATTCGATGGAGACGTGATGATCTGCCAGCACCCGGGCCACCTCGGCGATGACACCCTCGCGGTCGGCGACCTCCATATCAATGTAGTACTGCGTGCGGGCGTCATCCACCGGCAGCGCGCGCACCGTCTGGGAGTCTCCGTTGGTGTCGGTGGTCCCGGGGTGGTCCGAGCCGCCGTGCAGCCGTCGCGCCACCGAGACCACATCACCCATGATGGCCGAAGAGGTGGGCAGCCCGCCGGCGCCCTGGCCGTAGAACATCAGCTCTCCGGCGTTCTCGGCGACCACGAAGACGGCGTTGAAGGCTCCGCGGACGCTTGCCAGCGGGTGGGTGCGGGGCAGCAGGGTGGGGTGCACGCGCAGGATGGCGCCGTCGTCGTTCTTCTCGACGATCGCCAGCAGCTTGATCACGTAGCCGGAGGCCGCGGCGGCCTCGATGTCGGCGGAGGTGACGGAGGTGATGCCCTCGCAGTAGACGTCATGGATGTCGAAGGGCGAGTGGAAGGCCAGTGCGCCGAGGATCGCGGCCTTCGCGGCGGCGTCGTGGCCTTCGACATCGGCGGTCGGGTCCGACTCGGCGTATCCCAGCCGCTGGGCCTCGGCCAGGGCGTCGTAGAACGCGGCTCCGGTGGAGTCCATCTGGTCCAGGATGTAGTTGGTGGTGCCGTTGACGATGCCCATCACCTTGGTGATGCGGTCCCCGGAGAGGGACTCCTGGATCGGGCGCAGGATCGGGATCGCGCCTCCGACCGCGGCCTCGAAGCGCAGCAGCGCGCCGGACTCGGCGGCGGCCTGGCTGAGCTTGCCGCCCTGGATCGCGAGCAGCGCCTTGTTCCCGGTCACCACGGCGGTGCCGGCGCGCAGGGCGCGCTCCACCAGGGTGCCGGCAGGCTCAAGCCCGCCCATGAGCTCGATGATCAGGTCGGCCTCGTCCACCAGCGCCTCGGCGTCGGTGGTGAGCAGCTCGCCGGGGATCTTCCAGTCGCGCGGGGCCTCGACGTCGCGGACGGCGACGCCGACCAGCTTGATCGGGGCGCCGACGCGCGAGGAGATCAGCTCGCGCTCCTCGACCAGGGTGCGTGCAACCTGGGAGCCGACGTTGCCTGCTCCCAGCAGACCGATCTTCAGCGGCCCTGCGGTGGTCCTTGCTGCGGACATGATGACCTCAATCCCTTGTGCCTGTTCGGTTCCCGGTGCTGCGCGCGTGCTGTGTGTCAGCGTGCGGCAAAGCCGGTGTCGCGCCCGAGCATGTCCTGCTCGGTCTCTCGGCGGATGAGCACCTGGGAGGCGCCGTCTGCGACGGCGACCACTGCGGGTCGAGTCAGGTAGTTGTAGTTGCTCGAGAGCGAGTGGCAATACGCGCCGGTGGCGGGAACGGCAAGGAGATCATCCCGGGCCGTCGCCGTCGGCAAGTATACGTTTCGCACGACGATGTCGCCGGACTCGCAGTGTTTGCCCACGATGCGAGACAGGGCGTGTTCACCGGTCACCCGGCGCGAGGCGAGCACCGCCGAATAGTCGGCGTCGTAGAGCACACCGCGGGCGTTGTCGCTCATGCCGCCGTCGACGGCCACATAGCGCCGCGAGGTGGTGCTGCCGTCGGGGGCGTCGACCTGGACGTCCTTCTGCACGCCGACCCGATAGAGCGTGACCCCAGCGGGTCCGACGATGGCCCGGCCGGGCTCGATGGAGATCCGCGGCACGCGCAGCTCGTGCTCCGCGCAGGCCTGCTTCACCGTGGCGGCCAGTGCCGCGGCGATGTCTTCGGGGTGGCGCGGGGTGTCTGCCTCGGTGTAGGCGATCCCGTGGCCACCGCCGAGATCGAGCTCGGGAAGCTCCACGCCGTGGTCAGCACGGAGGCGCGCCAGGAAGGTGATGAGCTTCTGCGCCGCCAGCTCGAAGCCGGCAGGCTCGAAGATCTGCGAGCCGATGTGGGCGTGGAGTCCGCGCAGTTCAACCCCGGGCAGCTCGAG